>CAJTXE010000011.1:80814-107180 GCA_910580225.1 uncultured Acetatifactor sp.
ACCGACAGAGGAACCCGGAGCAACGGAGGAACCCGGACCGACAGAGGAACCCGGACCGACGGAGGAACCCGGACCGACAGAGGAACCCGGACCGACAGAGGAACCCGGAGCAACGGAAGAACCCGGAGCAACGGAAGAACCCAATCCGACGGAAGAACCCGGAGCAACTCAGGAGCCACAGCCCACAGAAACTCCGAAACCTGCACAATCCGGTGAGCAGATGAAGCAGCTGTTCCAGGATGTACTGGAAGCAGTCCGGGATGTGACTGCCGCCAGCAGTGCGGAAGAGAAGGCAGAGGCTGTGGAAAAGCTTGTGGATACAGTAAAGGATGTGTTCATGCAGCCAACGGATAAGGTACAGAATGCCGCAGAACTGTTGAAAAATAAAGCATTGGACATCATGAGGCAGATGGAGGAGAAAATATCGGATCTGACCGGCAGAAAGGTGGCTATAGTGCAGGAGCAGGAGACAGCTGTGGTAGCGGAAATCGTAAATAAGGAAGTCAATGTGCCGCAGGATATGAACGGAGAAATCCGGGTCAAGACAGTGCCTCTGCCTTCCGGACTGAGAACAGGCGCAGCGTCAGCTTATGAATTCGGACTGTACTATGGTCCGAAGGATGTACCATCAGCGGAATGGCAGGAGCAGGCGATATTTGACGTACCCATGGTTATTACGCTGAAGCTTACGGAAGAAATTGACAAAAGCAAACCTGTCAGGGTGTACCATTTTGCAGACGGCAGCAGTAAAGGGGAGGAGGTATACAGCGAACTGACGGAGGACGGAAAGGCGGTTACGTTTGTAGCAGACGGGTTCAGTATCTATGTGGTTCTGAACGAAACCGGTGAAACTGAGGCACCCGGCAGCGGCACCACTGAGAATCCTGGCAGTACCGTGGACGGTGGCGATGGTACATCTGTCCCGGCGGGCGGCGTAGGAACCAGCCCCAAGACCTATGACACCAGTGCGCAGGACGCTTTGGGAGAAAATGAAGGAATTCCGGTGCCTGCTGCAGTAACAGCAGTATTGGCGATGTTTCTGGCCTTTGGTGCATGGTGTCTGAAAAGAAAATTCAGCGGGAACCAAGAGGAAAGCCAATAGGGATGTGTATGATTGTAAGAAAAATACGCTGGAACCCGAGGGGGTTCCGGTTACAAGAGAGTAAGCATCCAGAAAGATAAAAAAATTGAAAAGCCTGTTACCGGCTTTCAAAACGATACCGACATTTTTTCAGGAAATACATCAACTGCTGTGTTTCGGGAAAATGTCGGTATTGCTTTTTTGCGGGATAAAAAGACCGTATTTCCAACCGAGGACAGCGTGCTGAAGATCTATTTCAAAGAGGGTCTTTACGACAGGAACCTGTAACAGGAAAATCCGCCGGCTATTATTGACAGCACCGGATTGAGCTGTATAATATAAGTTAAGGGGCAGTAGTGATTTTAGATTATCAGAAGAAAGGATGGAAGAACAAAAATGAATACCGAATCAAAAAATATTCTAAAAAAATCTGTCGGCAGTTTGTTTATGGCGGGAATTGCCGTCTGTTTGGGTGCAGGTCTGGGTATTTTTTATTTGGAGTGCATAAGGCTTTTGGCGGATAGTGTTTTAACAAAAAATGTTGGTAAAATATGGGGCATATTTGCAGTATTTGCAGCCAGCTTAATTCTATCAGCGCTGTTTCTCTGCATTCAAAACAGTAAGGTTTTGACAATAAAGCAAAGAATGATAGAATCTCTGGAGAATAAAGCCATGGACGTTTGGCTCAGCTCAAATTATAAAAACAGTGAAAATACCGAAAAAATGCTGCCCATTATTCGCAATGACATTTTTACATATTCCGAGCAGCTTTCAGAATTGATATTAAAAATAATAGGAACTGCTGTTTCAGTGATTTTGACAAGTATTTATGTCATTCTGATTGAACCCTGGCTTTTAGCCCTGACCCTTTTTTTATCTCTGGCGGCCATTTCAATCAGCGCCTACAGGGGAAGAAAGCTGCCGGAACAGAATCAAAAGCTTTATTTTCATATGGGCGCAATTTATAATCACAATGCGGAGCTGGTACGAAACCGGGAAGCTGCCTATGTACTCAACGGTGAAAGGGTGGTGAAGCCCTATCAAAAAGAGATTGCCGACTATAAAATTGACCAGGCAAAAATTTTAGGCACAATGACCGTACAGAGAATATTAGGTTCGGCAAACACTATTTTGAATACCTGTGCCATACTGATCATCGGAGGATATGGGGTTTCCAGGGGCAGCATTGAAATCAGCGAGTTCATTGTGCTTTTGGCGGCTGTGGGATCTTTGACCAATACGCTGTATCAAATTCCCGCCTGTATTTCAGGGTATCAGCAACTTAAGGGCATGGACAGCAGAATAAGCGCCTTGCTGACTCCCCAGATCCAAGCTGCCTGCGGAGCTGAAGATATGGACAAAATTACTTCCATTTCAGCACAAAATGTGAGCTTTGCTTATGAAGAAGGAAAAGATCTCTTTGAAAACATAACGATAGATTTGAAAGCGGGGGAATGTCTGATTTTAAAAGGAGCGTCAGGCTGCGGGAAATCCACGTTGCTGAAAATTTTTGCGGATATACTAAAAAGTTATAGAGGAACGATACTCTGCAGCGGTAAAAATCTGAAAGACTTGAAAGAAAGCGCCTTTTGGGATAGAATTTTATATTTAAGCCAGCAACCACAGCTTATTTCAGGGACAATAAAAGAAAATATTACAATGTTTCGAGATGCACATGAAAAAAAGCTCAATGATGCAGTGGAGCAGGCGGGACTAAAAAACCTTATTCCCAAATTGCAAAGAGGGCTGGATACCCCTGTTTCCATGCTGAATCTATCTTCAGGAGAACAGCAGAGAATCTGTCTGGCCAGAGCCTTTTACGGAGATTATGACGTAATCATTTCTGATGAAAGCTTCTCCGCAGTAGATCCTGACTCACGCAGGGAGATATTCGGAAAAATCCTTACCCAGATCAAAGAAAAGTCCCAGATACTGATTATGTCCTCACATACGGATTTTGATGATCATTCTCAGGGGTGTGTAGAAATTCTGGATATGGGAGGAAAAAAACAATGAAAATGCTGAACAGACTGAAATCCACAGCCATTATTTTAAAAAAGCATAAGCTGAAATTTGCAGCTTTGCTGATGGTGTTTTCTTTCATATCCTTTGCGCTGCCATTGACTGTGCCCTTTATGATACAATCTATGATGGGCCAGATAGAAAGCGGTATGAGCGTAACTCCATGGATGATTCTAGGCTTGATTATGACAGCTTTATTCATGCTTATATTGGATTACCTGGTAAACGTATATGGAAATGTCATGTGTGCAAACCTTATTTACAGAGGTTCGGCGGATTTGTATCAGGATCTGTTTGCGTTGCCCTACGGTGAAAGGGAAGAAAAATATAATGAGGAAGAATTGCTCCAGAGCATTACCGCATTTACCGATTCCGCCCTCTCCTTATGGGTTATGCTGATCAGTCTTGTGATCAGTGTGATCGTAATGGGCGTTCTGTTGATTTTATCGGTGAATGTTCACTATACGGTTTCCTTTTTTATTTTGGCCCATATCGGCATCACCGTTTTTGCAGGCAAAAAGATCAATGGCATATCTGAAAAATATGCCTCCCAGCTTCAAAGCTTTGAAGCTGAAAAAAATAAAAACGTCCAGGAACTGATGTATCACGCCGATTTTATCAATATGAACTGCCTGCAGAACATGATAAGAAGCCGTTTTGACCAGACCAGAAGGGATATTTTCCGTGTTCAGGCCGAACAGCTGAAACAGAATAATCTTTATCTTTCTCTGCAGAGAGTCATCAGCGAACTGGTAAGCGGATTTATTTATCCTGTTTTAGGATTTTTGCCCGGCAGTGTAAACATATCAGGAGGAAATCTGGCTTCCGTTAAAAGCATTATCGAAGAATCCGAAAAGCAAACACAAAATATTCAGCAGATGGCGGCCTATATCCCCTATAATACCGTACCCATCGACAATGGCAAGGAACTGTTCAGCCTGAAAAGAGAAACAAAATCTCAAAATCCTGACAATAGCTGTGCCCTGGCCATCGACAAATTATGCTTTGAAGCAGAAGGCAGTAAAATTCTCTCGGATATCAATTTATACATACAAGAGGGGGAGCATATTGCGATAATGGGGGAAAACGGCAGCGGAAAATCCACATTGCTTCGCTGTATTATGGGCATGTATGTTCCCACATCCGGCAGTATAACATTATTTGGCAAATCCCCCATAAATGATGCAGCTTATTTTAGAGAAAAGAATATTTTTTCCTATATGCCCGCCGAGTCTCAGCTTTACGAAACTACCGTTGACGATAATATCTTAATGGGCAGTTTCAGCGAGGTAAGCCTGGAGAACCTAAAAAATGCCACCGGGGTTTTTGATTTTTCGGATGGTGAAATTTCTTCCGTATCCCAGCTTTCAGGAGGGGAACAGCAGAGAGTGAATGCCGCCAGAACCTTTTCTAACAGCAAGGCGGAACTCATTCTTCTGGATGAGCCTACAGCGTCCCTGGACAGGGAACATGCCGAAAAGTTGATGAAATATATAAGAAGCAATAAGGCTACCGTTATTTTTACTACTCACCGTGAGGAAGAAGCAGTATATGCTGACAGAGTGATTCAGATGTGACAGCAGTGTAAAGTGCGGGAGAAGCTGCAGCAACGTGAGCGGTAAAACAGAACAGAGGAAGTATCATGGGAAACCATGGTACTTCCTTTTTTGGAGCAGAATATAAAATTACCCTATTTCCAGTTTTTTTCTTCTTGTTATGGACAGACAGGAATTATAAGATAGAGTAAGAGAAGTGGCTTTACAGAAATGGTATAGGAACTTAAAATAGTTTTAAGGGAGATAATTTATGAAGATACTGATCGCAGACGATGAGGACTACACCAGAGAAGGGTTGGTGGAGGAGATAGACTGGGAGGACTTCGGAATCGACGAGATTATGCAGGCGGTAAACGGGGAGGAAGCGCTGAAAATCGTGAAATGGTTCCGGCCGGACATTGTGCTGTCGGATATTCGTATGCCGAAGATAGACGGGATTGCTTTTGCGGAGGAGATGGTGAGGCTGATTCCCGGAAGCAAGCTGATCTTTATGAGCGGTTATATGGAGACGGAGTATCTTAAAAGCGCCATACGGTTGTCTGTAATTGATTATATAGAAAAACCCATAGATGTGGTACAGGTGAAAAAGGCCCTGAGGCGGGCGGTGGATGAGATTGCCAGGGAACGAAAGACCAGGGAGGCAGATCAGGTGAATCGGGAGTTCCGACAGCAGAAGCTGTTCGAGCTGTTGGTGCACAGGGACAGCGATGAGCGTACCGTGGAGAAGCTTGCAGGGGAAGTGGGCTTTCCCATGACAGGAGATTACGTCTGCGTGGCAGTGCAGTTTCCCAGAAGCAGGAAAAATACCGGAGGAGAACTGGAACAGGTGCTGGAATTGGTTTCCGGCATCGAGTGCAGGGCGGTCGGCGTCTGGCAGGAGGAATCCTGTTTTGAGATCATTTTGTCCTATCCGGAGAAAGCCCATTATCGCCTGGCGCCGCTGTACTGGAGAATCCTGGAGAAATGGCCGGAGAGCAAGGTGGCGGTGGGTATTGAGGCAGGGGACTGCAGAAATATATACAACAGCTGTAAGACAGCCCGGGCTGCTATGAACTGTGCCTTTTATCAGCCGGATAAAAGGATGTATGAAATAGACGAGATTATTTTGCAGAAACGATTCATGGAGCCCGGCATTTATGGTGCATTTCTGCGGGTGCTGCCGGAGGGACCCAATAGGATGTCCGAATGGTTCCAGAGCCTGTTCGGGGACCTGGTTTCCAGGAAGTATTACCAGAAGGAGCAGGTGTACACGCTGATGATTTCACTGCTCACCGCAGTATTTCGACAGTATCCGGAAATCTGCGGACGACTGCCGCAATTGGGAGGGGAGGAGCAGCTCCAGTCTCGTATTCTGGGGATGGACAGTCTCCGGGAAATCCAGGATTTTACGGAGAAAATATTGGGGTGTGTTCAGGAGCGTGAGGAAGCATTGTCCGGCTACAGCAGAGTAATTCGGGGGGTATTGGATTATATAGCAGCTCATTACGGAGAAGAGAATTTGAGTACGGCCCGGATTGCGGAGTATTTTCACTTTTCCCCGGCGTATATGAATGTGCTGTTCAAGCAGGAGATGAAGGTGACCTTGAAGCAGTATTTGAGCAGCTATCGTCTGGAGAGAGCAAGGAAACTGCTGGAACAGGATTATATGAAAATCACAGAAATCGCCGAGAAATGCGGTTATGCCAATGCCAATTATTTTGCAAAGGTGTTTCGGGAAAGTATGGGAATGACACCTGTGGAATACCGGGAAAAGTGTATCAAGAGCTTCTAAGTTATTTGAGAGGGTAACAGGTATGGAGAAAATCAGGGAATGGTTCCGAAATGCTTCTCTGAGAGGGAAAATCCTTCTGCTGATTGTGCTGGGAGGAATTCTGCCGTTGGGTATGGTGATGGTAATTTCTTTTTTCATAGTCAGGGCACAGACAGAAGAAAGGCTGATATATGCTTTGAACCAGGGATATAGCCAGGTATACCAGGCTGTAGGCGATAAGCTGTCAAGGCTTCATAATATCTCCACTCTTTTTGCGGTGAATGATATAACCAGTCCTGTGTTTCGGTTTGACGACAAGGAAATGGATGTGGCGGAGCAGCTGATGCTTTTTGAAAATATTAATTCTTATGCCTATGGCCTGGAGATGACGATGGATTCCAGTAACATTATCTTTTATATTGAAGATAATTATTCAGTCGTCAATACCCAGAGCAATCGCTACCGTCCTCTGACAGATGCCTACGGGGCACAGTGGTACCGAAGTCTTCAGGAGAACAACGGACGTCCTCTGTGGGTGCTTTTGGATGGAAGCGGAAAAAACGGCTCGTATGCTGCCATTGCAAGGGAACTGTGGAATCCGGACGACTACAGCCAGACAATAGGAATCCTGGCCATTATGATGGAACAGAAGAACCTGGTAAATATGCTGCAGAATTCTTATGAGGGCCAAGTGCTGTATCTGGAGACAGCAGACGGCGCTCTGCTGGCAAGTAATCTGCCGGAAGGGGAACTGTCCAGGCTTTCGATTCCAGAACGGAATGTGGATGACAGGGAGTTTCGCAGCATAATGCTGGACGGTATCTCATGTTATGCCAGGAGCTGCCGCATCGACGGCTCCAATGTGTATCTTGTATCTGTTATTCCGAAACAGGATGTGCGTAAAAGTATTAATGTTCTGAACGGCAATATGGGATTGATGTTTGTAGGCGTGAGTCTGATGATGCTGGTGGTAATGGCAACTATGGCCAAATCCATAACAGGCCGCCTGAAGCTTTTGAAAGAACAGATGCTTCTGATTCAGAAAGGAAATATCTGCAAGATGGAAGAGGGGTCCTCACGGGATGAAATCGGGCAGCTTATCGGCAATTACAATGTAATGGTGGACAGAGTGGAGGAGCTTTTGAAGGAGCAGTATACCCTGGGACAGGAGAAGGTACAGGCGGAGCTGAGGGCGCTTCAGTCCCAGATTAATCCCCATTTTCTCTACAATACCCTGGACATGATAAACTGGATGTCACAGAAGAGGGAGTCGGAAAATATCCGCAGCGTAGTCCAGGCCATGTCCCGTTTTTATCGCCTGACTTTAAGCAAGGGGAAGGATATTGTGCCGATCCGGGACGAGGTGGAGATGTGTGAGGCATATATGGAGATCCAGAAACGGCGGTATAAGGGACGTATCTGCTATGAGGTGGAGGTGGACGAAGATGTTCTGGACAGCCTTATTCCGAAGATCACCCTGCAGCCGTTTCTGGAAAATGCGATCATCCATGGCATCAATGAAAAGGCGGACGGCCGCGGCATGGTGATTTTGAACGGATGGATGGAGGACGGGCGCATCACTTTAAGCGTGACAGACGACGGGGAGGGAATGACCCAGGAGGACAAGGCGAAATCCCGCCAGGGCAGCCATTATGGGTTGTTAAATATCGAACACAGGCTGAAACTGTTTTTTGGGGAGTGTATACCGGTGCAGATTGAGAGTTCACCGGGGATAGGCACCTGCGTCATTATTAATATACCAATCAGAACAGGCATAGAAGAGGCGGTGGAGTATGAGGTCTGAGAACAGAATGGGGAAAAGTTGTAGGGCAAAGCCGGGAGAAGAAGCTTTGAAAATCAGCAGAAAGCGAAAACGGGCAGTGTACACCTGCGGCGCCGGACAGAAGGTGGGAATGCTCCTGTGCCTGGCAGTTCTGCTTCTTGGGGGCTGCGGCAGGGCAACGGATGAGGAGGACAATGAGGAAAGCAGACAGCCAATTGTCAATTTCCGGGCCATTACACTGGGGAACATGCCGGAAGGCGGTATGGATGAAATCTATCGGCAGCTGGATGCTCTTACGATTCCCGAGCTGAACTGTACCCTGCGGTTTGAATTCATTCCTTGGGGGAATGAGAGAAGGCAGCTGAATATCGTTACGGCTTCGGGGGAATATGATTTCATTCCTGGGGGGGTATTTTCAGACTACAGGACTTTGGTATATAAAAATGCCTTTCTTGACATGAACCCATATCTGGATACAGTTCCGGCTCTGGCAGAGCATTATGCCTTTTATGATGCCAATGCCCTGAAAAAGTGTGAGATCAACGGGGGGCTGTACGGGCTTCCCCAGTTCGGTCAGGGTGGGATCGTGAGTGCAGGGGAGGGTTTTTTCTACAGGGAGGATCTGCGTTCGGAGTGGGGATTGGAGGAAGTTCATGATCTGGAAACAATGGAAGCTTATCTCTACCGTGCTAAGCAGGATGAACGGTATCAAAATGAACCTTTGGTTACGGATAACCGGGTGTGGAGCAGTCTGTGGCTATTGCTCACGAAGGGGAAATATCTGGAGGTGAACAGCAGCCTGGAAACACCTTTCGTGGTAGTGGAGGCAGCAAATCCTTATAAGGCGCTGAACCGCATGGAAACGCCGGAATTTAGGGAAGTACTGTCTTATATCTGGAAATGGAAGCAGGACGGGATCCTGGACTCCGACATGCTGTCAAGATCCGACAATGAGGGGGAGTTGGGCAAAAAGCTGATCCTGGAGGATAAGAAGCCATGTGAAACCAACAATCCTATCTGGTCCGTGAATACCCATTGGATACCGGCTCTGTATGAAAAGCATCCCGACTGGGAATTTAACTTCTTTCCTTATCTCACGCAATACGATACATTTTATGTGGGTTCCCTGGCAGGCGCGTCCGTAATATCCATATCGGCGAAAGCTACGGAGCCGGAGCTGGCGATGAAGCTGTTGGAAAAAATCCATACGGATATGCGTTATTATTCGCTTGTGGCATACGGTGTGGAGGGGAGCAATTATAACCTTGTGGAGGGAAAGATTGGCTTTGACGGAATCAGTTCCCGGAATCGGTTTAGCTGGACTGCCGTTACAGATGATGCAATGAGTTATGAGGGGATTCCTGTGAATAAAAAATGGGACGAGGAAGTGTATCACGCTTTGCCTGACTGGAGTAAAGAAGAAGGAAAGACAATAAAGGATGATCCCTTAGACGGATTTTCGTTTGTTCTGTCGGGGAAGGAGCAGGGAGAGGTGAACCGGGTATGGCTCCAGTATTTTCAGCCGTTGGTATGCGGTTATGGGGAGAATTACACGGAGGCTCTCGAGGAGGCAAACAGGCGCCTGTATGAAGCAGGATTTGACCAGTACCTGGAGGCCATTCAGGAACAGCTGACAAACTATACCGCGCTGCTTCCGGGTGACAGAAGTGCGTTGTTCATGGTACAGCCGGAATGAAAAAGGGCAGGTACGGGGGGAAAACGGATTTGCCCGGATGAAAAACCAGGAGGAAGGAAATGAATTTTTTCAGCTTAAATTCCCCCTTTGCAAGGGGGATAAATAAACTTGTAATGATGCTGTATGCAGGCATTCTATGGTTTTTGTGCAGTATTCCCATTCTTACCATGGGGGCTGCTACGGCGGCTCTCTATGAAGTGCTCCTGAAAGCAGTAAAAAACCAGGAGGGCTATATTGGGGGCAGTTTTTTCCGGGCGTTTCTGGGGAACCTGAAACAGGGACTGCAGCTTGGAATTCCCCTGCTGTTGGCACAGGTGATTTTTGGGTTTAATTTTTTTTATTACGGCGTACTGGGGGGAGAAGGGTTCCGGTTTCAGGCAGTTGTGTTTGCCTTCCTGTCCCTTTTCATTCTGACGGCGTTTTCTTATGTTTGTGCGGTGATGGCGAAATTTGAAAATTCAGCCGCCGGACATTTTCGAATGGCGATGGCGCTGATGTTCCGCTGTCCCGGATGGACGGCAGTAATTCTGGTACTGCAGGCGTTGACAGTGTTCCTGAACTGGTTTTTTGTATATTTTCCGCTGCTGTTTATCATGGGAATCAGCGGGTATATGCAGGCGGCTGTATTTGAACATGTTTTTCAGAACCTGATTGACGCAGGGGTGATTGAGGAGCAGGGGCAATAGTTTGGAGCTATTGTCCTGACCGTATTCTCTCTTTTCGCTTTCCTATCTTATTTTTTCAAGTTTTGCCGCCTATATGGCAGATCAGAAATCTTCAAAACCATATCTTCAAAAATTACCCTGTTTCTAGCATTTTTAATATAGGTTTCCGTTTTCCCGCACTCTAAAATAGACTTAACAAATAAAAGCGGCAGCAGTTCGATACTGGGACAGATCATTATGGAACTGGAAAAGAGCATGAGTCGATCCAGTGCTCAGAGGACAAACGGATGTATTTTTCGGCGGCCGGAAGTTCTCTGCCATTAGGTACGGGACGGGCAGGTGCGGAGCTGAAACAGGAGGGAACACAGTGAAGAAAGAAAAGAGAAAGGCTGTCAAAGCCTATAAAGAGCATCTTGGCTTTACAGGCGGACTGCAGGAATTGTGGAAGCACAAGCTGCTGTATCTGATGACACTCCCCACCATTATCTGGGTATTGGTATTCTGTTATTATCCCATGTATGGCGTACTTATCGCATTTAAGGACTTCAGCTACAAGGAGGGAATCTGGGGTAGTCCCTGGGTGGGACTGAAGAATTTTCAGTTCCTGTTTAACTACAAGGGAGTAGGCAAAATCTTCTTCAACACGATTTTCCTGAATGTGCTGTTTATCGCTACGGGTACGCTCATGTCCATCGTCCTCGCATTGGTGTTTGTGGAGATTAAGAATAAAGTTTACAACAAAGTAGTACAGACCATTGCCATCTTTCCCCATTTTGTTTCCTGGACTGTGGTGGCCATGTTTATGAGCGGCATCATTGGGGGCAGCGGAATCATGACCAAGTGGATTGTGGATAATGGAGGGACGGATCCTGCATTTTATACCAGTCCGGGCTGGTGGCCCCTAATCCTGGTTTTATTGAAGCTCTGGCAGGGCGCCGGGTACGGAACCATCGTGTATGTGGCTGCTATTACGGGTTTTGACCAGGAAATGTATGAGGCGGCCAGGGTGGACGGCGCCACCAGGCTGCAGCAGATTACCAGGATTACACTGCCTCTTCTGAAGACGACTGCCATTATGCTGACCATCATGAGCGTGGGTAAGATTTTCAACGGTGATTTCGGGATGATTTACGCATTGGTAGGTGACAATGCTTCTCTGTATTCGTCAACAGACGTCATTGATACCTTTGTGTACAGGGCGCTGCGGCAGCTGAATAACCTGGGGATGAGTACCGCCACCAGCTTCTTCCAGTCTATTGTAGGCTTGGTTTTGGTTTTTGCTACCAACTTTTTTACGAAAAAGGTGGAGCCGGACGCCGCGATCTTTTAAATGTGGAAAGCTCATGGGAGCAGGAAGGAAATAAAATGGGAAAAACTAAAATAAAAGGAATTGCCATCAAAAAATCCAGGGGTGAGAAACTATTTGAAGCGGTGGTATATGCCATAGCTACTATATTCTGTATCTACTGTCTGTTTCCTTTTGCCATCATTCTGGGAAGCAGTTTTGAAACCGAGGCAAATTTTGCAACATATGGATTTCCGGTGATTCCGAAGGATTTTACCCTGCAGGCTTATCAGGTGGTGCTGGGGGACGCGCAAATCTTTCGCGCCTATGGTGTGACTATTTTTACAACGGTGGCAGGAACCATCTTCAGCATGTTCCTTACCATCACAATGGCATATCCCCTTTCTTTAAAGAAAGTGAAATTCCGCAACGTAATTACGTTTTTTGTATACTTTACCATGCTGTTCGGGGGCGGGCTGGTGCCTACATATCTGCTGATTACCAAGAATCTGGGCCTGAAGGATAATATTCTGGTTCTGATTATTCCGGTGGCATTCGGGGCATGGAATATGTTTCTGATGCGGAATTTCTTCAACGGCATACCCGGCGAGCTGTCCGAATCGGCTTACATGGACGGCGCCAATGATTTTCAGATTTTGTGGAAGATTGTCCTTCCGGTATCCGTTCCGGGTATTGCGACTTTAAGCCTGTTCTATGCGTTGGGTTACTGGAACCAGTGGTTTAATGCCATGCTGTATCTGGATGACAGTAAGCTGTTTCCATTGCAGTATCTGCTGATGCGAATGCTGCGGAACGCGGATGCCATGCGGGAGATGGCCAGGAGCACAGGTATCTCGGCAGGAGAAATTCCTACCAACTCCCTACGGATGGCTACTACAGTAGTGGCCATCGGTCCCATCATATTTCTGTATCCCTATATACAGAAATATTTTACCAGCGGCCTCACTGTGGGCGCTATCAAGGGGTAAGTGCAAAAGTGTTATTTCTTCCTGCCGATCTTGAGGCATAAAGCTTCAGACTGGCAGGGAAATAAATAAAGCCGTATCTGTGCGGCCGGAAATTTTGTGCCATTACCTGGTGCAGGTCGGGCAAATGCGGAACCAAAAAACAGTAACTGCCGGTTCATTTTCGAATATCAGTTTGGCGGTTACGGAACTTTAAATAAGGAGGAATAAGAATGAAAAACAAGGTTTTGAAGAAGACCATGGCTTTGGCTCTGGCAGGAGCCATGACGCTGTCCATGGCGGCCTGCGGAAATGAGGATGGAGGAAGCAGCAATCAGAGTGAAAGTCAGCAGTCCGAGCAGCAGGAATCTTCTGCGGGAAGCAATGAGGAGAGTTCCGAGGAATCTTCCGCTGAAGAGTCTTCGGATGAGGGCGGTGAAGCAGAGGCGCCTCAGATTGAGGATACTACCATCAAGATCCGTGTCATGAACGAATTCCGCAATCTGGATAAGGTTCTGGCAAAATATGAAGAGATGACTAAGGACGATCCCATTATGAGCAAGATTCATCCGGAATTTGTCTGGGTGGCAGGGGGTGACTATAAAGATAAACTGACTACTGCCATGATTGGAAATGAAGACTTTGATCTGATGTTCTGCGGCGGCTGGCACGGTCTGACTACCTTCATCCAGGACGGCAATTTTGCAGATTTGTCTTCCTACTTTAATAATGACGCTTTTCCGGGTCTGAAAAGTGCATTTTCCGAGGATTTCGTAAAGGCTATGACTTCCTATATCCGTCAGGAGGATGGTTCTTATCAGAAGGGTATTTATGGGATCAATCTGGCAACCTTTTATGAGGATACCCGCGGATTTATGTACCGCGAAGATCTGCGCAAGAAATATGACTGCGCTCCCATCACAGATGAAGACAGCCTGTTCGAGTTTGTAAAGACCGTGCAGGAAAATGAAGAAGGCATGATCGGCGTCAGCCTCTGGAACTTCTTCCGTATGGATTCTCCCTGGTACTCCGCAAAGCATGACCATGTATACACACAGGATAATGTGAATGTTCTGGGAGACCAGACCTGGGTATGGGTTGGCTTAAGCGATGACGAGAAGACCGTTTTGAATGCTGTGGTACCAGGCGACTCCGCAGAAGAGTTCGCGAAGATGCCTGCAGGCTACCAGGATGATTTCATTACCGCATATATCCAGGATCGTACCAAATGGAATCCTTACCTGAATCCCAATCGTGGAGGTACCGATACCGTTGAGAAGCCGGCAGCGATTGCTTATTCCGCATTGAGTGAGTACGAGAGCAAGGTAAAGACGGCTCTGGAGACCAACCCGGACGAAGAGTATGGATTCTATGTAATTGAAGACGCGCAGCGGAATATGGAAGCAGGCGCTGTAGTTTGCGATATGGCTACCAATAACTGGCTGGTAGTGCCCGAGTGGTCCGAGAAGACAGATGCCGTGATGTATTTCCTTGACTGGATGTTCGGCAGCCAGGAAGCCCATGACCTGTTTGAACTTGGTATCGAAGGCGAGGACTGGGAAGCAGTAGGAACCGACGGCTACAAGAAGCTTGACATTGATGAGAACCTGGCTTACTCCATGCCGACCTATTCCTTCACTCAGAACCCGACCTACATCAGGGTGAGTGAGTTTGTCAGCGGAAATACCGAGATTAAGTCTCGTTTCGACTATATGTATGATCCTTCTACATATAAGCTGAGTCCGCTGTCCGGATTCGTATTTGATGCCACAAATGTGGAGACACAGATTGCCAATGTATCCGCTCTTTCCAACGAGCTGCAGCTGACCATTTCCATGTATGATGCAGACGAGGCGGCGGAAAAGATTAAGCAGTGGCATGAGGATGCTGCCGCAGTAGGTCTGGAGGAAATCCGTGCAGAGCTGATTTCCCAGATTCAGGCATTTCTTGACGCTAAGAATGTAAATTAAATAGAAACCACATGGTTACAGGAAGAGGCGGCCGCAGGCAGAACTTGGGGCGGCCTCTTTTCTTCATTAAGCGTTTCATATATAATGTACCCATAGGCGTGGACATAGAAAGGCCAATATTAAATGAGAGAATTAGCTGACATCGCTGACGAGGAGGTTAAAAATGTACAAAGTTTATCATGTATCAAAAGCAGGTTCAGATCACAGCCCGGGAACAGAGGCAGCTCCGTTTCTCACCATTCAAAAAGCGGCAGAGGAGGCACAAAGCGGAGATAAAGTTGTAGTACATGAGGGTGTATACAGAGAGTGGATCAAACCCCGTAACGGCGGATTAAGCAATAGCTGCAGGATTGTCTATGAAGTTGCGGCAGGGGAGCATGCGGTTATCAAAGGTTCGGAACGAATCACCGGTTGGGAACCTGTAAAGGGAAATGTATGGAAGGTGTGCCTGGACAATGAATTATTCGGAGCTTTCAACCCTTATGCGCATCCGGTGAAGGGAGACTGGATTGTAGGTCCCACGGACTGGGAGGTACACACAGGGGAAGTGTATCTAAACGGCAGGGCCTTCTATGAGGCGGCTTCCCTGGAAGAGATTTTTGAGCCTGCAAAACGGTATGCAAGCTGCCTGGAGACATGGGGGGGAAGGCAGGAGGAAATCCTGAAGCCGGAGGAGACCGTGTACCAATGGTACTGTGAGACAGAGGAAAGCACAACTACAATTTATGCGAATTTCCAGGGAGCGGATCCCAACAGGGAAGAAGTGGAGATCAATGTGCGGAAAGCATGTTTTTTCCCAGAGAGAACAGGCCTGAATTACATTACCGTCCGAGGATTTGAGATGATGCATGCCGCCACTTCCTGGGCCCCGCCCACCGCCATGCAGGAGGGACTGATAGGGCCTAATTGGGGCAAGGGCTGGATCATTGAGGACAATGATATCCACGATTCCAAATGCAGCGGCATCAGCATTGGAAAAGAGGGCAGTACAGGCGATAATGAATTTACGAAATACCATAGAAAGCCGGGATACCAGTATCAGATGGAAGCGGTTTTCAGAGCCAGGAATATCGGTTGGGCAAAGGAGCGGATCGGTTCCCATATCATCCGGCGCAATGTCATCCGTGACTGCGGGCAGAACGGGATAGTGGGTCATCTGGGCTGTGTGTTCAGTGAGATTTATGGGAATGAAATCTACAATATTGCGGTAAAGCATGAGTTTTACGGTCATGAAATTGCAGGTATTAAGCTGCACGCGGCAATCGACGTGCAGATTCACCACAATTATATCCATAACTGCACATTGGGAACCTGGCTTGACTGGCAGGCACAGGGAACACGGGTGAGCAGTAATATTTATGACGAAAATAACAGGGATCTGATGGTGGAAGTCACCCACGGGCCCTGTCTGGTGGACAATAACGTTTTCACATCTCCCTATGCCTTTGACAATGCGGCACAGGGCGGCGCTTACGTGCATAACCTCTGCTGCGGATTTATCAATTCCTATCCGGTTTTAGACAGAGCCACGCCCTACCACCTGCCCCATTCCACAGAGGTATTGGGAACAGTGCCAACCTATGGGTTTGATGACAGGTGGTACCAGAATATTTTCGTGGGAGGAAAGGAAGAGGGGCGTGCCTACGGAACGGCACTTTATAACGGTGCTCCGGTCTCCATGGAGGAGTACACGGAGCGGTATCATTCTCTTGGAAGGGGGGATGTGGAACAGTTTGCACAGGTGAAACAGCCGGCGTACATCAACGGGAATGTGTATCTGAAGGGTGCACCGCGTTTTGACAGGGAAGAGATGTACTATGAGGATGCCTCAGATCCGGAAGTGAAGATTGTACGGGAAGGCAGAGAGGTATACCTGGAAATTGCGCTGCCAGAGAAAGTCCCGGAACTGTCCACAGAAGTGATATCTACGGAAAAACTGGGGATGGTGCGGATAGTGGAGCAGCGGTATGAGAACCCGGATGGTTCTGAATTTCGGCTGGAAGAGGATCTGGTTGGGAAAAGCCGGGGCATCCATCCATTTCCCGGGCCGTTGGAAGGGCTTCATGGAGGCCGTAATAAAGTTAGAATATGGACGGTAAAATAATATTATCAAAACCGGAATTTTGCTGTTTCGCGCAGGATGTATGCATGAGAGGACGAAAAAGGAGTATATAATGGAAAACAAAGCAGATATTTTACGCATTTATCCAATCCCCCAAGGAGCGATATTGCAGGAGGATTACTGTCTGCGCGTTCGAAGCGTGGGAACAGAGCAATGGCAGGAACTAAAGACCTACCGTGTGAAGGTGGATATGCACGATGTGCGCTGTGCCTCCATGGCTTATTTTGATTTCAGCGGTAAAGTGGAGGTGGAAATCACTTTCCCGAAGTTTTATACGGTATACAAAGTGGACATCCGTCCTCTTTCCCTGGGGATCCGTCCTGAGATAGAGTCAAAGAGGATTACTTTCATACTGGATAGGCCAGCAAATCTGTCGGTGGAGGTTAACCGGGACCGTTTTCATAATCTGCATCTTTTTGCCGGGGCCATAGAAGAGGCACCGGACAAGACCGGAGAGAATGTTCTGGTGGTTTCAGGCTCTCTGGAACGGCCGGGCTTTTTGGGGGACGGCGTTAATGCGCAGCTGGAAGCAATGCCGGAGGGAAGGATGCTCTACGTGGAGCCTGGTATTTATTATATCGGAGAAAGCATCTGGCACCTGCCGTCTCATACCCATATTTACCTGGAGGGCGGTGCGGTGCTTATCGGTGGTCTGGCCCTGGAGCATGGGGAAGGGCTTACGATCAGCGGCAGAGGAATCCTATATTTGGCGGACTACCACAGGTTTACCTGCATAAATGGTATACGGATCAATCATTCAAGGGATATTATGATTGAGAATTTGATTTTCATTAATCCGCCTCACTATACCGTGGCACTGGGAGGCTGTGAGAATGTGACGCTGCGGAACCTGAAATCCTTCAGCTGTGAGGGATGGAGTGACGGGCTGGACATGATGAGCTGCAGGCGGGTACTGGCAGAAGGTTGCTTTCTCCGCACTTCTGACGACTGTGTGGCCATCTACGGCAGCCGCTGGGACAACTACGGCGGCAGCAGGGAAATAACGGTGCGGAATATGACACTCTGGGCGGATGTGGCTCATCCCACTATGATCGGCACCCATGGAGACCACCGGCGGGAAGGAGATGTAATCGAGGAAATATATTTTGAAAATATTGATGTTCTGGAGCACCATGAATTTCAGCCCGGGTACCTGGGGGTACTGACCATCAATGCCGGAGATAAGAATCTGGTGCAAAATGTAACTTATCGGGATATCCGCATCGAGCCCTTTGAACATGGAAAGGTACTGGATTTTCAGGTAAAGTGGAATAAGGACTACAATCCGGCTCCGGGAAGGGGAATCAGAAACATTTTGGTGGAAAATGTCCATGTGATGACCGGGGATGGGGAGGAACCCTCTGTCATCGCTGGATACAGTGCAGAATATCCGGTTTGGGATGTTAGAATTCGGGATTTTTACCGGGACGGCAGGAAGATGAAGAGCCTGGAGGAGGCCGGGATTGCTGTGGGAGATTTTGCGGAAATGGTGAGAATATCTGATTGATGTGATTGCCCCCGGTACTTTTTACTGCAAAAATTACATAATGTTCTTGACAGAAGGGAACAGAAGTGTAATATGGATATTAGAATGCTGCGGCTGACAGATGGAGGCAAGGAGGAAAGTTTATGCTATGACAGCAGGCATTTGACAGATAAAGCAGTTACAGCAGAGAACAAAGGTTAAATACGGTAAAATCAATGTTGGAAAAAGTACTGGGAGAAGAATTTATTAAAATTATCAGGGAAGAACTGGTTCCGGCTTTCGGATGTACAGAACCTATAGCATTGGCTTATGCCTCAGCAAAATGCAGGGAGGCACTGGGCTGTGAGCCGGAGAAAATTATAGCAAAATGTTCCGGAAATATGATAAAAAATGTACGTTGTGTCACAATTCCGGGATCCGGCGGGCTGACAGGTATCAACACGGCATGTATTCTGGGAGCGGTGGCAGGAGACCCGTCTGCAGGCATGGAGGTACTGGAAAAGGTGGATGAAGTGGGAAGGACACGTACCAGAGAGCTTCTGGAGCGGGACTGCTGCAGCGTGGAATTCCTGGATTCCGAGATTCCCCTTCACTTTATTATCGTTCTTTCGGGGGGAGGCCATACTGCGGAGGTGGAGGTAAGGCATATTCATACCAATATTGTCTTTATTAAAAAGGATAATGAGATTATCTTTGAAAAGGCAAGGGAGCTGGCGGACAAAGGATACTCCACAGACCGCACAAAGCTTTCCCTGGAAAACATTAAAACCTTTGCGGATGAGGTGGACCTGGCTCTGGTAAGAGATATTTACGAGCGGCAGATCCGCTGCAATATGGACATTGCCTACGAGGGAATATCCGGAAATTACGGCCTTGGGATAGGGCGGGTAATCCGGGAATCCTATGCGGACGGAATCGTTACCCGTATGAAGGCTTATGCTTCTGCGGCATCGGAAGCGCGTATGGGAGGCTGTGATATGCCGGTGATCATCAATTCGGGAAGCGGCAATCAGGGTATTGCATCCTCTGTTCCGGTGATTGTGTATGCCAGAGAGAAAAATATACCCACCGTAAAACTGTACCGAGCACTGATCTTTTCCAGTCTGCTGACGATATACCAAAAGGAATTTATCGGAAAACTATCTGCTTTCTGCGGTGCGGTGTCCGCCTCCTGTGCATCGGCAGCAGCTATTACTTATATGGTAGGAGGAAGCATCGCCCAGATCAAGGCAACCATCGACAATACGCTTGCAAATATTCCGGGTATTATCTGCGACGGCGCCAAGATTTCCTGCGCCGCCAAGATTGCATCCAGCATTGATGCGTCCATGATGGCCCATCACCTGGCCATGCAGGACAAGCAGTATGCGGCATATACAGGAATTCTCAAGGAAAATGCCGGGGAGACCATCAGCTGTGTGGGGTATATCGGAAAAGTAGGCATGCACCAGACAGATAAGGAAATCATCAAAATGATGCTGGGGTAAGGGACGATGTTCTATGCACCAGTTTGTCATTGTTTACAGGAGATGTGCGGGAGGAAACACGAAATCCGAATGCGGCATCTCCTGTATTATTTCCGATTTTCGTTTTAAGCGTTTGCGCGTATTTTTTGAATGATCCTTTTAGCTTCTTCTTTTTTGAGAACTTTGCCGTAAGATACTACTTTTCCGTCCACGACCAGCGCCGGAGTAGTCATGACTCCGTAGGCGGCAATTTGTGCGAAATCCGTCACATGGTCGATGGTTGTGTCCATTCCTAACTCTGTAAGGGCGGCGCGAACAGTATTTTCCAGGGCGTTGCATTTCGTGCAGCCACTTCCCAACACCTTCACCCCAGCGTCAGATTTTAACGCTTCTGCCTGTGTCATTGTTTCAGGGGTACAGTTTCCGCCGCAACAGCAGGATTTTGTTTTTTCTTTCTTTTTGGTAAACAGTTCCATAATTGATTCCTCCTAAAAAATTATATCAGCAAAAATTGGAACGCATTGAACAGATAGCCCACAAGGATAATGCCGATGGTGCAAATACCAATAAACATTGCCAGCAGCATCGGTTTCACAGCCTTGCGAAGCATAATCAAAGAAGGCAGGCTTAGCGTTGTGACAGCCATCATAAAGGATAAAATTGTGCCAAGCTGTGCGCCTTTATAGAGCAGGGCTTCTGCCACCGGGATGGTGCCAAAAATGTCCGCATACATGGGGATACCCACCAGCGTGGCAAGAACAACACCAAAGGGATTGCTGCCGCCTAATACGGTTTCAACCCAGCTTTCCGGAATCCAGTTGTGAATAATCGCACCAATCCCTACACCGACTAAAATGTATGGAAATACTTTTTTGAATGTAGAAAGGACTTGCTCCTTGGCATACTGTACCCGTTCCCGTTTCGTCAGTGCAGGAGATTCAATATCTACGCTGCCGGCAGTACGGATAAATTCTTCCACATATGGCTCCATGTGCAGTTTTTCAATCAAAGTACCGCCCGCCACGGCAATCACTAAGCCCACCACTACATAGATGACAGCAACTTTTGCCCCCAAAGTGCTCATTAAAAGAATGAGACTTCCTAAATCCACCATAGGGGACGAAATCAGGAAGGAGAACGTAACTCCCAGAGGCAATCCCGCGCTGGTGAAGCCGATAAAAAGCGGAATGGACGAGCAGGAACAGAAAGGAGTCACTGTACCCAGCAGGGCGGATATGATATTTGCACCGACACCGCGAAACCGGCCTAATATTCGCTTGCTTCGTTCCGGCGGGAAGTAGCTTTGAATATATGAAATCACGAAAATCAAAAAGCAGAGTAGTACGGTGATTTTTAACACATCGTAGAGGAAAAACTGTATACTTCCTCCTACCCGTTCCCTCACGTCCAGCCCCAGCATGGAGAGGCCTTCGCCAACCAGCTCATTTAGCCACTTCATGCCTAACACTTGATCTTGGATTAACTGCCATATGCCCATAGAGAAATCTCGCTTTCAATTTATTGGACTACATATCAAAAAAAGTTGATGTTTAGCACTGAGAAAAGCGCCGTCTTACGATAACTGCGTTTCTCTGTTGCATGAGGAGCATTCATGCGCTTGCTTTGTATCCGGTGTCGTAAGAGACAGCAGCAGCTTCACAGCTTCATCTCTGCCAGCTTCACTCAAACGGTAATGGGTCCATTTGCCTTCCTGACGGCTCACCACAAGCCCGGAGTCACATAGAATTTTCATATGATAAGACAGGCCGGACTGTGTTAAATCCATTGGTTCCTGCAGAACACAGGCGCATTTCTCGCCACTGCGCAGTTGCTCTAAAATGGCAAGACGCTTGGGGTCGCACAAAGCTTTAAATATTCTTGCGCTTTCATGGTAGGTCTTCATGTGTTTACCTCATATCAAAAAAAATTGATATAAAAAGTATATGCTCCAATATATCATTTGTCAATAGTGTTCTGCAAATTCTTTGACAATCTTTACACCTTACCCAAAACGGCGGGCAATTCGGAGTGGTTTCTCCGTTTTCTCCCAGCCTTTCTGTCCTGTATGGCTGTATGCACCCATTATACCAGGACCTGTTTTTCCTTTTGTATGGCTTATCTGTCATTCGTCATGACCTGTTTTCATCTTCGAGGGGGAATTCAGAGGAAGGCATAAAGAAAATCTTGCAGAACTTCACGTTTTAAGGTATAGTGTGAGAAGAAGAATTTGCAGGCGGAGCAGAAAGGACATGAGAGACAGAACATGAAGAAGATACTGGATTTATTATCGGAAGAGATGGGAAAGGCATTTGAGGCGGCGGGCTATGATGCTTCCCTGGGCAGAGTGAGCATATCCAACCGGCCGGACCTGTGTGAATATCAGTGCAACGGCGCCATGGCAGGAGCAAAGAAATATAGAAAAGCGCCTATTATGATAGCAAACGAGGTGGCGGAGAAGCTTGGGGGCAGCAGTGTGTTTCAGGAAACGGCGGCAGCGGCCCCGGGTTTTCTGAATCTTAAGCTTTCGGAGAGCTTTCTTCTGCAGTTGGTGGAGTCCATGCGGACGGAAACGAAATTTGGATTGGAAATGCCCGAAAAACCGAAGAAACTCATGATTGACTACGGCGGAGCCAATGTGGCAAAGCCCCTTCATGTGGGCCATCTGCGCCCGGCCATCATCGGCGAGAGCATCAAGCGCATCAGCCGTTATGCTGGCCATGAGGTCATCGGGGACGTACACCTGGGGGACTGGGGCACGCCCATCGGCATGGTGATCACAGAGCTGCAGGAGCGCAAGCCGGATCTGATTTATTTTGACGAAAGTTACCAGGGTCAATATCCCTCTGAGACGCCCATTACGGAGGCGGAATTCGCGGAGATCTATCCTCTTGCAAGCGCCAGGTCCAAGGAGGACGCGGAATTTAAGGCCAGGGCTTTGGAGGCTACCCGGAAATTTCAGAAGGGCGTTCCCGGATACCGGGCCCTGTGGAAGCATATCGTGGACGTGTCCAAGGTGGATTTGAAAAAGAATTACGACAGCCTGAACGTGGAATTCGATCTGTGGAAGGGCGAGAGTGATGTGAACGATTTGATTCCCGAGATGGTGGACTATATGAAGAAGGGCGGCTGGGCCTATATCAGCGACGGCGCTCTGGTGGTGGACGTGAAGGAGGAGACGGACACCAGGGAAGTGCCGCCCTGTATGATTTTAAAATCCGACGGTGCTTCCCTGTACAACACCACGGACCTGGCCACCATCATGGAGCGCATGCGCCTGTATCAGCCTGACGAGATCATCTATATTACGGATAAACGGCAGGAACTGTACTTTGAGCAGGTATTCCGCTGCGCCCGGAAAACAAAGCTGGTGAAGCCGGAGACCGTGCTGAAATTCCTGGGCCACGGCACCATGAACGGCAGCGACGGCAAGCCTTTCAAGACCCGGGACGGCGGCGTCATGCGTCTGGACAATCTGGTGCGGGAGACCCGGGAGGAGATGTACCGGAAGATCAGGGAAGGCCGGGAGATGCCGGAGGAAGAGGCCGGGAACGTGGCGGAGATTGTGGCCCTGTCCGCTCTGAAGTACGGTGATCTGTCCAACCAGGCCGCAAAGGACTATGTGTTCGATATCGACCGCTTTACTTCCTTTGAGGGGGATACGGGGCCTTATATTCTCTATACGATTGTACGTATCAAATCAATCTTAAATAAGTATAAGGAACAGGGCGGCAGGACGGAAAATCTCACCCTTCTGGAAGCGGGAGGCACCTCGGAAAAGGAACTGGAGATGGCTCTGGTGCAGTTCGGCGCCATGGTTCAGAACGCGGCCGAAGAGATTGCGCCTCATAAGGTGTGCGCCTATATCTACGACCTGGCCAATGCCTTCAATCATTTTTACCATGAGACCAAGATTCTGGGAGAGGAAGATCCTGCAAGGAGAGAGAGCCTCATCGCCCTGCTGACTTTGACCAGGGATGTACTGGAGACCTGTATTGATTTGCTGGGATTTGCTGCGCCGGAGAAGATGTAGGAGAATTGTATTTTTAGGCGGTTTAGGAGGCAGAAGCAATATGAGCAATATATCCACATCGGTTGATCAGCTTATTGGTAAGACCCCTCTTTTGGAGCTGACACATGTTGAAAAAGCATTGGATCTGAAAGCGAAGATCGTGGCCAAACTGGAATATCTGAATCCTGCCGGATCCGTGAAGGACCGGGTTGCCAGGGCTATGATAGACGAGGCCGAGGCAGCCGGGAAGCTTACAGCGGGTTCGGTGATGATCGAACCTACCAGCGGGAATACAGGGATTGGTCTTGCTTCTGTAGCGGCGGCAAGAGGGTACCGCATGATTATCGTGATGCCGGAAACCATGTCCATGGAACGCAGGCAGTTGATGAAAGCGTATGGTGCCGAACTTGTACTTACCCCAGGCGCCGAAGGCATGAAGGGGGCGATTGCCAAGGCGGAAGAGCTTGCAGCAGGGATTCCGGGCAGCTATATTCCGGGCCAATTTGTAAACCCGGCCAACCCGAAAGCCCACAGGGAAAGCACTGGGCCGGAAATATATGAAGATACGGACGGGAAGGTAGATATTTTTGTGGCAGGGGTGGGCACAGGAGGAACCATTACCGGTGTGGGCGAATATCTCAAAGCCAGGAGGCCGGATATACGGGTTGTGGCTGTGGAACCGGAGACATCGCCTGTACTTTCCGCCGGCAGCGGAGGGCCGCATGGTATCCAGGGAATCGGTGCGGGTTTTGTCCCGGATGTTTTAAATACGGATATTTATGATGAGGTTATCCCGGTTTCCGATCAGGATGCTTTTGCCACAGGCAGGATGATCGGCAAAAGGGAAGGGATTCTGGTGGGAATATCTTCCGGTGCGGCGACCTATGCTGCCATTGAACTGGCCAAACGTTCTGAAAATCAGGGGAAGACAATTGTTGTCCTGTTTCCGGATACAGGAGATCGTTATTTGTCCACGCCGCTGTTTTCATAAAGAGAAGGGGGAGGACGTTTGGCTGACTGCCAGGCGTTTGCCTTTTCTTTTGTTCCATGGAAAGAACACCGGGATGCCGTTGAGAACCGTATCGGCAGTGGTGACGGAATTATCGCCGCTGATTTTGATTCTGAAACATCATAAATATGTGGACGCCTTGTTTTATGAGGAACCGGAGATGTGCCTTCATCCGCAGCTGCAGCAGAAGATGGCGAGAGTCTTATGCCAATTGACCAATGCGGGAGTGCAGATGAATGTCACTACCCACAGCGATATTATCCTGCAGCATATCAACAACATGATTCGTTTGTCCGAAAGGGCAGACAAAGAGGAAAGATGCCGGCATTTGGGGTATTCAGAGAGAGATTTGCTGCGGCCGGAGGAAGTGAAAGTCTATCAGCTGACGGCGGAAGCAGGGGCAAAAACGAAAGTTGAAGAACTGATCTGCGGGAAAAACGGTTTTCCGGTTCCCACATTCAACGATGCGTTGGACCGGATTATGGATGAGGCGTATGCAATTCAGGAGTGAGGTACCATGGGGAATCGAAAAAGGGAATTCGTGATAAAGGATTTGATGGCGCCGGAATTTATGGTGTGTGAGGGCCGGAAAGTACTTCTGACGGAGACCGAGGAAAGCGGAAAAAGCCGACTGCAGGTACAGTTGATGTCCGAAGAGAATTTATGCATTGCAAATATAGATAAGAAAAAGACGGAATTTCACTTCTTTCAGGAAGGGAAAGCAAAATTCTTGTATAAGAGAGTAGACCACATGATTTTTGAGAGAAAAAAGGAAAATCGGTGGAAGCTGCATCTAATTGAAATGAAGGGCAGTGTTGGTCAGGAAAAATGGGTGGAGATCAAGGGTAAATTCCGTGCCAGTTATCTTGTGGCCCAGGCTCTTGCCGGTATGTTGGAACTGAATATTTCGGAGACTGTAATGTATACCACATATGAGAGAGTAGAATTTGGCCATTCTGATACCATGCCCGCAGCCAGGCATGGGAGGTCCGGCATTCCGCAGGTGAGAATGGGGGAGGAATGGGAGGGAGATCGGTTTGGACTGAATTTTGGAGAACGCATTTCGTTTGCCCATGTACCGGTTAAGATGGAAAGGGACAGAGAAGGCATATTAACAGGATTCCTGGAACTATTACTGTGATGGAAAATCAACAGTTTCAAAGGACAGCTCTGACGCTTAAAAATTTTTCGTAAAAAAACCTCCCATTTTATGGGAAAATGCGAGTTAATAGAATTAACCACAAAACTATTTTTCGTACACCTATAAAAGAGAGGAGGTTTTACAATGAAGCAAGAATAAAAATCAGAAGAAAAGAAGCCAGGGAACACCTGGAACAGTTTCAGCTCGCCTGGGAATTAGCCAAGCTAATCCGGCACTGTTTCCCAGAACTTTTGCTATTATTAAAACAAGTCTCAGATCCCCCACATCAGAGTTATATCACATACCCTAGAGCGTGTTTGAAAATTACCAACTTTTGGTCATTTTATCCAAATTAAGATT
>CAJTXE010000012.1 GCA_910580225.1 uncultured Acetatifactor sp.
CATTGAAATCAATACCACTGACACCGCCGAGGCGGGCTGACCCCCGCCAAAGCATGAAATCCTTTTGACAGTGTGTTTTCCTAATAAAACGCAATCTTATGAACAGTTCGGCCTGACCTACAACAGCAGCAAAAAAGAATTGCAATATCAGGGCAAAACTGTGCGGTGGTTTGAGGACTACTATACCGTGGAGGAAGGGGCGCAGGCCGGAAACGACTATTTCAACGAAAAGGGTGTGGTTGATGTGTATGCGGTCCGTGACTTCACCCACATTGACCGCTCCGGGGACGGTTCCTACGATCCGGGCGGAGAGTTGATTGGGGTAAAGGCATTCTCGGAGGAAGAATTTGCCGCCCGTGACATTGAGGCACTCAAAAATCCGCCGCCCGTCGTCTCCATGGCCGGTGATCCGCCCTCCGCAGAGGAACTGGAAGACATGGCAGAGGAATATGAGGCGTTTGGCCTTACCTATGATGTGAAAAAGGACCAATGGTATTTCAACGGCGAAAAGGTGCGGTACTTCCAGGATGTGCTGACATCCAACGGCGAGGACCTGACCGGCGGAAATTTCCGCGGCACCCTTCGTAATTCGTGGAGCGTAAACGGCACAATAGACATTTATACAGTGCGCGACTATGCTCACCCGGATGTCTCCGGAAAGGGAACGCTGACCGGCATTGAAAAATATAGTCAGGCGGAATTTGATGAACATACACAGTGGGAGAAGCAAAACAGTTCCGGTGAGTGTATGGTTATGCAGGAGTGAGAAACTGCCGCAGGGCGGCAGCACATAGGAGACTGCCGCAATCCTAACTCCGTAAGAAGATGATTTCCAATAGTGACCATCATTGCGGCAGTCCTATTTCTAAATTAGAATAGTCTCACAACAGGCGCTTTTTAGTTGGGGCCAGAGATTATTCCGCGAAAGCAAACAGTGAAAGGATGGGGATGATATTTTCATACCTGCCGTGAAATCGGTACCCCTTATCTGCTGCAGCGTTTTCCAAAAGGAAGGGAGACAGGTTTTCCTGGAGGCATTCCTCGGTCTTATCTTTGGAAAGGCCGCCCTTTTCGCTGATCTTGGCGGCGGTGGCAAAGGCATTTTCACAGCGGCAGGTGAGCTGATACAACGCGGAAGCGGTTTTCAGGGTATTGATCTGGGTAAAGGGTTTCAGGAGGGAGATCAGGCGGTGCATTTTGCTGTTTTCCAGAGCGCAGTTCCCGTTATCGGAAAAGAATACCGCGCCCTGGTGCATGACGGTGGTGAATTCAGGTGTGTTGAGGCAGGAATATCCCCATTTTCCGTCTGCGGCATGGGCAGCCAGTTCTTCCACAACCAGTCCTGGATTCTGATTAGGAAGCTTTGTCATGTATTTGTGCCAGGTCAGGGCGTGGAGGGCAGCAGCAGTGCGATAGGCAAAAGCCAAAGCTTCTTCCTGGGAAAGGGAATCGATTTTTTCACATAGAGAAGGAAGCCTGATTTCGGCCGGAGATACGGGGGAGCATCCCAGAAGCCTGTCCACGGAAACCTGAAAGAGCTCTGCGATCTGAGGCAGCAGCTGAATGTCCGGACAGCACTGAGCGGACTCCCATTTGGACACGGCCTGGTTGGTGACACCCAGAGCCACGGCCAGTTCCTCCTGAGTTAGGCCTTTTTCTTTTCTCAAAATGGAGATTTGTTGGTTTAGATTGATTGTCTTCATGCGAATACCTCTTCTTTCTTTGGATTAATTCATTTCTGGAACCTGGTTTTAGTTTATGAGGTTTTGGACAGGAAAACAAGCACCCAGTGGTTTGAGGATTACTTTTTTATCCAACTTTCGGTTGGAAAATATCCACTGCCTGACCTGTCGGCAGGCGCCAAGAGGTATTCTTTTTGCGTTATGGTAACTTCGTCCTCCGGAAATGACTTGCCATGTTTTCCTGTTGATGTTAGAATGGATTTGGGGGTGAAAGCAGACCCGGTTTCTATACTCGTGAGCGCATTCATTTGCCATTTTCTGTTCTACATCCCGGAAGCGCTCACTGGTTATACAATTTCAACTGGCAAATGTTTTTGCTCGTGAGTATAAAATAGCGGAAGCAGGAAAAGGAGATGGCTGAAATGAATTTATGTAAGCCTGTGTGCATCGCGGAAAACAAAAAGGCCAATGTGGTTATCGTGTCCAGGGCGTATCAGCGGGGGGCGGAAATTCTGGCGGAATACCTGGGGAAAATCACGGATGCAGTGTTCCGGATTCAGGAGACCTCCACTGTAGATCCCAGTATTGTATTGAAATACGGGGAGCATGGAAAAGACGGTTTTTCCTATCGCATTTTCGACAAAGATATCGTAATAGAGGCAGAAAATGAACAGTCTATGGTGTATGCCGTATATGACTGGCTGGAGAGAGTGGTTGGGTGCCGATATTATTCCCGGGCCTGTGAATTTGTCCCCTTTGATGCCAATTTGACCGTATGCTTTGAGGAATACCGGTTTTCGCCTGTTCTGGAATACCGGGAAATTCTTTACCGGGATTACGGGGATCCGGCATTTGCGGAAAAGCATAAGATCACGCCCGGCTCCAGACGGGATGAGAACTGGGGATTCTGGTGCCATTCCTTTTATACCCTCTGCCCGCCGGAGGAATATTTTGAGGAGCATCCGGAATATTTTTCCCTCCATGAGGGCAGGCGGGTGGGGGAGAAGGCGCAGCTGTGTCTCTCCAACCCGGAGGTCTTTGAGATTGTATTGGGCAATTTGAAAAAACATATGGCCCGGAAGCCCGGCGCCAGATATTGGTCTGTGTCTCAAAATGACAACGGGGCGTATTGCCGGTGCGAAAAATGTCGGGAAATAGACGAGAGGGAAGGCTCTCCCATGGGGTCCGTCCTGAATTTTGTGAACCGCCTTGCCGCCCATTTTCCGGATAAGGTTATTTCCACACTGGCCTACTGGTATACCAGAAAGGCGCCTGCAACCATCCGCCCTGCCGGGAATGTTCACATCATGCTCTGCAATATTGAGGCGAACAGGGGACTTCCCATTGAGAGGGACGAAAGAAGCGCAGGTTCCCGTCAGGAATTGTTGGATTGGAAAGAAATCTGTGAAAATTTGTTTTTGTGGGATTATTGTATTCAGTTCCGCAACCTGGTGAGTCCCTTTCCCAATCTGCGGGTACTGGGGCCGAATATCCGCTTTTTCACGGAAAACCATGTCCGTTCTCTGTTCAGCCAGTGTAACCGGGAGATCGGGGGAGAGTTCCACGAGCTGCGGGGGTATCTGTTGGCAAAGCTTATGTGGGATCCCCAGGCGGACGAGGAGGCGTTGCTGGCAGATTTCCTCCAGGGCTATTACAGGCAGGCGGGTCCGCTGATCCGGCAGTATATTGACCTGATTCACCGGGAGATGGAGAAAGCGGGCGGGGAGCTGAATATTTTTGGAGGGCCTCTGGATGCCCGGGATACCTGGATGCGGGAGGAGCTTTTCCGGCAGTACGAGGCCTTGTTTGAGGAGGCCGTCCGCGTCACGGAAGGGAATCCGGAGGTTCAGTTCAGGGTGAAAACAGCCGCCCTGCCTGTATACTATGCGGGAATCGTTCTGGAATACGGCGATTGGCAGGAAAAAGTACGGAGAATTGTAAAGTTTGCGGAACAGGCACGGAAAACGGGTCTGGTTATGGTGGAGGAGTGGAAAATAACCGTAGATAAATTTGTCACGGATGCCATGGCAAAAGCAGGAGATGTTCATAAGGAGGAGCAAGGATGAAAAAGTTTTGGAAAGGATTGGTATTGTTGGCTGTAACGGCTTCCGTTTCCGCCTGCAGCGGAAAGACGGGGGAAACAAAGGAAGGGGAGGCTGCCTCGGTTGGTTCGGAACAGGAAAACCAGGAGCAGGCCGGAGAAAACGGGCAGGAGACCCAAAACGGGGGGGCTGACGGGGAGAGTGAAAGCCAGGAGCCGGAAAACACCTATACGAATCTGAATGAATTCCAGGCCACGGCCCTGGACGGAAGCACGTTTACCCAGGAGGATTTCGCGGATAAGGACCTGACATTGATCAATTTCTGGGCTTTGTCATGCAGGCCCTGTATCGCGGAAATGCCGGATCTGGCGGAACTGGAAAAGGCCCTGCCGGACAATGTGCAGCTGATTACGGTGTGCCTGGACGGCGGAGGCAGCGAGGAACTGGTGGAATATGTGTTGGAGGAATCCGGATTTGAGGGGATCACTCTGGTGTGGGGAGACGGAGATCTGGTGACCTTGAGCAGTGAACTCCGCTATACGCCCACCACGGTATTTGTGGATGCAGAGGGGAATATGGCAGGGGATATCGTAGTGGGTGGAAAAGAGAACCTGTCCGAATTTTATTCACAGCGCATCAACGATATCCTGACGGGTATGGGAAAGGCGGAAATCAGCATTGGAACAGAGGAAGAATGACGGCAGACAGATTAAAATATTGCGGTTCTGCGTGCTTCTGGCTGCTTTGGTCTTGATGGGAATCGGACTGGGCAGGCAGGAACAGGCGGAAGTGTTGGGAAAGGCGGTGCGGATATGCCTGGAATGCATCGGAATCGGCTGAAAGGCAGGATTTCCAGACAGCGGGTTATTCAACTGGCGGCAGCGGTGCTGTTTAACGGGTATGTTATCGGCTTCGGGAAGGGGCGTATTTTCACGGGGAAGAGCAAGGCCATATGCGTTCCCGTGCTGAACTGTTATTCCTGTCCCGGGGCACTGGGAGCCTGTCCCATCGGCGCGCTGCAGGCCTCCCTGGGGGGCATGAAGCATCATTTTCCCTTTTATGTACTGGGTATGCTGATGCTGTTCGGCATTGTCCTTGGGCGGGTGGTCTGCGGCCTGCTGTGCCCTTTCGGCCTGGTGCAGGATTTGCTGCATAAAATTCCCCTTCCCAAGTGGAAGGTGCCCAAAAAGATCGATCAACCCGCCAGATATCTGAAATATGTGATTCTGGCAGTCCTGGTGATTCTGCTTCCGGCCTTTGCGGTGACGGACACAGGGGTGACGCCGCCTTATTTCTGCCAGTATCTGTGCCCGGCGGGAACCCTGGAGGGCGGCATTCCCCTGCTGCTTGCGGACCCAACGCTCCGGGAGATTGCAGGGGTGCTTTTTCAATGGAAACTGGGGGTGATGGCAGTGATTCTCGGGGCCTGCATGGTGATTCACCGCCCCTTTTGCAGATATCTCTGTCCCCTGGGAGCGTTTTATTCGGTGTTCAACCGGTTCAGCTTTTATCAGATGAATCTGGATGCCTCCAAATGCGTGGGCTGCAAAAAGTGTGAAAAGGTCTGCCCCATGGCGGTGGAGGTGACAAAGAACTGCAATGATCCGGAATGTATCCGCTGCGGAAAGTGCAGGGACGTATGTCCCGTTCAGGCCATATCCTCGGGATTTCGGCCGAAGGAAGCCTGCGGCAGTCTGGGAGGTACAGAGAGATGAGAAAACCAAAGATGATTCTGGAAGGGGTGCTTACGGTGGAAAACTGGGCGGAATTGGAAAAGGTTTTGCAGGGCGCATTTATTTTTCGAAAAAAGAATGCGGTAGAACAGAGACTACTGGAGATATAGAATACAAAATGAGTATCTATAGAAAAATCAAAGGAGGAAGGGCATGTTGAAGTTCTGCTATGTAACAGATAAGAATTTCGAGGATATATTTGAGGTTTCCGCCAAATATGAGCAATGGGAATATGTAAAGCATCACATCTTTGATATGGTGAATAATTATGTGGCTGTGGTGAATGAAGCCTATCTTCCCATACCGTTCCTGGTGTATGAAGACAGCAAAGTGACAGGATATGTCCAGGTAAACTGCAATGGGGAAAGCTATGAGATCTGCAAGTTGATTGTGCATGAATCAGAGCAGAATAAGGGATACGGAACGAGAATTCTGTCAGAGATGATGAAGTGGATTTCTGTCCGGTTTGGCCGGGGAACGGTAACCGGGACCTATAAGGCTTCGAATCTGGCGGCGGATAAATTGTTCTTAAATGCCGGTTTTGACAGGGAGGTCACTGATGGGGAAGTGACGGCGTCCAGGAAACTGCACTGCTGTGAGACAGCGCTGTCGGACAGCGAATTTGAAAAGATACCATATGCTGCCGTTGGTGAATTTACCGCAAAGATAAGGGAAGCAAAAAAATATCCTGAAAGTATCATTGGAGATGAAAAAGGGATTCATTTCGAGAAGATCCATGGGGAACATGCCAGGAAGATCATCGCAATGGAGCTGCTGAAAACACAGGAGGGTTATGTGATGCCTTTTGTGGATTCTCTGGCGCAATCTTACAGTGATTTATTTGAAGAAGAAATTACGGTGACTTATGCTTTGTGCCATGGCCCGAATCCGGTTGGCCTGGTGGAAATACGCTATGTAAAAGGGGAAGGTTTTCCTGTTTTCCAGGAGAAGATGGTATATGAGCTGTTCCGGATATTGGTGGATAAAGAATATCAGAAAAAGGGATATGGCACTGGGGCGATTCAGCTGTTTCTGGATTATGTGAAAAGGAAGCCCTTGGGGGATGCGGACGCTGTGGTGGTCTCTGTGGTGGAAGGGAACGAAGTGGCATTGAAATTGTATGAACGATTTGGATTCCAAATCATCGGCCGGGATAAATATGAGCATATTGCTTTGGGGCAGGATCTGCGTATCCATTGATCCCTGGGGAAAAATGGTAACATTTCAGACAGCCCCTCTCGCGAAGCCAATAATTGCAATTTTGCGAGACTTACGAAAAACGGGGAGGATTGCCGGGAAACAGGAGGACAGCCGTGAGAATCATCAACCTGATGGAGAATACAAAAGGGGCGGAAGGATGTGTGTGGGAACACGGACTAAGTTTCTATATTGAGACGAAAAAGCATAAACTTCTGGCAGATACCGGGGCATCGGAGGCCTTTCTCAAAAATGCTGTAGTTTTGGGCATTGATCTGCGCCGGGTGGACACGGTGATTCTAAGCCACGGACATTATGACCACGGGGGCGGTCTGGCGGCTTTCGCCGTGCTGAATCCCAGGGCAGGGATTTGGATGCACCGTGGGGCAGGGGAGGCCTATTACCATAAAACCGAGCAGATGGAAAAATACATCGGCATTTCCCCGGAGGCAGGGAGCCTTCCCGGGATAGAGTGGGTGGAGGGAGACAGGCGCATTGACGACGAGCTGTTCCTGTTCGGCCGGGTATCCGGAAGGCGGCTGTGGCCCGAGGGCAACCGGGAGCTGATGCGGAAAGCAGGAGACGTCTTCCGGCAGGACGAATTCCTCCATGAGCAATATCTGGTGGTGGAGGAGAACGGGAAGAGGGTTCTGGTCTCCGGCTGCGCCCACAACGGGATTCTGAATATTCTGGACAGATACCGGGAGATCTTCGGGGATATGCCGGAGGCGGTGGTCAGCGGCTTCCACATGAGCAGAAAGTCCGGCTATGGGGAGCGGGACCTGGCGCTGATTCGGGAGACAGCCAGAGAGCTGAAAACACTGGATACCAGGTTTTATACAGGGCACTGCACAGGGGAGATACCCTTTCAGTTGATGAAGGAGGAGATGGGGGAGCAGTTGAGGTATGTGCACTGCGGGGAGGAAATCCGACTGCCTTTCTGATTCCGTATATCCGGCAGCCTTGACGGCGCTTTGGCGGATGACAGACAGGGCTGCGGGAGGGCAGGCAGGCTTTGATTGATCCCAAACCGTTTGAGGAAAAACAGGCTTTTTTCATTACATTTCCTATCGCAGCAGGAGGAAGAAACAATGTCAGTCTTAGGTATATTTGGCACATGTTCACAAAGCAATTATAATGAATTGGTAGAATTGATAAAAAGCGGAGAATCTGCCAAAACAGAAGAATTGATAAAAAAGATTTACGGTGAAGTGGAAATTTCCGCAGTAAAATTGGAAAATGACAAGTGTTCCGGTGAAGTATTTTCTGCCTTATGTTACTATCTTGATACAGTCTATGGAGTGGATGTTCTATGCGGCATGGAAAGCGTCGTCGAAAAATGGCGTGATATAACCGGTGATTTTTATGTCATTGTATTCCGGGAAAAAGAACGGATTTTAGCACTGGAAGATACCATCGATTATGATATGCTTTTGGAGTTTATGAATGATTTTTTTCAGATTGATTACGGAAATGCCGGACAGATTGCCTGGAACGTCTTGCTTAATAATCTGAAAAATACAGGGACAGACAATATGCTAATTTTGCATGTGTTTTAATTCCCGTTTTATCGGCCGCCCCCCGGTTACCGTTCCATATCCTGTGCCCTGCCGCTCAAGAAATATACAAAAAGTTACTATGTAGAAAAGTCTGTAGATGGTAAGGTCAAAACATTTACTACGAACTGTTATCTGCCATATAACATACGCAATAATATCACTTGCAGTGTCATGCTTTCAGGGATAGCAGAATTGTGAAAAGTACAGTATTCCGACCTTGTCGATTTCGCTTAAATAATTTATAATATGACTAAAAATTTTTCATGGAGCGGAGAAATAATATGGATACTATTCTGGAAACAAAAGATTTGGTAAAACGGTATCGCAATGTATGTGCGGTGAACAATGTCTCTCTGTCCATTCATAAGGGTGATATTTTTGGATTTGTGGGGGCGAACGGCGCAGGAAAAACCACCTTCATGCGCATGGTCTGCGGGCTGATACGTCCTACATCAGGCAGTATGAAGCTGTTTGGGGAGTCATCTGAGAAGGGGCTTCAGGAGAAGCGGAAGAACATGGGGGCGCTTATCGAACATCCGGCAGTCTACACCAATATGTCCGCCCTGCAGAATCTTGATATTCAGCGGCGCTATCTGGAGATGGATTTCGGGTCAAATCCGTCAAAGGCCCTGACTGATCTGCTGGAGCTGGTTGGCCTGGCGGATGTCAAAGACAGAAAGGCCGGCAAATTTTCCCTGGGAATGCGGCAGCGTCTTGGGATTGCCATTGCCCTGGTGGGAAACCCGGAGTTTGTTATTCTGGATGAACCGACAATAGGGCTGGATCCCATAGGCGTCATGGAGCTTCGGGAGCTGGTGCTGAAATTAAACCATGAGCGGGGCATCACAATCCTTTTCAGCAGCCATAATCTGGCAGAGATGGCCCAGATTGCCACCCGGTATGGATTTCTGCATAAAGGAAAGCTTTTGGAGACGGTTTCGGCGGAGGAAGTGGGAAGCATTTGCAGAAGCAGGGGCATCAACCTGGAGACTTATTTTGTGGAGCTGCTGCTGAAAGAGAGGGAGCTGGAAAAGAATGGGGAGACTGTTTCAAAATGAGCTGCTGAAAATGAAGTACAACAAAGCGTTATGGGCGTTTTTCGGAGTGATTGCCGCTTTTGCGGCTATATTTGGATTTGCGCCCGGAAAGACGGATTCCATGAATCTGGCAGAATATGGATATATGGCGTCTTTTTCCTACATGAGGAATGCAGGAACGGCGATTCTTCTCTTTCTGTCTCCCATTGCCGGTTTGCTTTTCACACAGGAACGGCATCAGGGTACCATGCATAATACTTTGAGCTGCGGTGTCAGCCGGAGGCAGTATTTTACTGTAAAGCTTGGCTGTTATCTGGCGGTTGGCGTTATCATCTATCTGGTTTCCATAATTGGATTTGTCTGCTGTATCAGTCTGCGTTCCGGGTTTATGCCAGATTCCGGTTATCCCTTTTACCCCTATCCTGCTTATGGAACTGCTATGTTGGCCTACCATTTCGGTGTGATTATTGTTATGTGCACCTATATGACATTTTTCATTTTCATAGCCGTATGTGTGAAAAAAGCGGCGGTGGTATATATTTTGGGGGCGCTCACTCTTATGGGAGAAAATATTCTGACAAATGTTTTGCCTTTTTACAGAGGCGTTCTTCCTGTCATAATGGATATGTATGATATGGTGATTCAACGGAGAATTCTGACTGTGGAATTTGCAGGATTGTTTGGCCAGTGCCTGTTCATGTGCTTTTTCTTCCTGGGATTGGCGTATCTGATTTTCCTGAGAAGGGATATCGATTAAGGGGGAATGAATATGAGAAATCTGATTCGTGTTGAATTCCGGAAAATGAGATGTTATTGGATGACCTGGGGTGTGGGGCTGTTTTTCATTGCCCACAGCGTGTATATGGCTTTGAGAGGCATCCATGCGTCAAGCCTTAACAGATATCCCTCCATAGAGTATGTATTATGCCTGTATTCTACCGCCAGGATGCTTTCCATTGTAACAATCCTTCTGACTGCCTATGTCATTGCAGAGGATTTTTCCATGCGGACGGTACAGAATGTGTTGGCTGCCGGTATCAGCAGGGGAAAGTATTATTTTTCACGCCTGTGCGCCCAGATGATTTTTATTTTTTCCCTTTATTCGGCGGGCTATGGGGCCTATATTGTCACCAGGATTCTGTCTACCGGAAAAGTTAATACCCAGATGCCTGCGGCGGAATTTCTGGCTGTTTTCTTTGTCATGGCCTTACAGCCGCTGGCGTATGTGACTGTTACAGCAATGATAAGCGTCTTCTGTAAAAGCCAGTCCGCTTCCGTGGTTGCCGCGGAAGCCTGGCTTTTTTTCTCCATCGTTCTGCGTCTGTACAGCATAAAGGAGGTTCCCGGCGGAACCGCGGCGGTTGTTTACAGAGGACCCATAGCCTATGAACCATTGACCGTATTGGAACGTTTTTTGGAGGATTTTGTACTTCCGGGCAGAGTGTTTACCTTTGAGTTTTTTATGTGTGCCATTTCTGCTGTCTTGATTATTACGGTATCCTCTGCTATTGGGTATATGCATTTACAGCGTTCGGATGTGCGTTAAATTTTGTTTGGAGAACGAATATGCTTGGAACTTACCAAACTATATATATTTTGATCGATTGATTGAAACATACAAATAACAAGTAAGGCAAGCTTCAGGTGTGTATAACAGGTTTTTATAAGTAGGTAAAACGATTATTACTGGAGAGCAGGCCTCCTGCTGAAAACGAGGCAGGGGGCCTGAAGACTATAACCAGAGATGGAGAAGGATTGATCATACAGAATCCATCCATGCCTTTGCCGTTTTATGCTCTATGGAGCCAGGGGTTAGTCAAGCACCTGCTTTAACAGCTCTATTTTTTCCCTTGCCGATTCTGTGGTATAGGGCAGCTTTTCTTCAGGAGACAGGATTTTTTCCCAGGAAAAATATTCCAGGCACTCAAGCATTGCGTCTCCGAACAGTCGGATATTGGACTGGAGATATTGTGCCAATTCCTTTCCCTCAAGCACGTTGCTCCTTCCCAGGGTGTATTCCCGACAAACCTCAAACGGGGGCAGAGACTGGGCGTAGAAAAGAGCCTTTTCCAGCTCCCTTTTGGTATAATAACGATAGACAAGATCCCTTGTTACCCGGGTTTTCATCTCTACGTTTGTACTGATTGCAAGGATTTTTAAATACAGGAGGATGGCTTCTTCGTAATTATCCGGAGACTCGCGTATGGTTCCGGACAGTGCCCAGGCAAGGGTGTACATCAGCTTTTCGTTGCCTGGATGCCTCACAAGCGCTTCTCGAAGAATCGGTATGGCTTGAGCATAGCCGCTGTTTTTAAATAATTCCTCAGCCTCACTGCAGATTTGTTCAATTTCTTCGTTCTGACGGCCGGTATCGTGGCCAAGCAGATAGTCGATCGATACTCCAAAATAATCAGCAATGATGGGCAGAAGGGTAATGTCAGGGAAAGAAAGTCCGGTCTCCCATTTACTGACCGCCTGACAGGAAATCCCCAATGCTTCCGCGAGCTGTTCCTGTGTCAGATTTCGCTGTTTCCGCAGGCTTTTCATGACGGATGAAAAATTGTTCATAAATTTGTACGCTCCTTGTGTGATGTGAGTTATCATTGAATCGATTCTGATTCTTATTATAGGACCATAATTCCAAAAGTCCATATGTGTTTGGTTGAATGAAAATCAACTGTATCTGACACAACCTTTTTTCTATATATGCCTGATGGTTTTCGGAAAATCAAGCAATGCCGTAAATGTTCCGTATGGGGACGGCGTTTTTATGGTGATTTTCATAATGATGAGAGAATATTGCATTGCTATGTTAAGGCTTTTTCGGTATAATGGAGAAAAGCAATGTTTTTCTTTTCTTTCTGTTCAGGACAGTGCCATTGCCTGCTTTACGGACCAATGTTAGCATGTCAGGCTGTCAATTGCGGCAGCACTTATTAACGGAGGTTGATGAAAATGGACAACAGAAAGATCAAAAAGGAAACCGTAAAACTAATTGATGCTATGATCCGGCATGCTGATAAGGGACCTTCCGGGTTTTGGACAGACGATTATGAAGGCTGCGGAAATCCAAAGATATTTCCGGAATTTGAGGAGGGGCTCAAGCACGGAAGGTATGTCTGCAAAAAGCATTATCTCTGTCCGTGGAACACAGCGGTTCTATACGGCGGGAGGCATGGCAACATAGCTGCCGGGTGCTACTACAGCTGTTCCATCAGGCATGCAAAATATCTTTCCGCAGAAATGCTGGCTGCAGTGCTTACACGTTTCAAGGAGCAGCTTCAGGGCGGCAGTTATGATAATCTTCAACAGATCAAACCGCTTTTAACGGAAGAGGAACAAAAATTTATCAGACAGCAGCAGACTCTGGAAATGGAAACCAGAGAACGGCAATGGCAGAAGGATAAGGAGGAAAGAACAAAAAAGGCTGCCGCCCTGCTCCAAAAGTATCAGGACAATGAGAACATCAAAGCAATGTTGATTGATCATTATGGCAATGATATGCTTGTATTTTCTAAATACGGATGCGTGGATTTTTCGCCTGCTGGAAGCGCAGGCATTGTAGGCGGTCAAAATCTCACTTATGATGACTATATTGATATTCAGATTCGGTCCTTTGGGAAACAGCGTTCCTGGTTTGAAATGTGCTACTATAATTTCCCTGATGAATTTAGGGGATGTATAGAGAAGAAAGCAAGGAAGCACATCTGCTTTAAAAGAATCTATGTCAGCGGAATGTATTCGGACGGATGTGAATTTTTTGAAGGAAAAGAAGAGCATGTATGGATGGATATTCAGGGATTCGAAAAATTCAAGGTTGGCGACTGTGTTTCTTTTTACGCAGAAGTATACAGATATATTAAGACAGGAAATGGAAAAATTCTGGATTATTCCTTAAGGGAACCCCGGGAAGTGAAAAAGATAGACTCCTACCGGATTCCAAGTGATGATGATATTCTTAGACAGAGTATAGAGCAGATAATCTGCGAAACATGTCTTTTTTCTGAGCATTGCAGTAAAATGAACTGTCTGCGGAATCCGGAAGAACTTCAACAGCTGAGGGAGCAAATGCGTGCCTTGATTTAAGCTATTTTGTGCGGCGTTTTTGCGGTAAGCCTGTTCTGGAGAGTTCTCCGGAGCAGGCTGCTTTATCCCTTTGCGGGAAAGGACTGGATTTTCTGGATGGGACAGTGATTTGGTGGAACCGGAGTGAAGAAGGGAGGAATTTAGGATAAGAGGAGGGAAAGCATGAGGAGACTGTTAACTGCATTTTTCAAAGGCCTGGTCAGCGGGATGATACTTGGGGGCCTGGCAACTGGGTTAGCTGCCTGTGGATTGACAGCGGAGAAGGCACCTGTCCAATATGCAGAGATTCGGACGGAAACGGAGCCGATTTATAACCATTTTCCAGATTTGCCGGAGACAGCGGAAATACAATGGTGCAGCAAATCATCGGAAGGAATTGGGTTGCGTACAGTCATGGTGTATATCCTTGCTTATTATGACCATGATATAAGCGGTGAGTTACAGGGAATGAAGGTCAGCGACCAGGAAGCTGCGGTGGATTTGCATTTTTTACCAGAGGGAATAATCAGGGAACAGGTGTGGAAACATGTGGAAAATGCGTCCTTTGCTTTCCAGGCAGGTATTAAAGATACTCAAAAAATGAATACTGCCGTCTATATAAATGAACAGGGAACGATTCTCTATATAGAGGCAGTCGGGGATTAAAAATATATACTGTTTTTGACGCATCTGGCCCGTTCTGCTGATTACTGTGGTATTTTAATTCGCCAATACTCCATACCATTTCTGCCTAAAAGCTGTTCACCCACCATGTCACGGCGAATGGTACAGAAATCATCATGGAAATCGGCAATAATAATATTCACTTCCCGCTCGGAATATACCCTGTCAAAGTCAAATGCTTCGGCAATCACTTCTAAAACTATGCGTTCTTTTTTGCGTTGGGTGGGAATTGATTTTAATTTTCCATATTCAAAAAAGGCGTCTATTACCCTCTGCCGATATTCTGCATCCCGTTGTGCCTGTTTTTGTGCCTCATCGGATTCCTGCTGCAGTATTGCCAAAATGCTGGTCTGAAATCGCTCTTTGTTTAAGGAATACATCATATAATACTGATTTTTATATGCGGTTACAGCGCCGGCATCTGACAGTTTTTTCAGATGAAAGGAAATGGTAGGCGCTGTCAGACCTAATCGCTCGGCCAATCTCTCAACATACATATCTTCAACAACAAGGGATTTCAATATTTGCAGCCGTGACTTGTCCGACAGACACTTAAACAGGCTGATTGCTTCTGCTTCAGTCATATGGTTTCCTCCCAAATCTGCATACATATATCCTTGATTTCCCGGACAGTGTCAAGTTTAATGCTTTCCATGTGCATTTTTTCTATATCTCCATGTTGTTTGGCGTTTTCATAGGAAGCAGTCCAACTTTTGGGGATTTGATCAGCTTTTTCTAAGAAAAAACGCTTCTCGGCGATATTGTCGGTTCCATACACCTTTTCTGCCGCGGACAGAATCGTTTTAAAAATCTCATAGACATTTGCCCGGACTTTTTCAAAATTTCCTTCATCCATACGGTTCTCCGCAGTAAGCAATTTACAGCGTTGGATACAGTCTGTGATTTGTTTATCAAGATACAATTTCAATTTCTGATGTTGTTCATTCATATTGTTGCTCTCCAATTATAAGTATTGTACTATGGTCAACAAAATCGATGCGCTCAAAACCCCTGGCTATGATATTTTAGATACATTTTTGTCCATATCCTTCATACCTCTTATCCAGCCTTGATTATATCATGATAATATCAAAAAAACAAGTCTAATTTTATGATTATAGAAATAAATTGTTTCTTTGGGATTTTATTGCCCATCACAATATTGCTATTTATCCAAATAATAGTAGAAAAGAGGGAATGGAAGCAGTATAATAAAACAGGAAAAAGAAGGAGGTGTTACGATGGAAAGCTTGACAAAAAACAAACAGAGTAAAGAAACCATATCAAAGATGGTGAAAAAGTATTTTACACCGCTTAAGATGAATAGCTTTCACGAACTGACAGAGGGCTATTTTAATATGGCCTATGAAATTCATTTGAGTAATGGGAAACATTTGATTTTAAAAATTGCGCCATCCCCCAAAACGCGTGTTATGACTTATGAAAAAACATTATGTTCAGCGAAGTAGAAGCCATAAAATTAGTCATTCGTAATGGCGAAGTACCTGTACCCCAAATTATGGGTTATGATGATAGCTGTACCATTTGTGATTCCCCCTTTTTCTTTATGGAAAAGTTGGAGGGAAAAAGCCTTAATTCTGTAAAACACAGTCTTACACCAGAGCAGATTAGAAGTATCTATATTGAAACAGGACAAATAAACAAAAAAATAAATCATATAACCTGTCCCGCATTTGGATATCCCGGACAAAATGAATTTCAGGGAAAAGAATGGTATCCGATTTTTCATAAGATGATGGAGGCGGGAGTAAATGACGCACAGCAGGGAAACATAGATTTAAAGATATCAATTGATCAACTGTGGCAATGTCTTGACAGAGACAAATTTATTTTTGATGAGGTAGATGAACCCAAACTGGTACATTGGGATTGTTGGGATGGAAATATCTTTGTTCATAATGGAAGAGTAACCGGAATTATAGATTGGGAACGAAGCCTTTGGGGTGATCCTCTCATGGAAGTGGGATTTCGTACATATTCTGATAATACCTGTTTTCAAGAAGGCTATGGAATCAGGAGTTTAAGTGAAAATCAGAAGCGAAGAGCATTATGGTATGACGTATATTTAATGCTTTTAGTGGCATTGGAATGTGAATATAGAAAGTATGAAACGATGGACACCTATTATTATTCAACACAAATGTTGATGAAACAGTTTCAAAAGATACAGGAATAATTTCCTGGAGTCATTGCACATTCAGAATTGTTGGACCAGCTGTATGCCCCTTCCCCATTTCAATCCGGAAAACTGACCGTTTTGACAGTTTTGGTGGTATGCCTGTGTTGGCAAACCGACAGAAAGCAGGATGAGGAAGGGACATTTTGCAGACATCAGAAAAATCTACTTTATAGCATATTTACAAATACCGAAAAAGTATTTGCCCGGATAATGACAGAACACAGAGTCACTATTTTGCAGATAGGGTAAACACCTGATCATATTTTTGGGGGCTGTTTAAATGATGGGTAATAGTCAGCAAAGTCAGTTCTCTCATTTCCAAAAGTTCGCTTTCGATTTCCCAGGCAGTTTCTTCATCCAGAGCGGAAGTTCCCTCGTCCAGAATCAGGAAGTCTGTGTTCCGTATCAATGCCCTGGCAATGGCGATGCGCTGCCGTTGGCCTCCGGAAAGACGTTCTCCGTTTTCTCCAACCATATAGGAGGTTCCCTCCGGAAGAGTTTCTGTGAACTTCAGGACGCCGCTGGCCTTGAGCGCCCACGCCAACTGTTCTTCACTGAATTCTTCGAAAAGGCAGATATTATTGTGTATCGTATCATCAAACAGAAACACATCCTGGTGAATACATACAGCAACCTGATGGATTTTGCTGCGCTGCAGGTTCCGTAATTCTGTTCCGTCATAATAAATTCCCCCGTCGTAATTCGGATAATCGCCCAGTAAAAGGTGAATCAGTGTACTTTTGCCGCAGCCGCTCTCACCTATGAGGGCATATTTTCCGCCTCGGTGCAAGGTCAGAGACAGATTGTTCAGAACAAAGGATTTTTTGTCATATCCAAAACGGACATTTTCCACAGTCAGGCTGTGCAGAAAATGGGGTTCCTTATCGCCCTGTTTATCTGGACATATATAATCCGCATATCCATTCACACGGGTGATAACCGGTTTGACACTTTTTAACAGCGGTATGATCTTCAGGCAGGCGGAAAGACCGGAGCAGAAGGATCCATTGAGATTCGCAAATACCACAAGCCCGCCCATGGACATTCGGCCCGTAAGAACCATCCAACAGGAAAGTGCCAGAACCACACACTGTGCAAGATTGCTTAGAAGCTGTGCCAGGTTGTCCGAAAGTGCGTTAAGACCCTGGGTGTGATATTCACAGTCCCGCAGTGCTTCACTGCATTCCCTGAACTGCCGTCTCAGCTGTCCCTGAATCCCGAAAGAAGTAATGGTTTCATATCCCCGGAAGCATTCCGAGAGCATGGCGGTAAAGGCAGTCAGACGCCTGGAACGAAGTGTTTCCCACCTGCCCATCACGCTGCCGAGAGCCGATGGCGCTATCGTCATAATCAGTGCGCTGAAAATGGCACATACAGCAATGAAAGGTTGAAAATACAACATAAGCAGAGCAGAAAAAAGCATCACCAGTACCCCGATGATATTCAAAAAAAACATACTCAGGTACTGTCCATGAAGTGTGTTGATGTCATTGGTCAGTGCAGAGACATAATCGGCAGAACAGACCTTGAAAAAATCCCTGGGGCTGCGGCGAATGATGCCGTCAAAAACCGAAAGTCTGATATCATGTATCAATACCGTTTTAAAAATGTCCCGGCATATACTGCTGGCAACAAAAAGTGCCATGGAAAACAACGAGTATCCGAACGTAAGCAGAATATACAGTTTTACATCGTATAGATTTTGATCCGTTACCGCGTCAATGAGGCGTTGATTGACAATATTACCGCCGCTTAGAACTGCCGTGGAAATAATGATGAGTGTTATTACCCCCACAAAGGATATCATGCGGTCTTTTAAATATCGAAACATAGATGATCTTCCCCTTTCTTTTCCGAATCCGTTTTCCGCCAGATTTTTTCCATATCTTGGAATTATTTTTCGAATAATCCAATTGTCCATCGCTTACTTCTCCGAAATAAGATTTGTTTATATTATATATCAATTATTACTTATTTTCAATGAACGCATAATGTCTAGAAATTAAGTAATACTTATATTCTTGAATTGGAATTAGATTTGAGAATCTTATATTTTGATGGGAAGTGTTTGGAGCGCATGTTATGAGGGAAGATCATTTTCGGTCTATACAAACAACTGTTCCGTATGATACAATACAATTGAATCTTTGGTGGAAGCGGACAGGGAATTACGAAAACTGCGGGAAGAATGTCAGGATTCCTGGCAGGAGGTGATTCCAAGTCTTCAGACAGAACAGACAATAAAAGGAACGGCAGGGATTGTATATGGCGGATTTATTTGAAAATCTTAATAACAGGCAGCAGGAAGCGGTATTGGAGACTGAAGGGTATGTAAGAGTGATCGCCGGGGCAGGCAGTGGGAAGACCAAGCTGCTGGTAAGCCGTTATGCCTATCTGGTACAAGATTACGGCATCGATTCTTCAAACATTCTCTGTGTAACCTTTACCAACAAGGCTGCCGGAGAGATGAAGAAGCGGATACGCGGGCTTATCGGGGACGATAATGCGGTCAGCCTTATCTGTACATATCATGGTTTCTGTAACCGGTTATTGCGGGAGAATCCGGAGAAGCTTTTCCTGAATAAGCAGTTTCAGATTTTGGATAACCATCAGCAGAAGGCTGTTTTAAGCGAAATCTATCAGAAATTTGAATTGAAACTGGATTACGCCAGTTTTGAAGCCATTCTGCGCAAAATCGGCCAGGTGAAAAAAGATCTGAAATATGTGCCCAGAATGTGCAGTCCGGAACCCTGTCCAATTTTAGACGAAATAAAAAATCAGGACGATCGCATTATAGAGGATTTTTTACAGAGGCAGAAGGCTACCTATTCTCTGGATTTCCATGATCTGATTTCCTTTGCTATTTATCTCCTGGAAACAGACGGGGATATCCGGGAAAAGTGGCAGGACAGGCTGAATTATATCATGGTGGACGAATTTCAGGACAGCTCTTCCGTGGAAATGCGTCTGGTAGAGATATTGTCCGGAAAGTACCGCAACCTGATGATTGTGGGAGATCCGGACCAGAACATATACGAGTGGCGGGGCTCGGATGTAAGGCTGTTAGTAGATTTTGACAAGACCCATGAGAGTACCAGGACCATCATTCTGAATCAAAATTACCGATCCACACCGCAGATCCTGAAATGTGCAAATACTCTCATTGAGAAAAACGAATTGCGTCTGAAGAAGGACTTGTTCACGAAAAACGGGCCGGGTGAACCGGTAGTGCACTATCATTCCAGAGATGATTTTGAGGAGATGGACCGTGTGACGGGGGAGATTCAGCGGTTACACCGGAAAGAGGGGTTCCGGTATTCGGATTTTGCCGTGATATATCGATCAGGTTTTCTGTCCCGGGTGGCGGAGAAAAAGCTTGTGGAGAAAAACATTCCCTATGAGATATTCGGCGGCGTCCGCTTTTACCAGCGAATGGAGATCCTGGATATCCTGGCTTATCTGAAGTTGATTGCCTATGATGATGACAGCGCTTTCCGGAGAGTGGTGAATACGCCCCGGAGGAAGTTCGGACGGGTAAAGATGAATTTCCTGGAGGAGCTGCGGGAACATCTGCAAAGTTATGGAGACTTGGAAAATAGAAGAAGCGGGTTCCGCACAGAACATCCTGTGGATGCAGAAGACGGAAACGGACAGGGATGGTATGATGGCATGCCTGGACATATGAACTGGTATGACGGTAGACCTGGAGAGCGGAAAACGGAAAACGGCGGCTTATCTCGAGACGAGAACTATGTGACATTATTCCAAACCTTATCAGATCATCTGGAGATGAAGGAATTTGAAAACAGCGACGTAACGGGATTTGTTGATTTTGTGTGGGATATGCGCAAAAAGCACCCGAAATTACGAATTTCAGAAATTGTCAATGAAGTGACGGAGAAATCAGGATATGAGAGCTATATCCGGGAACTGGGGGATGAGGAGAGACTGGACAATCTGGCAGAATTCAAACGCATTGCCAACGAATTCGAACGGGAGTTTGGAGAGAATTTGAGCCTGGGGGACTTCCTGCAGCAGATTGCCCTGCAGTCCGGAGAGGAAGACGGAGACGAATCCAGAGACACTGTAAAGCTGATGACCATTCATGCCTCCAAAGGTCTGGAATTTCCGGTGGTGTTTATCTTAGGATTTACGGAAGGTGTATTTCCATCGGCGAAGACATTGGGTGAGCGGAAGAAGCTTGGCCTGGAGGAGGAGCGCAGACTCTGCTATGTGGCCATCACCAGGGCGGAGAAGTATCTGTTTCTGATGGAGTCAGAAGGTACTTCACAGAATGGGATTAAGAAATTGGTGTCTCGTTTTCTGGAGGAGATCGGTGAGGAAAACTATAAACGGATCGGCCGTATTTCCGAGGAACTGAAGAAGGAGAGCAGAGGTTATGCGGCGAAGCTGAACGGTGAGATGCAGGAAGAGCCGGTTCATATTATGAAGCCAGGGGATACAGTAGAGCATCATGCGTTTGGAAAAGGAGTAATCCAGGCGGTTGATGCCAGGCGGGGAAGCTATTCTATTCTGTTTGAGAAACTGCAGCATCCCAGGAATATCTCCGGCAGTTACTTTGCAAAGAAACAGGAAAACCAATTGGAAAAAGCAGCAGTTAACGCAGAGCTATGGAATTCGGAGCCGCCAGATTTCTGCGAGCTGGATCGGAATGAAGGAAAAACAGGGCCAGACCGTGAAAAAAGGGAGCTTAACTCTCAAAGCAGAGACTATGATGAGGGAGACGAAAACAGAGAATCGAACCTGACGGATTTTCCGGAATCGGATGCAGGTAAGAAAGAGGCGAAGTTGGAGGAGAACTGGGAAGAACTGCAATTGGAGCAGATAGATTTTCAGGAAACGGATGCGGTCAGGGAAGAGGCGGAATTGGAGGATGCCGGAGAAGAACTGCAATCAGAGTCGACAAATTTTCCGGATTTGGACGAAACAGGGGAAGAGGCTGCCCGTCTGGCACTTCTTAAGGAGAACAGCCCCAACTTATGGAAGCGGGAAGATGTGCCCCATTCCGGATGGAGCTGTACCGGGGTGGATGATTTGGGCGGGCCTGTAGGGATCTGCCAGATGTGCGGCTATCAAATCATCCGATATGCCCATCAAATGGAGCATCCCCAATACCGCAGCCTGTCCGTAGGATGCGTGTGTGCCGGCCGAATGGAGGGAGATATTGCAGGGGCGAAGCAGCGGGAGGCAGAATTTAAGAAGCGGCAGAGCAGACGGATTCACTTTTTCAGGCGGAAGTGGAAAATGTCCAAAAAGGGAAACGAGTATCTGAAGATAGACGGCCATGTGGTAGTGATCTACCATATCACCAGAGGAAATCATATCTGGAAGTATTCCCTGGACAATGATTTCTGTAAAGGAACCTATGCCACCAGAGAGAGGGCTATGGCCGGAGCCTTTAATGCACTCGAGAAGCTGCGGAGCTGTTAAGGTTTTTCATTCGTATATTCTGTGTCGTATGGAAGCGGATTTTTAACGATTTCGGAGATTGCAGTATGGCTGACAAAAGGGACTGCCGATGTAGTCTGAACACGGCAGCCCCGGCAAGTGCTATTTATTTTTTTCGGGCAATCCGCCAGATCAGCACAGCTGATTTTCCATGCAGAAAACCGTTGGATGTTATCTATAATCCTTCATATAATCCCCATGGGCGTCAATCAACTCATCACACATGGCTACGATCTCATCCACAGACAGTTGTGCCGCGGTATGGGGATCCAACAGGGCAGCCTGATAGATAGCCTCCCGTTTTCTGGTGACGGCGGCCTCAATGGTCATTAGCTGCGAGTTGATATTGGTCATGTTCATGGCAGCAAGCTGTACCGGAAGACGGCCTACTTTGCAGGGATGTATCCCCATATTGTCAATGAGACAGGGGACTTCTACACAGGCGTCTCCGGGCAGGTTGGAGATCAGGCCTTCATTCAGCACATTTCCGCCGATCTTATAGGGAGCATTTGTAACCACAGCTTCCATAATATAGGAAGCGTATTCCCCTGTACGACTGTGAGTGACTTTACCGTCATTTAAAATGTTGTTTTTCTCCTTTTCCCAGCCTTCGATCTGGCTGATACAACGGCGGGGATATTCGTCCAGGGGAATGTTGTATTTTTCCACCAGCTCTGGCCGATCTGCCTTGATGAACCAGGGATTGTACTCCGCGTTGTGTTCACTGGACTCCGTGCAGTAATAGCCCAGACGACGTATGTACTCGTAGCGGACCATATCGCTATGTTTTTCCGTACGATTTTTCTCGGCAGCACGTTTTTTGATTTCCGGATAGAGGTCATTGCCATCCCTGTCATACAACTCCAGAAGCCAAGCCATGTGGTTGATGCCTGCGATGGTTTCTCTACGGCCTTCCAGACGGTCTTCCATGCCCAGGTTTTCCAGGAGATGTTTGGAACAAACCTGGACGCTGTGGCAGAGGCCAACGGTCTGGATATTGGTATATCGCTGCAGGTAGCCTGTAAGCATGGCCATGGGATTTGTATAATTCAGGAACAGGGCGTTTGGACATACCGCTTCCATATCCTCCGCAAAATCCTGCAGCACAGGGATGGTCCGCAGGGCCCGCATGATGCCGCCGATTCCCAAAGTATCTCCAATGGTTTGACGCAGACCGTACTTCTTGGGAATCTCAAAATCCGTAATGGTACAGGGATCATATAGCCCCACCTGGATGGCGTTAACTACAAAATCCGCACCCCGGAGGGCTTCTCGGCGGTTTTCCACGCCCAGACAGGTTTTGATCACAGCGCGTCCTTCGTTGGTGTTTTTGTTGATGGCACTTAGGATGATCTCCGATTCTTCCAGTCGTTTGGGATCAATGTCGTAAAGGATGATTTCGCTGTGGCACAGAGCAGGAGTGCACATACAGTCTCCCAGAACATTCCTTGCAAAAACGGTGCTTCCGGCACCCATGAAAGCAATTTTCGGCATTTTTAGCTCCTTTCGCCGTCTCGGACGGCCTTTTTTGCATTCTTCTTTCAGATATGCTTATTATAATTGTTTCCGAAAAAAAGAGATAGGCATTTTGTTTCACAAAATAGGATATATGTTGCATAAAAAGTGCATCTGAAAAGGTTTTCTGAATATAGGTATTAGCCGATAAAAAATCCGGGACACGACAGAGGAAGGTTTTTGGAGAAAGGCAGGGGAACAGAATGACAGATGCCAGAGAATATCATCAGGAGACTAAATCCGGAGATACATTGGCGTTTTACTTCTGCGGATGGGAAAAATGTAAGCCGGGATATACATTTGGACCAGCGGTAAGACCGCATTATTTGTTTCATCTCGTACTGTCCGGCTGCGGTTTCTACGAGCGGGCAGGAAAAAGGCATGAACTGGCAGCCGGTGAGGGCTTTTTGATTTTGCCGGGAGAATCCACCTGCTATGGTGCAAGTCAGACAAATCCCTGGGAATACTGCTGGATCGGTTTTGGGGGAAGGGATGCAGAACGGATCCTGCAGGAATGTGGACTGGGAGAGGAGAATCCGGTCTATGAGGACAGAAGCGGCGGAATGCTGCAGAGGGAAATGATGCGGCTGGTGGATTCTTTTACCCATTCGGATATAAATGAATATATGCTGTTGGGACGACTGTATTTAAGCCTGTCTTACATGGTTTCAAAGGCACCTGTGCGAAGAACAGCCATTCTGGATCATATAAGCTGTTCCCTGGAATTTATTCATAATAATTACGGCTATGACATAGGCGTGGCGGAAATTGCCCGTCATGTGGGAATCGACAGAACTTATCTCTATCGACTCTTTCAACAGCAGATGGGACAATCTCCCAAAACCTATCTGACAGATTTCCGTCTGCAGACGGCTGCAGTAATGCTGCGGGAGACATCGCTTTCTGTAACAGAGATTGCTCTGTCCTGCGGATTTAAAGATGCCTCATTGTTTGACAGGCACTTTAGGGAGGCATATCACTGTACTCCCCGGCAGTATCGTCTGGATGTCTGACAAAGCCCTTTGATAAAATTTTCGGAAATCCATTGCAATTATTTTTCAATGGGGTATAATGGTAAAACTGCACAAATAAGAAGCAAAAGAACAGGGACAGGAAAGGAGTCGGCTATGTCGATCAGAACAGGGAAAAAATTCATCGGAGACAAGGCTTTTTACAGAATGGTTCTGGCTGTGGCAGTACCGATCATGATTCAGAACGGTATCACGAATTTTGTAGGCCTGCTGGATAATATCATGGTAGGACAGATAGGCACAGAACAGATGTCAGGTGTGGCTATCGTAAACCAGCTTATGATGGTATACTACTTATGCGTCTTCGGAGGACTGGCCGGAGCCGGGATTTTTACTGCCCAGTATTTTGGTCAGAAGGATGAAGAAGGGATTCGGCAGACATTCCGATACAAATTCTGGATGGCACTTCTTTTGACATTGGGAGCAGTACTGCTTTTACTGGGTACCGGAGAAAATCTGGTTCAGATGTACCTAAACGGAAGCAGCGACGGCGGCAATCTGGAGGCGGCTCTTCAATATGGGACAGATTATCTGTATGTTATGCTTCTAGGCCTTCCGGCTTTTATGGCGGTACAGATCTATGTCAGCACTCTGCGGGAATGCGGGGAGACTGTACTGCCCATGAAAGCCGGCATCGCGGCCGTAGCAGTGAACCTTTGCCTGAACTATCTGCTGATTTACGGCAAAGCAGGACTTCCTGTGCTGGGCGTAGTAGGTGCGGCAATTGCCACGGTAGTATCCAGATATGTGGAAGCAGCAATTGTTATTTTGTGGACGCATAGACATAAGGAAAGGAATCCTTACATAACAGGTGTTTATTCTACATTTAAAGTGCCTTTGCATCTGACAGGAAAATTTTTTATGAAGGGGGCGCCTCTGCTGATCAATGAGACTTTATGGTCTGCAGGGATGGCAATGTTGGTACAATGTTATTCTGTCAGAGGGTTAAGCGTTATTGCCGGACTGAATATTGCGAATACAATCAACAATGTCTTTAATGTCATATTTATTGCCATGGGGGATGCCGTTGCCATTATAATCGGTCAGCTCCTGGGGGCGGGCAAGATGGAGGAAGCAAGAGATACGGATAACAAAATCATTGCCTTCTCTGTTGTCTGCTGTATGGGGGTGGCATTGTTGATGGCCTGTATTGCTCCACTGTTTCCGCAGATTTACAAGACTGGGGATGAAGTTAAGGCAGTGGCAGTACAGTTCATTTTGGCACAGGCAGTCTTCATGCCTCAGGCAGCATTTATGCATGCAGCATACTTTACGCTCCGCTCCGGTGGAAAGACCATAGTAACCTTTCTGTTTGACAGTGTCTTTGTATGGTGTGTCAGTGTGCCGGTTGCATATGCATTAAGCCGGCTGACGGCCATGCCGGTCATTGCGATCTTTGCCATGGTACAGATTGCAGACTGGATCAAATGCTTCATCGGATTTGTTCTGGTCAAAAAGGGAGTATGGCTACAGAATATTGTAGCGAAATAGACAAAGCAGAAAGGCGGGAGTTGCCCTGTAACAGGCTTCAACTCCCGCCCTTTCCCGGTTTTTTAAGGGAAGTATTTTTCTGATGCTGTGGATGAGACGATACATTGCGGATGGTATCACCTCTGGTTTTTCCTTTTGTATCCTTGTTTTTTCCGATCATTCTGTCATGGTTTTCTTTCAGATAATCCACATATTTCAGTGCAGCATTCAAGGAAGCAGAATCCAGGGTCAGCAAAGTATTTACAATATTATGGATTGTGTAATCTGTAGAAATATATTTATTCAGTATTTCAGGCGGGCAACGATATTCCGTCCGACCTAGCAGGTAATCCGTAGTTACGTTGAAATAGTCCGCCAGTTGGCAAATCGTGTCCAGATCAGGCCAGTATTCATCATTTTCGTAGTTGGATATATTGCTGGGAGACATGCTCAATATTTCGGACAGATCTTTTTGCCGAAGTCCCTTTTCCATACGCAGTTTTACAATTATCTTGCCTACTTCTCTCATTTCATTAGTCCTTTTTCATCAAGTACATGACATGCTGTAATACAGACTTTATATCATCTAAATCCATTCTATATGATTTCAGGATTTATAAAATAGGAAATGAGAAATGCTCTATTATCAGCGTGCAAATTTAGTATATATAAATCCCACATAATCGTAGTCTTATAATAATTCTTGCATTCTTGTCATCAGAAGGGCTGAATAATAGGAGAAATGCCTATGGAAAAGCAGCAGATACCTGCTGCTTAATACAAGAACAACCCCCTTCCGATTCCTGGTGTGTTTCCAGACAGCAGCCATTCTTTATAAGCTTGCTGAAGGGACGTACGTGCAGGCAGTCCGGCAATATCAGAACAGTCCGGCTGACCGAAGATCCTCCATAAATTGCTGCCGGCCGGATCTTGGTATGAATAATATATGTCAAAATCCTTCATAAAATCCAGAATTCGTGAATGTTCTGGCAGGAACAGGGTGTGTTCCGGAAAAAGCAGCCAGGAATTACAGAAAAAGGCAGTCTTTGTATGCTGGAAAAAATCTGCTGCCCGTTGATAAGAATCCACGCAATCTTCATGCCGCAGCGGTCCGCTGGAAGGAATATGAATATTGATTGCATGTGAGATTCCGGTGGGCCTTTTCCGTCCGGAAGACGCATAATCCTCTGGAAACGGAACCTGTTCAAACTGAAGACGGCCAAGTGTAAAGCGTGTCAGCTGAAAGAATCCCACGAACCAGTCCGGAACAAAACTTCCCCAGATACCATATACCTGACGGCATTCCAGTAATTTCCATTTGAGGTCTTCCAGACTTGCATGGCAGAGTGTATGGGACAGACCACATGCGTCATAATACTGATAAAGCATCGGCACCAGACAGATATGAAACAGCAGCGAGGCAGTTTCCCAGGGGACAGATTCCTTTTTACAGGAGATTTTCAGACAGTCTAAATATCGATTGTAGTCAATAAAGGGAGTTTGTGCATAGTTCTGTCTGGCCTCCATGAAAAGTTCTTTTATGGAAGGTGTCAGTTCAATGGTGTCATAAACATTTACCAATGTTTGGATTGCCTCTTTGGGGTACTGATATTGTTCACAAAAACAGATGATTTCCTCTTGCATGTCAATTCTCCTGTAGTTAAAAATTGATTTTGTGGATAGGGCGCTTTTCTGTCTGCCATGTGGGAAACGCCGGGTATGGATATGGGCATATTCTAACATACAGAAAAGAGTTTTACAACACGTTTTATATCCCTGATAAGGTTTACAACAGGAACCCGATATGCTAAAATGCATTTACATCTATAAAAGACGGCATTTGCTTCACAAAGAAAACCATATGAATCGGATTCAGAAACAGGAGGAATCTATGCTGCTGATACGTAACGGATATATGATTGACCCAAAATCCGGCAGAGAGGGAACATATGATCTGCTGATAGACGGAGAACGCATTGCAAAAATCGGAACACAGCTTGCGCTGCCTGAAAAAAACTGTGAAATCATTGACGCAGGAGGCCTTCTGGTGGCTCCCGGCTTAGTAGATGTCCATGTCCATTTCCGGGATCCGGGTTTTCCGGACAAGGAAGACATCCTCACCGGAGCAATGGCCGCGGCAAGAGGAGGCTATACCACAGTAATAATGATGGGAAATACCAGACCGCCCATAGACAATGCCCATACTCTGAACTATGTCCTGGAAAAAGGGAAAAATACAGGAATTCATGTATTGTCCTGTGCCAATGTCACTTTGGGTATGCAGGGCCGGGAACTGACCTCCATGGAAGAGCTGGCCGTTTTGGGTGCGGCAGGATTTACGGATGACGGAATTCCGCTGATGGATGAAAAGATTGTCCGCGCAGCCATGGAACGGACGGCAAAACTGGACCTGCCGATCAGTTTCCATGAAGAGGATCCCCGGTTAATTGCGGAAAACGGTATCAACCGGGGAAAAGCCAGTGCTTATTTCGGTATCGGCGGTTCCCCCCGGGAAGCAGAGATCCTTCTGGTGGAGCGGGATTTGCAGCTGGCCCTGAAAACGGGAGCACATATTAATATACAGCATATCAGTGCGCGGGAATCCGTAGAACTGGTGCGCAAAGCACGAAAGATCAGCTCCAGGATACACGCAGAAGCCACTCCTCATCATTTTACGCTCACGGAAAATGCAGTCATTCAATATGGCTCTTTGGCAAAAATGAATCCACCTCTGCGGGAGGAGGAAGATCGCCTTGCTATCATACAGGGGCTGGTGGACGGTACCATTGATATCATTGCCACGGACCACGCCCCTCATACAGCAGAAGAAAAGGCAAAGCCTCTGACCCAGGCACCCAGCGGAATCATCGGACTGGAAACCGCACTTCCCCTGGCAATTACTTATTTGGTCCGGGCAGGATATCTGACCATGTGCCAGCTGCTGCGCCTGATGGCGGCGAATCCGGCCAGCCTCTATCGCCTGGACGCAGGCTATCTGGCAGAGAACGGTCCGGCAGATTTAATTTTGATCGATATGGCGGCTAAAACCATTCCGGGAGCCTATGTCTCAAAAGCATCCAATACTCCCTTCACCGGATGGGAACTGCAGGGAAAAGTTGTAAAAACCATCGCCTCCGGCCGGATTATCTTTTCTGAACCATCGCCATTTCTCTAAAAAGAGCTTTCATAAAATAACGTTAAAAAGCTACCGATAAACGGTAGCTTTTTTTAGACACGGTTCTATATAACACTTTACCAAAAAACAAAAGAAAAGTCTAGTGTTTTTTATTTTTTTCTGTATACTTTTATTTAGTTCAATTATTTATCAGCTTTCCACGCTGTACAACTGCCTTAGAGGCAGAAACGGAAAGGAGATCCCAATGAATATGGAACCAAAACATTTCCAAGAAGAACCTCGCCGGGAGGAAAATCATTCCCAGGAGATAGGGCATTGTCCGGAAGGACACCATTCCCAGGAAAAAGATCCTCGAACAGAAGCGCTCTCGAAAGACGCAGAGGGCGGACTACAGGGTACATCCCGACAGGAAGAAGAGGCCTTTCTGGAACAGACACTGGCTGTGGTCAATGCAAATCTGGAAAATTACGGTGCCCAGGTGAGCCGTATGCGGGAAGAAATTGATGACATGCTGGATCACTTCCACGACGACAACCCGGAGCTGATCAATCTCCTGGAGAACAGCCTGACCCTGCACGACCAGATGAAGCGGGCATTGGAGCGGAACGAGAGAGCCCGGAACAAACCCTATTTCGGCAGGATTGACTTCTATGATGAGTTGTTGGAAAAGGAGGAGTGTATTTACATTGGTAAGGGGGGAATTTTCAAAGACACTACCCACCAGGCCGTAATTGACTGGCGAGCACCGGTAGCAAACGCCTATTATGAGAATGGTCTTGGCAAATGCAGCTACACAGCGCCTGGGGACAGAAAAATCCCCATTGACCTGAAGCTGAAACGGACCTACGAGATCGAAAACGGAAAGCTTCTGGACTATTACGACAGCGAAGTGGTAGCAAACGATGAACTGCTTACGAAATACCTTGCCAAAAACAAGCAGGCTGTGCTGGGAGAAATCATTGCAACCATCCAGAAGGAACAAAATGATATCATCCGCAAATCCCCCCACCATAATATCATAGTTCAGGGAGTAGCAGGATCCGGAAAGACCACTGTGGCAATGCACCGGATTTCCTTCATCCTCTACAATTATCAGGAACGGTTCAAGCCCGATGATTTCTATATTGTGGGAAGCAACCGGATCCTTCTGAATTACATTACAGGGGTGCTGCCTGATTTGGATGTATATGGTATCCGTCAGATGACGATGGAGCAGCTCTTTGTCAGACTGCTGTACGAGGATTGGGACGAGAAAAAATATGTCATTAAAAACAGTGCTCCCAATGGCAGCCAGGACAGTATCAAGGGTACTTCAGAATGGTTTGCAGACCTGAAAGACTATTGCGATCAGGCCGAGTGGAACGGCATCCTGCGGGAATCCATTTTCCTGAATCCAAAGCAGTTCGTGGAGGGATTGCGGGACGGAAAGAACGGGGTCTACGATACCACTATCGGAAAACAGATCAATCCATACGACCTGGTCCGTCTGGTGGACGGCGAAGCTGTAGAACGCTATATCCGTCAGAACCCAAGGATTTCCATGCAGAGCAAGATCAACATGCTCAATGATCGTCTGATTATTAAGATCAAGGAAGAATTCCTGGGAAAAGGGGTGAAATACACCGAGGCGGAACGGAAAGCCATTCTGAAAGCCTACCGAGGCAAATATGGGAGCAAGATCTGGAAAGGCTCTATCTACACTCTGTACCGGGATTTCCTGGAAAGGCAGGCAGACAGAGGGAAAGTAGTGGATATTCCCAATCTGGAATTTGACGTCTACGACCTGGCGGCTCTGGCCTATCTTTATAAGCGAATCAAGGAGACCGAGGTGATCAGTGAGGCCCACCATATTGTCATCGACGAGGCACAGGATTTCGGTATGATGGCCTATTCCGTGCTTCATTTCTGCATTGAAGCCTGCACCTATACCATCATGGGGGATGTATCCCAAAACATTCACTTTGGTTTTGGCTTAAACGACTGGGAAGAACTTCGTCATCTGCTGCTTCGGAACGAGATGGATAGCTTTGGAATACTGAAGAAAAGCTATCGAAATACAGTCGAGATTTCGGATTTTGCCACAGACATACTCCACCATGGACGATTTTCCAGTTATCCTGTAGAGCCCATTATCCGTCATGGTGACCCGGTGAGAGTGGAGCAGTGCATTGAGGAGAAGCTTTATCAGGAGGCAGCTGCTGTCTGCCGGAAATGGCAGGAGAAAGGCTTTGATACCATAGCAATCGTCTGCCGCAGCCGGTACAGCGCAAACCTGGCAGCAGAAAAAATGAGCCAATATATAGAAGTAATGGAAAACGACCTGGAAAAGGCCGTATTTGGAAACGGCATCATGGTGCTTCCTGTGGAGTACACCAAGGGCCTGGAATTTGATACTGTGCTGATCCTGGATCCTACCAGGGAAGACTATCCTGTAGACGACGGTCATGCCAAACTGCTCTATGTGGCAGCCACAAGAGCCCTCCACGAGCTTTGCGTTCTTTTTACAGAAAACCTTACCGGGCTCATTGCAGATCCCATTCCGGAAGAACACCGGATCCTGAATCAAAGCGGGGAGCAGGCAGAGAGGGGCATAAATTATACAGAAAACCGTGCAGCAATGTCGGATTTCCTCCAACTGCAGAACAAAGGTACTTCCGGAACAAAAACAGTCCAGAGACCGAATCTTGCTGGTAACGGCATGCAGAACCGAATTGGTCAGTTGAAGGGGATGGGTAAAATGTCAAATGACCGAACTGGTCAAAAAACGCACCTTTGTCCGGAGAAAGGTGCGGCTTCAAACCAGTCTGGTCAATCCGGATATCCTGGCATCGGGGCAGCGGAAAAACGTCCCAAAACGATTTCTGGAAAAATTCAGGGTGAATCCGGATTTCAGAGACCGAAAGCAGTCCTGGCTTCCCCGGATAAAACAGGCAGTGCCGGCCATCAGCCATCAGCTCTGACAAGCCTGTACAGCACAAAACAGGTTGCCTCCAGAACAGAGAAACCTTCTGCCGCTGTCACACAGTCTGTCCCGCTCAGGCAGCACTCCGCTTTCCCCGCCTTTGGAGACATTCCTTCCACGGAGAAGCTGCGCCCTATGGGACATTCCAAAATTGATCTCGCTGTCCGGTGGGTGACGAAGCAGTCCGATGGCCTATACCTTCAGAGCCGTTACGGCACACTGCGGATCAGTCCCGTGGGAAGCGCCATCATCCGGATCACCTTTGCCAGAAATGCTCAGCCTGATCCAGAGGTCTATCCCGGCATTGCCGTGGACAGGACGGAGAAATTCTGGATGTATAAGGATGGTGGTAATACTGTGGAGATGACCACGGATGAACTGGTCCTTCAGGTGGACAAAGTCACAGGAGCCATCCGTTATCTCTATCTGGATGAGGATTCCCGAAAGAAAACCCTTCTTCTGCAGGAACGGAAACAGGAATGCCGCCAGCTGGAAACTGCAGGGAAGAACAGTATGCAGACATGGCTCTTCCTGGATTTTGTCAGAGACGAACATCTCTACGCATTTGCCCCCCAAGGCAGAAACGGAATTCCCCTGAAAGGGACCGCCAGGTATATTTCCCAGGAGGATGGCGCAGAATTTCCGCTGCTTATTTCTGATCGAGGATACGGTATTCTGATGGCAGCGGCATCTCCGGTATTTTGCTGTGATATCCCTGCCTACGGATCTTACCTGCACGGAGACAGCGAGAAACAGCTTGATTTCTATTTTATAGCAGGCAGAAAAAAAGATACATTGCTGAATGCCTATGCATATCTGTGCGGTAAATTATAATTTGTTTTAGCTGTAAACAAGCCATCAGAGCCGGATTCCTCCGGCTTTCATGGCTGAGAAATCGTCGCTGTCCAAGTTTCGATGACTTCTTCATAATCCGCTGAGATCACCTGAAATATTTTTTCCGTAGTAATTCCTGCTATCTCAGTTCCGTTCCGGTCCATGACGATCACCGCCGTCACCAGGAAAAGGGCAATCCACATACGCAGTTTAAAAAAAGATACAAATTCCCCCTCTCCAGGCCCTCTGTCCCCATAAGCATCAGATGAGACATAAGGTTTTTCATAGTAACAGAACTTTCTATTGAGATAAGCCTGTTCTGCAGCATCTGAATCCTCGCTGGTTCGTCCATACAGAATCCGTTCCCGGTTGGAGAGATCATACCGATTTTCCTGATATCTGGAGCGCACCTGCTGTACCAGCTGCAGTTTTTGTTCCACATTTTCCATGTAATTTACCTCTTCAGGATTCATTCCCTGTTTGGAAGCTTATTTAAAAATATGGTAATTCCGGCTGCATTATGCCAAAATGGGAACGTTTCTATGATAAGGATTGTATAAAAAGACTGTCTCATGTATAATGAATGAAGAAGTTTACAGCTGTGTGTTTGAAAAAGGGAGAAAACAGCGTCGGAAAAGGATAGATGTTACCGGCTGTAACTATTGAATAAAGAGGAAGGAATCCCTAGATCATGGATAACAATGGAAAAGCGTTTGGAGACAGACTCTCCTCCAATATCGCAAAAGTAATCGTAGGAAAGGAACGGACCATCCGTCTTCTTGTGACGGCTCTGATTGCAGACGGACATGTCTTGCTGGAGGACGTGCCGGGCACAGGTAAGACAAAGCTTGCGAAGACACTGGCCAAAAGCGTCAGCGCGGAGTTTGCCAGGATCCAGTTTACCCCGGACCTGCTGCCCAGTGACATCACCGGACTGAATATATATGACAGGCAGAAGAACGAATTCGTACTGCGTAAAGGCCCTGTTTTTACCAATATCCTTCTGGCGGACGAGATCAACCGTGCTACTCCCCGGACTCAGGCAGGGCTTCTGGAATGCATGGAGGAGCGGCAGGTCACCATAGACGGCGAAAGCTATGTGCCCGGAAAGCCTTTTTTTGTTATCGCCACTCAGAACCCGGTGGAAACTACCGGAACCTTCCCTTTGCCGGAAGCCCAGATGGACCGCTTTATGATGCGGCTTTCCATGGGACTGCCTGACAGGGCGGAGGAGCTTGCTATCCTGGACAAATATATGGACAGGGAACCCCTGGCGGAGCTGGAAAGTGTCCTGACCCTGGCGGAATTGGAACATGTCAGAGCAGAGGCAGCCGGTGTTTTCGTCCATCCCTGTGTTCGGGAATATATGGTGGACATCGTAGAGGCTACCAGAAAGGGAGAGGAGACACTCCTGGGTGTCAGTCCCAGAGGAAATCTGGCTCTGCTTCGCTGTGCGAAAGCATATGCTTGTCTGGAGGGAAGGAATTATGTGACACCGGATGACATCAAGGCCCTGGCCGTGCCCGTACTGGCCCATCGGATCGTGCTTGGTTATGGTTTTGGCGGTACGGAAGGCACAGTGAAGCATATGGAAAACGTTCTGGCATCGATCCCGGTGCCCACAGAGGAGTTTCGCAGATGATTCAGTTATTAGGCATCGGTCTCATCGGTTTTCTTCTTCTCTGGGCGCAAAAGTTTCTATATGAGAGCTTATGGGAAAAATCTCTGTATGTCTCTGTGAGTTTTGGCAAAGAACCTGTCTTTGAGGGTGAGCAGGGTGAGTTGAAGGAAATCATTGAAAATAAAAAGAGACTGCCACTGTCCATGCTGAAGGTGAAGTTTAAAACAGACCGGCATCTGCTCTTCGAGAATGAGAAGGGTTCCAGGACTACAGACCAGTATTACCGCAATGATATATTCCGCATTGACGGTGGGGAGCGGGTAACCCGTACTCTGAAATTTCGGTGCGGACGGCGGGGATATTATACCATAGACGAGATCAGCCTGGTGGCTTCTGACCTGTTTTTTTTAAGCCAGCTTGTGGCGGACCGGCCGGTGAAGACGGAGATATATGTATATCCCAAACCTTATGATGCAGCAAGGCTGCGGCAGTCTCTGGTCCGGATGAACGGTGAGATGCTGTCCAGACGTCATCTTATGGAAGATCCTTTTGAATACCGGGGCATTCGGGAATATCAGCCCTATGACGATATGCGCAGCATCAATTGGAAGGCCACAGCCAAAACAGGGGATCTGAAGGTAAACCAGAGGAATTACACGTCTCTGAAAAGTATACGAATTTTCTTCAACATACAGGATGATAATATTTTGAAAAAGGATGCTGCCGTAGAAATGACCCTGCGGATTGTGGCTTCCCTGTGTCAGATTTTTCTGCAGCAGGGCATTCAGGTGTCCTGTTACGGCAATGGTCTGGATATTGTGACTCACAACCCTTTGACCATTCCGCCGAAGGCAGGGCAGGGACAGATGGAAACTGTCTATCGAGGGCTTGCCAGAATTGATGTGGAACAGCCAGGGGTAGATTTCTCGAAAAGTTTCGAGGAAATGCTGTTTCAAAAGGCTCAGGGTTCCTTTACTTATTTTGTGGCGCCCAATCAGTATGACGATTTTGTGGAACTTCTGACCCGGTACCAGGAGGCTGGAAATCCTTTTCTGTGGTTCTATCCCTTTTCGGGTGGTAAGGTCCCGGATCTGCCGCCGGCCCTGGGGCAGTATGTCGATTTAGTCCATTTTGAAGAATAGTATTTCCTGGCTTGAAATCCAGAACTGCTCCTGTTTTCCGGGAAGGAAAAGTCTGCATGCACATCTCGAACTGGCAGAGCGAACAAATTCTGCAGCGGAAATGGAACAGGACAAGCTAAAATAAAGGAATCGAAAATAGAGGAATTGAAATGAACATAGATAAAATCCGATTTGTTAATGAAATCCTGACAGAGCAGATGAATCATTGGCTGCTGTATCCCTTAGCTCTGTTTGTGGCAGGCGCTTCCCGGAATCTGACCGGGGTTGGGAATCCTATGCTCCCTGCCTGGGCATTGTGCGGTCTGATCCCCTTTTGTTTTTTTCTTATCAGACGCAGGGTGACACGTCTTTTCCCTTTTGTGCTGCTGCATTTGGTGACAGCGTCACTTTCGCTGCTGATCCCTGCAGGCTTTTCTGCGGGAAAGGTAGTCTGCATTCTATGCACAGTGGGATATCTGCTTCATTCCCATGTGCTGCGTCTGAAGCATGATGCAGTGTTTTCAGACAGGATGCATCTGGCAGCAGGAGTGGGAATAGGGGCAGTTTCCGTATTTTTCGTTCATTACCTGGAGATTCGGGAATGGGATAATTGCTGCATTCTTTCCCTGATTGCAGGCATTGCCCTATATTTTATTGTATATTATATGGATCATTATCTGTATTTTCTCTCTGTGAACGAGAGCAGCGCAGGGTACCTGCCTGCGGCGGAGATGTTTCACTCCGGCATGGGTCTTGTGCTTGCCTATACGATTCTGGGTGCGGGAATCCTGTTTTTCAGTGCGCAGTTTGCCTGGCTGTCACGAATTCTGCAGCCCTTGAAAAATCTGTTGTTTGGTTTTCTGCGCTTTCTGCTATCCGGACGTACCATGGCGGAAGAAGAGGCAGAGATTCCCATTGCGGAAGGGATGCCCCAGAGTGACATGGGAGAGATGGGATTGCCGGAGACAAACGCTCCTTTCTGGCTTTGGAAATTATTGGAGTATCTTGCCATTGTGGCGCTGGTGCTGTTTCTCTGCGGGGTAATACTGATATCTTTGGTGAAATTGTTTCAATTGATTCAGCAATACAGAAATCTTCATCTGCAAAAAAAACAAAATATAGAATCCGCTGATGCCGTGGATCTGCGGGAAAAGTGTGGACTGGAGCGAAATTTCCAGCGGAAAAGACTGAATCTGCTGGCCGCTATCTCTCCCCGGGAGCGGATCCGGAAACTCTATAAAAAGAAGCTTCTGACTTCTATACCTCGAATGGCAGAAGAAGACAGAAACCGGCTGGCTCTCTATACGGCAGCAGAATGGGAAAGAAAACTGGAAACCGTGGGAATGGCGGTTCTCTATGACCAGGCCCGCTATTCTCACCGGGAGATGACAGGAGCGGATGTGAAGCGCATGAAGGAGAACTGCCGGTAAATATGACGTTGCTTTTGAAATGGGCAGATGTTATACTGGATACATTAATGATGGAAACAATATGATTTAAATCACTTTTGTGCTGCAAAAATACTGCCTTGAAAATATAGGAATCAAACATCCGAAAGGAGTTTTGCCATGGTGTCATTAGACAAAAATACTGTAATATTTGAACAGGATATGCACGATCATCCTGGCAGCTGTGAAAGAAAATTAGCATTGGATGATGATATTCTGATGCACATTGAAAAACCGGAACGCTATATCGGAGGGGAATACAACTCGGTGATGAAGGATCCTGCAAAGGTGGATGTCCGTTTTGCATTCTGTTTTCCCGATGTATATGAGATCGGCATGTCTCACCTGGGACTGCAGATTCTGTATGATATGTTCAATACTATGGAGGATGTTTGGTGCGAACGTGTGTTCTCTCCGTGGATAGACCTGGATGCCCTGATGAGGAAACATCATATTCCCCTGTTTGCCCTGGAATCCCAGGAGCCTGTAAGAGATTTTGATTTTCTGGGGATTACCATACAATACGAGATGTGTTACACCAATATACTGCAGATACTGGATCTTGCCCAGATTCCGTTTTCTGCGGTACAGCGGGGAGATGACTGTCCCATTGTGATCGGCGGTGGTCCATGTACCTACAATCCGGAACCCTTGGCAGATTTTTTTGATATTTTTTATATCGGAGAAGGTGAAACACAATACCGAAATCTCATTTCACTTTACAGGGAATGCAAAGCAGCAAAAATCGGCCGGACAGAGTTCCTGCGCCGGGCGGCGAAACTGCCCGGGCTGTATGTGCCCCGATTTTATGATGTAACTTACAAAGAAGATGGAACCATTGAACGGTTTTTCCCTTTGGAAACAGGAATTCCTTCTGTGGTGCGGAAAGAACTGGTGATGGACATGGACGCAGTTTCCTATCCAACCAAACCCGTTGTTCCCTTTATGAAAATCACCCAGGACAGAGCTGTACTGGAGATTCAGAGAGGCTGTATCCGGGGATGCCGATTCTGCCAGGCAGGCCAGATATACCGCCCAGTACGGGAAAGAGATGTAGAAAGCTTGAAGTCTTATGCCCTGGAGCTGCTTCAAAATACCGGGCATGAGGAACTTTCTCTCAGCTCTTTAAGTTCCAGTGACTATTCTAAACTGCCGGAACTGGTAGACTTTCTCATCGAGGAATGCGGAAAGCAGCATGTGAACATTTCTCTGCCATCCCTGCGCATTGATGCTTTTTCCCTGGATGTGATGAGTAAGGTCCAGGATGTGAAGAAATCCAGCCTGACCTTTGCACCGGAGGCTGGAAGCCAGAGATTACGGAATGTGATCAACAAAGGACTGTTGGAGGATGCCATCCTGAAGGGCGCAGCTCTTGCCTTTGAAGGCGGTTGGACCAGGGTGAAACTTTATTTTATGTTGGGTCTTCCAACGGAAACAGAGGCAGATATCCGCGGTATCGCGGAACTATCCAATAAAATAGCTGCCACCTATTTCGACACCGTACCCAGGGAAAAACGGAATGGGGGACGGGTTCAGATTGTGGCGAGTACCTCTTTCTTTGTGCCCAAACCCTTCACGCCTTTTCAGTGGGCGCCTCAATGTACCAAAGAGGATTTCCTGGACAAAGCCTATCAGACCAGGAAGGCCATATCGGAACAGCTGAATCAGAAGAGTATCAAGTACAACTGGCATGAGGCAGATGCAAGTGTGATGGAAGGGATTCTGGCCAGAGGGGACAGAAGACTGGGAGAAGTAATCCGCAAAGTCTACGAAAAGGGCAGTTTCTATGATGCCTGGGGGGAATACTATAAAAATGAGAGATGGATGGGCACCTTGGAGGAATGCGGTCTGTCTGCGGATTTCTATACCCACAGACAGCGCTCTCTGGATGAGATCCTGCCTTGGGACTTTATCGACTGCGGCGTCTCCAAAGAATATTTGAAACGGGAATGGGAGAAAGCACAGCAGGAAGAAGTTTCAGAGAACTGTAAAGAAAAATGCCAGGGCTGCGGGGCAGCCGGATTCGGCTGCGGCATCTGTTTTGCATAGTTTATCTGCATATAGGAGCGAATTCTCCGGATCAACATGGCAGAATTTTCTCCTGGAATCAGAAAGGAAAAGCAAGATTTTTATGAATAAAGATAAAAAGGCTTTTATCAATTGTAATCTCCTGGATGGAAGCGAAAATATGACTCCACAGGCAGGCTGCATGGTTCTGACGGACGATGAAAAGATAACCGCCGTGGTTTCTGACGGTCAGGCGGATTTGAACGGCCGTGAAATAATTGACCTGAACGGTCAATACCTAATGCCCGGAATGGTCAATCTCCATGTACACATACCGGCCTCGGGAAAACCTCGGAAAAAGCCCATGGATGCGAAAAAATCCGTAAATTTTGTCACATCGAACGGACTGACACGCAAATATCTGGAACATATATACAAATTCTATGTGCGAACGGAATTGTTAAGCGGTGTAACTACCATGCGCTGTGTGGGTGGTATCGAGAATTATGATACCTGGATACGGGACATGGTCCGCTGCGGAAGAGCTGTAGGTCCTCGAATCCTGGCTGCCAATATGGCCATCTCAGTTCCCGGAGGACATATGGCAGGTTCCCTGGCTTATGAGGCAATGTCCGTGGAAGAAATAGTCCAATATGTCCATGAAATCGCCACCGACAAACCGGATCTGATCAAACTCATGATTACCGGAGGTGTCCTGGATGCTGCAGTGAAAGGAGAACCGGGAGTATTGAAAATGAAGCCTTCACTGGTGAAAGCCGCTTGTGAAGAAGCCCATAAACTGGGCTATCCAGTGGCAGCCCATGTAGAAAGTACGGAAGGCGTCAGGGTGGCTCTGGAAAACGGGGTAGATACCATTGAACACGGTGCGAAGCCCACTGAGGACATCATCCGCCTGTTCCGGGAAACAGGAGCCGTCCATGTGACCACACTTTCTCCCGCATTGCCCTATGCCCTGTTTGACCCGGATGTGAGCCATGCAGATGATATGAGCCGTTTTAACGGAGAGATTGTTTTTGATGGCATCATCGAGTGTGCTAAGCAGTGCCTGGCCAATGACATTCCGGTAGGATTGGGCACAGACACTGGATGCCCCTTTGTCACCCATTATGACATGTGGCGGGAAGTACAGTACTTTCACAAATGCTGCGGCGTCTCCAAAACCTATGCTCTCCATACCGCCACAAAGCGGAATGCAGAAATTCTGGGGCTGGGCAACGTGACGGGCAGCATTGAAGCAGGAAAATGTGCAGACTTTATTGTAACGGAAAAAAATCCTCTGGTAGATCTGACTGTGCTGCGCAATCTCAGTATGGTGGTAGCAAGGGGAAAAGTGATCTCCAACCCAAAGATCAAAAAAATGCCGGAAGTGGAAGCGGAGCTGGATAAGTTTATCATGATATCTCCCCGGAGCCAGACGGAGCATTCGGCAGAGAACTGATTTGCTAAAAGGAGAAACATTATCAGCACCAAAGTAAAAGAGAAAGATAGGGAGCCGCAAAATGAAGCTTAGAATCAAATTCAGAAAATACGGAGCTGTCCGGTATATCGGTCATCTGGATGTCATGCGTTTCTTCCAGAAGGCCATTCGTCGGGCAGGGATTGACGTGAAATACAGCAATGGGTTCAGCCCCCATCAGATCATGACATTTGCTTCGCCCCTGGGTGTGGGGATCACCAGTAACGGTGAATATATGGATATCGAAGTACATTCCCTGGAATGTATCCCTTCACAAAGGGAATCGGAAAATTTAAACAGCATTTTTCCTCCGGAAAAAGCAGTTCCAATACCTCCCTGTGAAAATATTCTGAACCGTTTAAATAAAGCAAGTGTTCCGGGAATCGAAATTGTCTCTGTAAAGATACTGCCTGATACTGCAGGCAATGCTATGGCCAGTGTGGCTGCGGCATCTTACACGGTGCGTTTCCGGGACGGACGGGAACCCCGCATGGATATTTCTGCCGTATTGCCTGGATTTCTGGCAAAAGAACAGATTTGCGTGACTAAAAAGACGAAAAAAGGAGTTCGGGAAGTGGATTTGAAAGCGGGTATTTTTCAACTTACCTGCAGGAGGGAGAACATACATTCCGCTGCTTCCCATAGTTTTTCAAAAGAAATGTCCCCCTCTTCAGTTATTCTGACCATGCTCCTGGACGCTTCCAGCGGCGGCAATCTCAAACCAGTCCAGGTGGTGGAAGCGCTCCTGGCAGAAGCAGGGGAGAAGCTTCAGGAGAACGCGTTGTCCGTTACCAGGGAAGATGTATATACCCGCGCAGAGGATGGTGAATTAATTTCTTTGAATGAAGTCGGTGCTGCATATCCATCCGCTTAATCAAATCCGGCTTATTATTACCACCTGTATTTTCAGAAGGGAAGGCCATTATGAGCAGAAAAATCGAAACAAAGGCATCCATAACAATTTCAGAAGAAGAGCTGTATGCACGAAATACTGCCGCAGGAAAACTTCTGTTTACTGTTTTTCAGGGCAGACATGGTGCCTTTGTTATTGAGGAGGACCGACTTGTGGAAGTCTCCTTTTCCTCAAAGCAACCAGGAAAAATTGGGGCTGTTTATATCGGAAAAGTAAAAAATATAGCTAAAAATATGGATGCCTGCTTTGTGGAAATTGCCAAGGGAGAAATCTGCTTTCTTCCCCTGAAAAACGCGACTTCTCCTTTTTTGGTAAACCGCAGATTTGACGGACGAATTCTGGAAGGAGACGAGCTGTTGGTTCAGGTGGTCCGGGATGCACAGAAGACAAAACGAGCTTCCGTAACTGCCAATATCTCCCTGGCAAACGAATATTTTGCCATAAATTTCGGTTGTGGAAAGGTTGGGTATTCTGCGAAACTGAGTCCGAAGAAGAAGGCAAGTATCCGAAGACATTTTACGGAGACAGCCATTTTTCAAAATGATTTTCTGATACAGGACGTTAATACTCTGTTGTCCATTTCAGAAGCCAGAAAAATGAAAAGTGAAGGTATGAATCCTGAAACAATTCCATTACCAGAAATAGGGCTTATAGTCAGAACCAAAGCGGAGGAATTGGAACCCGCAGAGTACTGGGATGCTTTCTTTACCCTTTCCGGCCTGTTTGTCCGACTACTATATACAGCTATGCACAGAAGCTGTTTTTCCTGCCTTCGAGAAGCGCCTGCAGAATTTGAAGCGGTGTTGCAGAGTTTTTCCAGGAAAAAATCTTTTACGGAAGTAACGAAACAATTTCCTTTCTTCTTACCAGAACCTTCAGATAAGCCGGTGTCTTTGACAGAACCAGAAAATTCAAAACAATTGTGTACAGAAACTCCGAAACCCTCTCTGGGAAACCGGGAAATTGTCACTGATCAGAAAGAATTATATGAACAGTTGCAGGAATATTGTACTGTCCATCATTATGATCTGTCTGTTCGCTTTTACCAGGACAGTTCTATTTCTCTTTCCGCATTATATGCACTAGAAAGTAAAATGCAAGCTGCGTTAGAACGCCGGATATGGTTGAAATCGGGTGGTTCTTTAATAATCGATTATACGGAAGCATTGACTGTAATTGATGTGAATTCCGGCAAGTATGAAGCAGGAAAGAATTCCAGAGAAGCCTATCAGAAAATTAACATGGAAGCTGCTGGAGAAGTGGCTCGTCAGCTGCGCCTGCGGAATTTGTCAGGCATTATTATTGTTGATTTTATTAATATGCAGTCGGCCGAAGATAACAGACATCTTTTACATTATATGAGAGAGTTGGCGGCCAGGGACAGTGTTCCTACGAAGGTAATAGATATGACTGCTCTTGGGTTGGTTGAAATCACAAGGCAGAAAATAAATAAACCATTGAGAGAGCAGTTCCAGAAGGAGCAGAAGGATCTGCTGCAGCAAAAGCTCTTTTGAAAGGAAAAATCATATGAAGTTTATCAAATTTGAAAAAGTAAAAGATGGTAAGTATTTAAAAAATTATGAAATAACATATCTGAATAAAGCGGGACATGAAAAGAAATATGAGATAGTCAGTCGTCGAGAATTGAACGGAATTGAGGATGTTGGCGGAAAACCCAGCGGTGTATCCATTGTGGCAACACAAGAAGACAGACTGCTTTTACTCCATGAATTTCGTATGGGAGTCAACCGATATGTCTATAATCTGTGTGCCGGAATGATTGAACCTAATGAGACAATTGAAGAATGTATTGCCAGGGAGCTTTATGAGGAAACGGGGCTCCATGTGAAAACTATCAAAAAGATTCTTCCGCCTTCCTTTGCAGCAGTTGCCATTTCCGATACCACCACATATATTGCTTTCGTGGAAGTGGAAGGTAATTTGGAAGATCATACATCAGAAAATGAACAGATTGAAGCCCGGTTTTACAGCCGGGACGAGGTAAAAGAATTATTGGAAACCAAGGTTTTTAGCTCCAGAGCGCAAATGGCCGCCTATTTCTTTTCAGAATGACAAACTATTTATGGGGTAAGTGCGCGCCTCAACTAATTCTTACTTTCTTTGTGACCGTCACGGCAGGTGAGGTTTGCCACCTCATCGGCAAATGGCTTGACAGGCACGACAAGGACAACAAATAGCCTGGTGGGTGCTTTGCCACCGTAAAAAGAAAAGAAGAACCCCCGACTGTGCTGCTACACGGTTCGGGGGTTCGTTCTTTGATCCAATGGACCTAATCAGCTTCTTTTGCCTAAAGGCATTATAGCATATGCAGATTCCAATTACAAGATACTATAAAAAATAAAAGCTCTCTGCAGAGACTTTTTACAGACTAAAAGTGAACGGAGAACAGAGAAAAGGGAAACTGACCCATAGAGAGCAGTTTCCCAAAAGAACAGTAAGCATACAGTTTTCCATGCAAGTGATACGGTTTAACGTTTTCAAATATGTATTATTCAGAAGTATTCGTTAAACTTGTCTTTTGCGAATAGTTTGATTATAGATCTACAGACAGGCTGATGTTGCGGTGCCTGTCTGTTGTATAAATTATGCTTGGTTTTTAGGTGCTTTGGGATCAGTTGATGACGCAACTTTTCCTGCCAGGAATCCGGATAGAACTGCCTGTAGATCTACACCGGTAGATTCTTTTAAACCATCTGTAATCTGAACCATAGTGCCCATAACATCCTTCATCAGTTTTGCAGAATTACCATCCCCATACATGGTGATCTTATCCACATTAGTCAAAGGTTCCGCCGCATTTTTTACTACCTCCGGCAATGCTTTGAAATACATCTCCAATACTGCAGCTTCCCCCATCTTTGCCATTGCCTCGGCTTTTTTCTCGATACCTTCCGCTTCAGCGATGGCCTTTGCACGGATGGCTTCTGCTTCTGCAAGTCCCTTGGTACGGATACCGTCAGCTTCCTGTTCCATGGTATAACGCCTGGCCTCTGCCTGTGCCTTCATGGCCTGGGCCTCTTTTTCGGTTTCAAACTGACGGGCTTCGGCTTCGCGCTGACGTTCATAGAGTGCTGCGTCAGCCTGTTGCTGTTTTGCAAATTTTTCCGCCTCTGCCTTTTTCTTTACCTGAGCATCCAGAGCTTGTTCCATAACTTCAGCTTCTTTTTGTTTTAAGAGAATCTCTTTTTCCTGTTTTGCTATATTGGCATTGGCAGTGGTAATTTCCACAGTCTTCCGCTGTTCTTCTTCCTGAATGGTATATGCAGCGTCCGCTTCTGCCTGCTTGATATCCGCTTCGCGCTTTAATTCCGCTTTACGTATGGCCAGTTCATTTTGCTTTTTTGCAATTTCAGAAGCAGCATTGACTTCTGCTTCATTGGCTTCCCTCTTTGCACTGGCTTGTGCCTTCGCAATCTCCTTTTCGCTTTCGGCACGGGATATCGCTGCGTTCTTTTGAATTTTAACGATATTGTCCACACCAAGGTTTTCAATAACACCGTTTCCATCCACGAAATTCTGAACATTGAAGCTGATAATATCCAGTCCCATGGCTGCCAAGTCAGGTTCAGCATTCTCTTTTACTAACATTGCAAATTTCTGTCGGTCTGAAACCATTTCTTCCAAAGCCATTTTACCGACAATCTCACGTACATTGCCTTCCAGAACCTCTCTGGCTACCCGTCCAATGTATTCTGCATTCTTATTCAGAAAGTTTTGTGCGGCAAGTTTCAGCCGTTCTTCATTGTCACTGATTTTTACATTTACGGTAGCGTCTACATTGATGTTTATGTAGTCTGCTGTAGGGACAGCATTGGAAGTCTTGACGTCAATAGGAATGAGCTGCAAATTCAGTTCGTCCTTTCGCTCCAAAAATGGAATCTTGATTCCAGCTTTTCCAATCAATACTTTTGGATTTTTACGTAAGCCGGAAATGATTACAGCCGTATCGGGTGATGCTTTTACATAACCCGATACCAGAATCAGAATCAACAGAACCAGAATGATTCCTGCAACAATCACAGAAACCGAAACGGAACTTCCCAAATTTGACGCCATCAATATCCATCTCGCTGTCATCTTGCTTACACTCATACTTGTGCCCTCCTTGATTTAAAAGTTTTTGTTATGTTTTCGGGAATAAGTATATTTTAATATAAAATTTATAGAAAAACCATATAAAATTCAGAATATTACAAGGGCAAAAACGAATATAAAATGCACGATTCAATGTAGAATTTCTTCTGAATCCAACAAAATGGTAAAAGGTCCGTTATTCACCAGTTCGACTTTCATTTCAGCACCGAAACTCCCCTCTTCTACTCTATCCACCTCTGATCTGCACAGATCAATGATATACCGGTACAGGGTATTGGCTTTCTCCGGATCTCCTGCATTGGTGAAGGAGGGCCTGTTGCCCTTACAACAGTCTGCATATAATGTAAACTGAGAAATAACCAGCAATTCTCCTCCTACTGTCTTTAGGTTCAGATTAGTCTTACCATTTTCATCTTCAAAGATCCGAAGGCCTGTCAGTTTTTTTGTCATCTTGTCAGCGATTTCAACTGTATCTGTATGAGAAATACCCACAAAGACAAGCAGTCCCTTCCCAATTTCACCAATTTTTCTTCCATCAACAGTTACAGACGCCCTGTTTACCCTTTGTATCAGAAATCTCATTTTCGTTTCGTCCCTTCTCTTTCACAAGTATTCTCTTTCTGTGTTCTTTCTGCAGAGCTATTTTCCTTTTGTGGAAAATTCTCCGTTCGTTTTCGCTTGAAACCTTTTCTCACGGGCATTGCTTCGTGAAACCCGTCTTCATCTATGTAGTCTACCGTTTCATACAATATAGTTTCGCTTGGCAGTTTCTTCCCGCTAAGTCTGTTACTGATTATAGATCTGACTGCGGCGTACAGGATAGCGAAGATCGGTACTCCAACTATCATACCCACAACGCCGAACAGCCCTCCAAACAGAGTAATCGAAAAAATAACCCAGAAGCCGGTCAGTCCTGTAGAGCTTCCCAGAATTTTGGGACCCAGAATATTTCCGTCAAACTGCTGTAATGCCAGTGCAAAGAGGGCAAAGTAAACACAGTTCAGCGGATGCATGGGATCTACTACAAATATAAGTATGGTGCTGGGAATCGCTCCCAGGAACGGTCCGAAAAAAGGGATGATATTCGTCACTCCAATGATAAGGCTGATCAATATGGCATATGGAGTCTTCATAAGAGAAGTTCCGATAAAACAAAGGACTCCAATAATCAGGGAATCAATGATTTTTCCACTTAAAAAACCGATAAAAGTTCTGTGTGTAAATCGGAAATTACGAATGATCTTATTGGCAGAGTCCCTCTCAAAGACAGCATACATCAACTTTTTTGCCTGTCCTGCAAAATGTTCCTTGCTGGCCAGGACATAGATGGATATGATGAACCCGATCACAAAATCCCACAAAACATCCAAAATATTGATAAAGCTTAAAGACAGCGTCCGAATCAGTGTGGCAGTCCCTGGAATCAGATGGTTCAGCCAGTCTTCCAGCTGTTCGGAAAACTTATCAAACGTTTTTGACAAATAGGCACCGATTTCCGGATTATCGTCAAGCATCTGATCAATCCAATTGCTGACATTGCTTACATAAGAGTCAAAATTGCTCACAATCCCTTCAACGCTGGGCACAATCTGGGAGACCAACATGGAGATAAGTCCGTATATGAGTGCCACAAACAAAAAAGCCGTCACCAGAATTCCGATTCCACGGATTACCTTTCGGCGGCTTCTTGTTTCTCTGATCTGGAATTTGTCAAACAGAGGAACCAGAACCCTGGATTCCATAAAGTTCAAAATCGGAGTCAGCAGATATGCGGTTACCAGACCGAAGATCACCGGCATCAGAATACCCATAATCAGGCTGAATTTCTCGTGAATATTTGAGCTGTGGAATATAAGATAATAAAAGGTAATAGAAGCAGCAATGACCAGAAAAGACGTTAATCCCCATCGTACATATTTGTTGTTGAATTTAAATTTCATAGAACTTTCCTTCCTTACCTGTTTTCCTCTGTTGTCTGTTTTGCAGTAACCGGATCCGTGTTTTCTGTAAGAAATTTACCAATGTAACATCTATCAGACTCCGCATCCGGATTACTGCTGAAAAAACTCTTGTCTCTATCATACTATTAAAACAGACAGATAACAAGTATGCTTTTCTAAATTTTTGCTGAAGAAAACAAAATGCTGCCGAATTTTATTTCTTTTTGGCAAATCCTTCATATGGGGCCAATTCAAAGCGAATAAAATACCCTCTGTCATGCCTGCATACAGGACAGACTGACGGAGCAGCTTTACCCTTGAATATATATCCGCAGTTCAAGCACATCCACTCCTCTTCCACATCAGAAACGAAAAGCTTTCCTTCCCGTATCAGCTGCGCATATCGTCCAAAACGGTCTCCATGCACTTTCTCGATGGCAGCTATCTGCAGAAATGAGGAAGCGATTTGATCAAATCCTTCCTGTCTGGCTGTCTCCCCGAAAGATTTGTATACCGAATCATGTTCTTCATATTCATTATGCTGCGCTTTGGATAAAAGGTCGGCTACATTGTCAGACAAGTCCACAGGATATCCTCCGTCAATGAAAATTGTGCTGCCTGCCAGTTCCTGCAGATGATGATAGAAGATTTCGGCATGCTCCTTTTCTTGAGAAGCCGTAAAAGCAAAAACCGCGCTGATGACCTGCAGTCCGCTTTTCTGCGCCTGAGCAGCAGCAAAGGTATACCTGTTTCTGGCTTGGCTCTCCCCGGCAAAGGCTCTCATCAAATTATCTTTTGTCACACTTTTTGCAAAATCCATTTTTGTACTCCTCATATGATATTCTTTTTGCGATATAGATGAAGAGGATCACAGTCTGTTTCCATCTATACAGTCAGCAGTATCTTCCATAATAAGTATATCCATCTGAAAAGAAAATATAATTAACTATTGTCTTTCTTCCGGAAAAATACTAAAATGGTATTCAGGCAACAAAAAATCAAAAGAATGCGGCAGACACGCGGAAATGAGGAAAAGCATGCGGCTTCAGCAGGTACTGAGTTATGTACGCAAAGCGATTGACGACTATAATATGATAGAAGAAGGAGACAAGATCGCCATTGGAATTTCCGGGGGTAAGGATAGTCTTACTCTTTTGTATGCCCTACATGATCTGAGACGTTTTTATCCTAAAAAGTTCGAAATACATGCTGTTACTGTGGATCTGGGATTTCGGAATCTGCTACTGGACAAAATCAAGGATTTATGTCAGGAACTGGGGGTGGAATATGCCATAGTAGAGACTGATATCGCCAAAATTATTTTTGAAGATCGGAAGGAAGAAAATCCTTGTTCCCTATGTGCTAAAATGAGAAAAGGTGCCCTGAATCAGGCGATCAAGAAGGCTGGCTGCAATAAAGTGGCATATGCCCATCACAAGGACGATGTGGTGGAGACAATGCTGATGTCATTGATTTTTGAAGGGCGTTTTCATACATTTGCACCGGTTACATATCTTGACAGGATGGAACTTACGGTGATCAGGCCTCTTCTCTATATGAAAGAAGCGGATGTGATAGGTTTTGTCAACAAATACAATGTTCCGGTTGTGAAGAGTCCCTGTCCTGCCGACGGTCATACCAAGCGGGAATATGTCAAGAACCTGCTTCGGCAGCTGAATCAGGAGAATCCTGGCGTAAAAGAAAGGATGTTTACTGCTATCCAAAGCGGCAATTTGAAAGGTTGGACACAATAAAATGGCTGTTATAAAGCAAACAAATTATCATGATGAACAAAATCGGCAGAATATTCTGAAAATGAGGGCAGTCCTTGAGACACTGCCCTATTTCTGCAAGACTTTTTTCAGGGGAATTGAAGAATATACTTCTGCCCGGACCAGATTGGCTTATGCCTATGATATTCGCCTTTTCTTCGAATTCCTCCATGAAGCAAATGCTGTCTGTGCCGGAATGGAAATCAAAGACTTTCCGCTTTCCCTATTGGATCAGCTGACACGACAGGATATCGAAGAATATCTGGAGTATATGTCATTGTATCACAAGGACGGCAGGGATATCACAAATGAGGAACGTGGAAAGGCCAGAAAGCTTGCAGCACTGCGCAGCTTTTATAACTATTTCTATCAATCCGAGATGATTGAGACCAATCCTGCGGCACTTGTCTCACTCCCAAAACTCCACGAGAAGGAAATTATTCGTCTGGAACCCAATGAGGTTGCTATTTTGTTGGACCAGGTGGAGGACGGTACAAAGCTTACTTCTAAAGAATTGGTGTATCATAAAAAGACAAAACTGCGGGATGTGGCCTTGTTGACGTTGCTTTTGGGCACCGGAATCCGTGTGTCGGAATGTGTCGGATTGGATTTGGCAGATGTGAATTTTGATGTATGCGGAATCAAAATACGTCGAAAAGGAGGCTATGAAGCTATAGTCTATTTCGGAGAAGAGGTGGAGACAGCTCTGCTAGACTATCTGGAAGAACGATACCGTACGGTGCCGGCGGAGGGCCATGAGAATGCACTGTTTCTTTCCATGCAAAATCGCCGTATAACAGTACGTGCGGTAGAAAATCTTGTAAAAAAATATGCTTCGCGGGTGACCACCCTGAAGAAAATCACCCCTCATAAGCTCAGAAGCACCTATGGAACCACTCTGTATCAGGAAAGCAATGATATCTACCTGGTTGCGGACGTACTGGGCCATAAGGACGTAAATACCACCAGAAAGCATTATGCTGCTCAGTCAGATGAGCGTCGGCGGCGAGCTGCACAATATGTAAAACTTCGTGAAAAGCCCTGATTCGAACATATTTTTGGAATATATGTTTGCTTTTTTGTCCTTGCTGTGATATAATATAACTTATCGGAAGTAGGTTCTTTACTTGCGGTAAAAGACGCTTTTTTGGGTACCATATTGATTAACGGAAGCTGTACTTGCTTTTTACAAGATGACTGATGGGACCGGAAAGCGCTGAGAAAAGACACTACCGGACGAATTATGAAAATGGCATATGACAGGAAAGCAATTTTGGCACTGAACACACATATAAGTATGATTCATACCCCCAGGAGGTAACTATGGCATTTGGAAAGATAACACCCAAGCAGCAGGAAATTCTTAACTATATTAAAGACGAAATTCTGAAAAAAGGCTATCCCCCAACAGTCCGTGAGATTTGCGAAACTGTCAGTCTGAAGTCTACCTCTTCTGTCCACTCTCATCTGGAGACCCTTGAGAAGAACGGATATATCAGAAGAGACCCCACCAAACCCAGGGCTATAGAAGTCTGTGACGACAGCTTTCAGATGGTCCGCACGGAGATGGTCAGCCTTCCGGTAATCGGCAATGTGGCTGCCGGACAGCCCATTTTTGCGGAGGAAAATATCGTAGAGTATTTTCCTGTACCAGCAGATGTAGTTCCAAGCGGGGAGTCCTTTATCCTGAATGTGCGCGGAGATTCCATGATCAATGTGGGGATTTTTAATGGTGACAGGGTTTTTGTGAATTCCTGCAATACTGCACGGAATGGTGAGATCATTGTAGCATTGATTGACGATTCGGCCACGGTAAAAACCTTTTATCGGGAAGAGGGACATATTCGGCTGCAGCCGGAAAATGATTCTATGGATCCCATTATTGTAGAGGACTGTCAGATTCTGGGAAGAGTGTTTGGTATCTTCCGTTTCTATCGGTAATAAAATTTTTCATTTCATACATAAATTCTGAATTTGCGCAGATATTAATAGAGCCGGAACGTTCCTTTTCGGTGCAGTTTACTTTCAAAAGAGGGATTGAATGTCTGCTGAAAGCAGGCAGGAGGTATGAAAATGGGAAATAAATTTTTAGATGGCACAGCTCTCACCATTGCTATTATCGGTGCAATTAACTGGGCGCTGATCGGTATTTTCCGTTTTGATCTGGTAGCTTTTATCTTCGGTGATATGTCATGGCTCTCCAGAATCGTCTATGCGGTAGTGGGTCTCTGCGGGCTCTATCTGATCAGTTTCTATATGCATCTTGGCAGAAGGGATGAAGCATAGCCTGAGACAGAAAAAGAAACGCCGCAGAAAGTTCGCTTTTTCTTTCTGCGGCAGTCTTTTTATAAAACGGCTATTTGAAATGTGCTATCCTATTTTCTATTCCAATTCACTCAGTTCCACTTGCCTGCCATCTCTCCAAATACGCTCCAGGTTATAAAGCAGTCTGTTTTCTCTGTCAAAAATGTGAATGATCACATCACTGAAATCCATGAGAATCCAGTTTGCGGTGTTATATCCCTCCGTTTGCTTTTCCGGATAACCTGCCTTTCCAAGTGTCTCCAGCACATGGTCACATAATGCCTGTATCTGATTTTTATTTGTGCCGCCGGCTATAACGAAATAATCTGCAATGACGGATACCTGACTAATATCAATGATGTGGATATCCTGTGCTTTTTTGTCCTGCAGAGCCTGGATTGCAAGCTTAGCCATTTCCTTTGCATTGTTTGTCTCAATATTCTCCATAACTCCTCCTTCTGATATTACTGTATCATTACTACATGTTTATCAGGCATCTGGCTGCTTTAGCAGTGCCGAATAACAACGCCAGGTTTCCTCTGTCATGGGATCAATATCTCCCCCGGAAGCTTCTAAATATCGTAAAGTATCCTTCAGAATTTCTACCAGTGCACGATTGATATCCAGAAAAGCCAGCTTTCGGATATCGGTCAGATTTGGGGCATGCTTTCGCCCTGGTTCTATATAATCCGCAACAAAAATGATTTTTTCCAGAAGACTCATATTCTTTCGGCCGGTGGTATGGCTTCTGATTGCGTTCAAAATATCAGGATCTTTTATACCATATTTTTCTCTGGCCAGATAGGCCCCTGCTTTTGCATGCAGTAAAAAGGGATTTTTCCGCTCTACCTCTGTCACTGGAATATGATTTTTTCGACAGATGGAGAGACGTTTTTCATCCGAAAGGCATTTGGCACAATCATGGAGCAATCCGGCAGCCCTGGCACTGTCAATATCACTGCCATAGCGCATGGCAAGCGCAGCAGCGGTGTATTCTACACCCAATGTGTGCTCAAACCTTTTTGCGTCCTGTGCCTTCTGAACTGCTTTTCTAATTTTTCTCAAATAATTCGTTTTCTTCACGGTAATATCCCTTTTCTTGTATATATGTGATAACCCTTTCCGGCACCAGATAACGGATGCTGTGCCCCTGTCGGATACGACACCGTATGTCAGTGGAGGAAACCGGAAACGGAAGAAAGGGAATCAAAAGGATTTTCAGTCCTGTCATACTGAATTTCTGTTCCAGTTCTCTTTTCTTCGCCTCCATATCACCCATGGATACATCACCTCTCACTGCTGCAGCTAAAATGCAATTCTGAAAAATGCGCTCCGGGTGCTTCCATTTCTCTATGGTAAAGAGACAGTCTGCACCTACGATAAAATAAAAAGTATCCTGCGGGTGACAGTGCTTCAGCTGTTCCAGTGTCTCATAACTGTAGGTTTTACCTCCCCGCAGCACCTCCAGATCAAGACATCGAAAAAATGGATTATCCCCGATGGCAAGAGCTGTCATGTAGAGTCTTTCTCTGCCTGGCAGTATCTGACGAGGATCTTTCAGGTAGGAAGAACCTGTAGGAACAAACCACACTTCATCCAGTTCCTGATGCTCCCGTACCCACTCTGCCAATGCCAAATGACCTGTGTGGATGGGATTGAATGTACCGCCCATAATACCAATTCGTCTCATTCTATCATTCACTTTCCATGTCTGAAGTTTACGCAGTTAAAAACAGACAATCCGCCGTGTGGAAAGTTATTGCGGCAGAATGATCCTGGGTTTGTCTCTGTCCGGTTTGTACAGGACGAATTTCTTTCCGATCACCTGCACTACCTGGGAATGAGTTCGTCCGGCTACCATCTCTGCAATAACGTTTGGGTCGTCATCACAGTTTTTCAATACGGCTACTTTAATCAGTTCATTTCGATTAAAAGCTTCGCCGATCGCCTGGGTCAGCTCCGGAGTCAGACTGCTTTTTCCGACCTGGAAAACCGGATCCAGACCATTTGCCAGCCTCTTTAAATACGCTCTTTGCTTACTTGTCATGAATTTTTCCTCTTTATTTATAGTAATCGAAGGAATGTCCATACATTCGTACGGTATCTCCGTCTTCTATTCCAAGCTTTTCCAATTGCTCCAGGATGCCTGATGATTTCAGGAAGCTCTGGAAAAACGAAAAACCTTTCTCGCTGTCCAGATTGGTATAACCGAGCATTTTTTCTACTTTAGGGCCTTCAACTACATATTCCCTGTTTTCCCTGTCATATTCCACTGTGCAGGGGACATCTGAATCTTGCAGGAACGCAGTTTCTTCATTATATTCCGGCTCAAAAATGGTTATCTCCTGACCAAGTCCCTGCAACAAATCATTTACATGGTAAAGAAGCTCTCTGACTCCTTCTCCGCTGACTGCAGATATGGGATATACAGGAATCCCTTTGGGCTCAAATTCCGCTTTTATGGCATTCAGTGCACTCTCATCCCGATCAAAGATCACATCAATTTTATTGGCAGCAATGACTTGAGGTCGTCTGGCAATTTCCGGATTATAGGCATGCAGCTCCCGATTGATGGCATGGATATCCTCGATGGGATCCCGTCCTTCTGTACCTGCTACGTCCACAATGTGAATGAGCACTTTCGTACGCTCTATATGCCTGAGAAATTCATGGCCAAGCCCCACCCCCTGGGATGCCCCTTCAATTAATCCGGGAATATCGGCTATCACAAACCCGTTGGTATCATCCAGATCCACGACTCCCAGATTGGGATTGAGTGTTGTAAAGTGATAATTCGCAATTTTGGGCCTGGCATTTGTGACACGGGCCAGAAAGGTGGATTTTCCCACATTCGGCAATCCCACCAACCCTACATCTGCGATTACCTTCAACTCCAGCAGAAGATCCAGCTCTTTTGCCGGACGACCGGGCTGCGCATACATGGGCGCCTGCATGGTACTGGTGGCATAATGCTGATTTCCGCTGCCGCCCCGGCCTCCTTTCAGAAGCACCACTTCACGATTGTCTCCGGACATGTCCACAATAACCTGCCCGCTTTCCGCCTCCTTAATGACAGTTCCCGGAGGAACTTTCAGCACAATGTCTTTACCGTCTTTTCCCCGACAGTTTTTTTTGCCGCCAGGCTCACCGTCTCCGGCTTTATATTTCCGCCTGTTTCGGAAATCAACCAGGGTATTCAGCCCTTCATCCACGACAAATATGACATCTCCGCCCCGGCCTCCATCTCCACCGTCAGGACCGCCTGCAGGCACATATTTCTCATGGCGGAAAGACACATGCCCATCCCCGCCCTTGCCGCTTTTCACACTTATTTTTGCTCTGTCTGCAAACATGCATCCGCCTTTCTGTAGAGCCTTTTTGGTGCTCACTTTCCACATAAAAACCCGGACCCCAAACTGACATGTTTGGAGTCCGGAAAGTTTCAAACTATTCCTCTACAGGATAAACAGAAGCTCTCTTCTTGTCCCTGCCTTTTCTTTCAAAACGAAGGACACCGTCAACCAAAGCGAACAAAGTATCATCCCCGCCGATACCAACATTAACGCCGGGATGAATCTTAGTTCCGCGCTGTCTGTAAAGAATATTTCCAGCTTTTACGAACTGACCGTCAGCTCTCTTCGCACCTAATCTCTTGGACTCGGAATCTCTGCCGTTCTTGGTGGAACCGACTCCCTTTTTATGTGCGAAAAATTGAAGGTTCATATGAAACATGGTCTACACCTCCTCGAATTTAACTTGCAAATACTTCCTGCCATACTCCCGGCTGATATTTTCCAAAGAAAACACCATGGAATCTACCAGGAAATTTGATTTCTCCTGCAGAATCCCTTCGAAATCACATTTGAAAAATCCGGTTTCCTCATTTGCTGTAACTTTTATCCGCTCACCGGCCAGCTCTGTCAGAGAATTAACTGTTCCGATGGTGAGTGCGGACACAGCGGCACAAACGATATCCGGCTTACCGCGTTTCGCATATTCTGCATGTCCCATACAGAAAAAGCCTCTGTAGGAACCATTTTTGTTCTTACGAACAGTAACTGTCGTCATAGCGTTTAGGCATTGATCTTGTCGATCTTAACCTTTGTGTAAGCCTGTCTGTGACCATTCTTCTTGTGGTATCCGGTTTTTCTCTTGTATTTATATACAATAACCTTCTTCCCTTTGGTCTGTTCAACAACACTGGCGGATACAGTTGCAGATGCAACATCTTCCCCCACTTTCAGACCTTCGTCACTTACTGCAATAACACGGTCAAAAGTAACAACACTGCCAGCCTCTGCATCCAGCTTCTCAACATAGATGACATCGCCCTCTGAAACTTTGTACTGCTTTCCGCCCGTTGCAATAATTGCGTACATATAGGCACCTCCTTCATGAACACATGGGTTCATTTTACTCGCTGATTTTGGTGGCATCTTTCAATGCTCTTATACCGAATCATGCGGCATACAAATGTATTAACATGCATGCAGATGGCAGAAATAAAACACATCCCAATCCTGTATAATACACACTTGGATATATTAGCATGAGATGCCGTATATTGTCAATAGATTTTAATTTCTTTTTTCGAAATCTTCCACATACTGTATAATCAGTTTTACCGTACCATCTTCACCCAACACGCTGCTGTTGATGCACAGATCATAACTGTCTGCGCGGCCCCATTTCTTGGAGGAGTAGTAGTTATAATAACTCTGACGCTGTTTATCTTTTTTTATGATCATCTCCCGGGCTTTATTTTCCGTCAAAGCATACTTTTCCATGATACGTTTGATTTTGCATTCCTCATTGCCGTAAATAAAGATATCCACTACATTATTCCTGTCAGCCAGAGCATAATCCGCACAACGTCCTACAATGACACAAGGGCCTTCATCTGCAATCTTCTTGATGGTGTCAAACTGAGCCAGAAATACCTTATGGCTGATAGGCATATCCACAAAAGAAGAATTATTGTAACCAAAGGAATAGGTGTCCATTACCAGATTATACAGAAAGGAATTGGTAGGTCTCTCATCATGATTCTGAATCATTTCTTCGCAGAAACCGCTCTCCTTTGCTGCCCGTGTCAACAGATCCCTGTCATAAAACTTGATATCAAAATATTCCGCTACTTTTTTACCGATCTCCCGGCCTGCCGAACCAAATTGTCTTCCGATTGTAACCACCGTATTCATATTTATACCTCTCTTTTTTGCAGAGTATAAAAGCCTCTGATGGGGAGCCTTTACCTGCTTCTATTATACATGAAAAAACGGATTTATACAACATAAAACATATTTCGAGTAAGCGATTCGCTGCTTCGAAATTCAGAGTATTTCCAGAAGATGTCGAAAATAATCCGGCAATGGCGCCTCCAGTTCCAGATACTCACCGGAGGTGGGATGTCGAAATCCCAGGATTCCGGCATGGAGGGTCTGTCCCTGAAGGCGAAACGGAAAATTCCGACTGCCATAGGTTTCGTCTCCCAAAAGCGGATGGCCTATACTGGACATATGTACCCGGATCTGATGGGTTCTGCCGGTTTCCAGTTCGCATTCGATATATGTATAACCGGCAAAACGCTTCAGAACATGGTAATGAGTAATGGCTGCTTTACCATTGCGTTCATTGACAGCCATCTTTTTCCGTTCTGAAGGATGTCTACCCACTGGTTTGTCAATGGTGCCGGAATCTGCTTTCAGAATACCGTGACAGATTGCATAATAGCGCCTTGTCACAGAGTGAGTTTTCAGCTGTTCAGCAATACAATTATGTGCCCTGTCATTCTTACAGACAATCACAGACCCTGTAGTATCCATATCGATCCGATGGACAATTCCGGGACGCAGCACGCCATTGATTCCGGAGAGACTGTCCCCGCAATGATACATCAGGGCATTGACCAAAGTACCGCTGTAATGACCAGCTGCCGGGTGTACGACCATTCCCTTTGGTTTGTTTACTACAATTATATCGTTATCCTCATAGAGAATGTCAAGCGGCACAGGCTCTGGCAAGATATCCGGTTCTATGGCTTTTGGCAGCACAAATTCCACAATATCTTCTGTATGAAGGCGAAAGCTGCCCTTCACCAGCTGTCCGTTCACACGCACGGAATCTTCTTTTATCATTTTCTGTATAAAAGAACGTGACAAAGAATCGATAAGCATGGACAAACACTTATCGATTCTCTCATCTTCCATTTCTTCTGTTATTTCAAATCGAAACTCATCCATTTCGTCACTCTGAATTCGGCCAGGTATCATCTTTCCATCTTTTCTTCGGCATAGCCTCCATCGGAAGAATCACATATCAATTCCTAATCTGCCGTATGCTTTTTCCCGAAGCTTAAGAATGCCAGTTCTTCTTCCTTATATACAAACATAAATAAAATAAATAAAATAATTGCCGAGACTACAATATAGCAGTCTGCAACATTAAAAACCGGATAATGAATCAATACAAAAGAAATAAAATCAATTACATAATCATATCTGATCCTGTCAATGATATTTCCAAGCGCACCTGCAATCAAAGCCGAGAGAAGGATGTGAACAATACGGAACTTTTTTTCTTCCGGCACTCTGAACAGGAAAAACAGAATGACTCCCATGACCAGAAATCCCATGATCAGAATAAAGATCTTTTTATCCTGGAACAGACTGAACGCCATTCCCGTATTTTTGACATATTGTAATTCCAGCACTCCGTCGATCAGAACCACAGCAGGATTTCCTTTCAGCCGGGTAAGCGCCAGATATTTGGTAAAACGATCAAAAAACAGTAATGTGATCATCACAAATATATCCAGCAACAGTACTTTTCTGCTTTTTTTCTCACGCATGAGCATCCTCTTCACTAAAATATATTTCATTGATGGCGGACAATATTTCCTCGTCCGTCACAGAACTTTCCACCACTGCTTTTCCGATCTTTTTCAGCAGTATAAATTTGATTTTTCCGGATTCCATTTTTTTATCTGCTTTTGTCAGGCGAAGTATCTCTGATGGGTCAATATCATCCACAGAAACAGGAAGATAAAAGGGAACAAACATATCCCGAACCTCGTAGTATTCCTCCATGGAAAGCAGCTCTCGTTTCCAGGAAATATAGGCTGCCGCTACAGCACCCAAAGCCACACATTCTCCGTGGTACAATGTAAAATTCTTTGCCTTCTCGATCGCATGACCAACCGTATGTCCAAAATTGAGAAGGGCACGCTCTCCCTGCTCCATAGGATCTTTTTCCACTACCAGCTTCTTTATCGTACAGCTGCGCATCAACATCTCTTGCAGCACATTCAGGTCACGCTCACAGATCTCATACATATTTTCAATCAACCATTCATAAAACAGAGCGTCCTTAATCAGTCCATGTTTCATAATTTCTGCAAAACCTGAAAAATATTGCCGTTCCTCCAGTGTTTGAAGCAAAGACAGATTCATGTATACCAGACGCGGCATTTTGAATGCCCCTACCATGTTTTTATAACCGTCAAAATCCACACCGGTCTTTCCGCCAATGCTGCTGTCCGCCTGGGCAAGTAAAGTAGAAGGAATCTGCACAAAATCAATCCCCCGCAGGTAAGTAGCAGCAACATATCCGGCAATGTCTCCCACGACACCTCCCCCCAATGCCAGCAGCATATCCTTCCGGTCAAAACCCTCTTCAATCAGAAAGCGGTAAATGCCCTTCACTGTATCAAGGTTTTTCCTTTCTTCCCCTTCCTGAAATACGTATTTTACTGTCTTCTGGCCTTTTTCACCCAAAAGCGTAAGTACCGTATCTCCATAAATTTCATTCACTTTTGAATCTGTTATGATACAGAGTCTCTTATTTTCGCATCCCAGCATTGCCAATTCCTGCCACAATTCCTCAAACCCTTGAGAAAAAACAATGTCATAGCAGGGTTTCTTGTTATATAGTACAGACAGTCTCTCCGACATGGCAAATTCACCTTATCCTTTTAATCATTGATTGCACCATCAAAAGAATCATCGAATATATCCTGGTAATCTCCTGATATATCTACCGAAGCCGGCGTTATAATAAGGATATAGTTGGATATCTTTTGTAGTTTACCTGATATTGCACAGCAGGAACCGCAGACAAAATCCGTGATCCGCTGGGCCAGATCCATATCAAGCCCTTCCAGATTCAATACTACAGTACGATTCGCCAGCAGCATCTGGGTGATATCTCTTCCATCATCCACGGAGGTTGGCTTGACTACACGTACCTCCATGTTATTACCGCCACTTATGACCCTTTTTGCTGCCGGCTGTCTGATGGAGGTAATATTGCTGGCCGCAGACTGCTTTTTAATGGGGGCTTCCATATGGTCTTCCGCATAGTCTTCCATATGTCTTACTTTTGAAGAAGAAAACCTTCTGGGTTCCGGTTCCGGGTCCATATCATCATCATCCAGATAGTCATCGTCATAGTATCCTTCCTCTTCTTCACCATTCAGTTTCATATAGGTTAAAAACTTATCCATTACACCCATTTTAAATACCACGCCTTTCATTTGCCTGCAGACTTTTTTCCTTACGGTTCCACAGGGGAATCGTAATATCTCTCACCAAATATCCCGGTGCCCACCCTGACACAGGTGGCTCCTTCTTCTATCGCTACAGTGTAATCTCCTGTCATACCCATGGACAGGACAGACATATTAACATTATCAATGTTTTTCTTCTGTATGTCAACAGACAATTGCTTTAATTTGCAAAAAAATATACGATTATCTTCCGGATCGGCCGTAAAAGGAGCAATTGTCATAAGACCTTTAATATGTATGCCTGGAAGCAAGGCGATCCGTTCCGCCAGCTCTGCGGTTTCAGAAACAGCAATCCCATATTTGCTTTCTTCTCCAGCCACATTCACCTCCAGCAGGATATCCACTTCCGTTTTCTGTTTGACTGCTTCCCGACTGATCTCTTCTGCCAGGCGCAGGGAATCCACACTGTGTATCATGGAGACATGGCCTACAATATATTTCACCTTATTCCGCTGCAGATGACCGATCATATGCCATCGGATGTCAGAGGGAAGCTGCGGAATCTTACCAAGCAGTTCCTGGACTTTATTTTCACCGAAATCCCTTACACCGGCCTCGTAAGCTTCCTGTAAATCGGCAATGGGTTTCGTCTTACTGACAGCGATCAAAGTCACTTCGCTGTGTCTTCTTCCTGTCCGTTTACAGCAAGACTCTATTGTCCGCTTCACAGCATTTAGATTTTCTTTTATCATGTCTCTGTTCCTTCTTTCATGCTATTTCTGGTTAATGAACTGATCATCCCTTACAGTGCCCGCATCTAAAACAATGTAGTCATACACGCTCAATCCATATTTTGTATTCGGTTTTACAATAGCATATTCATCATTTTCATACAGCACGGTAATTTGTTTAAAATCTGCATAGCCTTTATTCATATTATAAACACCGGTGAGTGTGGCACGTTTACTCACTGTATAAGTTTCCTCACCGTCTGCATCATACAGAGTATCCCCGGAATCCAAAATAGAGCTGTCCAGGTAGTATTCTTTGTTTTCGCTGTCAAAATAATAGACCTCCACTTCCAGGGCCTCACTGGAAATCGTACCGTCCTCCAGAACTGTCTGCTTGCGGATACTATCTCCGCCGTTATTTCCGCCCGGAATGATAAATTGCTCAGGAATGAGGAAAAATTCCTTCTGCACAATGGATGAGACCGGAATCTTAAGTCCTGTTTCATCTTCCACGATCAATTCCACATCCAGAAACCTGTCTGAAATAAATGTGACCATGGAATTTGTAAACGTAAGCTGCAGATAAGTATTACCGTCTCCATTGTTAAGCAGTTTTGCCGCGCCCCAGGATTCATACTGGTTCTTTAGAAAACGTACTTTGATATAACCTTCATCCTGAAGTTCGGCGCCTCTCACCGGGTCTACAGGGATAACGACAGACCAGTTTTCATTGGTAGACAATTTATATACTGCATCATTTGCGGCTATCAATGTATTGTCGGTGAGCCACTTTTTTTCATACTTCGTTTCATCAAAAGTCTCTTCTGTCACATCCTGTGGGGTGAGACTTTCATACCCATCATTCCAGTAGGTAACGATACCTGTGGCCGGTGCATAATAACGATTGATGATATTTGCTCCGGAAGCGGCATTTAGATCTTCTATGCTCTGCAGTATATTTGCATTTGCAAGTTTAGACACTGTATTTCTCAGAGAATATTTAAAATCATAGGTACTGTCATAATGGGCAGCCTCAAAACTGTGAACAAAATTTGCGATTTCATTTCTAAATTCCAGAAGTTCCAGTTCAGAAAGAGAGTTTTCGCCCAGGTGCATACTCTCCAGTTCCTCATTTAAACGGCCGGTTTCATCAACAATATAAACCAGGTCATTCTGCGCAACCCGGGAACCGTCCCAGGCATAATAATTCACATAACCGGCGGTACTTGCATATACAACTGTCTCATCCCGCAGCGCCACACCACGATATACGGTATCTGTGGCAAGAGATCCCTCTTTTACCTCATAGCGTACGATATGACTTGTCTGAAAATACATAATGACACAGACAACGACATAGATAAAGATGACGACAAAGATCATCATTCCGATATTGAGATTTAAAGGTTTTCGGTATCTTTTGATCTTTCTGCTCTTTTTCTTTTTCCCTGCCAATCCCATCCCTCCATACAAAAGCCCCGGCATCATTGTTCCGAGGCTTTCATGTGTTGTGATCTATTTGCTGCTGTCATGGCTTGCCGCTGCGAAGCGAAACAACATACTGCTTTCCAATTTTCAAGATTTCCTGTCTTACAGTGCTATCATCACTTTATCTTTCAGGCATTCCGGCAATTCAGATATGTCCATGGAAACACTTAAAATAAAGTCAACTTCAGATTTTTGGCTGAGTTTTTCCAATTTTTCAACACTGGCTGTGATGTTCTGTCCTTCCTGGCATGAAATTTTCAGGAAGTTGTCAAAATACATCTGCTGCAAGTCATGATCCTGTGAGATAATGCCGCTCACAAAGCCCATAAATTCACTGCTGTTTTCAATCATGTACTGGGATACATCAATCAACCGTACCTTATTATTCAGCTCGTACATGTGTTTGGTGTTCTTGTCGAGATATACAATATTACCAGGGATATTCTTAATCTCGCCATTCACCTTCTCCAATAGCTGTGTTGTCTTACCTTTACCTTTATTGCCTACAATTAACTGAACCATTGGAAACCCTCCTATTGTATTAGTATTATAGTTTGCCATACTTCTATTATAAGGGAAATGAAGTCAAAAAACAACCTCTATTTATGAATCTCCCCAAGTAAATCTATCATCCTGCTATAAACGATATCCGGTCCCTCTGCGCGCAGAATAACAGAAATATACGGAGAACCGTTTTCATCCCGGGAAAGAAGCATGAGACAATTTCCGGCAGCACTGGTGGTACCGGTCTTTCCTCCGATTACCGTTACATTGGACGGTGCCTGGTATTCTCCCTGTAAAAATCGATTGGTATTCGGCTTGTCAAATGCTTTTTCCCTGCCTGTTTCATCATAAAACACAGTCTGATAGCTGGACATATGTATGATCTCATTGAACGTATCGTAGCCTACTGCAGCCTGGAAGATCAGATACAGATCATATACTGTTGTATAATGGTCAGAATCAGTAAGCCCATGGGGATTCATAAAATGAGAATTGGTGGCCCCCAGCATATGTGCCTTTTCATTCATCATCTCCACGAAGCGCTCTACACTTCCACCTATGTTCTCAGCAATCAGCATGGCTACATCATTGGCGGAATATACCAGAAGAATCCGGAGTGCCTGATCCAGCGTCATGGTATCACCCTTCTTCAAACCGCATAAGACGGCACCTGACTCCGTAATATTTACCGCATTCGTAGCTGTCAGCGTCTGATTCAGCTGACCGTTCTCCAAAGCTACCAATGCAGTCATTACCTTGGTTAGGCTTGCCGGATGCAGTCTCTCATGAATATTTTTCGCGTATAATACCTCACTCCGGTCTAATCCAAACAGTGCTGCAGCCTCCGCCTGCGCCATATCCGGGCTTTCCTCTCTGATCACATCTCCGGCCGCCACACACAGAGAAGCGGCAAAGGGGACAGCGGTGCGGGTTTCCTGTCTGGATACTACATTAAAGCTGCTGACATCATAATCCACATGATATTCCATATCATAGGAAAGATTGCCGCATCCAGACAGACTGCACGCAAACAGCAATACACACAGGAGAAAAACACTTTTTTGTCTACTTGTACATTTCACGCCATTCCAAATCCCCTCTGTCCAGAGCCTTGATCAACAGTTCCGCACTTGCCAGATTTGTTGCCAACGGTATGTTATGTGTATCACAGAGCCGTATTACATTATTTACGTCCGGTTCGTGCTTCTGCGGATTCAGCGGATCCCGGAGGAAAATAACCAAATCAATCTCATTGTTCTCTATCTGTGCTCCGATCTGCTGCTCTCCGCCCAGATGACCGGCCAGACATTTATGAATATTCAGATTGGTGACCTCCTCAATAAGACGTCCTGTAGTACCCGTGGCATACAAATCATTCTTACTTAAAATCCCCCGGTATGCGATACAAAAATTCTGCATCAGCTTCTTTTTTGCATCATGTGCAATCAGTGCAATGTTCATAAGAGTACCTCCTCGCTTTTCTATTGTTTTGCTCTTTTTGCCTGAAGTCTCACATTCAGTACAAACCCCATTCCCATAAACAAACTGATCAAAGATGTCAGCCCATAGCTGACGAAGGGAAGCGTAAGCCCCGTGTTCGGCAGGATAAAGGTAGCCACTCCTATATTGAAGAATCCCTGGACAGCTACCAGTCCCCCCATACTGGCAGCGATGATGGTCCCTGCCAGATCCTTTGCCTTACGTGCCACGGAGATACATTCAAGAGATATGGCATACAGAAGTACAATCACTGTCACGCTGCCCTTAAATCCAAACTCTTCCCCTATTACCGAAAAAATAAAATCATTTTCCGCTTCCGAAAGAAAATTCCCGTTTTTTACGGAGGTAATCTTATTATTTTTATATCCTTTTCCCTCCAGCTGCCCGGATGCAATGGCTGTAACAGAATTCAGCTGCTGATATGCATAGGTAGTCTTATATTCTTCCGGATTAACGAATGCCAGGATCCGATTCCGCTGACTGTCCGTCAGAAAATCATTGTCCGGCTGCAGCGCCAGTGAAATCACGATCGCCACCGCTGGAATCGCTACCGCCAGCACGGCGAATACCAGTTTCAGGCTGATTCCTCCGGCAAACATAATGACACAAAACATAACCAGCAACACCATACTTGTGGACAAATCCGGTTGTTCCCAGACCAAAAGCCACGGTAGGGCATACATTGCCACACAGCATGATATAATTCCCACAGTATTTAATTTCTTCCTATGTTTCATAATAAACTGTGCGAAGAATAAAATCAACATTATTTTTGCAGTTTCTGAAGGTTGAAACTGCAGACCACCTATTTTGAGCCAGCGAGTCGCCCCCTTGGTTTCTTCTCCAAACTGCCACACTGCAACCAACAGTACCAGATTTAAGACGTAAATCAGCCAGTTCATTTTTATTACCCATGTATAGTCAAAAAGTGAAATGACTATCATGAGAAAAACACCTGCTACTACTCCTGCCAGCTGTCTGGTCAAAAGTGCTTCTTCCGCACTCCCAATGGTAATAACACCAATTGCTGACAGAAGCAGTATCAGCAGCACCAGTTTAAAATCAAAATCCCGTACCCTGTATTTTCTGAACATTTCCGTTATTCCTATTCCGTATTTTTCACTTTGCATTATCCTGGGCAGTGACATCCATAATGGGGATGTTTGCATACAACGAAGGCATCTTCCCTCCCCGTGCGGATTTGCTTCCTTTGGTATTGATCTGAATTTCCATATTCTCGGAATCAATCTTCATGTACTTGGACAACACCTTGGCGATATCCGTTTTAATCAGCTCCATTATCTCCGGTGAGCAGTTTACCCTGTCCGAAATCAACAGGATTTTCAGTCTGTCCTTTGCGATCTGGCAGGAGCTTTTTCTGCGAAAAAAATGTCTCATTTTCACTCCTCCTATGCCTTATGAAAAATTCCGGTAACCCTGGTCCAGAAGGAAATACCCCTTTCAAGATTCAGATAAGGCACCTCCTTCCCTTCCACACGCTGCACCACATTTGCATATGCCTGTCCGGCCGGGGAGGGACTTCCCACCAGAGGTTCTCCCTGGTTGCTGGCAACTACTACACTTTCATCATCTGGTATAACGCCGATCATTGGAATGGCGAGAATATCTACCACGTCTCCTGCCGACATCATGTCTCCCCGGCGAACCATATCCATACGCAGCCGGTTGATAATCAGCTCCATCTGTTTAAAACCGTTTGCCTCAAGCAGACCTATGATTCTGTCCGCATCCCGGATCGCAGAAACTTCAGGTGTTGTTACAACCAAAGCTCTGTCCGCTCCCGCTATGGCGTTTTGAAATCCCTGCTCAATTCCAGCAGGACAGTCGAGAAGAATGTAGTCAAACTGTTCCCGCAGATGATCGATCACTTTAACCATCTGTCCCGGTGAAACAGCTGTCTTGTCACGGGTCTGTGCGGAAGGCATCAGATACAGTCCGGGATGTCTTTTGTCCCGAATCAGAGCCTGTTTCACCCTGCAGTTTCCTTCCACTACGTCCACCAGATTGTATACAATCCGATTCTCCAGTCCCATGACAACATCCAGATTACGCAGACCGATATCCGTATCGATCAGACAGACCTTCTTTCCCAGCTTTGCCAGACCTGTTCCTACGTTTGCGGTCGTGGTGGTCTTGCCCACACCGCCCTTACCTGAAGTGACGACAATGACTTCGGAGCCTTTTTTCTCCGCGGAAAATTGTTTTTCCATTTTCCCTTTCCTCCAATCATGATACTTTGCCGTCCTCCAAACAGCCTGTCCACTCCTGCAGCATTTCCTGCAGTGTCAAAAGGTGTTCAGCAAATCTTTGGTAAGCGTCTCAAAAATGATTCTGTCGTTTTTTACATATGCAATTTTCGGCCGTACTTTAGGGCGTATTCCCCATTTTGACTGTCTGGTATCTGATTTATATTTGAAATCGCCGATTTTGATTCTCTCCGGCTCCATTTCAAACGCTGCAACAAATGCTCCATCACGGCCATTTCCGCCGGCATACGCTTTTCCCCGCAATGCACCCAGTATAATAATATTTTTCTCACTGATGACAGTGCTGCCAGGATAAATATCTCCCAGAATGACGATACTGTTCTTCGTTTCCAGTGTCTCTCTGTTTTTCAGATCTCCCTTAAAAAACTGTCCCTCTCCTTCATCAGGAGGTTTTACTTCCTCTGTCTGTGCCAGGGCCCTGAGATAATTTTTGTTGACTGTTTCATCCCGGCCCACAATACAGATAATGTTCAGATCACTGTTTTCCCGAATGGAATCCAGAATCTGAAGTTCCTCCATATCTGTAAGAGGACGTCCCTCGATGGACAACGCCATGGTAGCAGAACCAAAAAAGTTCCTCGCATCAGAGAATTTATAACCGATCTCTTCCAGCAGTTTATCAAAAGGAAGCTCTGCATTTAAATACAGCGCAATTCCGTTTGGGAAACTTTTAATCTTAACTGCATTTCTCATACTGACCTCCATATATAAGTAACTGTTACCTTTCGTTGGAAATCCCACTGTCAGGAGTATTCGCTGTACCGGTGATCAGTTCTTCTTCTTCCGCCAGTCCATAATAGTATTTTATGATATCCTTAGTGGCCTCTGCGGCATAATCGGAAGAATATCCGTATGGAATCCTGGTTGCAATGGCTATTTCAGGCTGTTCAAAAGGTGCATAACACACAAAGAGTGCATGATTAGGCCTGGATTTTCTCTCCTCCGCAGTTCCTGTCTTACCGGCGGCATTCACCGACAGTTCATTAAAGTAGGCTTTATTTTCCACTACCTGACGCATGCCAGATTGTATAGCTCTCCAATATTCTTCCGGCATCTCAATGGTATTACGTATAGCAGGTTCAAATTGCTGTACCAGATTCCCTTCAGAATCGGTTATTTTATCCAGCAAAGTAAGATTATAACAGGTTCCGCTGTTTGCAACCGCACATACATATCTTGCCAGTCCCACGGTGGTAAAGCTGTTGCTGCCCTGACCAATAGCGGAACGCATCGGATCTTCCGTGGAGACATTGGGAGCAGCTTCCGCAATTTCAATGCCGGATTTATCTGTAAGTCCGAACAAATCAGCATATTTCTGAAGTGCATCCAGTCCTTTGGTTTCGTTATAGCTGCCTGCATCCATGGAAAGCTGGTGACCCAGGTTATAGAAATAGAAATTACAGGAATCCCGTATGGCGGTAGTCAGCGTTTCGTTGCCATGTCCCCACACTCTCCAGCACTTTGGCGCCATAGGTCCTTCTCCATAAGTTCCGGTACAATTCACTTGTGTGCCCAAAGAAATCACACTCTCCATCAGCCCTGCAGAGGCAGACACCATCTTGAACGTTGAACCCGGAGCCGCCGAATATTGGGTGGCAAAATTATACTGCGGATTTGATTTATCTGCATTCAATTTTGCAAAATACTCTGCATCAACGGAATTGGCCATTCTGTTATTGTCATACCCGGGATAGGATACAATGGCCAATACATCTCCCGTATTTACATCGGCAATAACTGCTGAAGCATTACAGGGATCCAGTGCCAGCTGTGCCGGTGTGATATCCAGGTTATCAATACGTCTCTTTGTGAACTGAAAGGCTGAAAGCGTTCCGTCCTGCACGCCAGTTCGATCCTCTTCCGGAACATTTATCAGATTCTGCTCACAGAGAATCTGACAGACCTGCTTGCCGCTTATGACATCCTGTAACAACATATACTTATAGAAACGCTTCTGGAATTCGGTATTCTTTTCGATCATATTGATAATATATTCCCGGATTTTATCATAAATCTCTGCGGAATCCGAATATTTACTGTCCAACTCCAGTTTGCTTACATCAATCCAGTTTTGTGAGATACAATATTTCAGGTATTCACTCAGACTGATGACTTCCTCTGTGGACCAGGCAATCTGTGTGACATCATCGGGATTTACAATTTCAGCCATAATGACACCGTTGCGCCGCAGCAGGCTTACAATATTACTTTGATATACCTGGTATTCCTCCGAAAGCTGATTATATGGAGTCATTCCTTCTGTCAGCTCGTAGTCCAGTTTTTCATAAACGGCCTGTTTATAATTCCGATGTGCTTCACAGACTTCTCTTTCTGTTTCCTGCGCCTCATTTCCAGACATGTGTTTTAAATCGATTACCGCATTATTAAACAGTGCAAAATATACATCATAGATCGGAATCTTGATATCCGCACTGCCGGAAGCAGTATGTTCTTTCGTGTTAATAATCATTTTGGATACCAGGCCGGCCAGTCTCTGCTCCAGAATATGGTAAACAGCCTTAGTCAGTTCCATATCCACGGAAAGATAGACATTCTCTCCGGCTTTTGCTTCCTTGCGCTCTTCCACCGAGATGACCTTTCCCATGACATCCACGAATACTTTTTCATAGCCTTTTTCACCCTGCAGAGTGGTTTCCAGATAGGCTTCAATGCCGCTTTTTCCCACCACATCGTTGATATTATAGATATCGCTTCCGATTCCCTGTTCTTCCAGACGGGCATTGAGTTCTGTCAGCTCGTCCGAGGAAACCTTGCCAGTATATCCCAGAATATGGGCAAAAAACTCACTGTCAACGTATTTGCGCACCGTATCCTCCACGATAGTGACACCTGGCAGAGACATGGAATTCTCCATGATGACAGCTACTGTTTTCTCGTTGACATTGGTGGCTACTGTTGTGCCGATGTACTTCCGGAAAGAAGTCAGATTCATGGCATACCGTATGGTGACCATCTTCAGCCAGTCTTCCGGGGAATATCCGGCTCCTGCCACAAACGTACTGTCTCTGTCGTCTGGGTCCTCATATGCGCCGATGGCAAATCGGGAAGGACTGCTTAAATATTCCATGACTTCTTCTGCAGAAGCAGTTCGCTGTTCATCTTTTAGATCGCTGATATTCGGATGGCCGTATACATCCGCAAGAAAACGCAGCAATGGGGTATCTTCCACGGAAAAAGCATATTCTCCGTCCTCATTGAGGTAAATCTTGAAATCCGTGATACAATTGTCACCGTTTTTCTCAATCAGACCAATCAGCCGGAATATGGTTTCATTCATTTTCGTGTTGCGCAGCCGCCCAGATTCAAAAACATCTTCTATCTTTACGGAATAAGCCAGTTCATTGTAAGCCAGTACATTTCCGTTCCTGTCATAAATATTTCCACGGGTACTGGGAATATCGCGTGTCTTTTCAATCTCAAGTACAAATTCTTCCAGATATTGTTCTCCCTGCACAATCTGCAGCTCAAAACAACGATGAATCAGTATGCCGCCCAAAAGACAGAAAACCAACGTAAAAACAGTGAGGCGACTGGTTACAATACTGATTATTTTATCTTTGAATTCATCAAACAAATTTCTGTGCTCTCCTTTTTTCCCGTGCTTCCAGCCCTTTGTTCACCCGCAGGACTACCGGATACAGAAACAGCGTTACCACTATGGTATATAAAGCCTCCGGCAGGATCACATGTGTAAAATAATAAGTAAACTGAAACTTTCCGCGAAGCATAAACATCAGAATATAGCATATAATTCCATAGGACAAATCACTTATGACAATCAGCGCCAGCGGCAGGCGGATATCTTCTGGGTAGAATATCTTACTGAACTTGCCGTTTCCATATCCTATGTACATCAGCAACAGTGCATAAAAACCGAGAAAACTGCCGAAAAAGATGTCATTCAGCAAACCGCAGAAAAATCCGGTCAGAAGTCCTTCTTTCTCACCACGCATAAATCCAAATGATGACGTCAAAATAATCATCAAGTTCGGAATGATGCCCGCAAAAGCAAATTTGCCAAAGACACTGCACTGCAGGACAAAACAGGTGATGATCAACAGTGCGGATATCACTTTCCTGAGCATAGAGCCTCCTTATTCCGGTGCCATATCTGCTGTTTTTTTCTGATCCGTAATAACCAGCACTTCTCCCAGATGTTCGAAGTCCACCGCAGGGACGATCTGGCCGGATTTTGTCAGATTATTGGCATCTTTATCAATGGAACTGATGTAGCCGATCAGGATATTTGGCAGGTATTTATCACTGATGTTAGAGGTTACAACCTTATCCCCCTCCCGCACCATATCCTGACCATCCATGAGCTGTTTGAAGGCAATACAGCCTTCCGCCATCATTTTCAGGTCTCCTGATACGGTCATATTGTCTTCCGTAGACAGAGTCATGGCGCTTACATTGCTGTTGTCTGATATGATAGAAGTTACTCTGGACCAGTTAGGTCCTACTGACGTGATGCGTCCCACCAGACCGCCTCCGGCAATCACATTCATATCTACCGCAAAGCCGTCCTCTTCACCTTTATCGATAATGAAAGCAGAATACCAGTTTCCGGAATCTCTGCTGATAATTCTGGCGCCTGTTTTATGATATTGAGCATACTGCTCGTCCAGTGCAAAAAGCGTCCGCAGTTTATTCAGTTCATATTTGTCCTGCTGCAGCAGCGTATTTTCTTCTGTCAATGCGGCAAGCTCATCTTTCAGACGAGCATTCTCCTCCAAAAGAATCCGGATCTGCACAAGCTCATCAGAGCGGTTGGACAGCCATTCACCTGCCTTGCCGATTCCCTGCTGAAAGGGTATGACTATATATCCAACTGCTGTATTCAACGGTTTATTGAATATATCTGTCCCAAAAGTAACCAACATTAAAATCGAACAAAGAATCGTTAAAATAAAAAGGAGGTATTTACTCGGCAGCGTAAACTTCTCTCCTTTTCTTTTTATGACTGGACTCATCTGCTCATCCCTTCAATTGCATAAGCAACGGATTTATAATTGTCATCCTTGATAATCTTGGCAAGTCCCAATACTACGCTGGTAATCGGATTCTCGGATATATTTACCCGCAGACCCGTGCCTGCTGCAATGCGGTCTGCCAGATGGCTGATCTGAGACGCTCCCCCGGTAAGGTATATTCCATGTCGGTAAATATCTGCCGCAAGTTCCGGCGGTGTCCGTTCCAGGATCACTTTCACGTTATCCACGATCGTATTAAAGTGCTCTTCCAGACATTCCACCACCAGTTTGGTAGGAATCTCACGTTCTATGGGAAGTCCGGTTACGATATCCCGTCCATAAACAATGGCACCTTTGCCTTCCCCTTCCAGTTCTTTTAAACTTGTCTTAATCATTTCTGAAGTCTTGCCGCCTATAATCAAGCTGAACTCTTTCCTGACTGCAGCACGGATCGCCTCATCGAATTTCAATCCACCCGTCTTGATCAGTCGACTGAGTACAATGCCCCCCAGAGACAGAATAGAGATCTCTGTAGTTTCAAAGCCCACATTGACCACAAGTACTCCCTGGGAGTTCTTTACATCAATATCCAGACCCAGCCCGTCTGCTACGGCCTTTTCCACCACCATGATCTTCTTCGCCTTCACATTGGCATCTTTCACCAGATCATAGAATGCCCGCTTTTCCACTTCTGTCACATCAGTGGGAACTGCAATGTAAAATTCAGCAGGCCTGGCGATTCCCTTCTGCAAACCTGTAATAAAATACCTCACAAGCGTTTCCATATTCTTGATATCCGCAATGACGCCATTGGAGAGAGGATAGGAAATATGAATATTTCCCGGTGCTTTCTCATACATTTCAAATGCAGAATTCCCATAGGCGAACAAAACCTTTTTATTCTCGATGGCAATCATGTTCTTCTCTACCAGAATATTATCATCACTTCTGCTGTAAATCTTGATATTGTTGGTACCCAAATCGATACCGAATGCATTGTTTGCCAAAATGACAACCCCTTTCTAATGTAAATTGCACAGATACAAGGTATCACATCCCTTCCTTTCTGTCTGGTCTGTGTCCATTTATCTATGCTTTCCGGAACCATTCTTCTTCTTTAAAGCTGACATATCTGTTATCGCCGATGACAACATGGTCAAGCAGCGGTATTCCTAGCTGTTCACCTGATTTTCTGACCTGATCCGTAAGTGCCTTGTCCGCATTGCTGGGACTGGGATCTCCGCTGGGGTGATTGTGTACGAGAAGGATGTTGACGGCCCGATTTTCCAATGCAGCAAGAAAAATCTCCCTGGGGGAAATCAGCGACATATTGACGCTTCCCTCAGACAATTTCTTTTCGCAGATCATCTGTCCTTTGGCATCCATACAGGCCAGAACCACACACTCTGTCTCCCGATGCCGCAGCTTTTCCATAAAATACGCAGCCACTTGTCCGGAATTGGTAAAATTGATCCCCACCGCGGCTCTTGCTGCACACATCCGCATGGAAAGCTCTGTCAGACATTTCAGCTTTACTGCCTTTACTTCACCAATTCCGCAGATTCCCTGAAGTTCGTTCAAAGTGACATCATAGAGTCCCAGCAGCCCTTCTTTTGGATATTTTGCCAGACTTAAGACCTGTTCTGCCAGCTGCAGGGCATTTTTCTCTTTGGTTCCTGTACGGATAATGATCGCCAGCAATTCAGCCTCTGTCAGGTTCTCAGCTCCAAAACGCTGAAATCTCTCATATGGCTGCTCCTGTTTGTTCTGCTTTGAATCGTCCTTTTTGGCGGCTTTTTTGGAAGGTGTCTCTTTTGAACACACTCCCTTTACAGGGCATTCTGTTTCTATGGATTGCTTTTCTTTCATGTTGTCCATGCGTCTCCTTCTGCCTTCTCCGACGCATCTAAACGGTCACAGCAGTTGCTTCAGCCTGCCTCGTCAACTGCTATCTGATAAACCGGTACACTACCAAAGCTATCACCACACCGATTACACTGGCTATGGTAATCTGGATTGTCAGTCCAAAGGTCAGTATAATAAACCCAAGATTCAGTACCACAGGTTCACTCATCCCAAAGGATTGTCCATAGTTTAAAAAGGTGCCCTCAAAATAAGTACCGATAAACCTGCCAATGACAAATCCCACCAGCACCAGTACAAGCAGTACCCAGTTTACTTTCTTCAAATTACTTCCTCTTCCTTCTTATGTCCTGAGAGATGTAACACTCCCTTGCCCCGGAAATGCCGTTTTACTATACATCTCATCCGCGATGTCGTATACAGGCTCTGGCCCGATGAATGAGCCTTCTCACATTCGCTTTTATATAGTACCACAAAATTCCAGTGCTGTACATAAAAATCATAGATTTTATTTTGAGTTTTTTCGACTGAAAATTACAACTTCAACCGGTCCTTCCCCACCAGTCCCTTATTTACCAGGGATTGCAGGGATTTTAAAATGCCGAATTTTGCATGCTGCCAGGTAAGTCCGCCCTGAAAATATACCGCATAAGGCGGTTTGATGGGGCCGTCTGCCGACAATTCAATGGAGGAGCCCGACACAAAAGCCCCGGCCGCCATGATTACCTTGGCGTCATAGCCCGGCATATCCCAGGGCTCGGGAATTACATGGCTGTCCACAGGCGCTGATGCCTGAATGCCCTGGCAGAATGCGATCACACTATCAGCATTCCCGAAGGTAACAGCCTGAATGATATCATGACGGCTCTCCTGACTGTCGGGAACCACTGAAAACCCCAGGGGTTCGTAAAGATTCGCGGCAAAAACTGCCCCTTTCAGGGCAGCGGCAGTCACTGTCGGTGCCAGAAAAAGCCCCTGATAGAAGTCCTTCAGAACACCCAGAGAAGCTCCTACCTCTCTGCCCAGTCCCGGAGATGTCAGGCGAAATGCCGCATTTGCCACACAGTCCCTTGTCCCTGCAATATAGCCGCCAATAGGAGCCAGCCCTCCTCCCGGGTTTTTGATCAGGGATCCCACCACCATATCAGCCCCCACTTCTGCAGGTTCCCTTGTCTCTACAAACTCCCCATAACAGTTATCCACCATACAAATTACGTCCGGCTGAATGCTTTTGACAAAAGAGATCAGTTCTCCGATACGGGATACGGAAAGAGTCGGTCTGGTCTGGTAACCTTTGGAGCGCTGAATGGTCACAAGACGGGTACGTTCATTTAGCGCCTGGCGAATGCCTTCATAGTCAAAGCTGCCGTCGGAAAGCAGGTCCACCTGTCTATATGTAATGCCATATTCCGCCAGGGAACCTCTGGAAGGTCTGATTCCGATAACTTCCTCCAGTGTGTCATAGGGCTTTCCCACAGGAGAAAGCAGTTCGTCCCCGGGACGCAGATTGCTCATCAGGGCCAGGGCCAGGGCATGGGTGCCGCAGGTGATTTGAGGACGTACCAGTGCATCCTCCGTGCGGAAGATTCCGGCATATACTTCCTCCAGTTTATCCCTGCCTAGATCATTGTAGCCATAGCCGGTAGTGCCCAGAAGGCAGGCCTCACTGACTTGGCTCTCCTGCATGGCCTTTATCACTTTCAGCTGATTGTATTCCGCTATCTCGTCTATCTCACGAAAGCGAGGCTCCAATTTCTGCAAGATCCCATGTCCGTATGCAGATACCTCTTTTTCAATGCCCATGCAGGCATAGATTTCATTCAAACAATTCTGTATCATGTAGACGTTTCCTCTCTCTGTCTGAAACTTCCCCTGCCTGCGGGACCGCCAGGATTCCCTTTCTGCGCAGCACGGCAAGCATAAATTCCAGTATCCGTTCTTCCTTATAATCAAATTCGTTCTTATTTACCCAGATCACTTCCTGCTCCCGCCGAAACCAGGTTAGCTGTCTTTTGGCAAAATGCCTGGTATCCCGCTTGATCCGCAATGCAGCCTCCTCCAGGTTCGTCTCCCCTTCCAGGTACGCTAATATTTCTTTATAGCCAAGCCCCTGCATAGAGACCATCCCCCGGTGACAGCCCATGGTCTGGAGCGCTTTCACCTCTGCTACAAGCCCCTGCTGCAACATTTGCTCTACACGCATATCAATCCTGTCATAGATTCGTTCTCTAATATCATTCAGAACGAAATAGTAGGAAAGATAGGCAGAGGGTTTTTCCCGCTCTCTTTTATTATGACTTGAAATGGGTTCTCCCGTCAAATAAAAATATTCTAAAGCCCGTATGGTCCGCTTTACGTTATTGGCATGAATCAGTTCGGCAGACAGGGGATCCACCTGTTTCAACTGCCTGTGGAGGAACTCAGCCCCCCTGTCCGCAGCAGCCTGTTCCAGGGCCGCCCGAAATTTTCCATCTTCCGTTTTTCTCTCATTTCTCGAATTTGCTGTATGGTTATCCAATTTCTCTCCAGAGTCAGAAATCCCCGGCTCATGCCCACTGCCGGAGAAGTCAATGTCACGCAGCAGAGCCTGGACATAGAATCCGGTACCGCCAGTGAGGATTGGAATGTGTCCCCGCTCATATATTCCTGCCAGACAGCGCTCACACATTTCTTTAAATACAGCCACGCTGAAATCCTCCCACGGATCCAGTACATCAATCATATGGTGAGGAACTTTCTGCATTTCTTCTCTCGTGATCTTGGCAGAGCCGATATCCATGTGCCGATACACCTGCATGGAGTCGGCAGATATGATCTCTCCGTTTACTGCCTTTGCAAGGGCGATGGACAAATTTGTCTTTCCCACTGCCGTGGGACCGGAAAGCACGATCATGGGATGTTTCTCTGAGAACTGTTTTTCCATGGAATTCCTTTCTTTTCTATCTCTTTGGCACCAGTAAGCCCCGAAAAGCCTTGCTTTTCGGAAACTTCGGCTTTTCGGGGCTGTTGGCCTGAACTGTTGTGACAATCAGCTCACGATCCGTTTAAATTTTCTGTCCATTTCATTTTTTGTCATGGAAATGATGGTTGGTCTGCCGTGGGGGCAGTTGTAGGGATTGTCCAGAGTCAGCAGTTCATCGATCAGGGCTTCGGCTTCTGCAACACTAAGGCGGTTATTGCCTTTAACTGCCGCTTTGCAGGACATGGAGGCGATTTTTTCCTCTATGACACGAATGCTTCCGAAATTCATGCCTCCCGTCAGCCCATCAAGCACTTCCAGAAACATTTCCCTCTCACCGCAGCCGTACAGGTCCACCGGCACTCCGCGCAGGGCATACTCACTGCCCCCGAAGGCTTCCACCTCGAATCCCAGTGCGGTGAAAGTGTCCATATGCTCCTTCAGCACACTCTCTTCCTGTCCTGACAGACTCACAATTACAGGAGGAAGCAGTCCCTGAGATAGAACATTTTTCTCATGATAACGTTTCATCAGTCTCTCGTAATGAACCTTCTCATGGGCAGCGTGCTGGTCAATCATAAGCAGCTTTTCCTCAAATTCGATAAGCCAGTAAGTTTCAAACACCTGGCCGATAATACGAAACCGGCTGCGGTTATCCATAGTCAGAATCTTTTCTTCAAAAAGATTTAGCTGTGTAAAACTCTGTTCCGGCTGCTCCAGGCAAGAAATCTCCGGCCCTGTATTCTGCTCAATATCTTCGGCAAATTCCGTGGTTTCCACGAAGAAGCTTTCCTCTTCTTCTGCAGGTTCTCCGGCAGATTTTTCCCACATATCAGTTTCCCGGACAGCTTCCCCTTGTTCCGCAGGTTTTTCGACAGCTTTTTCCCATATCCCTGCTGTCTCCTTTTTTTCATCGATCACTGTCACGACTTCCGTATCTGCGGCGAAAATGTCGAAAGACATGGGATTTGCCGCCGGCTTTTCTCTACCGGTATCTGTTCCCAGAGATTCCGGCGTGGAATCCGCTTTCTTTTGCCGAAAGGAAGCATCCGTTCCTTTTGCTGCAGAAGCTTCCGACACTGTGTGTTCCAGGCCGCCTTTGACACGGTTCCACACAGGATTGCGGGTAAACTCCTGCCGGTGGTCTGCAGTATAGTTTGTTTCCTCCATCACACGGTAAGCAGAGGCGCGGTTTTTCTCAAAAGGTTCCGGTACAGACTTGGCTTTCTGTTCCTTTTTCTGTGTCCTTCTGTCTTCACGGATTTCTTTTTCCGTGGAAAGTGAGGTCTGAGGGATCATCTCTTTGCTCACCAGGAACTGTCTTACCGTTTCCGTCAGAAAACGGCTGAATCCGATGGCATCACTGAATCTCACATCCATTTTTGTGGGATGAACATTTACATCTACACAACCAGGTTCCATGGTGATATGCAGCACACACAGGGGAAATTTGTGCTGCATCAGATATTCCTTATACCCTTCTTCCACGGCCCTGGATACTACACTGCTGCGGATATATCTGCCATTGATAAAATAAATCTCAAAGTTTCGGTTAGAACGAACCAGTGCCGGCCTGCCCAGATATCCTTCCACCCGGATACCGTCTTTCTGTGCGCTGACAGGCACCAGCGCTCCTGCCACATCCCGTCCGTAGATACGGTAGATGACTTCCCGCAGGTCTCCGCTGCCGGAAGTATGAAACTTCATCTGACCGCCCAGCACCAGTTTGAATGAAATATCCGGTCTGGACAAAGCCAAATGCTCCATCAGATCAGCAATATATCCGCCTTCCGTGGCAGGCTGCTTTAAAAACTTTCGCCTCACAGGAGTATTGAAGAACAGATTCCGCATCAGAAATGTTGTGCCCTCAGGGGCTCCTACCTGGTCAAAACCCAGTTCCTTACCGCCTTCCAAAAGAATGCGGGTACCTGAAATATTGCCGGCAGTTTTGGTGATAACTTCTACCTTTGCCACTGCAGAGATACTGGAGAGGGCTTCTCCACGGAATCCCAGACTGGATACCTGTGCAAGATCCTCCGCATTTTCAATTTTGCTTGTGGCATGCCGGAGGAAAGCCGTCCGTAACTGGCTTTCCTCCATTCCGCATCCGTTGTCTGTAACCCGGATCAGCTCGATTCCCCCGTCCCTGGCTTCCACGGTGACGGCGGTGGCGCCTGCATCGATGGCATTTTCTACCAGTTCTTTTACTACACTGCTGGGACGTTCCACCACCTCCCCGGCGGCAATTTTGTCGATCGTCTCTGAATTCAGGATATGTATTGAGGCCATGTTTCTCCTTTTTGTTCACTCATCAGTATTCACAGACATATTTTAATGTGCACAAACCGCACATGGCAGATGGCCATACGGCCGTTCCATGCCGAGGATATGGACATATTTTACCATAGAAACCGTTTCTTGTAAAACCTATTTTATCTCTGTTCCGTAAGCACATCCTCTGTGATTTCTTCCGTTATACCATAGCTGCTCCTGCTGTTCTCTTCCATCCTTCTGGTACGTTCATCATATTCTTCATCCCCTTCCCGCCATGCAGCGATGGAAATGATGCTGCCGCAGCGGTCTCTCTCCACAGAAATATCTACTGATCCTTTATTAAGGGATTGGTAAGAGCCAAGCATTTTGTCCTGATAAGTGCGAATCTGCTCTCCCTGATAAAGCCAGCTCCCGTTTTCTGCCCGGGTAAGGTCCCATGCCTTATATTCTGCCTCCAGTTCCTCTTCGCTAAGGCAGAGGCTTAACATAACATGGAAAGCCTTTTTCTCCACACCGAATTCTTTGGACAGTACCCCAAGGATTTCCGCTTCCAAAATATCCGGATCTCCAGTGGTGTCTGCCCGCAGAACGGAAAACAGAGTATCTTCTGCACGCTTCTGCGCATTGTCTCCCAAGGTAAGGCTGCGGGTAGTTTCCACTCTAACACCCCATCTTGAATTGCTGCTTACGCAATATTTTGTCAGATAGGAAGAAAACGGAGCCTGCCCACCTGTGGCAAAGACCACGGCACTTCCCGTCACAAACAGCACGGAAAAGAGTACCGCAAAGCCAGTAGCTCTCCTGTAATGGATCACATTTTTCACTCTTCTCTCAACCTCTGTTTTGGAGAAGGCACTGTACATCAGGGAAGAACGTCCACCATTTACAGCCATAGCCAACAAACTGTAGGCATAATCTTTCCGTCCCTCCTCGTCGCATTTTGACAATACACCTGCATCGCATGCCGCTTCCAGATCGGAAGCGAGACATTTTGACATGATCCATACCAGAGGATTGTACCAGTTCAGGCAAAGGGCAGCAAGCATCACAGCTTTCACCCAGTTATCTCTGTGTTTGATATGCATGGTTTCATGAGCAAGTATGTGGTGCAGCAGAACGGTATTTCGAAAATCCATGCGTGTGGGAAGATAAATTCTGGGATTGAACAGGCCGCTCACCAAGGGTGATGCAACGGCATCATTGGTAAATACCAGTACATGTCCCATATCCATATTCCGAAGTATACTGTTTACAGCCTCATTGTGCTCCATGAAAAGACTGTCTCGCAGTTTCAATCCACAGCGATATTTCTGCCGAATCAGAATCCCTGCCACGGCAGGGATTCCCAGGAAATAAAGCCAGGGTAAAACCTTCCTGCCTGCATGGAACAAGGTCTGTGCTGAAACGGCATTCCAGGTGGATGCCGTTCCCAGGATATTTGTCATTGGCTGCTCCTCTACTCCAGAGAAAATAAGGAGTTCACTGGCGGTTTCCGGAATTTCCCTCTGGGGGTTTCCCGGTAATGCCGAATCCTGATCCTCTCTTACATTGTTCTCCGATTCGTTGAAAAACAATCCCTCCGGCCAGGGATCGCTTAAAAAAATACCCGAGGGCACCGGCATGCTTAGCGGGCTGCTGAAGGAAAAGGGGACCAACAGCCGCAATAATACCACTGCCCAGAGTATGGGAAAGACAAAAGCGGGAAGTTTTCCTTTGAACAATCCTCTGAGTACCAGCACCGCTGCAATCATAATACTTCCATATAGCGCCATATAGTAAAATGGCATATTCAGTCCAAAATGTAACATTTATTTCGCCTCCTCTATCATGCGGGCAAGTCGGAGGGCTTCCGTCTCAGATATGCCCTGATTTTTTAAAAAAGATGAAAAAAACAGTTCACTGGAACCTCCAAACATTTTGTCAATGAGCTGCTCTGTCTCACTCTGTGCCACCTCATCTTTGGATACCAGAGGTGTGCACAGGAACCCCGGTTCGCTGCGTTCCAAGGCTCCCTTTTCAAGACATTTTTTGATTACGGTATAAGTGGTATTTTTATTCCAGCCAATTCGTTCTGACAGAACCTCCACAATATCTTTTGCAGACATCGGTCCCTGTTCCCACAGAACCTCCATAACTTTCAGTTCCGAATCAAAAAGTTTTCCGTTCATGAAATCTCCTTTCCGGTAAGCTGTGTTTGTGCTGCTTCTTTTTCTGTACCCCATTAATACAATGGACTATTGCAATAGTCTGACGTCATATATAGACTATCATAATAGTCTCCTGCTGTCAACGTTTATTTTCATAAATACTGACTGAACAAAAGCCCCGGCGAATTAACACCAGGGCTCACATTCATATAAGGTATTATCTGATATTTCGTTATTGCATGCATAACTCCTCACGGCTGTACAATACCAGTCCCCCATTGCGGATGGCAGCCGCCGCAGCCGCACCGTTGGAAGTCTTCACTACCATCGCCATCAGATTTCCCGCTACCAAAGTATACATGTATTCAATATTCAATCCTTCGGCGCGCAAAACATGTGTCAGTCTGTGCAGTTCACCCACCTTATTCTCCAGGCGGACTGCCAATACGTCTGTCAGCATGGCAGAAAAACCATTTTCCCGCAGGGCTGACTGCGCCTGCTCCGGGTCAGATACCACCATGCGCAGCATCCCGTATTCGGTGGTATCTGCCATACTCAATGACAGAATATTAATTTCCTGTTGCTTCAATACTTCCGCCGCCTGTTCCAGGCGTCCTTCACGGTTTTCCATAAAAACAGACAACTGTTTTACAAACATAATCATCCCACCCTTTCTGACTCCGGTACCCACTGTCTTAATCCAGTTTGCGGTTATCAATAACATGCACAGCCTTACCCATGCTGCGCTCCAAAGCCTTTGGCTCCACCAGTTTTACCTTTACTGCCAGTCCTATAGCCTGCTGAATTACATGTTCAATTTTTCTGGTGAGGTTTTCCAGTTCCCTGATCTCGTCCGAGAAAAAGCGTTCCTCCACTTCCACCTGAACCTGAAGCGTGTCCAGGTTGTTCACACGATCAACAATCATCAGATAATGGGGTGTGGTTCCACCCATCTCCAGGAGCGCCGCTTCTATCTGGGACGGGAATACATTGACACCACGGATGATCAGCATATCATCGCTCCTGCCCGTAAACCTTGCGATCCTGGCCGTTGTTCTTCCGCATTCACAGGGCATATGATCAATGCTGGTCAAATCTTTGGTTCGATAGCGGATGAGAGGAATGCCTTCCTTGGTCAGGGTGGAAATCACCAGCTCCCCTGTTACGCCATCTGCCACGGGCTGGAAGCTTTCCCTGTCCACAATCTCCGGCAGGAAATGATCCTCATGTACATGAAGTCCCCTGTGAAGATGACAGTCAGTAGCCACACCAGGTCCCATAATCTCACTGAGTCCGTAAATATCATGAGCCTGAATTCCCAGCATCTCTTCCATCCTTGCCCTCATCTTCTCCGTCCAGGGCTCCGCACCATTCAAAGACGCTTTCAGTCTGATTTTATCCCGGACTCCCATCTCCTCAATCGTCTCCGCAATATGCATCAGATAGGACGGAGTACACAGAATTCCTGTCACCCCGAAATCAATCATCATATTGATCAGCTTTTTCGTATTCCCTGTGGACATAGGGACTACCGTAGCCCCCATTTTTTCCGCACCATAGTGTCCGCCCAGTCCTCCGGTAAACAGTCCATAGCCATAGGCCACCTGGATGATATCTTCTTTTCCCAGATTCGCCATGGAGATGCAGCGGGCCACACACTCACTCCACACATCAATATCCCGTCGGGTATATCCCACTACCGTAGCCTTTCCCGTTGTCCCGCTGGAAGCATGTATTCTCACGACCTGAGAATTCGGAACGGCAAACAGACCGAAAGGATAAGTATCCCGCAGATCATCTTTAGTGGTAAAGGGCAGTTTGGGTAAATCCTCCAGCCCCCGGATATCCCCCGGCTCCAGCCCCACTGCCTGCATCTTCCTGCGGTAATAAGCCACATTATGATACACCCGATCTACCAGCTTTACCAGACGAGCTCCCTGCAGGGCCTGCATCTCATCCCTGCTCATACACTCTTTTGTCTCATTCCAAATCATTTCTGCACCTCCATACCCAATTTCCACAGGTAATGCTTTTCATCTTATCGCTTCATTTCTATATGCCTGATAACCAGCCTCAAACGCCATATGATTCACTTCTATGGTCTTAGGAGGAACTGTGGCCTCGATCACATGAAGCCAGTCCTCTTTCTCAAACCCCATATATCTGGCGGCGGCGCCCAGGACTACTACATTAAAAGCTTTCGGCACACCCATTTCCACTGCCTTTTTTGTGGCCTCCACAACGACGGTCTTTCTGGCTGCACTCAGGGTATTCAATACTTCTTCCGGATACTGCGCCGCACCCGTTACCACCGTGATAGGGTCAATGCGCCAGTCGTTGACAATCACCACACCGTCCTCCTTCAGGTAGTGCAGATAGCGCAGCGCTTCCAGCTTCTCAAAGGCGATCAGCACATCGGCGCAGCCCTCCTCCACAATAGGCTCCGCCACCTGCTCCCCATACCGTACATAGGTCACCACACTGCCACCCCTCTGAGCCATACCGTGAACTTCAGACAATTTTACATCATATCCTGCATGGATGGCCAGATTCCCCAAAATCCGGCTGGTAAGCAGTGTTCCCTGTCCGCCCACACCTACGATCATAATGTTCTTCACACTCATGCCTTAACCGCCTTTCTCGTCTCAATGGCGTCGAATTTACATAGCTGGGCACACAGTCCGCAGCCATTGCACATAGTCTCGTCAATTGCTACTGTACCGTCTGCATTTTTGGTCAGGGCCGGACAGCCCGGACGCAGGCAGGCACCACACTTTTTACACTTCTCCGGTACCGGCACACATTTCTCGGGGAAGGAAACCCCCTTAAGCAGCACACAGGGCGCCTTGGTGATGATTACGGACAGAGCATCCCGATTTGTTTCACGTCGGAAGGCTTCCGCCAGCCCTTCCAGATCAAACGCGCTGATCTCGTATACATGTTCTATTCCCAGCGAACGGCATAACTGTGTAATATTGATGGCAGGAACCACTTTTCCCTTCAGGGTTTTGCCTGTAGCTGCGTGGTCCTGATGCCCGGTCATTCCTGTGGTAGAATTATCCAGGATTACTACAGTACCGCAGGACTGGTTATAGGCCATATTCATTAAAGAGTTGATTCCTGTATGCAAAAACGTAGAGTCTCCAATCACTGCCACCCAATCACGGATATATTCTTTTCCTCTTGCCTTTTCCATGCCGTGAAGTGTACTGATGCTGGATCCCATACAAATGGTGGTATCCACCACACTCAAGGGCGCTACGGCTCCCAACGTATAGCAGCCGATGTCTCCGGCCGCATGTATTTTTAATCTGTTCAATACGGAAAATACACTGCGGTGAGGACAGCCAGGACAGAGAATGGGCGGTCTGGCAGGAACCGAAACAGGAGAATCCATCCTGCAGGGTTGTCCAAGCACACGTTCTCTGATCATATTTGCACTATACTCTCCCTGAACGGTAAATAGATCTTTGCCGACAGCTTTTAAAATTCCCCAGGACTTCACCTGTTCTTCGATTACAGGTTCCAGTTCTTCAAATATGTAGAGACGATCCACTTTTGCCGCGAATTCTTCGATCAGCTTTCGAGGAAGGGGATGCACCAGTCCCAATTTCAGCACACTGGCTTCAGGCATAGCTTCCCGCACATATTGATACGGAATTCCGCTTGTAATAAAACCTACGGATAAATCCCGGTATTCTGTCCGGTTTACTGACAGATTGCAGGCATCCTCTGCCAGTTTCTTCATCCGTGCTTCCACCAGAATATGGCGTTTAATGGCATTTACCGGCATCATGACATATTTGGCGGTATTTCGTTCATAGGGACAAAGTTCCTTCTCCACCCGTTCTTCCAGATTTACGATTCCCTGGGAATGAGAAAGTCTGGTAGTAGAACGTATCATCACCGGCGTATCATAATGTTCACTCAGATCAAAAGCAAGCTTTGTAAACTCTTTTGCCTCTGCGCTGTCCGAAGGTTCCAATACCGGAATCATGGCGGCTCTGGCTACCATTCTACTATCCTGCTCATTCTGGGAACTGTACATACCCGGATCGTCTGCCGCAACTACCACCATACCTCCGTTTACTCCCGCGTAGGCAGCTGTAAACAGCGGATCAGATGCTACATTTACACCCACATGTTTCATACAGCACACCGAACGGGCTCCTGCGATAGATGCACCGATTGCCACTTCCGCCGCCACCTTCTCATTCGGTGACCACTCCGCATATACTTCGTCATATTTTGCAATACTTTCACTGATTTCTGTACTGGGCGTACCCGGATAAGCTGCCGACACTTTTACGCCTGCCTCATAGGCCCCCCTCGCAATTGCTTCGTTACCAAGCAGTATCTTTTTCTCTGCCACGTCTCTCCTCCTGTTTACAGTTCCGCATTTCTGCCAGAATATAATCTACAGTGTATACTCATTTATGTTTCATTTTATGTTACTTTTTGTTTGGTGTCAATCATTCTTTATGAAATTCTCACAAAATTATACTGTAAAAGCGCCGCAGCAACCCCATATTCTTTGTGCATATTTTTAGAAAGCACTTGCATTTCACGAGAAAAACAGTTATAATGGCACTATTCCGTTTTAAAACCGGATCATATTGCAGTAAGTTAACAATCACAACATGAAAGAAAGGAAAACACAATATGTCAAAAGAAACGTTTGTGCAGACTCTGTTGTCAGGTCTGGCAGAAAAGAAAGAATGGGGACTCAGCCCGGGCAATGCAGAGTACTACAAAGATGGCCTCTCCGCCGAAAACGACCCGCAGCTTCTTGATTTTATTCACGATACCAATCTTCATTATCACAAATCAGAATCAGATATCCTGATGGGCAGCTTCCTCGTAATCAGAAAAAAATGCAGAAATGAAATCTGGAGTATGTGCCGGTTTGATGCTGATTATCTATATCGGGAATTCGAAGAAGGCGGCTGGGACTCGGTATGGAAAACAATAGAACCACAGCTGAAGTCCGCCGCGCGAATCACAGAAAAAGGTATTCTCTCATCTATCAGCGATTATGAAGCAGTCAAAGAACATCTGATTATCCGCCCTCTCAATTATACGGATCACCGCAGCGAACTCAAGAACTGTATCTACAGACGATACGGCGACATTGCGCTGGTTCTCTGCATTATCTTTTCCAACGACGCAAAACATGGGATCAATACTTCAAAAATTCAGAAACCAACCTTTGATAAATGGAAAATTCCTGAAAATGATGTATGGGAATCTGCTCTCACAAACACTTCTGTCATGGCACCTCCGAGAATATATGCCAATCCTCTGGAAGCAGATCAGGCTCCTTATTCCAGAGGTGAATTCATGACAAATCATAGAAATATGCAGCTCCATCCTCTGCAGGTGCCTTTGGTCACCACCACACAGCAGATGAACGGTGCCATTGCTCTTTTCTATCCCGGCGTCAGGGATAGACTCGCGGAAATCATGGGTGGAAGCTATTATGCAGCTTTTATCAGTATCCATGAATGCATGATTCACCGCAGCGATACCATTTCACCCAAGCAAATCCGCCGTCACTTAAGCGATGTTAACAATGCTTTCAGTTCCGATGAAAATCTTACCAGAAAAGTCTTTTATTATGATGTCAAAACAAAACTTTTTTCTCCGTTAGATTAACATTCTGCACAGTTCATTTGTTTCCCATTTACCTGTGATCTATTTGTCTGCTTTTTAGTGTGCCAGTATCATGGAGAGCATTCCCGGACCAGTATGGGCACCGATGATAGGGGAAAGCATGGTCCGCCGGACCGTTACTCCGGGCGCTGCCGCACGGACTTTTTCCGCCAGACTCTCTGCCAGTTCCGGGGTATCTGCATCACAGATGTATATGGTACTGCAGATCTCCGGATTGTAATTCTCCTGGAAAAAGGTAAACAGGGAGGTCATGGCAGCTTTGTTTCCACGCTTTTTGTCCACAGTTACAAGTTTCCCGCTCTCATCAATTTTCAGCATGGGACGGATGTTCAGGGCAGAACCTACAATGGCCGTAGCCGCACCGACACGTCCTCCCCGCTTCAGGTACATCAGATCCTGTACCATGAAATAATGACGCACATGTGGGACAAAGGCCTTCATATCCTCATAGTTTTCTCTTATGGACAATCCCTTTTTGCGGTTTTCCACAGCCCTCTCCGCCAAAATGCCGATACCGCCTGTGGCAGCAAGGGTGTCTACAGGCAGCAGCTCCGCCTCGGGATACTGTTCCTTTAAATTCTCCGCGGCCATCAGAGAGCTTTCATAGGTGGCGGATAGTCCGCTGGACAGGCAGAAATACAACACGGATCTGCCTTCCGCCAGAAACGTTTTGAAATATTCCTGATACATAAAAGGTGATATCTGGGAGGTTCTGGTCAGGTCTCCCCTTCTCTGTCCGTCATAAAACTGTTTCAGCAGTGCCTCTTCCTCACAGCCCCGGGATGTACGCATCTCATCTCCCAGGGAATATTCCATGGGCACAAACGCAATATCGTTCTCTAATGCAGCTTCTCTGATAATATCACCGGAAGCATCCATGCAGATCACATAATCTTTCATATAAGCCCTCCGTTTACTTCCCGTCATCATTTTCGCCACATTTGGACAGTGCCAGGGTTCCGGTCCTTGCCACTTCCACGATGCTTATAGTCTGGAGCATTTTGATCATAAGTTTTATGCGGTCAGGCTCGTCGCAGAGCTGTATCATCATGAAATGCTTGGACATATCCACGATCTGTGCCTTCATGATCTCGCACAGTTCCATAATTTCACGCCGGTTGCTTTTGTTATACCGAATCTTGATGAGCATCAATTCCCTGGCAATGCATTGCTGTTCCGCAAATGTTTTTACTTTGATGACATCCACTTTTTTATTCAGCTGCTTTTCAATCTGTTCGATGGTTCTTTCATCTCCGCTGCTCACAATGGTCATGCAGGACACCGAGGAATCGTCGGTCTCCCCCACTGCCAGACTATCGATGTTAAAACAACGCCTGGCGAACAGTCCGGCCACCTTACCCAGAACACCGGAACGGTTTTCCACCAATACGGAATAAATCCTTCTCTTCATATTCCACTCCTTATCTATTCCAGCTTTCTGGAATGTATTATACAAGATCCATTGGATCAGGGCATTTATACATAATTCCTGGAATTCGGGCATTTATACGAGATCCATAGGATCGATGATGCATTCCAGAAGCATGGAAGTATCCTCTTTCAGGAAAGCGTCGATGGTTTCATCGCATTTTTCCATATTTTCAAGCCGTAGGAAAGGAATACCGTATGCGGCGGACAATTTTTCCAGGTCAGGACTTCCTGACAAATCCACTACAGAATAGTGGTCTTGGTAGGTAAAGTGCTGATACTGACGTACCATGCCCAGATAATTGTTCTTCAGCACTACAATCTTTACCGGAATATGGTGCTGGCACATGGTTGCAAGCTCCATCATGGACATCTGGAAAGAGCCGTCGCCGCAGACTGCCACCACCTGCCGGTGAGGAGCAGCAACCTTCGCTCCCATGGCGGCGGGAATGGAATAGCCCATGGTGCCCATACCGCCTGTGGTAAAGAATTTCCCCTTCCGCACCTTGACATAACCACAAGACCAGATCTGATTCTGGCCTACATCTGCAACATAAACGGCATCTTCCTGCATTTTCTCCGTAAGCCTCATAATAAAGGCGGCTGGATCCACGTAGTCCGGATCGGGACTGCGTTTGGTGGCCAGCGCTTTCCGATAGCCATTCAGAGTCTGGATCCATTCCTCACAGTGACAGGTGAATTCTTCTTTCTCCAAATCTTCAAATATATGTTTGGCATCACCCACCAAAGGGATGGTGGGACCTGCGTTCTTACCAATTTCTGCCGGATCTACGTCGATATGTACCAATATTTTGTTTCGGGTAATCATATCCGGCTGGTTCACGGCACGGTCAGCCACCCTTGCTCCCACCATAATCAGCAGATCGGACTCGTTTATAGCCCGGTTAGCGTAGGCTTTACCGTTGTTTCCAACCATTCTGAAGTACAGAGGGTGATCGGTGGGCATGACACCGATTCCCATCATGGTAGATACAACAGGAATACCATGAGTTTCTGCAAACCTGCGCAGTTCCGCTTCTGCTTCGCTCAAAAGAACACCGCCTCCCGCACAGATGATGGGGCGTTTTGCCTTCTCCAGTTCTTTCACTACCTTTTTGATCTGTACCGCGTTGCCTTTGACCGTAGGCTTGTAGGTGCGGAGAGAAACTGTCTCCGGATATTTGAATTTGCTGATGGAAGCATTCTGAATATCGATGGGAACGTCAATGAGCACTGGTCCCCGCCTGCCGGTGTTGGCAATATGAAATGCCTCCTTGAATATCCTTGGAATGTCATTCACATTTTTCACCAGGTAGCTGTATTTTACGAAAGACTCCACCGCGCCTGTGATGTCCGCCTCCTGAAATACATCACTGCCCAGAAGTTCACTGTTCACCTGGCCAGTGATACAGATCAAGGGAATACTGTCCGCAAATGCCGTGGCAATACCCGTGATCACATTGGTGGCGCCGGGGCCGGAAGTTACCGCGCACACTCCGGGTTTTCCGGTCATCCGGGATACCCCGCTGGCAGCATGGGCAGCATTCTGTTCCGTCCTGATCAAAATGGTACGAATCTCCGAATCCAGGATACTGTTGTAAAAAGGGCAGATGGCTACACCGGGATATCCAAATACCGTAGTTACTCCTTCTGCTTCCAGACATTTGATAATGGCGTCTGCACCTGTCATATTTATGTTCCTCCTATTCTATTCCGCAATGGGCATGTGCTTTTTGTCTGCTGTACGTTCGTTTCACATCTGGGGCTTCCTGTTCCGCTTCTGCAGCAAACTTTTTGTTTTCACGTTTCATGAGAATGGATAAGACGTCTGGCCAGTTTCACGGCTTCCGCGGCATCGGAGGAATATCCGTCAGCCCCGATCTCATCTGCATAATCCTGTGTGATAACTGCACCGCCTATCATGATTTTTGCATCCACTTTTTCCACCCTTGCATAGGCAATCACTTCCCGCATTCGCTGCATGGTTGTGGTCATCAGGGCTGACAAAGCAATGATCTTGGCATTGTGTTCCTTTGCGGCCCGAATGATATCTTCCTTGGGCACATCCTTCCCCAGGTCTATCACCCGAAAACCGTAATTTTTCAGCATCAATGCCACCAGATTCTTTCCGATATCATGGATATCTCCCTCCACAGTGGCAATCACCACTGCGGGCATATCCACTGCTTCGGAATCTTGCTTCAACAGCGGTTCCAGAATTTCGATGGAATTTTTCATGGCCTCCGCGCTGGCAATCAGCTGCGGCAGAAAATATCTCCCTTTATCAAACAGTTCTCCAACCTGGTTGATAGCGGGGAGAAGCACTTCATTCAGAAGTTCGGAAGCATCCTCACCTTGGGCCAGAGCTTCCCGGGTTTTGGCTGTTATGCCGTTGCGGTTGCCTTTCAGAACCGCATTGCGGAGGGCTGTCCGACAAACACTTTCTGCAACGGAATCTCCTTGTATGGATATGCTTTTCCTGTCTGTTGTCTTGCCGTCAGATAAAAGCTCCTTCTGCTCAATACGGTTTCCTGAATCTTCCTTTTGAATCGTTGTAGCCGTCCTTTTTGGATTTTGTTTCCTTGCCTCTGTCACAGTACCGGCAAAGTCGATATAACGTGTTGCTGCATCTTCTTTTGCCAGAAGCAAATCTGTTGCCAGCGCACAGCCTTTCAGCAGTTCCTGAGAAGGATTGGCAATCGCCATGGTCAGCCCTTCCCGAATGGCCAGTGTCAAAAATGCGGTGTTGATGAAACTGCGTTCCGGCATTCCGAAAGAAATGTTCGACAACCCACAGATGGTAGCCAGTCCTCTTTCCCTGCAGTAATGAATGGTTTCCAGCGCTTCCAGTGCCGCTTTTCGGTTGGCACCCACTGTAGACACAAGGCCGTCCACAATTATATCTTCTTTCGTTAGCCCCAGGCAAAAAGCTCGTTCCAGCACAGTCTCTATGATCAGTTTCTTTTCCTGCATATTCTCAGGCAGCCCTCTATCAGAAAGAGGAAGAAGAATGAACATGGCGCCGTATTTTTTCACTAAGGGAAGAAGTCTTTCGTATTTGTCGCTCTCCAAAGAGACAGAATTAACCAATGCTCTTCCCGGATACTGTCTCAGTGCTGCTTCCAGTACGTCAATATGGCTGGAATCCAGGCAAAGGGGCAGATTTGTTACACTGCTGACTTCTTCAATGGCACGAAGCATCATGGCCTTTTCATCAATACCGCTCATTCCCATATTGATATCCAGAATCAGTGCGCCATCCCGTTCCTGTTCTTCCGCAAACTGCACAACTTTGTCAAAAATTCCTTCTTTCAGCTGTGCCTGTAACAGTTTTTTTCCGGTGGGATTGATCCGTTCTCCCACAATCTGAAAGTGGCCATCCAGGCAAAATGACACATTCCTGTGTTCTGATGCAAGGTAATGGATACCGGCCTCCCTGCGCGGAACAGCCGGAACGGAATCTTTTCCAAAAGTATCTCGCAACAGTCGGATATATTCCGGCGTAGTACCACAGCATCCACCCAGCATGGAAGCACCGGATTCCACAAGAAGCTTCATTTCTTCTACGAATTCTTCCGGGCACAGGTTATAGCAGCTATTCCCCTCCTGGTCCAGAGACGGAATACCAGCATTGGGCTTTGCAATAATGGGAATTTCCCGGGTGCAAGCTGCCATATCTTTCACGATTTGGTGCATATGGGCCGGTCCAGTGGAACAGTTGACACCAATGGCTGCAGCACCCAGACTTTCCAGTACAATGGCTGCTGTCTTTGGATCAGTACCATACAAGGTTCTTCCGTCAGATTGAAAGGTCATAGTCACCATAACAGGCAGACTGCAGATTTCTTTCGCTGCAATCAAAGCAGCCCTGCTTTCTGCCAAACTCATCATGGTCTCAACAACCAACAGATCCACCCCGGCTTCCACCAACAGGGAAATCTGTTCCTTATAAATATGGATTAACTCTTCCAATTCCATATTTCCCATAGGACGGAGCTGCTGTCCGGTCATAGTCAGATCTCCTGCAACATAAACAGGATGATCCGCCTGCACTGCGGCTTCCCTGGATATACCCACCAGCTCTTTTATCATGGATCCCATCTGTTCATCCCGTCCATACTCCGCCAGTTTAACCCGGTTGGCCGTAAAGGTAGGGGCATACAAAATATCCGTTCCCGCCGTGATATACTCTCTCTGAAGCTTTGCCATGATTTCCCGATGTTCCAGAATCCACTGTTCCGGACAAACACCTGACGGCATTCCTGCTTTCACCAGATTAGAGCCTGTAGCCCCATCCAGATATAAATACGATTTAGCAATATTGCCAAACTCTTCCCTTGTCATATAAATGCCAAGCCTTTCCTTTCACAGATTCCTTTCTGATCCAATTTACATTCAAAAACTTAATCTTTATCATACCACATATTTGATTTAATCGTAAAGGGGCGGATTTATCCATTTTTTATGAAAAAATAGTTGCGAAAATACTCGGATTGTGGTAGATTTTAATAGTATTTTCTTATTAAGCGCTTTCAGAAGGAGGTTTTAACCCTTGAAAATAAAAGCGAAAATTGTTTTTACGGTATTTTCTGCCTGCATTGTACTATCTTCCTGTGGTGAAAATTCCGCATTGACGCAATTTCGGAAAAGCATGGATGACTTTTGTACTAAAATTTCGGAAATAGACACTTCCATCAATAATATTGACGCAGAGTCGGAACAAGCTGCCGATGAGCTCCTGACCTATCTTGATGATCTGGATATCGTGTTTCAGTCCTTTGCAAGACTTGATTTTCCGGAAGAATTTAATTATCTCGAAAATCTGGCGGACGAGTCCAGCGAATATATGACAGAAGCTGTAAAAAGTTATCATGATGCCTTCGGCAATGGTACGTATAATGAAAGTACAGCGGAATATGCCAGAGAAAATTATTCCAGAGCTTATAAGCGTGTTCAGATCATCATTTCGTTCCTGCATGGAGAGGAGCCGCAGGATCCGGACCTGACCATTGAATACGGCTCAGACTAAACTTTTGTTCATTGTTCTTCTCCTTTATCATACATATGGAACGTTTTTCAGAAAAAAGGCTGCCACCTTACAGTGACAGCTTTTTTCGTTCCTTCTTATTTCAGCAGCTTCACACATCCAAGCAACGGAACTTCATTTTCCTGCTCCCTCACTGCATAGACAATTCCCATTACCCAGAATACAAATACAACGATCTGCACCAGCCCTACTACCAGTCTCACCACGGGAACCCAGGCCAGTACTGCCAGGATGAGAAAGGTCAGATTCACCACCAGTGCCTGATTTAAATGAAACTTGGAATCTTCCCGTTCTCCCGCCACAAAGGCAACAAGCCATCCAAAAATCGTAATATACGCTACAATATCAGTAGTTTTCTTATCCATGATTGCACTCTCCTTATGCCTGAAACAAATTTTACATCAGTACTTTACTACATCAGAATCCCCCATATCAGCCGCAGAACATTCTTCACCAGCAGATTGCAGACAACCAGAGCAATTGCTCCGTACAGATACCAGTGATGAAACCGCCATCCTCTCACTTGTCTGATGCCGATCCGGTTTAGTCCCTGTGTCAACATGAAACCACCGCCTACCAGTATCATATAAGGGACCAGCGGATGGTACCACAGAGCAAGAAGAAAGCGGCCATGAAACAATGCATTAAAAGCTCGCGTTCCGCCGCAGCCCGGACAGTAAATGCCCAGAAATTCCGAGAAAAAGCAGGGAATTTCCGGTAGAAATTTCCGGAACAGAAAATAATACATAACCCAGAGTCCACCGCCTGCTGCCAACAGAATCAGCCCGATATGGAACAGCTCCGTCTCCAGTGTGACATTTTCTCCCCATGCCTTTTTCTGTTCCTTTCTTGAAAAACTGTCTGCCAATGTCATTCCTCCCAACCGGAACGCATTATTTTGCAAATTCCTGTGCCGTCACATGTTCTGCATGATCATATCCAGATAACCGATCTGATTCAGATACGCGATTGCCCAGATGTAATAAATCAGTGCTCCGATACCCACGACAATGCTGATGATAGAGCATACCAATCCTGCAATTCCCACGCCTGTTTTCCCTCTGTTGTTTCCGATGATGGCACAGATTAGGCCTGCAATTCCCAGAATGATACCCGGTAACCCGTAGCAGCAGCTGGTGCAGATACCCAGTATGCCGCAGACCAGGCCTGCCACCTGAAGACCGTTTGTCCCATTGCTGCCCTTGTTATCCGGCGGCGCCTGATAGGGAACATTTGCCGTGTAATCCTGGTAATTACTGTACTGGCCATTGTTTTGTCCGTTTTGATTATTCCCTTCCATCTTTTTCTCCTTTTCCGTTTCTTACTGTTGGCTTTATGTAAAAGCTATTCTATATTATACAATAGATCAGGAAAAATTTCCACATAAAAATACAATCCTGTACAGGGCTTTTATGGAAAACAAAAATCTTCCCCGGATTTTCCAGGGAAGACCTGATACGATTGATTTATAGCAAATTTCTTAGAACTTACCCTCTTTCGCAGCTTCCTCAATGGAAACGGCCACAGCCACAGTAGCACCAACCATGGGGTTGTTGCCCATGCCGATAAGTCCCATCATCTCCACATGTGCAGGTACGGAAGAGGAACCTGCAAACTGTGCGTCGGAATGCATACGTCCCAGTGTATCGGTAAAGCCGTAAGAAGCAGGGCCTGCAGCCATGTTGTCCGGATGCAGTGTACGTCCTGTTCCGCCGCCGGAAGCAACAGAGAAATACTTCTTACCTGCCTCTGTTCTTTCTTTCTTGTAGGTACCTGCAACGGGATGCTGGAATCTGGTGGGATTGGTGGAGTTACCAGTGATGGATACGTCCACATTTTCCTTCCACATGATGGCAACGCCCTCGGGAACGCTGTTGGATCCATAGCAGTTTACCTTGGAACGGAGTCCTTCTGAGTAAGCAATTCTCTCGATTTCCTTCACCTCATTGGTGTAAGGATCATACTCTGTCTCAACAAAAGTAAAGCCGTTGATGCGGGAGATGATCTTGGCAGCGTCTTTTCCCAATCCGTTCAGGATAACACGCAGAGGTTTCTGACGAACCTTGTTGGCCTTTTCCGCAATGCCGATAGCGCCTTCTGCAGCGGCGAAGGACTCATGTCCTGCCAGAAAGCAGAAGCAATCGGTGTCCTCTTCCAGAAGCATCTTACCCAGATTACCATGACCAAGACCTACCTTGCGGGTATCGGCAACGGATCCGGGAATGCAGAATGCCTGAAGACCCTCTCCGATGGCAGCCGCTGCATCCGCAGCCTTGCGGCACCCCTTTTTGATGGCAATAGCTGCGCCTACGGTATAAGCCCAGCATGCGTTCTCAAAGCAGATGGGCTGGATCTTCTTCACCTGCTCGTATACGTCAAGTCCTGCGTCTTTGGTAATCTTCTCAGCTTCTTCGATAGAAGAAATACCATAGCCCTTCAGAACTTCCGTAATTTTATCAATACGTCTTTCATATGATTCAAATAAAGCCATTTCTTCCTGTCCTCCTTCTATATTCTGGAAACTTCTCAATTGGAATTCGCTGTTTGGGAAGCAGTATGCAGCTGCCTCGCAATCATGCTCTATTCTTTTCTGGGATCGATGATCTTCACGGCATCCGCAACACGGCCGTACTGACCCTTTGCCTTCTCATATGCAGTGTTGGGGTCGTCGCCCTTCTTGATGAAGTCGGTCATCTTTCCAAGGCTGACAAACTCATAACCGATGATCTGATCATCCTTGTCCAGAGCAATGCCTGTTACATACCCTTCTGCCATTTCCAGATAACGGGGACCCTTCTTCAAAGTACCATACATGGTACCAACCTGGCTTCTAAGGCCCTTGCCCAGATCTTCGAGACCTGCGCCGATGGGAAGTCCTTCCTCGGAGAATGCGCTCTGGGTACGCCCATAGACGATCTGCAGGAACAGCTCTCTCATGGCAGTGTTGATGGCATCACACACAAGGTCGGTGTTCAGCGCTTCCATGACAGTCAGGCCGGGAAGAATCTCAGATGCCATAGCTGCGGAATGGGTCATACCGGAGCAGCCGATGGTCTCAACCAACGCTTCCTGAATGATGCCTTCCTTGACGTTCAGAGTCAGCTTACATGCGCCCTGCTGAGGAGCACACCAGCCAACACCATGTGTGAGGCCGGAGATATCTTCCACCTTCTTTGCCTGTACCCACTTTGCTTCTTCGGGGATAGGCGCACAGCCATGGTGCACACCCTGCGCAACTGTGCACATTTCTTCAACTTCCTTTGAATAAATCATGTGAAATCTCCTTTCGATTATGTAAGTTATTATTCATTACAACAAAAAGCCCGCAGACGCGCACTTCCCGTTGCATATCAATTAGAAAATTGACATATAATAATCTCTTTCTTCATTTTCTCATACTTACGGGAAAAAATCTAGTATTTTTTGTAAAAAAATATCTTTCCCATCTCTAATTATCCTTTTATACTTCCTTTTTTGCGGTGATCTCAGTAGACTTCTTATAGATACTTCCGGCAGGTATCACGCCTCTGACCATGGACGTGGGATAGATGTTTGTATTCCTGCCAACAACGGTCCCCGGATTCAGGACACTGTTACAGCCAACCTCCACATGGTCCCCCAACATGGCTCCCATCTTCTTCAGACCTGTTTTGACCGAGATGTCCGCTCCCTTTACCACCACCAGGCTTTTATCGCTTTTCACGTTAGAGGTGATGGCACCGGCCCCCATGTGGGACTGAAAACCCAGGATACTGTCTCCCACATAATTGTAATGAGGCACCTGAACTTTATTAAACAGAATTACATTTTTCAGTTCCGTTGAATTGCCTACAACCGCTCCCTTTCCCACAATGGCATTCCCTCGTACAAATGCACAGTGACGGATTTCCGCATCTTCATCCACGATAAGCGGTCCGTTGAGACAGGCTGTAGAAGCTACTTTTGCGCTCTTTGCGACCCAAATATGTTCTTCCCTTTCTTCATAGATCTCTTTCGGAAGCCTTTCTCCCAGACCGATAATGAAATCATGAATTTTCGGAAGCGCTTCCCATGGATAGGTCAACTCCTCCAAAAGTCCGGCAGCGATTGTCTCCTTTAAATCATATAAATCAGATATGGTAATTCCAGTGTTCATCTTTAAATCAATCCTCCTTTCAGGCCCTATAAACTCCCTGGAGCCTAAATCGCAGATATCACCCTGTGTCTGCCGCTGTTCTCTTACTGACATCAGTCCACAAACCAATACCGCTTTCGTATTCAAGATATCTTATAATTGGCGGCAACTGTCTGAAACTGTGTAAACAGTGCTCTCTGGTTGCTGAGCTGTTTCACATACTGGGTTCTGCGTCCCACAAAACCATTCAGCTTGTCCATGTATTCCTCTGATGTAATATTGCCGTCTGCCACCATGGTAAGTCCCTTTTCCCAGCTGGCTGTCAGGGCTGGATCCAAAAGTGCCCTGATGGAACTTCCCACAACATCATAAATCATTTCACCCATCAGGGTAGGAGTAAGTACCTGGGTTTTCTGATTCAGTGACAGGTATTCGATGTTTACCAGTTTCTTCAGGATTTCCGCCCTTGTGGCACTGGTACCAATGCCGCTTCCTTTGATCTGAGCCCGCAGCTCATCATCTTCAATAAACTGTCCTGCATTCTCCATCGTGAGGATGATGCTTCCCGAGGTATAGCGTTTGGGCGGTGAAGTTTCGCCTTCTTTTATCTCATAAGAGTCCACTGCCAGTTTTGCTCCTTTTTTCAGGGAATCCAGAAGCTTCAGAAAGGCATCATCGCCCCTGATTTCCGTCTCCTCTTCGCCCACCTCCTGTTTTTGGGTTTCAGCAGGTCTCTTTTCAGGCATGGTTTTAACATTTCCCGAAGACATTCCCGCCGCTTCCTGCATGATAATTCCCTGATCAGGTATTTCTTCTGCTGTTTTCCCCATGGCGGTTTCTGGTCCTGTTCCCTGTATGGCAGCTTCCACCCTCGGAACTGCTTCGGATCGTTCCGCTTTGGAAGTTCCTGATTCCAACATCCTGTCTCTCTGCACTGCATTGCCTGTGGAGGAAACTGAACGCGGGTTCTCCTTTCTTGCCACTCTTAGATATCCTTCCTCCACAAGCACCTTGAAACTGGCAAAAAATCGTTCTTCCTTTACCCGGATGCACAGCACATATTTCCGATATACTGCAGGTGGATAAAAAATGCTCAGGAATCGGCGGACAATTACCTCATATACTCTGGCCGACAGAGGAGGCAGGTTCTTCAGGTTGTTCAGTCCCTGACCTGTCGGAATGATGGCATAGTGATCCGTGATCAGCTTGTCATTGACATACCGGGTTTTTGCAATCCCCTTGTGGCTGCCCTTCTGCAGAATTTCTGCAGCAAAGGCAGCGACGGGGCCAAAGCCCTGAAGTCCACCGATATTTTTATGGATTTCCTTTGCGACTGCTGTGGACAGAACTCTGGCATCTGTTCTTGGGTATGTGATCATTTTCTTTTCATACAGTTCCTGCGCGATCCTCAAAGTTTCATCCGGGCTGATTTTAAACATTTTAGAACATTCATTCTGCAATTCAGCCAGATTATAGAGCAGAGGAGGATTCTTATTCTCCTTTTTCCTGGAAATGCTTTCCAGGACCACATCACCTACCGGCTTCTTCTCCAAATGAGCCACCATTTTTTCCGCATCTGCCTTTTCCAGGAAACCGTTGTCTTTATAAAGTTTTGGAGAAGCAAACCAGGAAGAACCCTCCACAGCTTTCCATTCCCCGGTAAAGCATTTGTCTTGGAGGCGGAAACTGCCCAATACCCTGTAAAACGGTGTTTTGACGAAGGAACGGATTTCCCTCTCCCGATTTACAATAATTCCCAGTACGCAGGTCATGACCCGGCCAACGGAAATCACCGCCTTATCACGTTTCAAATAGTCTTTTACCGTATTACCGTATTTCAAGGTGAGTACCCTGGAAAAATTGATACCCATGAGATAGTCTTCCTTGGCTCTCAGATAGGCCGCATCACTTAAATTGTCATATTCCTTTAGATCCTTAGCCTCCCGGATTCCCCTTAGGATCTCTTCCTCTGTCTGGGAATCGATCCACACCCGTTTCCGTTCCTTATCTTTGACCCCGGACATCTGTTCCACCAGACGGTATATGTATTCCCCTTCCCTTCCGGAGTCTGTACAGACATAAATCGTTGTTACATCAGGACGCTTCATCAAGGAGCTCACAATAGTATATTGCTTTTTTGAGCTTTCAATGACTTCGTATTTATATTCTTCCGGAAGAAAAGGAATCGTATCAAAGCTCCATCTGCGCAGTTTCTCATCGTAAGCGTCCGGGTAACTCATGGTAACCAGATGGCCCACACACCAGGTGACAATTACATCCGCCGATTCCAGATAACCGTCCCTGGACGTAGTATTCACTTTTAATGCATTTGCAAATTCCCGCGCCACACTGGGCTTCTCTGCAATAAATAATTTTTTTCCCACATTTTACATCCTTATTTCACAGTGATATATCCATTGGCCTTCAACAGTTCCGCGCACAGAACGGCTCCTCCTGCAGCCCCTCGAACCGTGTTGTGAGACAGGCCAATAAATTTATAATCGTATACAGTATCCTCCCGGAGCCGTCCCACGCTGATGCCCATACCATTCTCAAAGTCCACATCCAGAGCTACCTGAGGCCTGTTATCTTCCTCCAGATACCGGATGAACTGCTTTGGTGCACTGGGCAGCTGCAGACGCTGAGGTTCCCCGCTGAATTCCCGCAGTTTCCGAATCAGCTGTTCTTTGGTTGGCTTTTTATTAAATTTCACAAACACTGCAGCTGTATGTCCGTTCTGCACTGGAACACGAATGCACTGACAGGTGATCACAGGACCTTCCGCCGGCACAATGGCTCCGTTCTCCACCTTACCCCAGATGCGCAGAGGCTCTTTCTCACTCTTCTCTTCTTCTCCGCCTATGTAAGGGATAATATTTCCGATCATCTCCGGCCAGTCCTGAAAGGTTTTGCCGGCTCCGGAAATGGCCTGATAGGTGGTGGCTATCACCTCCACAGGTTCAAATTCCATCCATGCAGTAAGAACCGGGGCATAACTCTGGATGGAGCAGTTGGGCTTCACTGCCACGAATCCACGCTTTGTGCCCAGACGTTTTCTCTGGGACGCAATAACGTCTATATGTCCGGGATTGATCTCCGGCACCAGCATGGGAACATCGGGAGTCCATCTGTGGGCACTGTTGTTGGAAACCACAGGCGTCTCTGTCCTGGCATAATCTTCTTCGATCTTCTTTATTTCGTCTTTGGACATGTCAACAGCGCTGAATACGAAGTCCACCTGGGAAGCAACAGCCTCCACGTCGTTGACATTCATGACCTTTCTATTTTTCACAGCTTCCGGCATAGGTGTATCCATTTTCCATCTGCCGTCTACGGCTTCTTCATAAGTTTTACCTGCCGAACGGGGACTTGCTGCGATTGTAGTTACTTCGAACCACGGATGATTCTCCAACAGAGCGATAAATCTCTGTCCTACCATGCCTGTGCCGCCTAAAATACCTGCCTTTAATTTCTCACTCATTGTTTTTCCTCCTGTTTCTAATGTGAAGATCCGGCAATGCACAACCGGAACCTGAAGATAATCTCGATGTCGTTTATGCTGCATCCGACATGAACTTTCGGTATATATACTCCGCAAAAATTCATTCGTTCTGCAGTACGGACTTTTCAAACATCCCTCCGAAATCATCTCCTGCCAGATAAGTCCTGTGGACTTCAATGACATGCTTCATGGCATCCGGTCCGGGCGCACCGAGTGTCAGGCGCTTTTCCACACAGGTCTTCAGAGAAACTGCTTTATAGAGATCTTCACCAAAATACTCACTGACAGACTGCAGCTCTTCCAGAGACAATTTCTCGATAGAGGTGTCCTTTTCTACGCAATACAGAACTAATTTACCTACAATACCGTGTGCATCCCGGAACGGTACTCCTTTTCCCACCAGATAATCTGCCGCATCCGTGGCATTTGTAAATCCGTTCATGGCACTTGCCGCCATGCGCTCTTTCCGGAACTTCATGGTGCGCAGCATTCCGGTAAAAAGCACCAGGCAGCTTTCTACCGTATCCATGGCATCAAAGGACAGCTCTTTGTCTTCCTGCATATCCTTATTATAAGCAAGAGGAATCCCCTTCATGGTGGTAAGCAGGGACAATAGGGCACCGTACACACGCCCGGTCTTGCCTCTTACCAGTTCGGCAATGTCGGGATTCTTTTTCTGGGGCATAATGCTGCTCCCTGTGGAATAAGCGTCGTCTATCTCCACAAACTGATATTCATTGGAATTCCAGATGATGATCTCCTCACAAAACCGACTAAGATGCATCATTACTGTGGACAGTGCCGACAGAAATTCGATCAGATAATCCCTGTCTGATACAGAATCCATGCTGTTCAGGGTCGGCCCTGCAAATCCCATCATGGAGGCTGTACACTCTCGATCCAGGGGATAAGTGGTGCCTGCCAGGGCCCCTGCCCCCAGGGGACAATAATTCATTCGCTGATAAATATCGGCCATCCGCTGTCTGTCCCGTTTAAACATTTCGAAATAAGCCCCGTAATGATGGGCCAGAGTGGTGGGCTGTGCCTTCTGCAGATGGGTGAAACCGGGCATATAAGTCTCCAGGTTTTCTTCCATAACAGCTAAAATCACAGTGAGCAGCTCCTTCAGCAAGGCATCTGTATCTCGAACCCGTCTCCTGGTATAGAGACGCATATCCAGTGCCACCTGGTCGTTACGACTTCTTCCTGTATGAAGTTTTTTCCCAACTTCACCGACCTTTTTGATCAGGACAGCCTCCACAAAACTATGGATGTCTTCATAGGTATCATCAATTTCAAGCACTCCTGCTTTTACCTCTTCCCGAATCTCCCGAAGACCCTGCAGAATAGAATCTCGTTCTTCCTCCGTGAGGATTTGCTGCTTTGCAAGCATGAAAACATGGGCAGTGCTTCCCTGGATATCCTCCTCAACAAGACGTTTGTCAAAACCAATAGAGGCATTAAATTTATAAGCCAGTTTGTCTGTCTCACCGACAAAGCGGCCACCCCATAACTGTGCCATATTCTCCTCCGATTTCCAGTATAGATTCTGCCGCAGGAGTAATCCGGGCGCCGGTCCCGCAGCACTTTAAACAAGATATTACCATAAAAAATTTCGCAGTGCAAGTAAATCACCATTTTGGTCTGAAAATTCCGTCCTGATGGTTCCCCTGAAACTGATCAATATTCATTCGTTGTGCCCTCTATAAAGCTGAACCATTCTTCTCTTAAGTTCATACATTATTATAAAAGGCAAAAGGTTATAAGTCCGGGAAAACGGACTTAAGGAAAACAGGTTATGCCAAACATCCTTGAGTTAAAAAATATAGGCTATTCCTACCACAGCCTGCATGGGGAAACGAAGGCACTGGAAAATATTTCCTTTGGTGTCCGGGAAGGAGAATTTATTGCCATTGTAGGGCCAAGCGGCTGCGGAAAATCCACCCTTCTCTCTATTATTGCAGGCCTTTTATCTCCCGAAGAAGGCACTATCTCAGTAAACAATCCGGACGGGACACTGCATTATCCCAAAACAGGATACATGCTTCAGCGGGATCACCTTTTCGAATGGCGCACTGTATACCGCAATGTCATTCTTGGGCTGGAATTAAATCATGCCATGACGAAAGAGCATCTGGATACTGTAGAGCGGCTTCTGATAGACTATGGACTTGACAAATTCCGCGACAAACGCCCCAGCGAACTGTCCGGCGGAATGAAGCAGCGAGCTGCTCTGATCCGTACCCTGGCTCTGGAACCACAGCTGCTTCTGCTGGATGAGCCCTTCAGCGCGTTGGATTACCAGACCAGACTCTTTGTGTCTGCGGACATCTGCCGCCTGATCCGGGCCGCCGGCAAAACAATGATCATCATAACCCATGATCTGTCGGAAGCCATCAGCCTGGCAGACAGGATCATCGTTCTCTCCGGCCGTCCGGCAGTGGTAAAAAACGAAGTAAACGTCAGACTGACACTTGCGGATGATTCCCCCCTGGCGGCAAGAAATGCTCCTGAATTTCAACAGTACTTCAATATGTTATGGGAGGATCTGACATATGAAAACTGATAATGAAAAAAAGAAAGTTTCCACTGAAGAAACACTCCAGAAAAACAAAAAAGCAGCCCATCTGACAAAACAGGAAGAATTTGTAAAAAAACATCGCAGACATCATCATGAAATCGCTTCCTGGAGGACACTTCTTTTCGTCCTTTTTCTGGTACTTTGGGAAATCAGTGCTGAATTAAAATGGATAGACAGTTTCTTCTTTTCCAGTCCCAGCCGTGTGGTACAGTGCTTCGCAGAACAGATCAGAAACAATTCTATGCTGAGTCATATCGGAGTAACGCTTTTTGAGACACTTTTCAGCTTTCTGCTTGTATTGCTTTTCAGCCTGCTGGTTTCCACACTGCTGTGGTATTCCGCTAAACTTTCAGAAATATTGGAACCTTACCTGGTGGTATTGAACAGTCTGCCCAAGTCAGCCCTGGCACCTCTGTTCATTGTATGGCTGGGCACCGGTACCAGAACAATCATTGTGGCAGGTATGTCCGTGGCTATTTTTGGTTCCATTATCAGTTTTTATACCGGTTTTCAGCAGGTCGACAGAGAAAAGATCACTTTAATTTACACATTGGGAGGCACCCGGCGGGATGCTTTCTCCAAGGTAGTACTTCCCGGCTCGGTGCCCATCCTGTTAAGCACCGCCAAAGTAAATATCGGCCTGGCACTTGTAGGGGTCATCATCGGCGAATTTCTGGCAGCGAGACGGGGACTTGGGTATCTGATTATCTATGGATCCCAGGTCTTTCAGCTGGATATGGTGATTACAAGTATCATTATACTCTGTATCATTGCACTCGGATTCTACAAATCCATTCAGATCATCGAACATCAGATAAAAATACGGTTTAAAATGTAACCGTAACAGAAAAGGCCAAAAAAGCATCTGCTTTCCGGCCTTACATAAAGTCTTAAAATCCTTCCCGATTATCCACCCTTAAGTTGGAATGCATATACCAAAAATCTAAGATCGACTGCTGCCAATTACAGTTTCAGCTCTTTGCCTTCAATTAACTTCCTTAATACTTTTGAAATGGAATTAGTGGTCTGAAGATAGAAATAAAATTTCCAGATGGTAAAAACAAACACCCCAAATCCTTGATTTTAATAAAAAATTTGGGGTTTACGGCTTTTTCCATAAAAGCTTCTGACGGGACTCGAACCCGTGATCTATTGATTACGAATCAATCGCTCTACCAACTGAGCCACAGAAGC
>CAJTXE010000013.1 GCA_910580225.1 uncultured Acetatifactor sp.
CCTGGCTAAAGTATAGCAGGCTTTTGGAGGAATTTCCAAAAGCCTAATTGAAGTTGTATACAAGATAGCTGGTTTATGATATACTCTACTTTAAATTGGAGGACATAATAATATGAAATATAAATATATGAGAATACAGGGAAGAGAAACTTCCTATATTACAAAGTATCCCAAAGGGATATTTAGCCTTTGTTGGAATCTGATAAGAGATGAGCAATTAACCAACGAAGAAAAAGAGCTATTCATATCTATTGATGACTGGTTCAAGGATAATCTTCCTGAACCGGAACCCTGTAAGAACCATGAAAAGATCATTACTTTTTTTAAATGTGAAAGTACAGTAGAAATGATTGAGAAATTAAAACCTGCTATTGCACTTTTAGATAGACATCAAAAAGCTTATGATGTGGTTTATACAAATTTTGTGGGAACTATCGTTTATGAAGATGACTGGCAGATCGCTGTGCAGGTTGAGAATGGAAAAATGATTTAAAGTGTAATTGACAATAAAGTACGAATTGGAATAATGAAGGAACATCAATACGATATGGTTCAATGTTTTTTCACCATACTGGTACTTTACATTTATGGATCCTGACAGAAATCCATCGAGATTACAGGCAGCTATGCAGAAGAACTATGACAGGAGCATCAAATGGATAAAGAGCCGATACGCACTCCACACCATACTTTTCCTTTAAAGCGGTCTGTGAACAACTGTAACAGTTTGTCCGGTTCATAGAGATTCGAAAATGATTTGGGCAGGATAATGATAAATTTCCTCGTCTCGATACATTTTCCCTCCGTGCCGCTTCTTTGAAATTCCTGCTGGCTGCATTTCGCAAGCTCCGTCCAATAATGGCGGTCTGTTGTTTCATAGACTGCATACAGATTCTCCTGTTTCGCATGGCTGGATATATAGCCCCTGACATCAGGCGGCTTGCTCATGCGGATAAATAAATGTCTTTGTATTGTGTTTTGTCCTCCCTCCTGTAAGTGGCGGCAACCGATTTCTGAAAGAGGCTGGTATGGGTTTGTATAATGTGAGTGGCAGCACAGGCTGTCCGCATACGAACATATCCGCCATATGGCGCTATTCATAAGCACGAAATCGGCGCGACAAAAAGGAAGAAAGTTCGGATCGTTGATTTTGGGAACGCCCTCGCTGACATCCTGAAGAAAGCAAAGAAACAGCAGCTTAAAAACCGTATGCAGTATGGTGAACGCTATCAACGGAATTTCTACAGAAGGAATCTGCAAAACTCTTGGATAAGGTTGTGGGAACGAATTAAAACTGAATAAGAAAACTTTCCCTTGTAACCTGCTCATAAGGGCAAAAACAAGGGAAAAGGATACATATTTTAAGTCTGGCATAGCGCAAAGCCTTGAAATTAGGGGAAACTTATAGAAAAAGTTTACAAACCGGAATTTATTTTTTTGCCAATTCCAGATCCATGGTATAATACACGGTCATGATTCCGCCATTGTCCTCTATGGCTTTGAAAATACCCTCAAAAAGTTTTTTACGGGCGGCTGCTTCCAGCTTCATGTGGTCCGGGTATGTTTTCAGCAACGACATATATTCATCGGCTGTAAAATTTTTTATGGTATGATACAGCATATATTTCACATCAGCAAATCCGTATGCAAGTGCCTTATTAGCCAGCTTTTTTGCATCCGTATCACTAAATTCGGTGGGCTTGCTCTCCTGAGGCATATATTTTCGATATAGTTTATCTATTTCATCAGCCAGCGCTCTCCGTCCTTTATCGGGGCCGGCGTGATAGGCAAAACGAGCGAATACCCCGCCTTTTTTAAGAAGATTATAAACTCTCTTGTATCCATATTCTTCTGGAATCCAGTGAAATGCAGTAGCCGCATATATGAAATCAAAGGAATAATCTTCACATATATAATCCTGCAAAGTCTGACGATATAATGAAAAATTCGCGTATTTTTGGAATTTCTCTTTTGCCAAGGCTGCAAGTTCCTCTCCTGGTTCAATTCCGACAAAATGGCAATGAGTATCAAGAATTGGCTGAGCTGCTTTTCCTGTTCCCATGCCAATCTCAAGCACATGGCTATCCTGATTTATTTGCTGATAATTAAATATGTCTTCATATATCTCTTTTACATACATTGGACGACTCTTATCATAATCCGCTGCGGCATTATCAAATGTCTTTTCAAAATTTTCCATTTTGATTACTCCCTAATTTTCCGATTTTCTGATTCAAATGATTGTAGACTACGGGATTTCGTCATTATGTGTGGTTAGAAAGCCTAACGATATTATATTCCATTTAGGGAATAAAATAAATAGCTGTTCCCATATTGATTGACGGGTATTGAAAAATTTTCAAAAAAGTATTGACTCCTACGCAGCGTAATAGTTTATATTGGTATTACCAAGCAGATGGAGGAAATGCCAATGATGACAGTACACGAAGTGAGCAGGCTTGCCGGGGTAAGTATACGTACCCTGCAGTATTATGACAGGATCGGTCTTTTGCATCCGGCGGGATACACAGACGCGGGTTACAGGCTGTATGACGATACAGATTTGGAGCGCCTGCAGCACATCTTGCTGTTCCGTGAGTTGGAATTTCCGCTGAAAGACATCAAGGCAATCATCAACAGTCCTGATTTTGACAGGAGCAAGGCTTTGGAGCAGCAGATAGAGCTGCTTAAGCTGAAGAAGGAACATATTGAAAACCTGATGAACTTTGCGCTTGGAATAAAAATGTTGGGAGTGAAGCAGATGGATTTTAAGGCGTTTGACAGAAGCAAACTTGATGAGTATTCCAGACGAGCTAAAGAATTGTATGGCAATATGCCGGAATACAAAGAGATGCAGGAGAAAACAAAGAATCGTACCGAGGAAGACGACAGGATCTTGGCTGACCGATTTATGTTGTTCTTCAAAGAAGCTGGGGAGATAAAGGATACAGATCCGGCATCTCCTGAAGCCCAGGATATCGTAAAGAGGATACAGGAATATATTACAGAAAATCTGTATACTTGTTCTAACAAGATTCTTAGTGGACTTGGGAAAATGTATTCCGGAGATGGAGAGTTCACCAAAAACATCGATGAGTACGGCGGTGAAGGAACAGCGGAATTTGTTGATAAGGCAATACAGATTTACTGTGATAAAGCTGAATAAAAGCAAGGAAGATCTGGAGGAAGCGGTGCGGTGTCAGGTGAGGAAGATGACGGATGTACTGACAGAGGAAAATGCCATACGCCGGGAAATGCATAAGAATGGCAGGAAAGCTGTTCTTGAAACCGGGAAAGTATATTGGGCAGTGAAACCGAATGAAAGGGAGAAGGGAGATATGGTGATTTTGTGTATACAAACATTGTACAGGAGAAAATGATTAAAGATATAAAAATAGAATCAAATAAGGTTTTATGGACTTTTGAAAATAGGACAATAACATTAAAATTAGAAGATGCTTTTTGGGCATCAGAAAGAAAAGAAGTGCATTTAATACAAATAGAAACAGGAAAGAATTTTAAACAAAATAAGGTTTATTTTTTTAATTATGCTGGGAAACTGATATTGTATTATGATTTGGAGGCTGGCACTGTAGAATGGTCTCTACAAGAAAATATGAAGAAAATTACAGTTGAAAATATGAATCAAGTTGGATTTTTCCCACAAGAGAAAAGAATATTTATTATTTCTTGTGGAAACCAAGAATTGATGGGGTATGATACAAATGGTAATTATTTGTTTAAAGTTAAGAATCCATCGGGATTAAAAATGCTATATTTTTCCAATTTAAGGCATAATATTATTGTGGTCTGTGATGGGGAAAAAAATCAAGAAGATAAGTATTGCAGATCTAGGTATAATTTCTTTATAGATATTAATACAGGAAAGTTAACCAAAGGAGGAGTGGCATATTAAATTGTAGTTCTATGATAGCACTGACCTGATTGTAAAGGCGGTAAGCCCGCAGCGGTATGATGGCGGACAGGATGACAGGCAGGGTATCCGCTATGCTTACGACTGCACTGACCGGAATTGAATGCGACAAGATTGTCGGAGTTGCAGCTTCAATTTCCGTATCAGGGTTCTGTTCCTCTCATTTATGCTATAGAACGGCCTGGCTAGGGTGTCTATGATTTTTCAACCACGCTCCAGCGCGCATATCCCGGAAAGACGGACAGATTTGGATGACAATTGCGGAACTACATGAAAGCCCCTTGTAATCTGGCATATCATGATGTAAAATATCAGGTGAGATAGCAAAAAACAGGCAGGACATGGAAGGCGGCCGCCAACCATGTCCCTGAGCAGGAGATCCAGCCTCTCCCATACAGCAAAATATTGCACCCAACGTCATTAAACCCGTTTTTATTTCAATTATTAAGGGGGAGAATGGCTTTGTGCGTTGTCGGCGGTGTAGAGATTTAAGGACCCTGCGCCGCTTTTGTTATTTCATAGCCGTCGAAAGAATATGCCATGCGGTTTGTCCGCAGGGGGACGCTGTCTGACAAGGAAATGATATTGATGCGCAGTTTGAAACGAGCTTTGAAGGCCAAGGGAAGGAGTATGTATGACACAGCGATCTTATACAAAGAACTATACCATAGATACCCCTCATTTGAAATCCTCCGAGAACAAACGACCGAAATACAATCCAAGGCTGGGAGATTTCACTTATCAATACAGCAGGAGAGCGCTGGAGGCATTTGGCTTTCATGCAGTCAGTTTTTGCTTCTTTATCTTGTGGAACAAGAACAAAACAGACGGGGATTTTAACCGCACCATATGGATAAAAAGAGAGATAACCATAAACGACAATGGAGTAGTCAACCTGGCAGATCCGTTTTTTGACGGAACGTTTTTTGCAAACGAGAATGAGGAGCAGCTATATCGGGATCTGGATTTTTTCAGAGGTCATTACATGCAGTGCCGTTATATGGTGGTCAAGAATTTGCAGGAGAATTTTCGGTTGTCCGGGCAGACACAAGTCGCTGTAGAAGTTGCTGTTGGCGAGGGAAAATGTCTGCGGAAGAGGCCTGTCTCTTTAGCGGATATGGAAAGCATGCTGATTGAAAATTCAAACGGAAAATTTAAAATGAAGAAACCATTGATCTTTTATGAGACTGATCTGGAGAGGTATCTGTCACTGCATTCTGCTGAAACCGGGGCAGTGTTTCCGGGGGATTGTGATATGCTGTTGTACGATGCCGACGGGCGCTGCAGATATATTCTGGAATTTAAAAAATGTACTCCAAATGGGCCTATTCCGGTGGAAAAACAGAGCTTTCTGAATTATATTGCCGCAGACCGGAGCAAGTATGTAAGGCTGAATCTTCTGAGGAAGTACATGGAGGAGACAGAGGGGAGGAAAATTCCCCTGGTCAATGTCTTCTATCCTATAGCCACGGAGCAGGTAATAAAATTAGAAGAAATAAGTCGGGATATGAATTCCGGAGTAGTGCGTATTCTGCAGATGAAAAATGACCCGGAGGAGAATCAGTATCGATTATTTCAGACGATACATGAGACAGATTTTTTAGAAAGAGATTGAGTTGGAGGAATGCTCAGAGAGACCATTATAACAATAAAGGAGGGAACCAATATGGACCACAAGAAAATAATGCCGGGAACCGGCGGAAATCGTTACGTGCCCTATGGCGAGCGGACAGGAAACGAATCTATCGTGTACTTTACCAGAGAGCTATCTGCGGAAGGGTTACAGAAAATATACAGAAGGGTCAGCGCTGATCTTACAGGAAAGGTGGGAATCAAGCTCCATACCGGTGAGAGAAATGGTCCCAACATTATCCCCAGGGACTGGGTGGAACATCTGATACGGGAAGAATTGCCGGAAGCCGCCATTTTGGAGACCAATACCTATTATGAGGGAGATCGCTACACCACCGAGGCCCACAGAGAGACGCTGCGGGTAAACGGATGGACCTTCTGCCCAGTGGATATCCTGGATGAGGAGGGAACTGTCATGGTGCCGGTAAAAGGCGGTAAATGGTTTACCGGGATGTCTATGGGAAAGAATCTCCTGAATTATGATTCCATGTTGGCGCTGACCCATTTCAAGGGTCACACAATGGGTGGTTTTGGAGGCTCCAACAAAAATATTGGGATCGGCTGTGCGGACGGGCGTATCGGGAAAGGTATGATCCACACGACTCCTGGTTCTGAAGATATGTGGAATATCAGCATGGAAGAATTTATGGAGAGGATGACGGAATCTACCAAGGCGGCAGTGGATTATTTCGGAAGACATGTCACCTATATCAATGTGCTCCGCAATATGTCTGTATCCTGTGACTGCGAGGGCTGTGCTGCGCTTCCGGTGGTGACACCCAATATCGGCATAGCCGCATCTACAGATATCCTGGCGGTGGATCAGGCATCCGTTGATCTGGTGTATGCGTTGAACGAGAATGATCACAGAGATCTGGTAGAACGGATGGAAACCCGCCATGGTATGAGGCAGCTAAGCTATATGAAAGAGCTTGGGATGGGAAATGACAGGTATCTTCTGGTGGATATTGACAATGATGATGCATATATTTGTGCGCGGGATGCGGTAGAGGGCGTGAAGCCTTTTGGAGGGGTATGAGGAGAGCTTTCCCATAGCAGGAGAGGCGGATGACCGGAATTTTGGTTTGAGAATTTGGCCGTAATGAAAGTAAAGTATAGGAGTCTGCAGGTGACCCAATTGGGGACCTGCAGATTTTTTTGTAAAAATGAATTCACAGGGTTGACAAATAAGAGAAATAAGTATATATTGTTATCAAACCTTATATAAGGATATATAATGAATTGCAAGAAGGGAGTATGTGTCGCATGAAAAATATAGTAGAAGAGATTCTAAAGGCGAAGAAGGAGGCAGGAGGAATCCGGGAGGTCTATTTTGTGGCCTGCGGTGGTTCCCTGGGGGCTTTTTATCCGGCTAAGGTATTTTTGGAGACAGAAGGGGTAAAGCTGAAAACGGGATGGTACAACAGCAATGAGTTTGTACATAATATTCCCAAAAGTTTCGGGGAAAATACGGTTCTGATCCTGGCTTCCCATAAAGGAAATACTCCGGAGACTGTAAAAGCAGCCGAGCTGGGAAAGGAAAGAGGAGCCACAGTCATTGCCCTTACCTGGATTCCGGAGTCCCCGATTACGAAATTTGCGGATTATGTGGTGGAATACAGTTTTGGAGAGGACAAAGACATCGGGGAGGAGAAAACCATGCAGGGGCTTCTTCTGGCGGTGGAAATCCTGAAGCAGACAGAAGGATATGAGAATTATGACAAGTTCATGGACGGTGTATCCAAGATCGATCTGATTGTGAAGAAGGCCTGTAAACTGGTGAGAAGGAGGGCGGAAGCCTTTGCGGAGCAGTATAAAAATGACAGTGTGATCTATACCATCGGAAGCGGAGCAGGGTATGGGGCGGCTTATATGGAGTGCATCTGCATTTTTATGGAGATGCAGTGGATTCATTCCAATGCCATTCATGCCGGGGAATATTTCCATGGACCTTTTGAGATTACGGACAGGGAGATTCCCTTTATTCTGCAGCTTTCGGAGGGGAAAACCCGGGCGCTGGACGAAAGAGCATTGGCATTTCTGGAGAAATATGGGAAACGGATTGAGGTTCTGGACGCGAAGGAACTGGGACTGTCCACCATAGACAGTGCCGTGGTGGATTATTTCAACCATTCTCTGTATAACAATGTCTATGTGGTATACAATCAGGCACTGGCGGCGAAACGGCAGCACCCGCTGACAACACGCAGATATATGTGGAAGGTGAGTTATTGATTTATGGATAAACTATTGGGGATTGGCGACAATGTGGTGGATGTGTTTGTGGAACGGGGGAAGATGTATCCGGGCGGAAACGCGCTGAATGTAAGTGTCTATGGGAAAATGCTGGGAGCGGAGACCGGGTATTTCGGATATTTCGGAAATGACAGATACGGTACACTGAACAGAAGGGTTTTGGGGGAGGTGGGGGTAGACTGCTCCAGATGCCGCATTATGGAAGGTGAGAGCGGATATACCCGGGTAAAGGTGGAAAATGGGGAACGGGTAATTGCCAGTGCCAACCAGGGTGGAGCTTTGAAAAGACAGAATTGGGATCTGGGTCCTGAGGACCTGGCATATATAAAAGACTACAAAGTAGTATACAGCGGCCTGAACAGCTATATTGAACCCAGGCTGAAACAGATCAGAGAGAGTGCTGCTGTCCTGGCCTATGATTTTTCCAATCGATTTACAGAACAGTATTTGCAGGAGATATGTCCGAGCTGTGATGTGGCCTGTATTTCGGCAGGGCATCTGAGTCGGGAAGACACTTGCAGGATTTTGCATAAAATGGCGGATTTCGGAACGGTTCTGGCAGTCGGTACACGGGGGAAAGACGGTATAATCCTCTATTGGAGAGGGAGATTCTATGACGGGAAGGCAGAAACAGCGTCGATAAAGGACACCATGGGAGCAGGAGATGCGTATCTGGCCGCGCTGCTGACCGATTTGTTTTTGAGAAAAGGGCATTTACCGAAGGACTGCCTGGATGATGCCATACCGGAGGCAATGGCCTATGCCGCTGCATTTGCCGCAGAAATCTGTGGGCTGGAAGGCGCCTTCGGATATGGAGAGAATGTGGGGGACCCGAAAGAGGCACACGGCGGGAAGTATGAACGGTTACTGCGGCGGCAGGAACAGAATAAATAAAACAACAAATAATAGAGATTGGTATTGTGCAGCGACTTAAATTAGTCCAGTTAAGAAATGTCAAGTGTTTTTGAAAATAATTTCTGCTGGACAGTAAAGTCGCAAAGGCGCACGAGAGGAACTTTTATGAGTTTCCTTTCGAATAAAAGTTTCTCTCATTACAAGTGCGTTGAAGCGACTTTACCCTTTCGTGCCGTCGCGCAGCGACTATATTAGGAGGTAAAAAGATGAAACTGGATTTTTCGGAATTCCCTGTGGTGGATGCCCATGCCCATCCTTTTATGCCGAGCAGGGAGAAAAAGGTCTACGGCAGAAGATATATTCTTTCTTCTGACCGATACCGGAAAGTGGAGGATGAGGTGGTATCCAGTACGCTTTCCTATCGTATGATGCTGATGGAGCTGGCGGGATTTCTGGGGCTTCCGGAGGATACGCCGGATGGGGAGATTATTGCCGCCCGAAATGAACTGGCGGGTCAAAGCTACCGGGATTATGTGGAAAAACTATTTCGAAACGCCGGAATAGAGACTTTTTTAAGTGAGACCGGATTTCCCGTTCAGGGACAGAGATTGAGACCGGAAGAGGTGCAAGCCTTTGAAACAGCCACGGAAAATATCGATGTGAGGGAAGTGATCCGTTTGGAAATGACCTGCAATCACCTGGTGGAAGATGCGGAAGATAAAATGGGATTCCATGAGTTTCTGGAACTGTTCCACAGGCATATGAAGGAGCGGATCGAAAATGGAAAGGTGGCGGCTTTAAAAACCGTAATCGGGTATTTCACGGGACTGGAGATTCTGGTTCCCACGAAGCAGGAGGCAGAGCGCTCCTTTCTGGCCTTCTACTACGGGACGGATAAGGACCGCTGGATTCAGAAACCTTTTCGGGATTATATGGTATATGAATTTGTCAGGCTGTGCAGGCAGTATGAATTACCGCTGCAGATCCATACAGGAGCGGGAGATCCGCCGTCCTGTGATCTAAGGCTGATGCGTCCGAGTCTGCTGTATGAATTCATGAACCGCAGCGATACAGGTGAGATTCCCGTGGTGCTGCTTCACGGCGGCTACCCCTTTGTGGAGGAGATGGCCTTCATGGTCAACGGATATGCCAATGCCTGGACGGATGTATCCTCCATGACGGCGGATGACAGCATTGCCGTGGAGAGGGCGTTGCCCATGCTTTTGGAAAAGGTACCTCTGAAACGCCTGATGTACGGCTCTGACGGTGCGGGGGACGTGGATCCGATCTGGTTTGCAGCAGTGAATTTCAAGAAGGTATTGGCGAGGGTTCTGGAAGGGCTGGTTTCCCGTAAGGCGCTGACTGTATCTTATGCGGAAAAGGCAGCTGCCTGGATTCTTTCGGAAAATGCACGGGATCTGTATCATTTGAAATAAGAGGGGGCGGATTTCAGGCGAAGAAGTGCCGTGGTATCATTGGAAAAATTTCAGTTGGACGGTATAGCAGCGAAGAGACTGTTAACAGGAGGGATACCTTATGATGTTGAGGAAGAGATTAGGCGTTTTATTATGTATGGCATTGATTGGAACCGGGATTTTGGCTGGCTGCGGCGCAAAGGAGGACGAAGAACCGAAGAAAGTAATACGTGTATACAGCAACAGGACAGAATCTCATGTAGCTTATCAGATTCTGCAGGATATCATTCAGCAGTACCAGAAAGAAGTAAATCCGAATTTCAGTGCGGAATTTGAGACAGAGCCAAATCTGGACCAGTACAAAAACAAATTGAAACTGTACATCGGCGGAGACGAACTGCCGGATCTGTTCCAGATAGACAGAGGCCCTATTGCAGAGGAACTGACCAAACAGAATAAATTGGTAAATATGGATGAACAGCTGGAAAAGGCAGGTCTGACGGACAGTCTGAATGCCGGATGCAGAGGTTATGTGGAGAATGATGACGGCAGCCTGTACATTATGCCGGAAGCCCGGTATGGAAATACGTTTTTCTATTGGAAGGACCAGTTTGCGGCAGCAGGGATTCAGGAGACACCCAAAACCTTCACAGAATTTCTGGCAGTCTGTGAAAAACTAAAAGAAAACGGTGCCATTCCTCTGGGAGTGACGGGGAAGGCAAGCTGGAACCTGCTTCATGTAATGTATCTGCCAAGCTGGAGTGTAACTGGAAATGACTGGCTGCAGCAGGCGAAAAAGGGAGAGATCCGGTTTGCGGACCAGGATGTGGTGCAGGACAGTGTGAATTTCCTGTATAAACTGGGAGAGAGCGGATACTTTCCGGCAGGATTCGGCAATATTGAGTATACGGACATTATGAACGGTTTTTTGAGTGGGCAGTATGCTATGGCCTGGTCGCAGAGTGTGTACCTGAGTCAGTTTTCAGAGGCATATGACGAGGGGAAACTGGGATTTTTCACCATTCCTGTGAACGATAACAAACCGGAATATGTACAGAAAGGAACCATGGCGATTCACACAGGCATTTCCTGGGCACTGAACAAAGAGACCTTTGACGAGGAGATGGAGCGCTTTTACCAGTTCCTGCTGAAGCACTATGCGGAAACCTGTTATAAATATGACACATTCCCGCAGTTTGATTTGGACCCGCCAGAGGATAAGCCGCAGATTATGCAGGATTATTACGAGATCATGAAGCAGCAGACCATCAGCTGGAGCAACTGGGACGATAATTGCGATCCCATTACCTGTCAGCTTATGGATGATCTGGTGAAGCAATTGGCACAGGGAATGTTGACGCCGGAAGAATTTCTGTCCCAGATTGATGAGAGTGCCGCTGTAAACGGAGCGGAGTATTTTAAGCAATAAGTATGAGAAAGCAGGTGAAGGTATGAGTTCTGTGTTGAAAAACAGGAAGGCAGCGATCCTGTTCCTGATGCCGGCATTGGCATTGTATACGGCCATTGTGTTTGTTCCCATTCTCTGTTCTGTGTATTACAGTTTTTTTCAATGGAACGGTCTGAGTGGAATGACATTTATCGGAATGGATAATTATGTGGAATTATTCACCCGGGACAAGGTTGTATGGCCGGTGCTTCTGCAGACAATTGTCTATACCATACTGCAGATTCTGTTCCAGGTTGGGGGAGGGCTGCTGCTTGCACTGCTGCTGACCCTGTTGGTGAAAAAAAGAGCTGTTTTTCAGACGATTTATTATATACCGGTAGTAATTTCTTCGGTTGCGGTCTGTCAGATTTTCGATAAGTTATTTTCGGTTACACCCACAGGACTGATCAATCATCTGCTTTCTTTTTTCAGTGAAGGCCTGGGAATGACGGAATGGCTGACTACACCGGGGTTGTCCCTGGTGGTGACGGCTTTTGCGGAGGGGTACAAGACAATGGGTGTCTATATGGTTACTTTCTTTGCGGCGCTGCTTTCCGTGCCGTATGATCTGTCAGAAGCGGCGAAAATGGACGGAGCCGGCTGGCTGAAAACGGTATTTCATGTAAAATTGCCCTATATCCGGCCGATTCTTGTGGCAAACATGGTTCTGGTTCTGAACAATGCCCTGCGGTCCTTTGACTTTTCCTTTATGCTGACTGCCGGCGGACCGGGGACCAGTTCCGAATTACTGGCATCCTATATGTACAAGAAAGCCTTTGGCAGTATGCAGTACGGATATGGAAGTGCAGTGGCAGTTCTGATCGTGGGCATATGCCTGATTCTGGCCAGCTTCTGTATGAGGCAGTTTGACAAATGACGCAGGCCTGAGGGGAGGAGCGTGCAGTTGGCGGGTCCTCGGGCAGCGGTACTGCAGATAGGTCCGAGCCGTTATTCAGCTATATGGCTGCGGCAGGAAAAGGGAGGAAGATGAGAATGGAAAAGAGAGGAAATATGCATCCGCCAGGAAAACAGAACAACGGGGGAAAGCGCTCAAGACGGCACCTGGGGACAGTTTTGATCTATCTCTCAGGATGCTGTATTGCCCTGGTGACGGCGTATCCGGTTTTCTATGCGGCGGCTTTCGGGCTGAAGGGGATGGAGGAGGCCCGGACAAGCCCTTCCTATGCCCTGCCCAGAGAGATTGACTGGGGAAATTATCTGTATATTATAAAAGAATCTTCGTTTCCCCGGTATTTTGTAAACAGTATGATTATCACGGGGACAGTGGTAATTCTGGTATTGATTCTGGCTTCCATGGCAGCTTTTGCACTGGCAAAAATGCAGCTGCGGGGGAAACACCGGATACAGATGTATTTTCTAATGGGACTGATGATACCGATTCAGGTATGCCTTCTGCCCCTGTACCAGGCATTTGCCGGTCTGCATTTGACCAACAGCTATTTTGGTGTGATTCTGCCCCAGGCGGCTTTTGGAATTCCCTTATCAATGTATTTGTTTCTGAACTTTTTCCGCTTTTTTCCGGATGATATCCTGGAAGCCTGCGTTATTGATGGTGCGGGGATCTGCCGCCTGTTTGTGGGAATCGTGCTGCCCATGTCCAGAAACATTATCCTGACTCTGGCCATGATGAGAGCCGTATATTCCTGGAATGATTTTCTGTTTCCCTATACTTTTACCAGGAGCAGAGATTTGCAGACCATTACGCTTGGGCTGCGGGATTTCGTAGGCGCATACGGATATACGGACTGGGGCAGGACCTTTGCGGCGGTAACGATTACCATTGTCCCCATGATCGCAGTGTACTTTTTTCTGGGGAAATATATGGTGTCCGGGATGGCGGACGGGTCGGTTAAGGGATAGGTGAGATAGTGTCCGGGCGCGGTACCGGCCAGGGCGCTGAACTGTTACTAAGTTTTGCGGATAAGAAAGTGAGGAAGATAAAGACATGTTAAATTTTGAGTATGCGCTGCCCACCCGTATCCTGTTTGGCAGAGGGATGGAAAATCGGGTTGGGGAGGAGATCAGGAAGCAAAACGGAAGCAAAGTGCTGCTGCATTACGGTGGAGAGAGCGCCGTGAAGTCCGGGCTTTTGGACCGGGTTTGCCGATGTCTGGAAGCGTCGGGACTGTCTTATGTACTTGCGGGAGGAGTTCAGCCCAATCCGAGACTGAGTAAAGTGGAAGAGGGCATTCGTCTGGCGAAGGAGGAAAAGGTTGATTTTATTCTGGCGGTGGGCGGCGGCAGTGTTATAGATTCTGCCAAGGGTATCGGATATGGGATTGCCAATGAGGGAGATGTATGGGATTTCTATAGCAGGAAACGGATACCTGAAGCCTGTGCTCCTGTGGGTGTTATTCTGACAATCGCCGCCTCCGGAAGCGAGACAAGTGATGGCTCTGTGGTGACCAATGACCGGAACAAGCTGAAACGGGATGTGGGAAGCGATTATGCCCGGCCTCAATTTGCCATTCTGAATCCGGAACTGACATTTTCTCTGCCCGAATATCAGACCAGCTGCGGGACAACGGATATCCTGATGCATGCAATGGAGCGGTACTTTACAACGGTACACAATGTAGAGCTTGTGGACGGCTTCCTGGAATCTCTAATGAAGACTGTGATGCATAATTTCAGAATTGTGCTGGAAAAACCCGGAGACTACGATGCCAGGGCGGAACTGATGCTGGCAGGCAGCTTCTGCCATAACGGTCTCCTGACTTGCGGCAGGAAGGGAGATTGGGCCTCTCATGCTCTGGAGCATGAGCTTGGCGGAATGTATGATGTGGCCCATGGAGCCGGGCTGGCGGCGGTCTGGGGAAGTTGGGCAAGGTATGTGTATCAGACAGATGTAATGCGTTTTGCACAGTTTGCTGTAAATGTGATGGGATGTGTGATGGATTATGCACATCCGGAAAAGACAGCCCTGGAAGGAATCGCAGCGCTGGAAAGATTTCTGGCCTCCACGGGTATGCCCATATCTGTCAGAGAACTGGGATACAAACTGACTGACAATGACATTTTCAGTCTGGCGGATAACTGCACGGATCATGGGACGAAGATGATCGGTGCTTTCCGGAGACTGGATTATAAGGACGTGACAAACATATATAAAATGGCTGCTGAATGACGAAAAAGGAATTTACGTTTGGAAAAATATGGTATATAATTACAGAAAAAGAGTCTGGGGAAAGTACAATGTTAGATGAGCAGAATGTTGTTCCTTTGTATAAACAGCTGATCGGCGAGCTGGAAGGAAAAATTGCACAGGGCATATATCAGCCCGGAGAACAGCTTATGCCGGAGTCGGATATGGCGAAGAGCTTCGGTGTAAGCCTGATCACCGTGCGGAAGGCACTGAAAGAATTGGTGGATAAGGGGCTGATCGAGCGGCAGCAGGGAAAAGGTACTTTTGTGGCGAAAAAAAAGTATCCCAAGAATCTCTCTCAGGTGATGAACTTTTCGGAGCTGTGCCGGATTTCCAATGTGAAGCCGGGGGGAAAAATGTTGGAGAACGCTCTGATCACGGCGGATGATAAGCTTGCTGAGAAGATGGGATTGAAGAGCAGGGAACGGGTGATCTATATCAAACGAGTCCGTTTTGCGGATGGAGAGCCGGTAGCCATAGAAGAGAATTATTTCCCGCTGCATTATGCAAAACTCCTGGAACAACAGTTCGATGATAATTCGCTGTACGAGTACCTGGAGCGGGAGTACCATATCAAAATTGCCTATACCAGAAAGAAAATCGAGATCTGCCGCGCCAATAAGCAGGAGGCGGAGTGCCTGAACGTACTGAAAAATGAGCCGTTGCTGCTGATTACCAGTATGGCTTATACCGAAGAGGGAGAGCTGTGCTATCGGGGGAAGCAGCTGATCGATGGGGAGAGGTTTGCGTTGTATGTTTGAGGGGGAGCCTCCGCTCCCCCTACGGTTTTATAAATCCTATTACAAAAATGATACTTCTAAAGTTCTCTCTCTACCGTATCTCAACTACATCATCATACAGATCAAAACACACCCTGTCGATTACGCGATTCAGCAAATTATCATATACCACAATATTCATGCCCCGTTGGTTTAACGAGTATTCAATCCCGTCAATTTGAATAGAAGAAGTATTTCCTGCATGAAACCCGCCGCTTTCTGCATAGACATCTATGTTTTCAAGTGTTCCGTTATACTGCAGTAATTGATCACTGCAGTTTTCATATATAATACTTTTTTTATCAATTACTGCAAGATAGCTGCTTTGAAACGCTTGGAATGGAGCATGTTCCAATCCCAGACTATGCATTGCCTGTAAAAGCGCCGTGGTCAAATGTCTGCTTGCTTCGTCTTTTACTGAAAAAATAACTGAATATCTCTCACTGTCCAATGCTGCCAAATAGTCAATGAAAATCTTGCTGTTTTTTGTTTGTTTGGGAGATACAGAAGGTAGATTGACTGTACCTGTCTGAAAGTCGGCTCTTAATTCCAACCATGACGTTGTCGGCAATGTACCTGTGGAGACTCCCTTTGCCCCATTCGCAAGAGCATATAAAATCTCATCCTCATTTTCAACACCTGACGCATACACCAGACAGTCGTACTGTTCTAACTCATCGCACAATTGCTGGCTCACTTTATGCCACGGCAGCAATAATATCGGTATATTGGCAGCAGATAATAAAAATTTCATTTCGTCGTCTGAAAGCCCAGATTCCCCTGCCACATAAACCATGCTTACAGAAGGACATAATTCCAACAAGAAACGGTAGGAAATTTCATTTCTGACAGGTATAATGAAGCGTTCTATAAGTTGCTGATCTATTTCCCGTATGCATTCCAACATATATTTGCATATCACATAAAAAGAGTCTATATCACTATCATCCTGCAGGTTCGTATATATATAGATATCTCCATACTCCTGCATCAATCGGCAAATGTCTTCAAAACGTAAAAGCGTTAATTCTGTATGTGCCTGTGCCTCAGAGAAAAAAACCGGCAGCTTTGCTTCATCACAGCAGGCCCCGTACAAGATGCTGTCAGCCGAAAATGTCAGGTCTACGCCAAAAGTCCTCTGTCCAAGATCATAATTGTGCCTGATTGCTTCCAGGGAATTTGTACCTGCCATCCCCTCCATTTCGCCAAAAGACTGAGCAATATATCCCTCCTTTACCCAACCGTACTGTCTGTCGGCCCAGTCCTCTTGGGGCCTGGCGGTCTCCAGAAAATACTTTTTGCTTTTAACCCGGGTGGGATATCCATTATAATACTGCACAACCTGTAGGACAAGCGTTTCTTCCATGCACCAGTTCTCATACGGAATCTGGATAGACAAATTTTCCGTGTTCTCATCATAAAACGTCGAATAGGGAATACCATTAACAGTAACCTGGCTATCCTGCATAAAATGATTCCCCTCTAAAATAATAGTTTGCAGTAAACTACCATCATAACCAAGCCTTTCAGGCACGCTTCCGTTAATCTCCGGAACCATGACAATACCATCAGAAATCACCTCCACTGTGACTTTTGAGGACAGACAAGTTAAATCGCTGTTAATACGCACTTCTGCCTGAATATCCAGTTTCTGAGGTTTTGAATAGTATTCGGCCGGCAGCTGCAAAAGCACTTCTTCATCTGAAATCAGAGTAACAACACAATTGCTTTCATAAATATCATTTACATAAATTCCGATTACATTTTTGAGATTTTTTCCAATCAGATGGAGTATGTTACCATCATTAAATGAAGTTGACTCCATAATTTCAACTGGGACTATTGTTTCAATAATAGGTTTGTCCATTAATATGTAAGGACTTATCCGATATATACCCCATATAAACAAAACTGGTAGAAAAATCCTGAAAACTTTTCTGTGTTTATTTAAAAGTTCCTTTACCTTTTGCATAAGCCGCTAACCTTTCAAGTCGTTATAACTATCATTCAAAAAGCATATAATATTGCAGCTTCCGGTATCTATTCACCATTTCGTTCTCTTCATTGAAGGAGTGCCATACCTTATCAGATGTCTGATACCCCAAAGCATTGATGATGGGGATCTCTCTCTGCATACTTGTCAGAAATTGTGAGTATGGGGAAGATATTCCGGCTATTTCAAGAACATCCATACCCAGATAGTTTAAACTGGTATCCTGAATCACATTTGTTATTCCTGTATCATAGTTGCTCCATATAATATACGGAACACAATAAAGCTTTTGGCGCTCCTCCAAAGACAGTTCTTCAGAGTCCAATAGTTCTTCAATAAATTCATCATCAATCGCCGGCTGGTGATCTCCAAACATACATATAATAACAGGCTCTTTTACCTGCGAAAAATACTCCAATAACGTAGTAAAAGCTTTATCTGATTCTCGTATTAGAGTCAGGTAAGCAATCACATCTTCATAAAGCCTGAACTTCTTTTCTATTTCAACAAAATCTGTATCTTTCGAAAAGTGTTCTATATTATATCCGCCATGATTTTGCATTGTAATATTAAATATAAAAACCGGCTCTTCACTATTTTCATAAGAAGAAATGACCTGCTGAAAATCAGCAGCGTCAGAAATATAATACCTATAATACTCCTTATATTCAAATTCATCTATAGATAAAAAACTTTCAAAGCCATACTCTGAGTAAACCTTCTTGCGGTTCCAGTTATACTTATTTTCGGGATGAATCGCTATTGTCTCATATCCGTTTCTAAAAAATTCTGATGCAAGATTAAATACCTGCTCAAAGTTATACATCTGATAAGGATAAACGCTATTAGGTAAATTTGCCATGGAACTGCCTGTCAAAAATTCGAATTCTGAATTACACGTTCCGCCCCCACGTACGGATGCGTATGCATTTCCACGCATAACAAATTCATTTATATTCTCCCAATTCGTCAAACACTTGTCAGCCTTAAAATCTCCGATCACATTCAGATCGGCAAAGGACTCGTTCATGATAACAATGACAGAAGGACGGGAATCCGTTTCCGGAACGGTCGTATTTCCTGAATTAAAACCATCCATATAGCCTGCAGCTTCCGTCTTAGAATAACCCTTAGGAGCAGCAACCAATAAATCCTGTGATTCCATCAGAAAAGCAAACATTGTGCCATTTTCATAATAGGAGTCCTGCGGAGACCATGCACTAAGAACAATATTAAATATTCCTCTCCAATTTATATTGTATATAATTGAAACAAAAATTCCAAGCCATGCAATCCCCGCCGCAACTCCAATGATTGCTTTTTTCCAGTTTAATAACCGTTTTTGGTCCAATACACTGAATACAATACACATAAAAGCCATGAGCAATAATGTGCTGAAAACAATAGAATCCGATAAAGTAAGCTGATAATTACCAGCAACTTGGGCTGCTGTTTTATAGGCAAGCAGGTCACTTGGCAGCAATGGGTTTCCCTTAAATTTCATAACATAATAATTTGCAACTCCAAATAACCATGCAAAAATGAGGAGAACACTATATGCCACAGAACAATTGCGAAATATCAATACCAGCCCAATTTGTATCCCCATATAGATGATAAAATTAAGGAAGGCTCTGGAAAACGGAATATCAAAAAATAAGGGATTATAAGCTGTTTCGGTCACAGCAAAAGCGCCAAATGGAACAATTATAAATAATATATAGTCCAAATATTTTTTAGCACCATGTATATCGTTTAAAATCTTGTTTACAGTTTTTCTATGATACAATAATGCAGAAAACAACCAAAACAATATACTGGTAAATAAGAAACTTTTTCGAGCCGGCAAAATGCTTCCATTAACGTAGTCGTATGCCAATTTAAAATATAGAAGTAAGTCAAATATAATGAAAAATAAAATACGCACTCGTTTAAAAGTGTTTGCCTGTTTCCTTATTTGTTTCATATTTATTCTTATCTTTCTACTGTTTCAATAATTTTTATTTGAAAAATGAACACTTATCATCCACACCGGTATTGCGTTGTCTTCGGTCAACAATACCACCGCCTCTGCAATGTTCCGGTGCGGACGCCGCCTGGTTTGAACAGCAAAGGCGACAACATGAATTTCTCTGCTCATTTTGCAGCATAACACTAAATTTTACACCCTAAATTACAATCCGCCGTCACACCTTCGCGGTACTTTGGCATAGTCCACCTTTTCTTCCACTTTGCCTCAAACTTCTCTTTGTTGGTGTCAAAGATTTTCATATATTCTTCATCATCCAGTTTTTTAAATGACCCATTGTTAATGTGGTGGATGAATACATCATCTGCAATGACTATTTTGTATCCGGCACGCAGGACCCTTTCGGTGTAGTCATCATCCTCAAACATCCCCACCTTGTACGCTTCATCAAGGAGCCCTGCTTTCTCAATTACATCCCTGTGGATGATGGTTGCAAACAGCGGAAGTCGGTCAACATCCGTATATTCATCCTCCAAATGAGCAAACGTAAGCTGATAGGCAAACTCCTCCATTTCTGAAAGACTTTTATAAACGGCACGTACCTTTGATTCATTCCCAATGGAATTTGTTACCGGGTTGCACATACCATATTCCGGATTTTGCTCCATATGTTTTGTCAGATTTGTAAGCCATCCTCTGGTAACTACAGTGTCATTGTTCAGAAGCAATACATATTTTCCATGAGTTTCCCGGATGCCCTGATTATTGCCCCCGGCAAATCCTTTGTTCTCCTCATTTAAAATAACAGTTACATTGGGCCTGTTTTCTGCCTGCAATTCCTTCAGATAATCAATTGTTGTGTCCTGGGAATTGTTGTCCACCACAATCAGTTCATAGTTTCCGTATGCCGTCTTTTCCAGGATACTGTTGATGCAGCGGCGGTTCATTTCTTCATTGTTATAGGTCAAGACAATGACGCTTACCTGAGGCATACTCTGCCTGCAGGCTGTTACAAAGTTCTCATACCGTTTCTGCCAGTCATTTTCTCTTGCAAACGCAATGGCTTCCGCTCTGTTTTTAAGTGTGTCTTCATTTTCCAGACAAAGCTTTACATATTTGAGGAACTGTCCGTTGTCATTTGACATATAAACGTATTCATCACGGAACGGCATAAGTTCCGGAATTTCCGTTGCAACTATCTTTTTTCCGGCGCTCAAATACTCGTAAAATTTCACCGGATTAGTCGCTTTAATCAAATCTGTGGATGTGTCAAAGGGAATCAGGCAGACATCAAAATCAGCCAGAAATTCCGGTAAATGCTGATATGGTTTTTCGCCTAACAGCTTGATATTGCCATATTTCTCCAGCTTATCCCTGTACTCGGTGACCTCCCCAACAATAACCACATCACATTCAGGAAGCTTTTCCGCCAGATAGCAAATTTTTTCCCATGCAAACCAGTGGGCAACCGCCCCATAATAACCGATTATCTTCCTGCCATGAGGCTGCTCCAGTCCAATTGCTTTATAAAAGTGCTCTGTTTCTGTACCATTGCGGATAATTTCAATTTTTTCAGGCACTGTATATTTGCATGCAATTTCATAAAGGAACTGGGAACTGGTAACTACCAAATCACTTGCCTTCAACAGGCGAACGCAATTATCCTTCAGGAAATCCTCTGCTGTTCCCATAAAGCCGGTATAATCATCCATATAGTCCGTGACAATTTTGAATCCAAAATGTCGGTTCAGGTATTCCGCGCCATACACCCAATTAGGATAATCTACAATCACGATCGCATCCCTGATTGCATAATGATAACACAGAGCGGTGAATTTTTCTTTCATCCAGTCCAGGGTATCCCTTCCTTCCATACTATAAATGGCATTATAGCCGGAATGGGACAAATTCACCAAATACAGGCCGCTTTGTTTTTCCGAGACACTGTCCGGTCTGACAAAATTCGCATTTACATAAAATACTCTGTGTCCGTTTTCTGCAAAACGGGTGGCAAAATGCTGGGGCCTCTGATGTCGAAAATCATAGTCAATAACAGAAAGTATGATTACATCATACTGTGTATACTTCTGTTGTAAAATGTTCCGTGTCTCAGGATGAATTTCTGATGTCTGATGTGTCACATTCAAATTTTCAGGAATTTGACCTGCTGTGTCCGCCCCGCAAAAATCGAAATTGTGTGCAGCCCCTGTCTGCATGGTCAGTTCACATGCCAGTCCTTCCTTCAGTTTCTCATTCAAAACCATCCATGGATTATACTTTATACCGTCTCCAATACTTTTGTTGGTATGTTTTCTGCGTCCCTTCATCCAGGACCGAAACGCTTTTCTGTCTTCCTTTGTTCCGCCAAAGTACTGTGCATTCAGTCTGAACAGAAAATGATTGAGTTTCATCAGCTTGCCTGTCGCATAATGTTGACAAAGCGCCTGACTTTGCACCAGATATTCATCCTTTTGCTTAAGTACCGCCAAAGCCATGGAAAGCTGTTGCTGCAGTTGCTGTAGTTGCTGCAGTTGAGTCGTGCATACCGCTAAATTGTCTGACTGTTCTCCAATCACCTGCTGCTGGCTTTCAATGGTTTGCTCATAATTGCTCAGGTTTATTTTCTGTTCCTTTAAAACCGCTTCATGCGCTTTCAGTCTTGTTCTCAGTTCTTTAATCGTTGTTTCATACTCCGCTTTTATTGCGGCTGCTTTTTCCTTATTTGCTATATCACTCTGTATTTTTCTGTCGGTAAGTTCTTCGATCCTCTTCTGCAGGTCCGCTATCTTAATCTGATTTTCCGCTTTCTGTGCCAGAAAATCATTTTCCTGCTTTTTCTGTGCGTCACTGTTTAAATGCTCAACCAACTCAGATAACAAATAAAATTTTCGATCTTTTGCATAAATCAATAGAAGCTGTTCATAAGGATACAATGGTGATTGACAGTTAACAGAACCTGCATAAATCAACTGGTTTTCCCCTATTCTTGCAGGAATATTCTCTGTATGAAATACATGTTCATGTTCGCTGATTGCCCCTGCTTCCTCTCGATATGGCAATAAAATAATTGCGTATTTTTCAGCACGCTCACAAATATTGTTTAGCACTTTGTATGTCTCTTTAAAATGTTCCACAACGTTGGAGCAGATAATAACCGGATATTTCTTTTCTTTCTCCGGTTCCATTATATTGCTTACATGAAATTGAAACTGAGGATATTTTTCCTTTGCAGTCTGTATAGCAGTCTGTGAAAAATCTTCTCCAAACAATTCAGACGTTAAAAAGACCTGTCTATATACAGATAGCGAATCGCCCTCTGCACATCCCAAATCACAGATTTCATATGCATTTTCATTAATCTCATGAACCAGCCACTGTGGTACCATCTTGTTTAACTGTGATGCAAAATAGGCCGTCTGCTCATTGCCGCTGTACGCTTTCCAGTCGGTGGAAAATCGGTTATCCCAGTATTCCTGACTATTTACATTTAAGTTTTCTTCCTGCGCATTCATCCACACACCCTCCATGTTTTCCAATACCCAGAAATATGCTTTTTGTTTCTCTGAACTGGAAATAAATTACCTTTACCCTAAAATCCACGTTGATCCCATTGTACATATTCCCTGTTCTCCTTTTGCAGAAAACATCTGGATTGTGGCAGCATTTTTCACATGCTCATACACTATCGCTTGTTCATCATGCGCTCCTGCTTCAATTAAATATCTGCCTGATAATAATGGTACTTTCTCCAAAGTAATTTTCAACAGTTGATTTTTTTTGATTTCGACTATCTTTTTATTTTCAATATAGGTATTGCTTCCATAACAATACACTCCATCATCACGATATAATAACAGAAAAATCGTCCCTGTTAAGCTTTCTCCGGTCGGCAAAATTTTTAAATAAACAACAATATCCTCTCCTGTTTCAAAGTACAACCTCTCGTTTCCGTGAATATCAGTTATATACATGTCTGTCAAACGAACCTTCTGATTTCCCTGATGTATAATGTCCTTCCGGGTCAGAAAGTTTTTCTTTAATGTTTTTATCGTTTCAGAAATATCTTCCGTTGTTTCATTCTCGGAGTCCTCCTCCTTTTCCGCATTCGCTTCTGGTATGGAAATCTCCTGCTGTGCTGCAATATCCAACGTTTCGCTGGAATTTACAGCCGGTTCGCTCACTTCTTCCGCATTCTCCTGCATCTCGTCATAGGCTTCTTCCTGAAATCTTTCAAGTCTTACCTGCTCCATTTCATATAGATATTTCTCATGAATTTCCCGTGGAACTCCCGCTTCTTTTATACACCCATCCTCAATCCAGATAGTTCTGTCGCATATTTTTTCTATCTGATCCAGAGAATGAGATACAATGACAATAGTTGTCCCGGTACGCTTGATATCTTTGAGCTTTTCAAAACATTTCTTCTGGAAACTGATATCCCCCACCGCCAATATCTCATCAATCAAAAGCACATCTGCATCCACATTAATGGCAACAGAAAAAGCCAGACGCATATACATACCTGAAGAATAGGTTCTTACGGGATTGTCAATAAACGCTTCCAGCTCCGAAAATTTAATAATGTCATCTACTCTTTTATCAATTTCCCTATGGTTCAGTCCAAACACTGCTGCATTTAAGTAAATATTTTCTTTACCGCTCATATCAGGGTGAAATCCAGCTCCAAGTTCCAACAGACTGGAAACTCTTCCCTGCAATTCAATTTCCCCTTCATTGGGATAGATAATTTTTGTCAGAAGTTTTAATGTAGTGCTTTTTCCGCATCCATTTTTGCCAATCAAGCCGATTGCTTCACCCTTTTTTACATCAAAAGAAATGCCCTTTAGCACTTCTCTTTTTTCGTATCGGCTTCGCCCTCTGGATAATATTTTATCTTTCCAAGTAATTCCTCTGTCATAATATACTTTGAAAAATTTCTTCACATTTCTGACTTCAATGGCATTTTCAGGATTATTCATCCTACAGTTCCTCCACAAAATTCCGCTGCAGTTTACCAAAAACCAGCCAGCCGCCAATTAGTATTATAAGTCCCCAGACAACAGCATAAATTAAAGTCCGCATATCCGGTACTTTTTGGTAATACAGAATATCTCTGTATGCAATGATCACGGAAGTCATGGGATTAAAGTATAAAAATCCCCTGATATTTTCCGGTACCTGATCCAGTGGATAGAGAATTGGCGTCAGATACATCCAGGCCATGGTAACGATATTCAAAATATACTCCATATCTCTGAAATAAACCGTCATAGCGGAAAATAACAGCGCTCCGCCTACACCCATCACCAGTTCAATCAGCATGATCAGGGGTACATATCCCAACACAGCGATTCTGATTCCAATGCCGCTGATAAACAAAGCCGCAAAAACAATGATAAAGCTCAGCAGCATATTTATAAATGCACTGATTGCATAAGCCACCGGCAGAACCATACGTGGAAAATAAATTTTTTCCACCAGATTCTTCTGTTGGATAATTGAAGTTGCTCCACCTGCGATACAATTGTTGAAAAAAAGCCAGGGCACTAATGCTACGAATAGAAAAATATAAAACTTTTCTATTCCAGAACGCATAAAAACCGAAAATACCAACGTATAAATCACTAACTGAAACAAGGGAATCAGAAGGCTCCAAAAAAATCCCAGAACAGAACCTTTATATTTTCCTCTCAGTTCTTTCTGCACAAGGCTGTATATCATCTCTCTGTATTCATAGAGTTCCTTTATTGTAGTCATCATTCTGTTTTTTCCAATCCAAAATAGCCTTCACGATTCTCACACTGGCACAGCCGTCCCCGTAAGGGTTTACTGCCTTCGCCATCTTTTCATATTCCATCTTATCTGTCAAAAGCAGCTTTGCATTCTCATAGACTGCCTTTTCCTCCACGCCAACTACCTTTACCGTTCCCGCTTCCACCGCTTCCGGGCGCTCTGTCTCTGTTCGAAGCACCAGTACGGGCACACCGCAGGAAGGTGCTTCCTCCTGTAATCCCCCCGAGTCTGTCATCACCAGAAAACTCCGGGACATTAAGTTGTGCATGTCTTCCACATCCAAAGGATGTACCAGATGCACACGGGCAACGTCTCCTAAAATAGCGTTGGCCGTATCTCTTACCGCGGGATTCATATGTACCGGATATACTACTTCCAGATCCGAAAATTCCTCCACAATCCGCTTCACCGCCCTGCAGATGTTTTCCAAAGGCTGTCCTAAGTTTTCTCTTCTGTGAGCAGTCATCAGCACACATCTTTTCCCTGTAAAGTCTATGGCTTTTACATGCTCATTCTTATATTCGTATTCAGGCTTTACCGTAGTTCGAAAAGCATCAATCACAGTATTTCCTGTTACATAAATGCCTTCCCGTATATTTTCGTTTTCCAGGTTCTTTTTGTTGTTTTCTGTTGGAGCAAAGTGAAGCTCCGCAATCCGTCCCGTCAAACTCCGGTTCATTTCCTCCGGAAACGGAGAGTATTTGTCAAAAGTCCGCAGTCCTGCTTCTACATGTCCCACGGGTATCTGCCGGTAGAAAGCGGCCAGGGCTGCCACAAAGGAAGTGGACGTATCCCCATGCACCAGCACAATGTCAGGCTGCTCCGACTCCAGCACCGGCTCCAGACGCTCCAGCACGGAAGTTGTAATGGTGGTCAGGGTCTGTCTGGGCTGCATCACATCCAGGTTGTATTGTACTTTTGTACCGAAAATATCAATTACCTGCTGCAGCATTTCCCTGTGCTGTCCTGTAAGGCATACAATGCTTTCAATTCCCTCATGCTGTTCCAGTTCTTTGATCAGAGGACACATTTTTATGGCTTCCGGCCTTGTCCCGAATATGCTTATGACTTTCACTTTTTTCACTTTCAATCTGTTCCTCCAGTGCATCCATCTGTTCCTGCAGCGTCTGGTATCTCTTTTCCCAGGTATTCTCCGCCAGGAACTCCTCCTGCATCTTTCTGTCATACTTTGGCACAAATCCCCGGTCTGACAGATTCTTTAGCAGAAAAACATATTCTTCTTTTGTGCGGTAAAAATAAACAAATTCTTTGAACCGTTCTATTTCAGGGTAATAAACGCTGACAATACATTTCCCCAAAGCAATGTATTCATACAGCTTTACGGGATCCACCGCCTCCACCAGGGGAGTCAGCACAAAAGGCATAATCAGACAGTCCATCTCCCGGGCAGCTGTGCCCAGCTCTTCGTGACTTAAAACACCGCTGAAAGATATGCCGGACATCTCTTTCCTGTTTTGACAGGGACCAATCAGCCGATATTCTATATTGGAACAGCTCTTCAGGCTGTAAGCTAACAGGCCGTAATCAAACCATTCTGCTATGGTGCCGATGTAGCAGAGGATATAGTGATCCTTTTTCCCGGAATCTTTTGGCGGATAAAATGTTTCAATCCCCGGAGCATTGCGTACCAGGATGCTTTTTTTTCTTCCGGCCAGCATGTCAGCTTTTTCCTTCAGCCACAAAGAACTCACCAATAGAAGATTGCAGCTTTGTATCAGTCTTTTTTCCTGCTTAAGTACCTTTTCTACCCGTTTCCTGTCCGGATAAAGAAGCTCATGATTATCCATGCAGTCATAAATGACTTTTCCCCGAAACTCGAAAGGAACATAGCGGGCATATACAGGATAACCGATATAAATCAGGTCAAATTCTTCAGTACCACGGAGCACCGCAGCATTCATGCAACGCGAAAAGAAACCTATTATAAAATTTTTTTCCTGAAAGGGAAGGGTCCGGAGAATACGGAAAGCAATACCCGGCACTTTGGGCCGGGGTAGCCTTGCAAGGCGGAGAATACTCCTGGGAAACAATACTGTCACATCATAATCCCGGGAAAGTTTCTCTGCCAAAATCTGGGGACGCTGGTAAATCCAATTCCAGTCTATGCCCATTATATATAGAAGCTTTTTTCTGCGGTTCATTAAAACCCCTTTTGTAAGTTCATCGTTAACAAAACCTTTTTTGCTGCAATCCCTGCTAAGTGATGGAATAAGCTGTACTTATTCTTCACCCACATGGCAGTCAATGACTGGATAATCTATAGTTATCCTGTATTCGAACCCGAACTTTCCATAACCAAATTACTATACATATTCCGTATAAACGCATTGTGATAAGCGGACAATTATGATATGATTTATCTGTACCAAACCATCAGGAAAGACAACAGAACGAAATATGAAAAAAGAGCTGTGCAGGCCGGTTACTATGAGGAAATGGTAAGCCTGATACAGGAGCTGCAGTAAAAGCAGGTGTGGAAGGAGAGGGAAGAAAGTGTGGAAGGAATGCATGAAAAGAAGGTAAAACTGCCCATCGGAATTGAGAACTTTGAGAAACTTCGAACAGAAGGCTTTTATTATGTGGATAAAACCAGTCTGATCAGGGAACTCCTGGATAATTGGGGGGAAGTAAACCTTTTTACCCGCCCCCGGCGTTTCGGTAAATCCCTGAATATGAATATGCTGCAGTATTTTTTTGAATATGGCTGCAGGGCTGAGTTATTTAATGGATTGGAAATCAGTCAGGAAAAGGCATATTGTGAAAAATTTATGGGAAAATTCCCTGTTATCTCCATTACGTTAAAAGGGGCAGACGGACGAAATTACGATGGGGCGAGAGGAATGCTGAGGTCAATTATAGGAAATGAGGCCATGCGGTTTCAATTTCTTTTGGACAGCAAGCATCTAACCTACAGCGAAAGAAGTTCATATCGGCAAATGATCAAAATCGATCCGGCAGGAAAGCAGCAATATGCCATGCCTGATGAAGTACTGACAGACAGTCTGCGCATGCTGTCAGAATTACTGCGAAAACACTATGGCCAAAAGGTAATCCTGCTGATTGACGAATACGATGTTCCGCTAGATAAAGCACAGCAGGCCGGTTACTATGAGGAAATGGTAAGCCTGATACGGGGCCTGTTGGGGCAGGTTCTGAAAACCAATGAAAACCTGTACTTTGCCGTTCTGACAGGGTGCCTGCGGATTGCGAAAGAGAGTATCTTTACCGGTCTGAATAATTTGAAAGTCTTTGGGATTACAGATGAGCGTTTTGCCGACAAATTTGGTTTTACTGCCCAGGAGGTCAGGCGTTTACTGGAATACTATCACCTTGAAGACAAGTTTGATACAATTCGGGAATGGTATGATGGATATCAATTCGGAAATACGGATGTTTACTGCCCATGGGATGTAATTAATTACATTGATCTGTTGCGTGGGACTCCCGAAGCCTGCCCCAGAGCCTACTGGATCAACACCAGCAGCAATGATATTATCCGAAAATTCATACAGATGGGGACCCCGGGAACAAAGCGGGCGCTGGAGGCCATGATCGCCGGGAAGTGTGTTCCCCACCGCATCCGTCAGGAACTGACTTACCGGGAGCTGTACCGGAATCTGGATAACCTGTGGAGTGTATTGTTCACTGCAGGCTATCTGACCAAGCGAGGAGAAGAGATTCCAGGTGTATATCGTCTGACTATTCCGAATCTGGAGATCCGGCAGATATTCGAAGAACAGATCATGGAATGGTTTCAGGAAGAGGTCCGACAGGATACACCCAGGCTGGATGCGTTCTGCGAAGCTTTTCCAAGGGCAGATGCCGGTGCAGTAGAAGTGCAGTTCAGCGCCTATTTGCGCAGGGCAATCAGTATCCGGGATACCGCTGTCCGAAAAAGCAGGAAGGAGAATTTTTACCATGGTATACTGCTGGGACTGCTTAGCCATCGGGAGGACTGGCTGGTAATGTCCAATTGGGAATCAGGAGAAGGCTACAGCGATATCCTGGTGGAACTGGAGGAGGAAGGAATCGGAATTGTAATAGAAATAAAGTATGCGGAGGACGGACGGCTGGAAGAGAGCTGTGCAGAAGCACTGGTGCAGATTGAAAGAATGGACTATGAAGACAGGCTGCGGCAGGATGGTATGGAGACAATTATCCGGTATGGGATTGCATGCTATAAGAAAAAATGCAAAGTGGCAAGAAAGTAATTGTAATATAGAAAAGCCGGAACCCTCCTGCTTTCTGTGTCAGTTTCGGAAAACCAGAAAGCAGGGGGAGCTGTTTCATCATGTGTCAGAAATGAAATCTTAGAAATCTTGATTGAAAACGTTCATTCCCTTCTGCCATTTTTAAGTCGGCTATACTGCAGCATTTCGTATTCGAGAATATCTTTATAACATGCATCTCCGGTAAGATACTCGCAAAATTCTCCTCTTGAGTTAACAATACCTGCCCTGGAAATAACAGGATATTTCTTTGATAATTCATAGAGATAATGATAATAGGGATCCAGTCCAATTCCCCCTGCCTTCAATAAATAGGGTGAAAGAAAATTGGCACTGAGGATATCAGGTATTTCTGAAAAGTCCACATCATAATTAGCCCAAAATAGATAAGGGGTTTCATGTTTTTCAAGCTGAAGCTGCGCCTTCTTAATACTACTGTCTCCCATCAATTCATTATAAAATTCATCGCTTAACTGGGGCAAATGATCCCCAAACATTAGTACAATCACCGGCTTGCTTACATCTCTTAAGGTATCAATAAAATCACCAAATGCCTGGTCCGTGTCCCGTATCAACGATAGGTATTGATCTACATCGGGATAATCTGCCTGCATGTTTTCGAGATGAACTGTGGAGTTGTAATCTTTATAGTCATATCCACCATGACACTGTATCGTTAATCCGAATTGAAAAATATTATTTTCTGTTTGCCGATATAAAGCCATCAGTTCATCAAACATTGATTTATCATCCACCCAATATCTGCAGTACGTTGCAGTCTCAAAAGCTTCATCTTCAATATTTATGAATTTGTCAAATCCAAGTTTCGGATAGGCAGTTTCCCTATTCCAGCTTCGGGGATTAGCAGCATGGATGGCATAGGTACTATATTCTCTCCGTTTGAGGTAAACAGGGAGTGCTTCTGTGTCTTTATTGATATATTGTTGATATGGTGCATTTCCTGATGGAAGAAACATCATGGAACACCCTGTCAGAAATTCAAATTCGCTGCAGCTTGTACCTCCGCCGTAGACAGAAACTACACATTTTCCAGCCTTAGCATTTGGTTCTTCCGCAATTCGATAAAAATTCTGCATGTAATCAAAGTCGGTTTGGATATCACCCAAATATCCGAGATCCGTAAAGGATTCATTCATAATCACAATTATATTTGGAAGTAACTCTACAGAATCCTCAGTTGCAGTAAATCTGCTGTAAATAGTGTGTACTATAGAGTCAGAATACCCTTTCGGTTTCTGCAGATATAGATATCTTATATTTTCAGCAAAATTTAGAAGAAATCCCAGTTCCTGGCTTCTGTCGGTTTGTGCATCCTGCCGAACAGTCAAATTCATTTTCAGCTGCAGTTTTTCGTTGGCGGATACAAATGTCACCCAGGATGACATTGCCAATGCCAAAATACCTGTCGCCAGACGCGCCCTTCTTTCCTGCTTAAAATGAGTCTTATAAAGGAGCAGAAACATCCATTCAAAAACCAGTGCAGCATTCAGTATCTCGCGGTCAAGACCAATCTTATAATTATCCACAACATGATAGGCTGTAGACACTGAATAAATATCAGACGGCAATATCACCGTACCTCGAAACAGCAATGTATAGTGATTGATCAGGGATGCCATCAGCACAAGCCCCGCCATGATACCGCCAGCCAGAAAAGAACTGTTAGACACTGCTAAAAGTAAGAACAATATCCCCAATAAGATACAAAAATTCATAAAAACGGCTGGGAATGTCATTCTGTCAGCCATATTATTACCTGCCAGATATTCGGTAAGAAAGAGACAAATGGCAGCGGAAACCAGCAATACTGTATAGCCCCATAACTTTCTTTTAAACAGACTATTCTTAAGCCAAGAAACTATAATACCGGCCAGGCATAAAAAAATCAGCCCTCCCCAATGGAATATTCTGAACGCATGATAATTATAAATAAGATCTAATCCGCCTTCCAGTGGTTCATTATTAAAAGTTAACTGCTTATTTTCTCTCAATACTTCATTACAGATAAACACTTTAAACGGAATACCTGTTAGATTCTCAGGACATGTAATCTCCAATATATATTTTTGGCCATACTTCAGCTCTGATTGACATTCTAAGGAATAATATCTCCAATTTACAATTGCTTCTGATGATACCACTTCCTGCCATATCAAACAGTCTGGTTCCGCAGCGCTATATATGGAAAACAGGAGTGTACAGTCTATATCATCTGGATGTTCATTGGCCAATCGTATATCAATTGATACCAGCCCCCTTTCAACTGGTGTAAATTCTTGTCGTATATAATCTTCCTCTGCCTGCAGATCTGGAGTAAAATGGTATTCCTGATCAGCAACAATACCGGTTCCATTAGATGTCCAATATCTGAACATTTCTTTGTTTAATATAATAATAATTATCATTATTATAAATATGAAAGTAAAAAATATATGAATAATTGTTGTTCCATGACTTTTTTGCTTAACGTATTTATCCATTACACGTATCCCTGTATTTTCTTTCTGCAATATTGTTGCACGAAATCTGTTATATGTGTTGTATTATATATAGTTCGTTATAAAACGTGATTTTCAGATGCGATATGCGAGACTCCTTTTGCTGTCAACACAATTAAAATCGGAAGCATTGAGTAAAAATATCTCATATTTCGCTCCAATAATATAATAAAACAGATTCCTCCAATAAGGGATACTGTCATAATTTGTATAAAGCTCTCCTCAAACCAGATACCGGAGTACAAATATCGTATCTCTGCATATAAACATAAAATGATAACGAAAATATATAAAATCTGAATGATTAATCCCAACCCATTTTTCCATTGTGGATATGACGCTACAAAATAGGGTTGCAAGCGTAATGCCAGTGTAGAATGATTCAATAATTGCCCTTTCCAGACCATATCCTGACTGAAAGTTCCATTTTGTATAGCCAATACTACTTTATGATTTTCATACACAATTAAATCCTTTAAAGACTTATTTTCTAAGCGTTGTCTGATTGATAATTTTAAAGCAGTTTTCTTTTCTTCCAGTCCTGAAATATTACCAGTAAAGTCAACATCATCAACAGAGTATGCGCCAAAATATTCATTTAATCCCATGTTAATCCAATGAGCAATTGGATATTTTTGTTCCACTAAATAATTTTTTCCATTATATTGTTCCGGCAATATTGAGGCATATAAATAATAGCTTATATGAAACAAAGAAAAGTATACAAACAGCATCATAGTAAAAAAAGAAATAAGATATTTAAGATTACTAATGGATACTTTATTGTTTCGCCAATATATAAGATATAATCCCCTAATTATGAAAATGGAAACTGCAACAACAAATACTTGCGGTTTAAAAACGCCTCCTAATCCAATTACAATACCGGAAAGGACAACATTACGAAAGACTTTTTTCCGTTTTTCAAATGCCATAAAATAAAAGTATAAGCTGCACGGTATTGTCCACAAAACAGCAATATCACTGTAAATAATAGAAGCCTCTTCACTTAATCCGATGAATAAAACAGCACTGACAAATGCAAATAAAATAGATGTCTTCCTTTTGCAGATAGCCCCTGATAATTTTACAGTCCAATAAATTGCCAGATCCGCAAACAGTGCAGCTGTAATGGCAAGTACCATCCATAAATTACTATAACTAAGTAAATTTCCCAGTAATTTACAGCATCCCAGGAGCAATATCAACAATGGTATATTATTTTGATAACGTGCAAAATATTGCCAAAAAAATTCATCGGATTCCAGATTATGAGTAATGTTCCATGCATGATAGCTAACCACAAATGAGTCGGAACCGGTTTGAGAGTATGTGCTATAGATATACAGGCCTTGCAGAACAAACCATACCAGCCATGCTCCTAACATAAATCCTTTTCCATATTTGAAAAAAAACATCGTTTTGTTACTACAGAAAGAAATTAAAATCCCTCCAATACACAGTGCATATATTGCCATTTTTGCCGATGAAACATCCTTAAAAATAGAATCCGGAGATTTCATGGAGAAGATTATTTGCAGTATCAGAGTACCAAATACCAGCACAAATAGGCATTGTCCAAATAATAACAAGCAATAACTTAATGTTTTTTTCATACTGTGTCCATAAACCTTTCTAACACACTGATGAAGAGAGGCAGTAACATATATCGGCCATCACACTTTACAAATCCTGTCTGATTACTCTTACAGCCTCATCTAATGTAAAATATTTTTCAATAAATATTTTACCGGCATCTGACATATATTGCAGTCTATTATAGTCCTCATATAAATTGGATACGGTAATTGCCATGTTTTCTGCATCATCTACTACTTCCATATTGCCGATAGCCGTGTCTAATCCCTCGGCACCTATAGTGGTCGTAATTAAGGGGATCTGAAAGTACGCTGCTTCCACAACTTTGCCTTTCACTCCAGCTCCTACCCTCAGCGGTACAATGGCTATACGACATTCCCGATACAGTTTATGCAGCTCTTCATCTGGAAGAAATCCTTCAATAATAATGTTGTCATTTGCCATTTTTTGGATTGCTTCAGGCACCTTTCCGCCAACTACATGCCATTTCATATCAGGATACTTCTTTAAGATTCCAGGAAAAACTTTATAACCAAACCATAATACAGCATCAATATTCGGCGGATGTCCAAAGCCGCCTACATAGAGTAAGTCATGCCGTTCATTAAAATTTTTATTAATATCTGTCAGCACGTCTTCATAGATATAAAGCGGTATATTTCTAACTGGCTTTTCCGGAAAAACTTTCTGCATGATTTCCTGTTCATAGCTGCCTACGACATGTCCCACATCTGCCTTTTCAAAAAGCTCATATTCTATCTTTTTCCAACATTCAGAGGACTTCAGCTTTTCCTCATCATGAGTCAGCATATATTCACGATATTCCCTGATGTGATGGAGATCATGAGCAAAATAGAAAACTTTGGCATGACTGTATTTTTTTACCAGGTCTATATATTTGACGGAAATATGGGGCCTTTGCAGATAGACATAATCAAAATAATGCAGGTTATTTTCCAGCCATTCCTTCCAATTATTAAAGTAATAGTTTCCATATAGAACCTCAATACCATGCTGGTTTAAGTCTGTAGTATAGGGTTCATGTTTATAAAAATTATCACCAATAAAGGTAACCTTAAATCCCATTTTTACAAACAAGAGCAGATACATATAAGTACATTTTCCGCCAGCATCTTTGTCATGGTGCGGCACATAATGATCCACTACCAGAATCTGTTTTTTATTGCGGCTGCGATCCTTGGCAAGAAACACATTTTGTCCATTCGGGAAATGCTCTTTTTCCAGTATATCCTTCCATTTTTCATAAAATTTCTGCTGATTTACCACTTGGTATGATTTTTGTCCAGCAGCAGTATCAGTCCCGTTCGAAATTCCTTCAAAATGTACCACAACAGAAAGTGGTTGATAAACCACTTTATAACCATGCCTTCTGACTTCAAAGGCCAAGTCCGAATCTTCATAGTACGCCGGCACAAAGCGTTGATCAAAACCGCCGATTTCTTCCCAGAGACTTCGGCGAATCATAAGGGATGCTCCGGAAATATAGTCGACTTCCTTGACATAATTGTATTCCGGGTCCTCCGGGTTCTGCAGGTGTCCATAATTCCAGGCAGAGGCATCTTTCCAAAAAATTCCTCCTGCCTCCTGCAAGTGTCCATCTGCATAGACAAGTTTGGAACCCGTGAGTCCTACTGACTGATCGGTTTCCATTAAATCTACTAATGGCTGCAGCCAATTCGCCTGCACCTGTGTATCATTATTTAAAAACAGGAGATATTTTCCCCTTGCCTGCGCAGCCGCGTTATTGCAGTTCATCAGAAAACGAAGATTTGTTTGATTTCGAATCATGCGGATACCGGTAATAACCTTTTCGATTTCACGAGTCAAATCAGTAGAGCAATCATCTGCCAATAGTATTTCATAAGATACGGCTCCGCTGTGTTTTAAAATGGATTCCAGACAGTGATAGGTATAGTCAAACTGATTATAGACAGGAATCACAATGGATACAAGCGGGTTGTCATGTTGTACAAATAAGATCGGCGCGTAATCATCTGGGCCATGGCTCTGTTTTCTATCGTCTTCCATTGGTGTCACATCCAGTTTTTCCATGGCGGCATCCACAGAACCAGAACGTTCAAATTCTTCCACCAGCCGCAGATGACTCGACGCACTGTTTGTCCCTTCGGTTTTCAGAATGGTAAAACAGTTTTTGACTCTTCTGGGATTGACCATGCGGGCCATTCTGATGGGATGACGAATGAATTTGGCCAGAACTTTGCAGAAAAAACGCCTCTTGCTGTCCACTGGCAAAAAGAAAACGCTGATCTTGCGAAATAGTAGTGCCATTCGATATGTTCTGGAGATTTTCTCCCTTTCGTATTCCCGCTCTGACTCCAGCAAAAGCGCAATATGCCCCTCCTTATTGCAGATGGTTTGCTGCAGCGCTGCTATTTCCTGCTGTTTTGCCACTGAGGACTGTTTCATTTCATCTATTGTAGTCTGCTGCTGCTGTTCACGATCCTTCAACCCTATAAGCTCTTCTTCCAGGCCTTCTAACATCTGCTTTAGATGGGCATTTTCTTCCAGCTCAAATGCATTTATCTGTTTAAGCGCATTATTTTCCTTCAGCAGCCTGTCCTTCTCACTAAATAACGCCGCAGTTTGCTTTTCGGCTTCGTCGGCTCTTTTTGCTGTCTGCAGCAGAAGTGTCTCCGATTTTTCGATACGCATTCTGTAGTCTGCAATTTCCGCATCCAGCTCCTTTAAATGACGATTTCTCTCTTCCACTTCGTCCTGTAATTGAAGAACACGCTTTATACGTTTATCATAATCGTGGTCATTGTTAACATATATGTGAGATAATCTCAGTGCAGTAATGTCAACGTTTCCTGCAATGGCAATAAAATACTTTGCATAGTGATCGTATTCTTTTGGACAATAATAGATTGTTTCAGTTTCTGCTGTCTTATCACTGACGATACAAACATTTTCAAAGAATTGATTATACAGCGAAACATGGGAAAATTTCTGCTCCAAAAAACCCTGGAATTCTTCTTTGTAGAATTCTTTTATATGAAACTCGTTGTGATAACCAGGGAGGTCTGTGTAGATTTCCTTATTAGGGGTCGACATTATCAAAAACCCGTCTTTTTTTAACACCCTGCTTATTTCGTTCAGAAACTTATGCTGGATATTCTCCGAAACATGCTCTATTGTCTCAAACGAGACAACGACATCTATGCTGTCTGCTTCGATTGGCAGTTCTGCAATGGAGGCCTCGAGAAAGCGAACTCTGCCGTTTTGAGAATAGCAGCTTTTGGCTCTTTCAATAGCATCCGCTGAAATATCAATTCCTGTAACATAAGCAGCCCCTTTTGCCAGCACCGCTGTTCCATAGCCTTCTCCGCAGGCGGCATCAAGAACAATCTTTCCTTTTACCAAAGGAAGCGCACTATAATAACGTTGATAATGCTCCATTGTCAGCTGTGTATCATTTATTCCAGGGACAAAACGCTCCCCTGTGAACAGATCGGTTTCCTTATCTATACTCATATATAAATCCTCTAGCAGACTTTCCATTCATGCTCCATTGTTAAAATACCTCGTTCAATATAAGGCTCTGTGTCCACCTCTATTGCCGCCAGACTATAGATACTGTCATATGGAGTCCCTGAAAAGTCTTCAATCCATAAGTCCAATACATATTTTCCCTTCAGCAGCCGATTTTTGAAACTGAATTCCAATATCCCCTGTGGAGCCAGCACCCCTTTAACTTCCTTATAACTGCCATAACAATAGATTCCGTCTTCTCTTGTCACCCCGACAACGAACCTGACATTTTCATAATCCTCTACTGATTTATATGCCAGTTTAATTGTATATTGCCTGCCGGTTTCCCAATGATTTGTTTCGCTGCCATTCTCATCACACATTGTCACATTCGTGAAGGCAAGCCGGTAATTTGTCTGTCTTCTTGCACCGCTTCTATAAAAAGGGCACACATTCTTAAGACTTTCATTGCATAAAAGTGCCTGCTGTTTATTTTGTAAATCGTCCAATATATTCAGAGCAGGCTTTCCAATATCCTGTTCTTTTGCTGTATCCTGCTGTTCTTCCTCTCCCGGCTTTTTCAGAAGTCTTTCCATTTCAGCTTGTATCTGCCTTTCCAAGTCCTCCTTTTTTAAGCGGTCTTCATATTCGATGCGATCCAGGCGTCGTCCTTCCATGGCAGCAAGATATTCTTCTCCTATGAGCCGGGGAATTCCCTCCCCTCTGATTAAGCCGTTTTCGATCCAGATCAGTCGGTCGCAGATCTTATACATTTGCTCCATGGAATGAGAAACAATCACAATTGTAGTTCCATTTTCCTTAATTGCCTTTAATTTCTCAAAGCACTTTTTCTGAAAAGCAGAATCCCCTACTGCGAGAATTTCATCAACCAACAATACATCAGCATCCACATTTATCGCCACTGCAAACGCCAAACGCATATACATTCCTGAGGAATAGGTTCTGACAGGATTGTCAATAAATTCCTCTAATTCTGAAAAGCGGATAATCGTATTCAGGCGTTTCTCCACTTCTTTTTTGGTAATCCCAAAGATAGAGGCATTGGTATAAATGTTTTCCCGCCCTGTCATATCAGGATGAAAGCCGGCCCCCAGCTCTATCAGGCTTGATATACGCCCGTTAATTTTGATCTCACCTTCATTGGGATGCAGAATCCTGGTTAGAAGCTTCAGTGTAGTACTTTTTCCACAGCCATTTTTTCCAATCAGTCCAATTGCCTCTCCACGGCGTACACAAAAACTAATTCCGTTGAGCACCATGACATTCTCATGCCTTGAACGAGAGGGATTGATAAATCGCTCTTTGAGGGAAGCAGCTTTGTCCTGATAAGATTTAAATTTCTTCTTTACATTGGATACTTCTATTACTATGTCTTTGTTTTCTGCTGATGCCCGATTTTCCACTACATTTCCTCCGCAAAGTTTCGCTCAAGTACAGCAAACAGGAAAAATCCTGCCACAAATACTAAACAGCCAGTCGTTCCGGCTAACAACAAATAATTTGTGGTAGGCACCATTCGATAATACAATATCTGGTGGTATACCTCCACTATGGGAGTCATAGGATTGAGCACCACAAGGAAACGATACTGTTCCGGTACATAATCGATGGTATACATAATAGGTGTAACGTAGATCCATGCCATCATAACCACGCTGATAATTTGTTCCAGATCCCTGAAGTATACGGTAGCAGCAGATATGACGAAGGCAATGCCCAATGCCAATAGGTATTCGAAAAACATTATAATAGGTAAAAATAGCAACCCCTTCCAATAGAAACCAAAACCTGACACCAATACTGCCATAAAGACAATTACAAAACTAAGGACCATATTAACAAATGCACTGGTTACATAAGAAATAGGAATGACTTCCCTGGGAAAATATATCTTTTTAACCATGTCTGCCTGAGCACGGATGCATGTAGTACCACCCTGTATGGAAGTATGAAAGAATGTCCAAGGCATCATGCCAATGATCAGGTACAGGTAGAATTTCTCTATGTTTACTCGAAAGATGACGGAAAAAACAGCAGAATAAACTACTACCTGGCAGAGGGGATTGATATAGGTCCATAAAAAGCCGAGTATGGACCCTTTATAACGTCCCCGCAGTTCACGTCTTACCAGACTGCAGATCATATCTCTGTATACATATATGCTTTTAATTCTCTGTATCATATTATCCTGTCGTTATAGGTAACTCCTGTCTATATTTGTACAGCCTGTATTTTTCCCAAAATCAACTTAAGTATTCCCACTTGTAGTGGCGGATATAATTTTAGGTAGTTTAGTTGGTGAAAATCTATAGTTATCCTGTATTTTTGCAGTATTTCAAAAGAGTAATCTTTTCTTTTTCCGGGAAATTCTCCAAAAAATCAAATTTTACTTGAAAATATTATCCATGTATTGTATGATTTGGTATAATGATTGTCAGAAAAAGTATCTGACGATGAGATTTTGGGGCCCAGTGGTGTGCATTTCAGCAGATTTTGGGTAGCATTGGTACTGGTTGAAGTAAAAGTTGCTTCGTGAATACAGGATAACTATAGATTATCCATTAAAATAGAAAGATAATGAACGGAGAACCTGATATGTATTGGATTAAAGAGATATATATCTATCGGACAATGGCGGCTAGTCTGATCAAAAGAGATATTATTGGGCGCTATAAAGGATCTATTTTGGGGTTTTTTTGGACATTTTTAAACCCATTACTCCAACTAATTGTATATACGATTGTCTTTACACAAATTATGCGTATGGGAATTGATGACTACTATTTGTTTTTGTTTGTTGTTTTAATTCCCTGGTTATTTTTTAGTACATGTGTATCCGGGGGTGCGAGCTGCATTTGGTTAAACAAGGATATGGTTAATAAAATCTATTTTCCGAGAGAAATACTTCCTTTTTCTTTTGTAACAAGCAATCTTGTTAATATGTTGTTAACAATGATTGTTATTTTTGTTGTACTCTTTTTTTCCGGAAAAGGTTTTAATATTGTAGCGTTGCTATATCTGCCCCTCATCATTGTAGTGGAATATATTCTGGCGTTGGGTATTGTACTGCTTGTTTCTGGTATTACAGTATATTTTCGGGATATGGAATATATTCTAAGTATTATTACAATGGCATGGCAGTTCTTGAGTCCTGTCTTGTATGACATTAGTATGGTTCCGGAAGATATATTATTTTTTTTCAACTTAAATCCAATGACACCAATTCTAACTGCATATAGAAGTATTTTATATTATAAGCAAGTGCCGGAAGTAAAAACGCTGCTTCATGCAACGATTTTGGGGGTAATCCTTTTATTTGTCGGCGCATTCACTTTTAGCCGTCTAAAACGCCATTTTGCGGAGGAGATGTAATGAATGACGAGTATTCGATTGAAGTAGAAAATGTAGTGAAGGCTTTTAAAGTTTTTAGGGATCGCGGTAAAACATTAAAGGAAATAACATTATTTAAAAAAAGGCGTTCCTATGAAAAAAGAGTAGTCCTAAATGGAATTCAGTTTAAAGTAAAAAAGGGGGAAGCGGTCGGTTTAATAGGCCACAATGGATGCGGCAAAAGCACAACATTAAAACTATTAACAAAGATCATGTATCCGGACTCCGGTAAAATAAATATGAAAGGACGTGTATCCAGTCTAATTGAACTTGGGGCTGGCTTTCATCCTGATATGAGCGGTCGGGATAATATTTATATCAACGCATCTATTTTTGGATTGACCAAAAAAGAAATAGATGACAAATATAATGATATTGTTGCTTTTTCAGAATTAGAAGAATTTATTACCAGTCCAGTTCGGACATATTCATCTGGTATGTATATGCGATTAGCCTTTTCTGTGGCAATTAATGTAGATGCAGATATTTTGTTAATTGATGAAATATTGGCCGTAGGAGATATTGCATTTCAGGAAAAGTGCTTTAAAAAACTTGAAGAGATTAAGTCCCGGGGAACTACAATTGTTATTGTATCTCATTCTTTAAACCAGATTGAAAAAATCTGCGATAGAACGATTTGGCTTCATGACGGAATTGTATATAAAGAAGGCGCGACAAAAACAGTTAACCAGCTTTATTTGGACTATATGTGTAATAAATAATACAATAGCGTTTTAGGAGTTAAAAATGCACAACGAAAAACATTATAATATAATAATAGTTGGTACGTTTGATTGTGAAAACTTTGGGGACTTACTATTTCCAATTACTTTGGAACAATATTTCAAAAATCGAAGTATTGACGTAACTATTTATCCTTTTTCGCCCCAAGAGTGTAATATGCCCTTTTTTGAAGAAAAACATGTATATTCTATAAACAACATGGAGAATTTTATTAAACTTCATGATGTTGATGCAATTATCATTGGAGGCGGAGATTTAATACGGTTGGACAGCCAAATCGGCAAAAGTTATTTGAATAAAACGGATGCTAATCTGTTATGGGCATATCCTATTATAATAGGAAATATGCTTGAAATTCCAATAATTTTCAATTGTCCTGGGGTTCCTTTTGAATTTAACAGACATAATAAAAAGATTGTTAAATGCTTAATGTCACATATTGCATATCTATCAGTAAGAGATGAATACTCCAAACAATACTTATTAGATTGTGGAGTATATAACAGTATATCCGTTTCTATTGACACCATTGTAGGAATAGAGGAGTTATATCCCATTAGTTATGTGGATAGTGTATTGATAAAATTAAAAAAACAGATTACCTTACCTGAATCAGAATATATTGTTGTGCAAATTAATAATTCTATATTTTCAGAAAAAGATCTGTTTTCATTGAAAGAATTTATTGAACATCTTGCAAATGAAACAGAGTATGAACTTGTTTTTATGCCCATAGGCTATGAGCATGATGATGATATTGCGTTAGAACGCCTTAAAAAAATATGTAATTGCAGTATTCATTTATTAGACAGTAAAAATCAGAAGTTATCTCCGGAACAGATGATAGCGATAATAAAAAATGCGGCATTTTTTATAGGAACCAGCTTACATGGAGCTGTTGTTTCGTATGTATATAATGTCAAATTTATGGAAATCATGTCTGGATTTAGTACCAAAATATATGGATTTTGTAAGTATATATGTGCAACAAATTGTGTTATAAATATCTCTGATAATTTGTGGGAGCGCTTTCTAAATATAAATCAGCAAGAAATGCCGGGTTTACCAAAAACAAATGTTTTGGTAGACTTTAATAATCATTTAAATTGTATGCTAAATGCTATTTATAGTAAAAGTAAAAGACCTTCTGGCACTATTATCACGGAGCTATTGGAATTGTGTTCAGATCATAACCTGGAAATTAAGAAACCCAAAATTTATTTGGATTTTGGAAATGGCTATGATGAAGAGCATACCAAGTATGGTAATGAAATTACCCAGGAAGGTATATTTCATTTAAGGAGTGATATTGAAGATGGATGCATCAAAATCAGGCTGGATCCTGTTGAAACATCTTGTGTAGTTCTCCTTAGTTATGCTGTTAGTGACAAAGGTTCTTTGACTATTACAGATATGAACGGGATAGGGATGGAAACAGCTTATATCTTTTGCAATAACGATCCAAGGATAGAATTTAAACTTCAAAAAGCACATTGGGTTGAACTGGAGGGATATGTATTTCCTTTTTCTGATCATACATTTACGGAAAAAATAAATTTCCTGGCTGAAACCATTGGGAAAATCGCCGCTGACCATCATATGATTAGTGCAGAATTGTTAAGTGCAGCAATTAGAAATTTTGAAGAAGAAAAAATAGCATTAAATACTTCTTTTACCAAAGACATTGAAGCAATAAATAAATCCATTAAAGACAAGGACAAAAAAATTGAAGAGATTACAAAACTTATGGATAAAAAGGAGACCGAGATTGCTTCTTTAAATGACGTTGTGGAAGAGAAATCTGCAATCATAAACACTCTAAATACGGCTGTGAAAAGTAAAAAGGAAGAAAATGAAGTTTTAAATGCTTTTATTCAGGAAAAAGAAATTGCCATTTTATCTTTAAAAAACTCTGTTGAGAGCCTTGAGTCCTTAAATAAAGCTTTTGAAAGTCGTGTCTGCCAGCTTGAGAACTCTACCTGTTGGAAGATAACAAAACCAATTAGAGTAATTGTGATTGTTTTGAGGAAGATTTTTTCTAAAAGAACATATGGTAGATTCCTAAAAAAGATATATATGACAATTCCGATTAGTATACAAACAAAATTACGTATAAAAGGGGTGATTTTTAAACTTTTTTCTCCATTTATAAAAAATACAAACGCTTATCAGAACTGGAAAAATTATACATATCCTATCAATAAAAAAGATGAAACTTGCCATGATATTAAAGCTGACAAAACCCAGGAAAAGCAATTTTTAGAACAAATTATGAACATTCCTTATATAAAAAACAACGAGGAATATGTTTCCAAATCATCAGTTCCTATTTATGTATCTGATAGAAGTGTAAAATATTTAGCATTTTATTTACCACAGTATCATCCTTTTCCGGAAAACAATGAGTGGTGGGGAACTGGTTTTACAGAGTGGACAAATGTAACAAAGGCTGTTCCGCAGTTTGTAGGGCATAATCAGCCGCGTTTGGCGGGAGAACTGGGATATTATGATTTGAGAAATAAAGAAATAATTCTACAACAGATGAATTTAGCCAAACAATACGGTATTTATGGTTTTTGCATTTATTATTATTGGTTTGATGGTAAACGGTTAATGGATACGCCATTAAATTTCATAATGGATAATGCAGAGTTAAATTTACCGTTCTGTTTGTGTTGGGCAAATGAAAATTGGAGCAGAAAATGGGATGGAAAAAATCAGGATATTTTGATTGCACAAAATTATAATCCTGCCTTTCCGGATAAATTTATCAAAGATGTTATACCCTACATGCAAGATTCAAGATATATCACGTTTTGCGGCAAACCTGTTCTCATTATATATAATGCCAATGAAATACCGGCTTTGAAACACACTATAGATTATTGGAGAGACTATTGCAGAAAATGTGGAATAGGAGAAATTCATCTTCTCGCAGTAGATTTTGCATTAAATACGATTTCAAAACAAGCTGGATTTGATGGTTTTGTAGAATTTCCGCCACATTCCGTATACAATTATAGCATGGAACCGATTAATTCCCATTTAGCCGTAATTGATAGTACATATGCAGGAAATATCTTTGATTATGGACAAATAGTTCGTGAAAAACGGTATTTAGGCACAAATTTGGACAAGTATTATAAAGGTATCTTTCTTGGGTGGGATAATACTGCGAGAAGGCCTAAGAATGCAACTGTATATCATAATTTTACTATTTCAGCTTTCAAAGAATGGCTTACAGATATTTCTCGTATAACAATGAAAAATCATGATATAGATGATAGATTCGTTTTTATTAATGCCTGGAATGAGTGGGCGGAAGGGACTTACCTGGAGCCAGACCGTCAATACGGACATGCCGCATTAGAAGCAGTGCGTCAAGTATTGCTTAGTCAAACAAGCAGCAGAAAGGGAATCATTTATGTCAGTCATGATGCATGTTATAATGGAGCACAATTATTATCGTTAAATATTATAGAACAATTGTCCAAGGTATATAAGTATAATGTTTTTGTAATATTGATAAATGGAGGTGTATTAATAGATAAATTCAAACAACTTGCTTCAGATTTCATTTGTCTGGAAGAACAAATTGATTCCTCAAATTCTTTGATACGCTGGCTGGAGAATACGCAATGTAATAAGGCTATGTGTAATACTGTTATTACAGGTGATGTTTTAAAATTATTAAGTGAACATGGAGTTCACTGCATTTCAATGATCCATGAAATGGAACAGGTAATTAAGCAATATCATAGCGAAAATAAATTAGAAAATATTGCTAAATATGCAGATAAAATTGTCTATGCTTCAAATTATGTCAGAAAAAGCGCAGACAGAATTTGTAAAGTACCTGATGAAAAGGTAATAATTATTCCCCAGGGTAATTACAAAGCCAATAAGTATGGAGTCCATAACCATGAGACAAGACTCATGGTAAGAAAAAAGCTTGGTTTATCAGAGGATGTTCAAATAATACTTGGCGTAGGATTTGGCGATGAGAGGAAAGGAATTGATTTATTTATAAAGACTGCAATCAGAACATGTGCGCAAAATCTGCTGGCAACATTTGTTTGGGTTGGAGAAGTTGATCAGTCTAAAAAAGCTGATTTAGATCACATGCTATATGAATGTTCCTGCAAAGATCGAATTATATTTGCCGGGCCAACGGATGATGTATTTCTTTTCTATTCAGCGGCAGATTTATTTGTGCTGACTTCGCGTGAAGACCCTTTTCCTACTGTCGTAATGGAAGCCATGGAAGCTGGCTTACCTGTTGTTGCATTTAAAGATGGGGGCGGATATGTCGAGATTGTAACCCCTGAAACGGGGGTACTGGTGGAGATGGAAAATTGGACAAGTATGGCAGAAGAGATCATCTTTTTACTAAATGATAAATACCGGCATGATGAATTGGGAAAAAATGCCCATAATTATATTGAAAAGAATTTTAATTTTCTTGGCTATGTTCATAGTCTGTTAGACTTGCTTGGCGAAAAGTATTGCAGGGTTACTGCTGTAATACCCAACTATAATTATGAAAAGTATTTACAGGAAAGAATTGAATCTGTCCTTTTGCAGGATTATCCGGTATACGAGGTTATTTTATTAGATGATGTATCTAGTGATAACAGTATTGAGATGATGGAGCAATATGTAGACCAAAACCCACTTCAAATAAAACTTGTTAAAAATAAGCAAAACAGTGGGAATGTTTTTAATCAGTGGGAGAAAGGCTGTAATCTTGCTACAGGAGAATATATCTGGATTGCAGAAGCAGATGATTTATCCAAGCCAACATTCTTAAGCAGGATTATGGATAAAATGTCATCAGATTCATCTATTGTGTTGGGGTATTCCCAATCTTACATGATAGATGAGAATGGAAAGATTACTGCTGAAAATTATTTTTGCTATACAGATGATGTGGATGATCAGATATGGAAAAACGATTATGTGCGAGATTCTAAAGACGAAATAACAAAACGGATGTCAGCCAAAAATACGATTCCCAATGTCTCTGCAGTAGTATTAAAAAACAGAAACTTTGATAATATGTTTAAAGCAGCAAAGAAGTTTCGTGTTGCAGGAGACTGGGCATTTTATATCAGTTTACTTGAGTGCGGTGGTAAGGTAGCTTTTATAGCAGAAAGCCTTAACTACCATCGAAGACATTCGAATAGTGTAACGACAGATTTGAATGCAAAAACCCATTTTGAGGAAATTTGCCAAATGCAAGATTATATAATTTCGTCATACAAAGATGAAGTGGATATAGACAAAATAATGGTATATCGAAAAAACGTCAAAACAATACTGGGTGTGAAAGATTAAAAGAAAAGAGTAAATAACTATGCCTAAACGATTTGAAGGATTAGTGGGGCTAAGAGGAATTGGGGCCACAATGATAATAGCATACCATATGTATGTTCTGAATGGTTATGTTGGTACAAATACGTTTTTAGATCGTACTGTTGGTATTGGCGGAGTTTTTGTAACTTTATTTTTTATATTAAGTAGTTTTTCATTAATGTGCGGCTATGCAGAAAAAATTAGGCAAAATGATTTTGAGTGGGGACAATTTTATAAAAACCGGTTTATAAAATTAGCCCCCACATTCTATACTGCATTGATTTTACACCTTTTGTTAAATGTTTGTGCACATGTGAAGGAGCCTATGGCCAATATAATTGGCACGGCTTCTTTACTTTATGCATTAATGCCGTCAAATCAGGAATCTATTGTAATGGCAGGATGGGCGTTGGGAATTGAAATTATTTTCTACCTGATTTTTCCAGCTTTTTTTGAGTTAACCAAAACAAGATTACATGCAATATTAACACTGTTAGGAAGCCTTTTACTTTTTTTCTCATATAATTCTTATTATGGTGTAGGCATATTAAATAATCATATTAATATTATCAGGCAGTTATTGCCATTTGCAATAGGGGCTGCGTTATATTATTGTATACCGTTCATGACTCATGTTAAAAAAAGTATTAGAATGTATATCGCTTTTATTTTGAGATTTATTTTATTAATTCTTTTTGTGGGATGGGATAAGTTTTTTCAAAACCAACTAATGATATATGTTGCATTTTCTATAACAATTTTAAATCAAATACAATATAACGACGTTCTGACAATGAATCGTTTGATGCAAGCTCTCGGAAAAATAAGTTATGAAATGTATTTATTTCATATGATTATTTATCGAATTTTATATTATTTGAATGTTATTGATCTCTTAAACTCGGTGATTCATTCAAAAGTAATAAGCTATATGGCATTTTTGTTTATTGAATTACTTTTCACTATACTCTTTAGTTACTTTTACAAAAGTATTTTTTTGATTATACGTAAAAAATTAGCAAAGAGACCTAAAATGCATAAGGGATAAAATATGAAAAATAAAAGAAAATATATTATATTATTATGTCCATATTTAATAATAATAGCAATTATTTCAGTTGAAATGAATTCTGATATTATAAACAAAAAGTATTCAAATCTAAATTTTTATAGTCAAGTTGGCAGCTGGATATTTTTTTGTGATGATATTATAAAGACTATACAAGATATTGTGCCTGCTAATAAAAGCAAAATGCAAAGAAACATAGAGAGTTTTAAAGAAAGCAGGCAGATACTTCCTTATAATTTTGAAGAACATGAAGATATCGAAAATATAATATTAATACAATTAGAAGGTATTGATGCTGTTTCATTAGAGTTACAATATAATGGACAAGATATAATGCCCAACTTAAATTTACTAAAAAGAAATTATACTTATTTTGAAAATGCATTTGACCAAACGGGAAGCGGCAGAACATCTGACGGTGAATTTTTGGCACTGACTTCATTGCTGCCAATAACAAATGAATCCATGTATTTGAATTATGAGTTGGGTAGTATAGTATCATTACCTAAAATTTTAGATGCACATAACTATCAAACAGTATCAATTCATGGTTTCGAAGGGTCATTTTACAATCGACTAAATGTGCACAAAGAACTGGGGTATCAAAAAAGTTATTTTCTTGAAGATTTTAAAGAAGAGGCTATAGATTCTGATTACATTGGCTGGGGATTAAGCGATAAGTTTATTTTAAATAAAGTGTATAATTTAATAAAAGAGGCTGATAGAAAAACTTTTATTCATGCAATACTGCTTTCCAATCATCATCCTTTTGATGCAGTCTCAGAGACTTATGATGATTTGTTAATTAAAAATCCCCAAAATATCGTAGAGATGTACTTAAATTCAATAAATTATACAGATTTAATGATAGGCGAACTAATCGAGAATTTGCAATTGTTAAATATTATGGATAGAACGTTAATCGTTATTTTTTCTGATCATGATTCGGGTATTACAAGTGAAATTTATGATTATTTCAATATGGAATATGATGACTCTGAAAGTTGGAGATACGATAAAATTCCACTTATATTTTGTGGTCAGACAAACGCCCATTGTGAAGATTTGGTCGTTGGGCAAGCAGAAATTATGCCGATGATCCTATCCTATTTGAATATTGAAATACCTGATACTTGCATGGGGTTAAATTATATAAATGGAAAAAAGGTTGTATATAAACAAATGCATAACATTTATGCTGAAGGAATTGACGCTTCTTTATTGAGTATGGATTTAATTACAAAAAGCATTATCTTATATTCGGAGTGATATTTATGAAAAAAATGAATAACGTGGTTATTGCATGTCTATTTTTATTTATAATAAATAGCATTGTAAGTGTTATGATATATATATATGATAAAAATGAATTATATAGCGGCTATGTTCCCCAAGGGGAAATATTAAGTACAGAGAATGTTAATTTAAAAGACGCGTATATGCTTTCCTATGGTCCTTATCATGAACTTCGCAGTGGATATTATCTTGTATTGCTAAGCTACAAAACAGATACTGAAAACAATACTTGTAGTATATATTCCGATCAAACATCAGTATTGTGTGAGAGTACTTTAAATAAAAATAAAACTCAAAAAATTTTTATGATAAAAAAACCTGGTATAAAATTACAGATACTCACAATGTATTCTGGTAAGGGCACCTTACAGGTAAACGGTGTATTGGTACTTCCGCTAAACATAGTTATCATGTCGCTTGTATGCTTTTGCCTGATTATTCTATCCGTGTTTAGCCATGGCAAAAGAAAGGCTATTTTTAATAAATTAACACAAGCCATTACGATGATACTGCTGATAAGTACAATGTTTCATGTGGATTCTTCTGCCTCATCAAAGAGGAATACTTTGGTGCTCTCACTTTTATTTTTGATTGCAATCATCTCGTTGTTCTATTTTTTGTGGGATACAATACGATATAGAGAAGTTATATTTATATTAAGTTTTACTGTCTGTTGGATTATTGAATGGAAAAATATTATTAATTACGATCTTAATTATACAGTTTTATTTTTGTCAGCTTCTGTAGCTTGCTTTATATTTAGTCTTTGCTATCTATTTGTGAAAAAAACAATACGATATTGCGTTACAATAATATCGATTTCCACATTTTTTGTTATATATAGCACAGTACAATACGCATATTATACATACTTTAAAGATCTTTTTACAATCAAAGTAATCAAATTGGCATTTACGGCTATGGAAGCGTCATCTTCTATTAAAGAGTTAATTAATATTGAGGTACTTTCATATTTAATAATCGGGGGTATCTATTTTTTGGCAGTTACAGTTATTTCATTGGGTAAAGGATTAAAAGGAACATGAAAGCATTCTCCGCGGAACTTTCCCATGTCCTGTTGAATTCTCAAAGTCATATTTTTATGATTGATTTTAATGCTATTTCAACATACACGATTTTTAGTATATCATTTTTTATGATTTTTTTCTACCTGTATATTATTATTTTTACCCTGAAGAGTAAACTTATTTTAAAAAACACATTGCTTACCCCTTTCCCTGTGATAAAATAATTACAACTTGATAAAGCGCGGAAAAAGACATACACTATGTGTAAGAAGAGAACTCATTTCCGGCTATTAAAATAGGTGAAAAGGAGAGCATCTAAATGAAACTTGCACTCATCAGCGATATTCACGGAAACTACAAAGCCCTGGAAGCATTTCTGAACTATATGGAGCAGTACCCCACAGACGCCGTTATCAGCCTGGGCGATTATATAACCGACGCGCCGTATCCGGAGCGTACCATGGCACTTCTGTACGGCATGCGGGAAAAATATTCCTGCTATATGCTTCGGGGCAACAGGGAAGACTACATTCTGGATAATGAGGACAACAGGGAAGGCTGGAAACCTTCCTCGGCCAATGGCACCCTGTACTATACCCTGCAGCATATTACGGAGAAAGACAAGTCGTTCTTCAGGTCTCTTCCGACAGAACGTGAAGTGCGTATTGAGGGCTGTCCTTCCTTATATATATGCCACGGCACGCCGGGCCGGGTGCGGGGCAATGTACACCAGGAAGAAGGGCTGAAGGAAAAGGTTCTGACGGAGCTGCCGTACTGCTATCTGCTGGGAGGCCACACCCATCACCAGGAAATCGACAGGCGGCAGGGAAAAACATATATCAATCCCGGCTCTCTGGGATTCGCAGTGGACGGTGTAGGCAGGCGCGGGCAGTTTGCCATACTTGAAGGAAATTCGCAAGGGTGGGAAGCGGAATTTATGTCAATTCCCTATGATGTAGACGGATATCTCAGGGATTTTACGGAGAGCGGCGTGGACGACATCGGCATGACATTGAACAAAGCCATCAAAAAGAGTCTGGTGACAGGTGTAAATTATTTTTTCAAATGCATTCTGGCCATGGAAGCGGAAGCAAAGGAGAAGGGGCTTGCGTCCATGACAGAACTGCCGGAAACGGCATGGATGAAAGTGACGGAGCAGTTTGAACTGTAAAGGATCTGCAGCATTTAGCGACCATTGCTGAGCACTGACAGCAGGACGATAAGAAAAAAGGAGTCAACATGAAATTTTTATTGGCGGCGATAAACGCCAAATACATACATTCCAACCCTGCTATATACAGCCTGCGGGCCTATGCGGGGGCGGAACTGCGGCAGTTTATAGAACTTGCGGAGTACACCATCAATCAGAGTATGCAGGAAATATTATCTGACATATATGTCAGAAAACCTGACATAATTGGTTTTTCCTGTTACATTTGGAATTGGAGGCTGATTCAGGAAATGCTGTGTGAGCTGCCCAAGCTTCTGCCCGGCGTGTCCCTGTGGTTGGGGGGACCGGAGGTTACCTATGACGCGGAGCAGATTCTCCAGCGATATCCTCAGTTGACAGGTATTATGGTGGGGGAAGGTGAGGCGACCTTCAGGGAACTGCTGGAATATTACGCAGGTCCTGCGGGGGAATATGCCTGCGCTGCCGAAGCGGTGAGGCAGAAGGAAGAGGTCAAAACCGCACGGCACTGTCTGCAGGAAATTCCGGGCCTGTGTCTGCCGGCAGGTTATACGGCATCCAGGGAACCGGTGGACCTGAGTACCATTCCGTTTCTGTATCATGATCTGAAGCCTTTCGAAAACAAAATCCTGTATTATGAGTCCGGCCGGGGGTGTCCGTTTAGCTGCTGTTATTGTCTGTCTTCTGTGGAAAAGCGTGTCAGGCTGCGTGACATTAGTGTCGTAAAAAGAGAGCTGCAGTTTTTTCTGGACAATAAAGTGAGGCAGGTAAAGTTTGTTGACAGGACATTCAATTGCAGCCATTCCCATACAATGGCAGTCTGGCAGTACATTTTAAAACATGACAATGGTGTCACAAACTTTCATTTTGAGATTTCTGCAGACCTTTTGCGGGAGGATGAGACGGCACTTCTGAATCAGTTCCGACCAGGGCTGGCACAATTGGAAATCGGCGTTCAGTCGGTGAATCCGGTGACTCTTCAGGCAATCGGGCGTACGATGAATCTGGATAAATTGGAAGATGCAGTGGCGGTTATCCGCAGCGGCGGGAACGTCCATCAGCATCTGGATCTGATTGCAGGGCTTCCTTATGAAGATTTTGAAAGCTTCAGAAATTCCTTTAACCGGGTTTACGGCATGCATCCGGATCAGCTTCAGCTGGGCTTCCTGAAGGTTCTGAAGGGCTCAAAAATGTGGGAACAGGCGGCAGAATATGGTATCTGTTATATGGAACAGCCGCCTTATGAAGTACTGTACACAAAATGGCTGACCTACGAAGAGATTCTGCGGCTGAAGCGTATAGAAGAAATGGTGGAGATCTATTATAACAGTGCACAGTTTGCACATACCATTTCCTTTTTGGAGAGGGCTTTTCCGGAACCATTTTCCATGTATGATGCGCTGGCCGCTTTTTATAGAAAGAAGGGATTCGCGTTGAATGCCTCCCGGGCAATGCGGTATCATATTTTGCTTTCGTTTGTCATAGAATATGACGTGAAGCGTCTGAGCGTATACCGGGAGCTTCTGACTTATGATATGTATCTGCGGGAAAAGGGAAAAAGCAGACCGGAATTTGCGCCGGATCAGCTCCGATATAAGGAGATTATCCGGAATTTTTATAAAAAGGAAGAAAGGGAACGCTGTTATTTGCCGGATTACGAAGGCTATGACTGGAAGCAGCTGATGAAAATGACACATCTGGAGCCATTTACGTGGCCGGTATGGGATGAGGCGCAAATGGCGGCACAGTATGGCGGCGACGGCTGGGACAGGGGGATATCTGCAGTTTCTGGGGGGACTCCGTATTATATTCTTTTTGACTATCAGAGGCGCAATCCGCTGAATTATGAGGCATATACACAGCAGCCCGAACTTTAAGAGGCAAATGCAGGGTGTGTTTTGCGCCAGGGCTTTGGAGCATATTGGGCATCTGTCGGATCAGGCTGTGGTATGAAAAACGGCAGATGGTGGGATCCAAATCAGGGGGATGAGAGAGGAAACGGAAGAAATAGATGAATTTACATTCCAATAAAACCACTATACAGTTGACTTTTGGCGGAAAAAGGAATACAATGCTAAAAGCGGGCCCGCAATACAACGCAAAAGCCTGTTAACATAAATGATACATGCAAGTATGAGAGAAAGGAAGTTAGTAATTATGGCAAGAAAGAAGGCTGTGGAACCCGCAGTGAAGACTGTGGAAGCAACAGAGGCTGAAGCTATTGAAACCAAGACAGAAGACATAAAGGCAGAAGATGCAGTAGCGGAGACCACTGAAAAGGCTGCGAAGCCGAAGAAGGCGCCTGCAAAGAGAAAGACGGCAAAGGATGAGCCTGAGAAGAAGGAAGCACCTGTAAAGAAGGAAACCGTTAAGGCGAAGGCAGCTGTGAAGGAAAGCACCGGGACGGCTGCGAAAAAAGCGGAGGTGAAGAATACACTTTACATTCAATATGCAGGTAAGTCCATGTCAGAAGAGGACCTGATCAAGAGTGCCAAGGATATCTGGAAATATGATCTGAAGCGCAAGGCAGGGGAGCTGGAAAGCATTGAGCTTTATGTGAAGCCGGAGGAGAATAAGGTTTATTACGTTATGAATGAAGACGTAAAGGGATGTTTTGACATTTAGAATCAGACAGTAAAGATTCAGGACAGAACATGGTAGAAAGCAGCATCGGAATCAAAACGGTTATGCGGGGTTCCAATGCTGTTTTTATTATGTGCAGATTTTGCTTTTTAGAATTTTTTTAGAATTATTTTTAGGAAAATTGGTTGACAATGTATAGGGTAAGTGATATTTTATGGTTAGCAGATGTTAGCACTCCTTTTGAATGAGTGCTAATAAAAAGGGAGGCAGCCGGGATGGAGCTGGATGAGAGAAAGAAGAAAATCCTGCAGGCAGTTATCCGCAACTATCTGGAAACAGGTGAACCGGTTGGCAGCAGGACCATCTCCAAGTATACCGACCTGAATTTAAGTTCTGCTACGATCCGGAACGAGATGGCTGATCTGGAGGAAATGGGATATATTTTTCAGCCGCATACTTCTGCAGGCCGGATTCCCTCCGACAAAGGGTACCGATTTTATGTGGATGCCATGATGGAGGAAAAGGAAAGGGAAGTTGTGGAAATGCGGGAGATGAAGGATATGCTGGTGGAGCGTCAGGGTAAGATCGAGACGCTGCTGAAGCAGGTGGCGCGGGTTCTGGCACAGAACACACAGTATGCCACTATGATATCTGCTCCCAGAACCAAACGGAGCAAGCTGAAGTTTATTCAGCTGTCCAGAGTGGATGCCGGTCAGCTTCTGGCGGTGATCGTTCTGGAAGGCAATGTCATCAAGAACAATATCTTACCTATGGAGGAAGAGCTGGATGATGAGACATTGCTGAAACTGAATATCCTGCTGAACACGAATCTGAACGGATTGGCTATTGACGAGATTAATCTGGCCATGATTGCCGTAATGAAGCAGCAGGCAGGGATTCACGGCCGCATTGTGGGCGAAGTCATTGATGCGGTAGCAGAAGCCATTCGGGCGGAGGATGACCTGGAGATCTATACCAGTGGAACCAATAATATATTCCGTTATCCGGAGCTGGCGGACCAGCAGAAAGCAAGTGAGCTGATCAATACCTTCGAAGAGAAAAAGCTGCTGGGGGAATTTCTGCAGGAATCTCACACGGAGGTGGAGGAAACCGGAATTCAGGTGTACATTGGATCAGAGACACCGGTACAGAGCATGAGAGACTGCAGTGTGGTGACAGCAACCTATGAGTTGGGAGGCGGTATGAAAGGTACGATCGGTATCGTAGGACCCAAGAGGATGGATTATGACAGAGTGGTGACGACACTGAGAACCATACAGACACAGCTTGATGAATTATACAGTGAAGAAAAAGGATAGCAGGAACCGTAAGAACAGGGGAGCGGATAGACAAAAAACGATTGAGGACGTAAAACCAGGAGGAGCTATGGCAGATCAGGAACAGGAAATAAGCAAAGAAAAAGAGATGGAGACAGCCGGAGCTGATAAGCAGCTCGAAGAGGGAATGGAGACCGGGACAGGAGAAGAGACCGTACAGGAAGGGGAGATTGATCCGGAAGGCGGAGAGGAAGCGGCACCACCCCCGGAGGGAGAGGATCCCAGAACCTGGGCAGAGAAAAGAGCAGCAAAGAAGCAGGCGAAGCAGGATAAGAAAGCACAGGGGTACAAGGATCAGATTGAGCAGCTGGAGGACAGGGTCAAACGTCAGCTGGCGGAGTTTGAGAATTTCCGCAACAGGACAGAGAAAGAAAAGCATGCCATGTTCGAGACAGGTGCAAAGAGTGTCGTTGAAAAGATACTTCCGGTGGTGGACAATTTTGAAAGAGGTCTGGCTACGGTGCCGGAGGATAAGAAGGAAGATCCTTTTGTAGACGGTATGGAACGCATTTACAGACAGCTGCTCACAGAACTGGAGAACATTGGTGTGAAACCTATCGAGGCAGTAGGAAAAGAATTTGACCCCAATCTGCACAACGCGGTCATGCAGGTGGAAAGTGAGGAGTATGAATCCGGTATTGTGGCCCAGGAGCTGCAGAAAGGATATACTTACCATGAAGGCGTGGTAAGACACTCCATGGTAGCGGTAGTACAATAGCAGGCAGACCGAGACTGTTGTACAGAAGGGCAGGGAGTTTCCTTCGGCATAAACAGGTCAGGAATTACCCACAGAATGCTGCCGGGAAAGTACCAGGGCAGTGATGTGGTTTGTCATAAGAATAGAACAGATGCTTTGAGAAATCAGCATCGCAGTGAACTTATTATTTAGGAGGACAAAGAAGAAATGAGCAAGATTATCGGGATCGACTTAGGTACGACAAACAGCTGTGTTGCAGTGATGGAAGGTGGAAAACCCACCGTTATAGCCAATGCAGAAGGCGCAAGGACCACACCTTCCGTAGTGGCATTTACAAAGACCGGAGAGAGGCTGGTAGGCGAGCCTGCAAAGCGTCAGGCAGTTACCAATGCTGAGAAAACCATTGCTTCTATTAAGAGAGACATGGGTACGGATAACGGACGTTCTATTGACGGCAAGAAATATTCCCCTCAGCAGATTTCCGCAATGATTCTGCAGAAGCTGAAGGCAGATGCAGAGAGTTATCTGGGGGAGAAGGTGGGAGAAGCAGTCATTACGGTTCCCGCATATTTCAATGACGCTCAGCGTCAGGCTACAAAAGACGCAGGCAAAATTGCCGGTCTGGAGGTAAAGCGTATTATTAACGAGCCTACGGCGGCGGCACTGGCATATGGTCTTGACAACGAAAAGGAACAGAAGATCATGGTATACGATCTGGGCGGCGGTACCTTTGATGTGTCCATCATCGAGATCGGCGACGGCGTCATAGAGGTTCTTGCAACAAACGGTGATACGCATCTGGGCGGCGACGACTTCGATAATAAGATCATCCAGTGGATGCTGGCAGAGTTCAAGAAGACGGAAGGCGTTGATTTAAGCGGTGACAAAATGGCAATGCAGAGACTGAAGGAAGCCGCCGAGAAGGCAAAGAAAGAGCTTTCCAGTGCCATGACTACCAATATTAACCTGCCGTTTATCACTGCAACAGCAGAGGGACCCAAGCATTTTGATATGAACTTAAGCCGTGCACAGTTTGATGAACTGACCCATGACCTGGTGGAAAAGACGGCCATCCCCGTACAGAATGCCATGAGAGATGCAGGACTGACCAATTCTGACCTGGGACAGGTGCTCCTGGTAGGCGGTTCCACCCGTATTCCTGCGGTTCAGGATAAGGTCAGACAGATAACAGGCAAGGAGCCCAGCAAGTCTCTCAATCCGGATGAATGTGTGGCAATCGGCGCTTCCGTGCAAGGCGGCAAGCTGGCAGGCGACGCAGGCGCAGGCGATATCCTTCTGCTGGATGTAACACCGTTGTCTCTGTCCATTGAGACTATGGGTGGTGTTGCTACCAGGCTCATTGAGAGAAATACGACGATTCCTACCAAGCATAGCCAGATTTTCTCTACTGCAGCAGACAATCAGACAGCAGTAGATATTAACGTAGTACAGGGAGAGAGACAGTTTGCGAGAGACAACAAGTCTCTGGGACAGTTCAGACTGGATGGAATCCCTCCTGCAAGAAGAGGTGTGCCTCAGATCGAGGTTACTTTCGATATCGATGCAAATGGTATTGTAAATGTATCTGCCAAGGATCTGGGAACCGGTAAGGAGCAGCATATTACCATCACGGCAGGTTCCAATATGTCCGACGACGAAATAGAGAGAGCCGTGAAAGAAGCCGCGGAGTTTGAAGCACAGGATAAAAAGAGGAAAGAAGCGATAGAGGCCAGAAATGAAGCGGACTCCTTTGTCTTCCAGACAGAGAAGGCACTTACCGAAGTGGGTGACAAGATCAGCGACAGTGAGAAATCTGCAGTACAGGCAGATCTGGATGCGGTAAAGGCTGTTCTGGATCGGACAAAGGATCAGGAGATGAGCGACAGCGATGTGGATGAGCTGAAGGCAGCAAAAGAGAAGCTGATGAACAGCGCACAGAGTCTCTTTACCAAGATGTATGAGAACATGCAGCAGGCACAGGGAGGTGCCGCTGGGCCGGATATGAGCGGTGCCGCCGGTGCGGGAAACGGTTCGGCTCCTGATGATGATGTAATTGACGGAGATTTCCGTGAGGTATAGGTGCAGGAAGACCGAATGTATATGAGAAGAATAGTCAAAAACCGGCGTTCTTCCCGAAAGGATTCTAAGGAAACGGTGTCGCAAACGGCACCGTTTTCGCAAGTTTACTGCTGCTTTGTCCAGAAGGGGCCATGCAGCAGAAGTGGAAAAGAAATTGAAGTTTGCTTGTAATAAAGGATTGAATAAGTGCGCAAAATGTGGTAATTTAGAATAGTGTGTAAAAAAGAAGGGAACACATAAGGAGTTTATTATGGCAGAGCAGAAGCGAGACTATTATGAAGTCCTTGGCGTGGACAGAGGGGCAGATGAAGCCGCAATTAAAAAAGCATACCGCGTTCTGGCGAAGAAGTATCATCCGGACATGAACCCCGGAGATGCAGAGGCGGAGAAGAAATTTAAAGAAGCTTCGGAGGCGTACGCCGTGTTGACCGATCCGGATAAGAGGCGTCAGTATGACCAGTTTGGGCATGCTGCTTTTGAAGGCGGCCCAGGCGGTGCAGGAGGCTTTGATTTCAGCGGAACCGATTTCGGCGATATTTTCGGTGATATTTTTGGGGATTTATTTGGCGGCGGACGCAGCAGATCCCGCAGCAACGGTCCTATGAAGGGAGCAAATCTGAGGACCAGCGTGCGGATTACTTTCGAGGAAGCGGTATTCGGCTGCAAGAAAGAGATTGAACTGAATGTGAAGGAGACCTGTAAGACCTGTAACGGATCCGGAGCAAAGCCGGGAACCAGCCCTGAGACCTGTCCGAAATGCGGTGGTAAGGGACAGGTGATGTTTACACAGCAGTCTCTGTTTGGTACAGTGCGGAATGTCCAGACCTGTCCGGATTGCCAGGGCAGCGGCAAGATCATTAAGGAAAAATGTGCCGATTGCCGGGGAACGGGATACATTGCCATGAAGAAGAGGTATTCTGTTGATATTCCGGCTGGAATTGACAATGGACAGTCCACCCGCATGCCTGGTCTGGGAGAGCCCGGCATCAATGGCGGTCCCAGGGGAGATGTGCTGATTGAAGTGATCGTAGGGAGACATCCTATTTTCCAGAGGCAGGATTTCGATATTTATTCCACAGTGCCGGTTTCTTTTGCCGTTGCGGCTCTGGGGGGTGAAGTGATGATTGATACGGTGGACGGAAAAGTGATCTATGATGTGAAAGCAGGGACGCAGACGGATACCAGAATCAGGCTTCGCGGTAAGGGTGTGCCGTCTTGGCGGAACAGGGATGTGCGCGGAGATCATTACGTCACACTTGTAGTACAGGTTCCGGATAAGATGAAGCCGGAGGCAAAGGAATTGTTGCGTCAGTTTGATGAGCTTACAGGAAATTCCCTGAATGCTGCCAAGACTGTTACAGAGCAGGAGCAGCATGCCAATGAGGGCAGAGAAGGGAAAAAGAAGAAATTCTGGAAATAAGAAAAAGATATAAGATAAAAAGCATTTAAGCTGAAAAAGATGCAAGGTTTAGGCTCCGTCAGTCGTATTATAAGTGTAAATATAAATATACGATATCAAACGGAGGGTAAATCAAAATGAAAAGAAGAAAATTGTTGATTACAGGGGCAGCATTTATATTGCTGGTACAGACGGGGCTGACGTCATTGGCATCTGAGCAGAATGTGTTTCCGGCGAAGAATATGCAGGCTGGGATTGGGAAGTATTACTGTGGAAACCATGTGCAGAAGCATGTGGGCAGGCATCTGTGTGCAGCAGTAGACGGTAGTGTAGTCTGCGGGCTTGGGATACATCATGGAGTAACCGTGTATACAGATGGAAATAATACCGGCAACTGTCATTTTGAGAATGGGTATTGCACAAGCTGGGCGGATACAGATGGAGACGGCTATTGTGATGCATGTAGAAACCCTGTTTTCCGGGAACCTGTACAGCAGACCAATGCAGGCGGGGGAGACGGGAATGCTGCAGGTTATGGCGCCGGGGGGAATCAGGACAAAGCCGATTACGATACGGCAGCAGGTCAGGGGCAGAGCAGTGCCGGGGATGGCAGCAGTAATAATGATACCGGCTGGGGTTACGGCTCAATGTCATATGGTTTTGGCTGTGGTTCCGGCCATCATGGGAGAGGACATCATAGATAAAGGATACAGAAAGAAGCGGCGGCACTTAAGAAAAGCAGCCGCTTTTTCGCAATATGCATCTATGTATGTGTAAAGGAACAGCCGGAGAGGCGCAGGCGCGGAATCATTCTATATGCCTGCAGGGCGGGAAAACAAAGGGCGGTGAATTGGTGCGCAGTGAGGTGGAAGTAAACCGTGCAGTGGAACAATACGCAGATATGATACGACGTATCTGTCTGTATCATTTGAAAGATATTGGCGATACGGAAGACATATTTCAGACAGTTTTTCTGAAATATCTGCTATATGAGGCAGACTTCGAGGATGCTGAGCACGAAAAGGCATGGTTGATCCGGGTGGCAATTAACAGTTGTAAAGACCATCTGAAAAGTCTGTTTCGACGACGGACGGTATCTTTGGAGGAACTGGGGGAAAAAGAGGCATTTCTGCCGGAACATAGCCAGGTTCTGGATGCGGTGCTGGCTTTGCCGGTAAAGTATAAGGATGCGATCTATCTGCATTATTATGAAGGATATTCCGCTGCAGAGATAGGGAGGATCCTGGGAAAGAAGGAAAACACAATTTACTCACTGCTGTCCCGGGGCCGGGCCATGCTGAAGAAAACATTGGGAGGTGATTTGTAATGTATCCATCCAATCGGATCTTTGATGCATTCGATGCTGTGAAAGCGGATGCAGATCTGAAATCCCTCACAAAAGAATATTTGAAAGCAGCTCGCCGGGATGAGTGCAGTTTCGACAAAAAGAAAAGCCGTCCTGTGTATCGATGGGCATTTGGGGCTGTCTGTGCCATGTTAGTTCTGGTTTTGGGAATTGGGGGGTATCGTTTCCTGGGTATGCCGGTTTCTTATGTCAGTATTGACGTAAATCCGTCTATTGAACTCGTGTTGAACCGTTTGGACCGGGTGATTTCGGCAGAAGCATATAATGAAGACGGGGAAACGATATTGAACGCCGTATCAGTCCGGGGGCTGCACTATACAGAGGCGATCGACAGAATGGTTGAAAGCGATGTCATGCGGCCTTTTCTGGGGAGAAATGGAGGACTTACCTTTACGGTTGCATCAGACAGCGGTCAGAGGGAGAACACACTGCTTAACGGCATTGAAAATACCCGTGGCTGCCGGGTTCATGGAGGTGTGGGGGTTGGGGCGGATATTAATATGCTTCAGGAAGCGCATGAGAACGGACTTTCGCTGGGAAAGTATGCTGCCTATCAGATTTTATTTCAATATGACAGTACTATTACAGCAGAGGATTGTCACAATATGACCATGTGGGAGATTCACAGGTTGATTGAGGCACATGGGCATGGTGAGGAACAGGAGTCTGGAAACGGGCATTATGAAGAACAGAGAGGCGGCCAACCCAGTGGGAAGACACGGCAGGAGAATGACAGCGGCAGCGGGCAAGGCGGCCATGGAGGCGGACACCGCAGAAGCGGCAGGCGCAGATTCGGTCATGACTATAAATAGAAGGATATTCCCTTTTCAAATACCTGAAAAAGGAGTATAATCATAATTCATGAAAGAAAAAATAAAAGAATTTTTGGGGATGTTCTGCAATTTGTATATTGTGGCTCTGCTGGTGGCCCTGCCGCTGTATACCGGGAAGGGATACTGGCAGCTGGGCGATACAAAGTATATGCTGTTCCGGAACCTTTCTTTTTTGTGCCTGGGCAGTTGGCTGGTTGTGGGAATGCCCGGCCGTGTCTGCAGTATGGCAGAATGTATCCGGATGGGGCTGGGCTGGAGAAAGCGTGCTGATACTGGAGGGAAACGAAGAGAAAGAACAGAGGCAGAGCAATTTGCCGACGAGATGAATGCCAGGCGAAACGGCGGAGGACAGATCACAGGGAGACATACCAAGCCGGCAGCTGTGGGACAGAGCGGCGGGGACATTAGATTCAGTCGGATGGATGGAATAATGGTCATTTATGGTGGCCTTGTAGTAATTTCGGCGGCCTGCAGTTCCTATAGGCAGCTGGCGTGGTCAGGATACGAAGGCTGGTATATGGGGGCACTGTCTCAAATATTGTTTGTTGGAATTTATTTCTTCGTATCCAGGCAGTATGATGGGGCGGTCTGGCCGGTTTATCTGGGAGAGACCGCCTTCTTTCTGGTAACTTTGCTGGGGCTGCTGCATCGTCTGGGGATTGATCCATTGGGACTGATGACGGGGTGGAACAGCGGTGACTGGGAGTACAGCCATATGATGTCTACACTGGGGAATATCAACTGGCTGTGTGGTTATTACAGTGTGGCGCTGGCATTTATCACAGCGCATTACATGCGGGCCGAAAGACGCTGGCTTCAGGCGGTTTTGTATCTGGTGTCAGTGTCGGCTTTTGTTCTTTTGCTCATACAGGGCAGTCAGGGCGGTCTGTTGATTCTGGGAGTCTGTGCCGCAGTGTGTTTCTTTCTGGGCAGGCGACGGAAGGATATATGGCGGAAAACCCTATTGCTGTTTGCGGGAACCTTTTTCTCCATGCCGTTGATGGAAAAGCTGATGAAACTGCGAGGGGACAAAGCCGCGATCGCAGCGGACGGCAATATCTTTGCTGTAATGGATTGGTATGGCTGGATGCTGGCGGCTGTGATTTGTCTGTTTTTACTTTTTCTGTCCGCTGAGGGTACGATGGATACCGGCAGAGAGACAGAGAATAGGCGGAGAGGCAGGCTGAAAAGCGGAAAGGGGCTCGTGAAAGGGGCGCTTTGGGCAGGGGGACTGACAGGTATCGTGTTGACAGTCATTGTGCTTTTCCCAAATATGAGCGACGGTTTCGGCAGCGGGAGAGGATTTTTGTGGAGGATTGCAGTAGAGAGTTTTGGGCAGGCAGAGATGAAAGACAAGCTGATAGGAGCAGGTCCGGATTGCTATGCGGAGGCAGTTTTTCATAAACTGGGGACAGAAGTGGATGTCTGGAAGGGAGAGCATTGGGAGGGGGCGGTATTTACCAATGCCCATAATGAGATTTTAAGTCAGCTCTGCAATATAGGTATCTTGGGAACCGTCAGTTATGTGGGAATTTTTTTGGCCGGGTTGGCCAGATATTGTGCGTCCCTTTTTCAGTCTGCTGCAGGGCGGGGAGAGCAGTCAGGGGGAAGAACCCCAGGGACTTCCAGGCAGGAAAAAGGCGTGTACAGTAGGGAAATTTTCTGCGGAGGCGGCGTGGGGATACTGGCGTTGATGATGTATGGCGTCCACTCGCTGATCAGTTTCCAACAGGTGCTCAATACGCCCCTTTTGTTTCTGGTACTTGGACTGTGTGAGGCAGAAATAAGGGGAAGACAGGGGGCAAACACATAAAAGGAATGGGAGATGGAAGCGGAGCAGGGTTAAAACAGGGCAGGGGAGTAACTGAGCAGAACCGGGAGAGAAATAGAGGAGAACAGATATGAAGTGGAAAAAATTTAAGGTAAAGACAGTGACAGACGCAGAGGATATTATTATCAGTACGCTGTATGATATTGGGCTGGAAGGAGCTCAGATCGAAGATAAGATTCCGCTGACGCCCCTGGAAAAAGAACAGATGTTTGTAGATATCCTTCCTGAGACCCAGGAGGACGATGGTATTGCCTGGCTGAGCTTTTTCGTGGAAGAGAAGGAGGACGGCAGTCTGGAAGTTCTGGGTGAAAAAACAAATGAAACCGCCGTGCTGGAATCGGTAAGAAGGGAATTGGAGGATCTTCGGCAGTTTTGCGAGATAGGCGAGGGATCAGTGACGGTGGAGGAGACCGAGGATCTGGATTGGATCAATAATTGGAAACAATATTTTCATCAGTTTTATATAGATGATATTCTGGTCATTCCTTCCTGGGAAGAGGCAGAGACAAAGGGTGAGGGGCGGCTGGTACTCCACATAGATCCAGGCACTGCCTTTGGTACAGGAATGCATGAGACCACACAGCTGTGTATCCGGCAGCTGCGGAAATATGTCACACCTGGGGCCAGGATTCTGGATGTGGGAACCGGCAGCGGGATCCTGGCAATTCTGGCGCTGATGTTCGGGGCAGGACATGCAGTGGGGACGGATCTGGATGAATGTGCGGTGGATGCGGTGGCGCAGAACTGCCGGGCCAATGGGATTGCTCCGGAACAGTTTGAGATGATGATCGGCAATCTCATAACCGACAAAGTCATACAGGATCGTGTGGGCTGCGGATGTTATGATATTGTGGCGGCTAACATTCTGGCGGATGTGTTGGTGCCTTTGACTCCTGTGATTTGCGGGCAATTGAAGAAGGGGGGCATCTACATCACATCCGGCATTATCGATGACAAAGAGGAGACTGTTTTAGAGGCTGTGAAAGCTGCAGGGCTGAAGGTATTGGAAGTGACATATCAGGGAGAATGGGTCAGTGTGACTGCACAGAAAGAGTAAGACAGGGCTTTTGGCGGGGAGTATGTAAGGAGAATAAGATGCATCAGTTTTTCGTAACACCGGATCAGATTCATGTTAATGACAAAAGTGTCATAATTACAGGTGCAGATGTAAACCATATTAGAAATGTGCTTCGGATGAAACCGGGGGAGGAAATCTCCGTCAGCAACGGACAGGACGGCAGAGAATATCGCTGCGGAATACGGAGTATGGAAGCGGACAGAGTCTGCTGCGAGCTTCGGTTTATGAAAGAGGACAAGGTGGAGCTGCCCTCGCGGATATTCCTGTTTCAGGCACTTCCCAAAGCAGACAAAATGGAGCTGATTATTCAGAAAGCAGTGGAGCTGGGGGCTTTCCAGATCATCCCCGTGGCGTCCAGGCGATGTGTCGTAAAGCTGGATGAGCGAAAAGCAGCTTCCAAAATTCAGCGTTGGCAGGGGATTGCAGAGGCAGCGGCAAAACAGAGCAGAAGGGCAGTGATTCCCAAAGTATTACAAGTATCATCATTTGCAGAAGCTGTCAAGAGAGCATCCGCCATGGATGTCCGGCTGATTCCTTATGAGATGGCAGAGGACATGGCTAAAACGAGAGCGCTGATGGAGCTGCTGAAACCAGGGCAGGATGTGGCGGTTTTCATAGGGCCGGAAGGTGGTTTCGAGCCGGAGGAGATCGAATTGGCTGTGGACAGCGGTGTGGAGCCTGTTACTTTGGGAAAGCGGATTCTCCGTACGGAAACTGCAGGGCTGACAGTCCTGTCATGGATTATGTATCAGCTGGAGCGGTAAGAGGGACGCTTTGTCCGTTTTGGGAAATACCTTATCAAAAGGGAAGTTGGGATGCTGCTGTAAGCGGATTTCAGGGACAGAGACAGAATATCCTGCATATGATAGGATAACGAGAGGTACTGTCCATATGCCTGCGGCAGGCAGGCTTGGCAGATCAGGACAGTTTCATGTGACTGATATAAAGGAGTAAAACCATGGAAGTATATTTGGACAATTCTGCTACCACCAGAACCTTTCCCGAAGTGGCGGAGTTGATGACGAAAGTGATGTGTGAGGACTACGGCAATCCGTCCAGCCTTCACAGGAAAGGTGTCCAGGCAGAGCAGTATCTGCGCTATGCCCGGGAGGTTTTTGCCAGGATTCTGAAAGTGGGAGAGAAAGAGATTCTGTTTACTTCAGGGGGCACAGAATCAGATAATCTGGCCTTGATCGGCTGTGCCCGTGCCAATGAGAGGCGTGGAAGGCATCTGATTACCACACAGGTGGAACATCCTGCCGTATTGAATACCATGCGCTATCTGGAATCCACAGGATACAGGGTAACTTATCTGCCCGTGAATGCTCAGGGATGTATCTCTCTGGGGGACCTGCAGCAGGCCATGACGCCGAATACGATTCTGGTATCCGTCATGCACACCAATAATGAGATCGGCACACTTCAGCCTGTGGCCGAAGCAGGTGCCCTGATTAAGCGGATGAATCCTTATACGCTGTTTCATGTGGATGCGGTGCAGGGCTTCGGAAAAGCCAGAATCCATCCAAGGAAGATGGGAATCGACCTGTTGTCCGTCAGTGGACACAAAATTCATGGACCCAAGGGAACAGGGCTTTTGTATGTGGGGGAACAGGTGAAGATTCAGCCCATTCTCCATGGAGGCGGGCAGCAGATGAACCTTCGTTCCGGTACGGATAATGTATCCGGCATAGCCGGGTTCGCCAAAGCAGCGGAACTTCTGTATGAACACTATGAGGATGATGTGAGGCGGCTGCACCAGTGCAAACGATATTTTATGGACGGAGTCAGGAGAATAGAAGGGGTGAAGATCAACGGGCTTCTTCCGGATGCTCCGGACGGTGCCGGTACAGCGCCCCATATCGTCAGTGTTTCCGTCAGCGGAGTCCGCAGTGAAGTGCTGCTTCACGCACTGGAGGAGGACGGCATCTATGTATCTGCCGGCAGCGCCTGTGCGGCCCGTAAACCCCAGCCCTCTGTCACGCTGCAGGCCATAGGGGTGGAGAGGAGCCTTTTGGACTCCACGATCCGGTTCAGCTTTTCGGTCTATACCACGGTAGAAGAAATAGACTATACATTACGGGCAATGTATGATAAAATTCCTATGTTGCGGAAATACACCCGCAGGCGCTGAGGGGCAGCGGCTGCAACACGGTTTCCTCTGGGGGCCGGGGCAGAAGCAGGAGAAACCGTACCCGGATGGCCGACTGAGAAAGGAAAGAGTATGTTTACAGCTTTTTTGATAAAATATGCTGAGATTGGCATAAAAGGAAAGAACCGTTATCTGTTTGAGGATGCATTGGTGCATCAGATCAAGTTTGCGCTGAAAAAATGTGAAGGCACATTTCATATTCATAAATCCCAGGGGCGCATCCATGTGGAAGCACAGGGAGAATTTGACTATGATGAGATGATGGAACATTTACAGAAAGTATTCGGAATATCCGGCATCTGTCCTGTGGTGTATGCGGAGGATGAGGGGTTTGAAAAACTTTGTGACAGGGTTGTCAGATATGTGACAGAAGTTTATCCGGACAGGAATAAAACATTTAAAGTACACGCCAGACGTGCGAGGAAAGATTACCCGAAAGAGTCCATGGAGATCAATGCAGGTATAGGGGAGGCGGTTCTGAAGGCTTACCCTGAGATGTCGGTGGACGTACACAACCCTCAGATTTTGCTGAACATTGAGATTCGGGAGAAGATATATCTCTATTCCGAGACCATTCCCGGTCCGGGAGGCATGCCGGTGGGCACTGGCGGCAAGGCCATGCTGCTTTTGTCCGGCGGCATCGATTCTCCGGTGGCAGGGTATATGATCGCTAAGCGCGGTGTGAAGATAGATGCTGTTTATTTTCATGCACCCCCCTATACCAGTGATCGTGCGAAACAGAAGGTTGTGGATCTGGCAAAGATTGTATCGGCTTATGCAGGGCCGGTGTGGCTCCATGTGATCAATTTTACGGATATTCAGCTCTATATTTACGATAAATGTCCCCACGAGGAGCTTACCATTATCATGCGCCGCTACATGATGCGGATCGCAGAACGGATTGCAAAAGAGACAGGCTGCCTTGGTCTGATTACCGGGGAAAGCATCGGGCAGGTTGCTTCACAGACCTTGAGTTCTCTGATTGCTACCAATGAGGTCTGCGAGCTGCCGGTGTACCGGCCCCTGATCGGCTTTGACAAGAAGGAAATCGTGGATATTTCCCAGAAAATCAGGGCTTTTGAGACTTCTATTCAGCCTTATGAGGACTGTTGTACCATATTTGTGGCCAAGCATCCTGTGACCAAGCCTAATGTCAACATTATCCGCCGCCATGAGGAGAATCTGGATGAGAGAATAGACGAACTGGTACAGACGGCTCTGGATACAAAAGAGTTGATTATTGCGGAATAAGAGAGGAAAAAGAAAGCCCCGGCGGCGTGGCCCCGGGGAGATTTTTCCTTATTTTACGATATAAGGATCCAATAACTGCAGTACTTCGTCGGCGCCTTCTTCCGTGTGGATATTCAGGTCAATGGGCTTGGACAGATCCAGGCTGAAAATGCCCATAATAGACTTCGCATCCACAACATATCTGCCGGATACCAGGTCAAAATCATAATCGAACTTGGAAATGTCATTTACGAAAGACTTTACTTTGTCGATTGAGTTTAAGAAAATCTGTACTGTTTTCAATGTCTATACCTCCTTGATGTGTTTCAGGTCTCCTGCTTCCATATTAAAGGCTGCTCTGGGAAAAGTCAAGGCGAAAACCGTACAAAAAAAGTGAGGAATCATCATGAAATCTGTGGCATTATACAATCTTGGCTGTAAGGTAAATTCCTATGAGGCGGAAGCGATGGGGCAAAGACTGCAGGAGAAAGGTTACCGGATCGTGCCGTTTTCAGAGAAGGCAGATATCTATATCGTGAACACCTGTACGGTCACAAACATAGCGGACAGAAAGAGCCGCCAGATGCTCCACAGGGCCAGACAGCTGAATCCGGAAGCGGTGGTGGTGGCTGTGGGCTGCTATGTGCAGACAGGGCTGACGAATGTGGAGAAGGATGTCCATGTGGATCTGGCTGTGGGCAATAACCATAAGAAGGATATCGCGGAGATCCTGGAAAGGTATCTGGAGGAGCGCCGGAAGGCAGACGGGCAGAGAGCTCATCTGACTAAGACACTCAACGGGACAACAGTTATGGATATGAGCCGGAGCTGCGAATATGAAGAAATGCAGCTACGCCAGACCGCGGAGCATACCAGAGCCTATATCAAGATTCAGGACGGCTGCAATCAGTTTTGCTCTTACTGTGTGATTCCCTATGCCAGAGGTCGTGTACGCAGCCGTCGGGCGGAAGATATTCTGCAGGAGGTCAGGGGACTGGCAGAGGCAGGCTACAGAGAGGTAGTACTCACAGGTATCCATATCAGTTCTTATGGAATTGATTTACAGGAGGCTGTCCGGGACAGGGGGAATGGTTCTGAAAATGACGGAGGCCGGCAGAGGGGAGAGCTCTGTATGGAAGACGTTGAAGCCGCTCTTTTGCCGAAAGACAGTTCGGCGAAATGGGAAGGATGTGGAACATCCAGGGGTGATATCGGGCTTATGGGGCTGGTGGAACAGATTCATGAGATACCGGGAATAGACCGGATCCGCCTGGGTTCCCTGGAACCCAGAATCATCAATGAGGAGAGCGCCGGACGTCTGGCAGCTCTTCCAAAGTTCTGTCCTCATTTCCACCTCTCTCTTCAGAGCGGCTGTGATGCTACACTGAAAAGGATGAATAGACATTATACCACCGGGGAATACTATACCTGTGTGCAGATTCTCAGACGTTTTTTCGATGCGCCTGCAATTACAACCGATGTGATTGTAGGGTTTCCGGGAGAGACGGAGGCGGAATTTGCTCTGACAAAAGCATTTCTTCAGAAGGTGGGATTTTATGAGATGCATGTCTTCAAGTATTCCAGGAGAGAAGGGACCAGGGCTGCAGCCATGCCGGACCAGGTGCCGGAACCGGTGAAGACGCAGCGGAGCGGAGAGCTTTTGGAATTAAAAAGGATACAGTCCAGAGCATTTCGGGAACGATACATAGGACGGGAGGCGGAAGTCCTTCTGGAAGAACGACGAGAGATAGAAGGGCGGGTGCTGCTGACGGGGCATACAAAGGATTATGTGAAAATTGCCGTGGATGCAGAAGTAGGATACAGGGAAAATACCATTGTGACTGTGCCGGTGAAGGAATTCTTAACCGATGAGATTATGATTTAAGTGGTTTCGTTGACGCAATGGGGAATTAAAATGTTGCAAAATGACATAAAAAGATTAAAATTATAGTCAGGACAGCCCGGCAAGGCTTGAATTTTACATACAAATGAGGTATATTAGTAAAAGGTATTGTCACACTTTGATTACAGTGGGGCGCTTACGGTAAGACTATCCCCGGCGTATGGAGGTAAGGGTATGCAGAATTTGGGAAATACACAATACTTCAAGGTAGACTCAGAGCCCGAAGAAGGGGCGAATGTTGTGCTGTCTGCCGTATATGAGGCATTGACGGAAAAGGGTTATAATCCGGTAAACCAGATCGTGGGATATATCATGAGCGGTGACCCGACTTATATCACCAGTCATAAAAACGCACGCAGCATGATCATGAAGGTGGAGCGGGACGAGCTGGTAGAGGAATTGCTGAAAGAATATATCCGTACCAAGGATTGGCATTAGAAGCACGAAAAGTGAGGAACCTCGGGGGAGAACAGAGGCGGAACGGAAACAGGAGAAGACGGAATGCGGATTATGGGGCTTGATTTTGGCTCCAGGACAGTGGGAGTGGCTGTGAGTGACAGCCTGCTCATAACGGCACAGGGACTGGAGATCATTCGCCGCAAAGAAGAGAATAAGCTGCGCCAGACGCTGGCCAGGTTAGAGGAACTGATTGAGGAATACGAAGTAGAGGAAATTGTGCTGGGATTGCCGAAAAATATGAATGCCACAGAAGGCGTTCGGGCGGAGCTGACAAGAGAGTTTCAGGACAAGCTGGAGCGCAGGACCGGTCTGCCGGTGATTCTGTGGGACGAACGTCTGACCACCGTAGCTGCGGACAAGACCATGATGGAAAGCGGTGTCCGGAGGGAAAACCGCAGAGAACATGTGGACAAGATAGCGGCTGCCCTGATTCTGCAGGGATATCTGGACAGCCGCCGGCAGCAGGACTGAGTCATGGAGGAATGCCAGGCGGCGGGACAGGAATGTTTCCGGCCAGGCGGTGCAGCAAGCGGAAGTGACAGATAGAACAGATGGCGCGAAGGCGTCAGGCGGTGCTACGAGCGAAAGTGACAGATAGAGCAGATGGCGCGAAGGCGTCAGGCGGTGCAGCAAGCGGGAGCGACGGATAGAGCAGATGGCGCGGAACCTGCAGGTGAAGACGTCAGCCGTGCAGTAGGAGAAGACAGATGTATCGACGGCGCAGTGAGCGCGATGTGACACAGAGGACAGATAGGCGAAGTGCAGGATATTTGAGAATGGAGTAAAAATGGAAAAAGCCGGAAAAATTACATTTGAATCGGAGCAGGGAGAAGAGGAAAGCTTTTATGTGTTGGAACAGACAAGGATCGGAGGCATTGATTATATCCTTGTCACTGACTGTGAGGAAGGCGATGGGGAAGCTATGATCCTGAAAGATATGTCAGGAGACGGAGAAGAGGAAAGTATTTATACGGCAGTATCAGATGAGGACGAGCTTGCCGCAGTGGCGGATGTATTTAAAAATATGCTTGAGGATGTGGAACTGACGGATTGAAGGGAAAGAATGCTGTTGAAGAAATAGGAGAGTGTGTAAAAGTGGATTGCCTGAAGATTGGGGTGGCCACTGTTTATAGAACCATACAATTGCTGAATGGACGGCATCTGATTGACCGGGTTAATTTTGATGACAGTTTTGTGTGCTGCGAGATGGGGAGTGCTCGGAAAGCGGACTGTGATATTGTCAGCATCATTTAATCTGTATCGAAAGCGGGAAGGTGATTTCTTTTCAGGATGGCTTATTGGAGGAGCTGGAAGGGAAGATTGCCGAGACTACCGGGTTTTGAGTCGTGAATCATGAGGCTGAGTCCCAGGGCTTTTGTGTAGAATGTGGAGGAAAGTTGATTGAAGAAAAAAGAGAATAAGAGCGGTTCCAGACTGCGGGTGATTCCCCTGGGCGGGCTGGAACAAATCGGCATGAACATTACTGCCTTCGAATACGACGACAGTATTGTTGTGGTAGACTGCGGCCTGTCTTTTCCGGCGGATGATATGCTGGGAATCGACCTGGTTATTCCTGATGTGACTTATCTGAAGGATAATCTGGATAAGGTAAAAGGCTTTGTGATTACCCATGGCCATGAAGACCATATCGGAGCGCTGCCCTATGTGCTGCGGGAGATTAATGTACCCATCTATGCCACCAGGTTGACCATGGGTATCATTGAAAATAAACTGAAAGAGCATGAGCTGACCAAGTCTACCAAACGAAAAGTGGTAAAGTTCGGACAATCCATCAATATGGGACAGTTCCGGGTGGAGTTTATCAAGACGAACCACAGTATTGTGGATGCTGCGGCGCTGGCGATTTATTCCCCTGCCGGAATCGTGGTGCATACAGGGGATTTTAAGGTAGATTATACTCCTGTTTTCGGAGACGCCATTGATTTGCAGCGTTTTGCGGAACTGGGGAAAAAGGGTGTACTCGCACTGATGTGTGATTCCACCAATGCGGAGCGCCCCGGTTTCACACCGTCAGAGAGAACGGTGGGAACGACGTTTGATACACTTTTTGAGGAGCATAAAAATACCAGGATTTTTGTGGCAACATTTGCCTCCAATGTGGACCGGGTTCAGCAGATTATCAATTCTGCGTACAAATTTGGACGTAAGGTATGCGTGGAAGGCCGCAGTATGGTCAGCATTATCGAGACGGCAAGAAATCTGGAGTGTATCAGTATTCCGGAAAATACGCTGATTGAGATCGAGCAGATGAAGGACTATCCCAACGAGAAGCAGGTTATTATTACCACCGGAAGCCAGGGAGAAAGCATGGCGGCGCTGAGCCGTATGGCAGGAGGTATGCACCGGAAGATTACCATCGGGGCAGGGGATACCGTTATTTTTTCCTCCAATCCGATTCCGGGCAATGAGAAATCGGTGACCAAGGTGATCAACGAGCTGATTCGGAAAGGGGCAGATGTGATTTTTCAGGATGCCCATGTGTCCGGTCATGCCTGCCAGGAGGAGATCAAGCTGATCTATTCTCTGATCCGTCCGAAATATGCAGTGCCCGTCCATGGAGAGATCAAACACCTGAAAGCACAGGCAAAAATTGCCCAGAGTCTGGGGATCGAGAAGGAGAATATCTTTGTGCTGTCTTCCGGCGATGTGTTGGAGATGGGGGAAAACGGCGCGGAAGTGACAGGACGCGTGCCCGTGGGCACGATTTTGGTGGATGGCCTGGGTGTAGGAGACGTGGGAAATGTAGTGCTTCGTGACCGTCAGCATCTGGCAGAGGATGGGATTATGGTAGTGGTGATGAGTCTGGACCGGATGGGAGGACAGCTGGTAGCAGGCCCTGACATTGTGTCCAGAGGCTTTGTGTATGTGAAGGAATCCGACGAACTGATAGAGGAAGCACGCCAGACCGTAGACGAGGCGCTTCAGAGATGTCTGGACAGAGGGATTACTGACTGGGGCAGGTTGAAAAATACCACGAAGGATACGCTGAGTGATTATGTGTGGAAGAAAACCAAGAGGCGTCCTATGATATTGCCTATTATTATGGAAGTCTGAGGAGGACTGGAAGGAAGTGCATTACGCGGAAGGTGCCCTGGAGGGGTGAAATGTCCGGAGCGATCCAGTAGAGCCAGTGGGAGCATCCGGGAGGGCGGTGAAATGTGCAGGGCGGTTTTTGTGAGAGTCTGCGGTAGCAGCCTGGGGGGCATCCGGGAGGAGCGTTGAAATGCAAGGAGGGGTCTGTGGGAGCACAGGGGAGATATCCTGCAGGGAGACGTTTTTCTTTGGAGCAGGAAAGGGAAGCAGTCTTGCTGCCACAGCGGACTGAGCATGAGGACAGAGGGGAATTTGCATTGAGATAAGAAAATGCTTCAGAAACAGCTGCAGCACGGTATGACCGGCGAGACATTCGGTGCAGCCGGGATGCATGTAGTGCGGGGGCTGCTGCCCGTCAGGGCAGGGAGGTGGATATGAAAGTACTGAATATCATAAGCGCTGTGGCAGGAGCAATCTTTAGACTGGTGACTGCTATTGTGGTGGTTTATGTGATCTATCAGGGGGCCGGAATCTGCTATGATTACGGTTACCGTGTCTTCACTGAGCCGGCGGTGGCAATCGGGGAAGGGCGTAGTGTTACGGTGACAATCACGGAGGATATGTCTGCCTTTGAGATCGGGAAGCTGTTTGAGAGCAGAGGACTGGTGAGGGATGCGAAGCTTTTTACCATACAGTACTATCTCTCTGAATATTTGAAAGATGTGGGACCCGGTACCTTTGAGCTGAGTACGGCCATGACGGCGGAGGATATGATGGCTGCTATGGTGGTGGAGGATCCGGAAGAAGACAGCGAGGACGAAAAGTAAATTCCCGCGGACACCTTGAAAAGAGGACATGTATGATCATAGACGAAAGGATGGCAGTCTTCATTGATTCGCTTGACACAGGAAATACGGCTTTTCTGGATGAGGTGGAGAAGGCGGCGCTGGAAGCGCTGGTTCCCATTATCCGAAAACCCGTGCAGAGCCTGCTGAAGTTTCTGCTGGCACTCACGAGGCCGGGAAAGATTCTGGAGGTGGGTACAGCCGTAGGATTTTCAGCTTTGCTGATGAGCGAATATGCACCGGAAGACTGCCATATTACGACGATAGAGAATTATGAAAAACGAATATCCGCAGCCAGAGAGAATTTTCGGCGTGGGGGAAGAGAGGACAGAATCACTCTATTGGAAGGAGATGCAGCGGATATTCTGAAGCAGTTGTCGGAACCCTTTGATATGATTTTTATGGATGCAGCCAAGGGACAGTATCTGCATTTTCTGCCGGAAGTAGTGCGGCTGCTGGCACCGGGGGGATTGCTGGTGTCGGATAATGTGTTGCAGGACGGGGATGTGGTGCAGTCCCGCTTTGCTGTGACCAGACGAGATCGTACAATTCATTCCAGGATGCGTGAGTACCTTTATCAACTTAAGCATCATCCAGAGCTGGAGACAACGGTGCTGCCGGTGGGGGACGGAGTGACCCTGAGTACAAAATGCCGGAAGAGACAGAAAGGATCAGAAGAGATATGGAGCCAGGAAGAAAACCGGAACTGCTGATTCCGGCGGGCAGCCCGGAGGTGCTGCGGACTGCGGTGGTATTCGGTGCGGATGCGGTATATATCGGCGGAGAGGCATTCGGACTGCGGGCCAAAGCGAAAAATTTCTCCGGGAAGGAAATGGCGGAGGGAATTGCATTTGCCCATGCCCACGGAGTTAAAGTATATGTGACGGCGAATATTCTCGCACATAATGAGGATCTGGAGGAAGCTGCCGGATATTTTCAGGAGCTTCGGGATATGAGACCAGAGCCCTGTGATGCGCTGATTATATCGGATCCAGGGCTATTTGATATTGCAAAAGAAGTATGGCCTCAGGCGGAAATCCATATATCCACCCAGGCCAATAATACCAATTACCGGACCTATTTGTTCTGGTGGAAAATGGGGGCAAAAAGGGTGGTTTCCGCCAGGGAACTTTCCTTGGAAGAGATTCGGGATATTCGCAGGCATATTCCGAAGGAGATGGAGATCGAAAGCTTTGTACAGGGTTCCATGTGTATATCCTACTCAGGCCGGTGTCTGCTGAGTAGCTATTTTACAGGAAGGGATGCCAACCGGGGGGCCTGCACTCACCCCTGCAGGTGGAAATATGCGGTGTCGGAGGAGACCCGGCCCGGTGAATATCTGCCAGTGTATGAAAATGAACGGGGTACATATATTTTTAATTCCAAAGACTTATGTATGGTAGAACATATTCCGGAACTGGTGGAAGCGGGGATAGACAGCTTTAAGATAGAGGGCCGTATGAAAAATGCGCTCTATGTGGCCACGGTGACCAGAACCTATCGCAGGGCGATTGATGATTACTTCGAATCTCCGGATAAATTCAAAGCTGGGATGGAATGGTATCAAGAGGAGATTTCAAAATGTACTCACAGGCACTTTTCCACAGGATTTTATTTCGGGAAACCTTCTGAGGAGAGCCAGATTTATGACAGCAGCACGTATGTGAATGAGTATATTTATCTGGGAATGATGGAAGAGACCGTTGAGGAGGATCGTCTGCCATGGGGGAATGGGGTCTGCGGCCGACCTGCCGGCATGCAGAAGTCGGACGACAGGAATCGCACTTTCCTGGAGTGTGACAGAGAAGGACAGGAACCAGTACAAACCCTGGCACGGTTTGAACAGCGCAATAAATTTTCCGTGGGAGAATTGCTGGAAATCATGAAACCCGACGGGCGCAATGTGGAGGTGACAGTGGAAGCCCTGTATACAGAAGAGGGCGAAGCAGTGGAGAGTTGTCCTCATGCAAAGCAGGTACTGTGGGTAAAACTTTCTGCAAAAGCAGAACCGGGCGACCTGTTAAGGAGAAAGGGGACAAAGACGGGATATGAGGGGCAGCCGGCATCAGTTTAAGCAAGCCAGGAGCGGCAGCCCCTGGCTGTTTCCGGTTATTTTCGGTAAATCCGGATATATCTTCCGTCAGTCACCTGGGTATAACCGAATTCATTCTCGATATATTGCATCAGCCATCCCTCCGGATCCGTCATCAACTGGCCGTACCAACAGTCCACAATGATCACATTGGGATATTTCTCCGGGTACAGCGCCCAATATTCCAGCAGCCGTTCATCATAAGCTGTGGGATTGACAATGGAAAAATGGGAAATTTCCACATCTTTGAAGAGATATTGTATGGTTCCCAGGTTCATCACCTGATCCACCATGATCAGGACTTTATCTCCGTCCTGGATACAATTCTGCCAATCCTCATAATCACAGCGATATACATAAGCGCCCATATAATTGGAAATGGTGCCTGCCGCCGGACCATCCAACAGGATACCGCTGCTCTGAAGTACATTGCTGTATCCGCCGGTTCCCGAACGCAGAGTATATCCCTTACCGAACACGGCAGTGACGCACCAGACAAAGAGCACGGCATATGTCCAGGAGACAGATATGCGGTTGTCTTCTCTGCGCTCCTCCAGGGCATGGAGAAGCAGAATCGCACCACAGAATGCCGCAGGCATGGCGTGGGGAATGGACTCCGCAAAGGACAGGTCAGTCAGATAGGTTACAGCCAAAAGGGAGAGCAGGGCTCCAGCCATAATGTACAGCAGGAACTTTTTGATGTCTGTGAAAGAGGACGGTCTGAGGCCATTAACGTCGACTTTCTCTTTACCTGGGGCCGGCGGGACAGTTTGCAACGTGGGAGAATGGGGATTGCCGAAAGAGGAAGCGGCTTTTCGGCCGCTGACACATAAACCCGCCAATGCAAATGCGGCCAGATGAATATGCATACGCTCATATCCGTACCCAAGGATAACCCAGCAGAAAAGCTCCAGCACACAGGCAAATACAACAGACAAACAGCAGGTTCGAGCCCAACTCAGGCCAAACAGTCTGGCTGTCAGGACAGAGAAAACCATACATCCTGCCCACAGGGCCAATGTAGAGAAACAGCCTGTGAGAAGCGTCAATATCTTACTTCCCGGAGTGAGAGAATGAGTTACATCGCCTGCCAGGATATGGGATATGGTGTTCAGCAGTTCTCCGGGAGTGGTGTAAGTGAACAGCATGCCCAGGTATCCTAAGCCGCAGAAAGCGCAGGTCAAGGTGAGAATTCCCATATCGCGCCATCTGGTTTTGCCGGAGAATCGGGCGCAGAGAACCAGCAGGAAGGGAAACAGGATCAGGCAGGATGGATAGGACAATATATTCAGCACCAGAGAAAGGGCGGCAAAGACCAGATATCTGAGCTTTTTCCCGCGGGTGTAATATCTGGCAAGAAACAGAGCCGTCAGCGTGTAGAACCATACCTGCATAATGCCGAATTCCGGCAGGATCATCTGCTTGGGGATGGTATTAAAATAAATCAGGGCCAGAAGCCAGGCATATTCCCGCTGCAGAAAATCCTTCATCACCCGGTACAGATACAGGCTCACCGCCAGATGAAGAAAGGTTCCCCAGAGCCGCAGGTATAACACGATTCCGGTAGTGCCGAACAGAGCCAGCCAGGGTTTCATGAGGAAGGCACACAGAAAAGCAGAGGACTGGTGGGGTTCCCACATATCCAGAAACAGCCTGTCTCCCTGAACATTGCGGTAGGACATTACCAGCTGATATTCTTCGTCCAGGCCGAAAGCAAAAAAGAGCATCTTCAGCGCGGCCAGGACACTGAGGAGAAGGAAAAGGGCATACGCCCCGCCATATTTACGTTTCATGGGAAGTCTCCTTATCGCCGCGTTCTTCCAGAAGCTCGTCTACAATATACGGAGGACGTGTTCTGGCAGCATCCAGGGTCCGCCAGATATATTCGCCCAGAATCCCCAGCATCATCATAATCATGCCGGACGCACACAGGATTACACACATCAGAGAGGCCCAGCCGTCGATAGGGGTTCCCCGGGTAACCTTTTCCGCAATGACACTGATCAGAAGGATAACTGCCAGCAGATTGAACAGTATCCCCAGCCCGGACATGAAACGCAGCGGAAAATAGGAAAAGCTCATCACGGAATCCATTACCAGTTTTACCTTCTTGGAGAGTGTCCAGCGAGATTTTCCGACTTCCCGATCCTGACGTACAAAATAGATCATGTCCGTGCGGAAACCGGCCCAGAGTACCTGCAGAGTCAGAGAGGAATTTTTCTCATCCAGCCGTTCCAGCACTTCTATCACCTTTCGGTCCACCAAATAGCAGTCGCAGCCACCTATGGGCATGTTTTTATTGACAATTTTACGAATCAAAGCATAATACAGGTTGGCAAAAAATACCTTCACGGGATTTTCCTTCCGCTCTTTCCGGACAGCAAGAACCACCTTGTTCCCGCGCTTCCAGCTGTCATACATCTCCAGAATAATTCCGGAGTCCTCCTGCAGATCGGCCTGTTTGGTGACGGCACAGTCTCCTGTGCAGGCGCTTAAGCCCGCAAGCAGGGCGGCATGCTCCCCGAAATTGCGGGATAGTTTTATCAGTCTGACATGCGGATCCGCTTCCCGCAGCCGGTTCATTATCTGCCAGGAATCGTCGCCTGAACCATCGTCCACAAATACAATCTCATATTCTCCCAGCTGTCCCAGGATTTTTTCTTTCATATCCGCATACAGAAGCTCCAGGGTATCTGCATTGTAATACACAGGAACGACAATCGATATTTTGCTCATTTTCTCACCATCTTCAGATAATTATCATAGTCCCGAATATATTCTTCCGGATCATAGTGTTCATTGGACAGTACCAGCAACACGGAATCCGGAGAGAAATCATACATTTCCTTCCATACCATTCGTTCCAGGTACAGGCCCATTCGGGGCCGGTCCAGTTCTATGACCCGACTCTCATGACCGTTATCCACCTTTACTCTGCTGGTGCCGGATACATTGATCATGACAAACTCAGACCTTAAATTTGCATGCTTTCCACGGACCACTTCGTCGTCGGATCCGTAGATGTAAAAAATCCTTTGAATATCAAATGGAATGGCACTGCCGCCTTCCACTACCACAAGATTCCCTCTTTCGTCCCCAAGATCGGGGAAGTCCAGAATGCGGATCTGTTCCTCCAGTTTAACCATGGTATTCTCCACCTATTGAAACGAATTGATGCAATCTATAGTATATTGCTGCTCTTCCGGGTGCATTCCTGTGTAAAAGGGAAGAGACAGCACAGTATCGGCGTATTCTTCCGTCACGGGGAAATCGCCCTTCCTGTATCCCAGGTTACGGTAGGCTTCTGCCAGATGCGGGGGAACCGGATAATGGATAAGGGTACCAATTCCCTGCTGTTCCAAATATTCCATCAGCTCCTGCCGCCGCCTGGTACGAACCACATACTGATGCCATACGGAGCGGGTTCCCTCCCGCTGCCGGGGAAGAAGAAGATCTTTCTGCTGCAGTTCCCGTGAGTAGACGGATGCCAGTTCCTGTCGTTCCCGCGTGATCTCTTCCATGTGGGCCAGCCGTACATTCAGCAGCCCGGCCTGAAGTTCGTCCAGACGGGAATTGGCCCCGACTACTTTATTATAGTAACGCTTTTCACTGCCGTAATTTCGGAAGACGCGCGCGTCTTCGTTTAGGCGGGCATCCCCGGTAACAATTGCACCTGCATCTCCGAAGGCACCCAGATTCTTCGAGGGATAGAAAGAGAAACAGCCTGCGTCTCCAAAGGTGCCGGTCATTTGTCCTTTGTAAAGCGCACCGTGGGACTGGGCACAGTCCTCGATGAGTTTCAGTCCGTGTGTCCGGCAGATGCGGGTAATCTTGTCCATATCAGCTACGTGGCCATAGAGGTGAACCACCATTACCGCTTTGGTTTTCCCGGTAATCTTTTCTTCTATTTTATCCGCATTGATCTGGTAATACGCATCCGGTTCCACGAAAACAGGGACAGCGCCATTGATGGTGATTCCCATGACGCTGGCGATGTAGGTGTTTCCCTGAACGATGACTTCATCACCGGGACCGATTCCCAGGAGTTTCACGGCGATCCACAGTGCATCAAGGCCGCTGGCGACGCCGATGCAGTATTTCGCACCGGTGTAGGCGGCAAAATTTTCCTCGAAAGACTGTACCTCGCGGCCCAGCACATACCAGCCGGAGCGGAGTACGGAAAGGGCTTTCGCTTCCAGTTCGTCCTGATATTTCAGATAACCGTAGTCCATACGGTTCGGCATAATTTTCATAAGATTATAATGGATTCCTTTCTGGCGGGGACAGCAGGAACCATTCGTCCGGGGCTGTCCGCTGCAGACATCATAACATATTTTGCTGACTTCTTCAAGGCTTATCGCGGAACCGTCACCGGGTTAGATAGGGGCTACTCTGTCCTTTTGCCGTTGTGTGCATATGCCCAGAATTTATTCAGCAGGAAATTCAGAGGAACCGTTATACACAAATTGAGGAAGGTTGCTATGAAGTGGGGAATTCCCAGGAGCCTTTCCTGGACATAAAGGAGCAGGCCCATAAGCACAAGTTCTGTCAGTGCATAGGAAGCGTAGACTTTTGCCAGGGCCCTGTACCAGGGCTGCTGGCTGGCCTCTTTCCCCTGAAACACGAAGCGGCTGTTCAGCAGATAGGAGATCAGCACCGTGATCAGAAAAGAGATCAGATTACATATCTGCTCATGGAGATGGATCACATAATAGCACATGTTGGTAATCAGATAAGAAAGGATTGTGTTAATGGCGCCAACCATGCCGAATTTGAGAAACTGGTGTACAGAGGGAGGGAGCTTTGCCCAGTAATGTCGTATTACAGCAGCAGATTTGCTTTGGTTCGTTTTCATTGTCCGTCCTCCGTTTCTCGGGATGTTTTAAAATAGTAATTCCAGAATTTGCCCTCAATGATCTGTGCCGGCCGGTATTCCTGCGCAAGCCAGTCCATTAGCCACTGGTTTGTCTGAAGCTCATGGGACAGGGTACCCAGATAGCCTTCCGCCACAATAACATCCGGATATTTGTCCGGATTCAGTTTCCAATAGGAAAGGACTGCTTCACTGTAGTAAGGCGTAGAGATTGTGGAAGGGCCTGCGATTTCCACATCTTCATACAGATAGCCCAATGTATCGACTACACCGCCGATGATCCACACCTTATCGCCGGGACGGATCCATTTCTTCCATTCCGGATAACTGTCCCGTTGAATGCACACGCCGTCTTCGTTGGAAATAAGGCCCAAAGCTGGGCCGCTGCGCACCAGGGACATGGAGGAACCCACAGAGGGGCAGATCTGGGCTTTCCCGGACAGGGGAGTCCGGATATAGACACACCGGAAGGCCAGAAGCAGCACAAAACATGCATAGCAGAGAGGAAGCCCTCTGATGATTATGGTATCGGCGGATTTTGAAGCCTGTTTTTCAATGGGAATCAGAGAGACTCCGGCCAGCAGAAGGCCGTAAGGCACGGAGACCGGCAGCGGCAGATCTGAGAGCATCAAAGTGGCAAGGAAGCACAGTCCGCCGATTACGCTTCCGCAGAAGTAAATTTGCTTTTCCCGGCCATTCAGATTTTTTCTGCACAGGAAGCCCAGTCCGGCGGCGAACAGAAGGATTATACTGTAGGCAAAGCGGTTCCGGGCACTTAAGATATTGAAAAAGAACCCGGCCAGCAGTACACCGCAGACCGCCAGAAGCCAGATCCCCAGGCCAGAGCAGCGGGAGCCCCTTTTCCTGCGTACAATCACTAGGGGGGGCAAAACGACAACACCAGCCGCTGCCAGCAGGAAGCCCTGTATAAGAAGATCGCTTCCATAGACGGACAGCCTGGCGAAAAAGCCCTCCGTATGGGTGGGTTCCAGAGCAAGCATGCCGGAAAGGCAGGCTTTCAGGTTTTCGGGACCGACAGTGCACAGAAAATAACCGCCTGCCGCCGTGCCCAATATGGCACAGATACCGCTGACAAGGAGGATATCCCTCTTTTTATAAGGTGAGTACAATGCCAAAAGCAAAATCACACCAAACAGAACAATGGCACAGGACGGGTATGCCAGTACCAGAAGCGACAGCCACAGGGCACTGACAGCCAGCAGATATTTTCGCCCTGTTTTCAGGTAAGTCCACAGACAGCAGAACAACAGTGTGGAAAACCAGAGCTGCAGATTGCTGAATTCCGGCAGGGCATAATCCTTTGGAGAAATCATAAAGAAGAGCAGCGCAATTCCGAAGGCCGCATTTTCTGTCAGATCTCTCCCCAGTGTCCGATACAGCAAAAGGGAGATGCCGCCCCGTATGAGGATGCCGCAGGCTTGAAGATAGACGACAATGCCGGTGGTGGTTCCCAGGAGGCTGATATAGATCCACATCAGAAAGGCCGGAAGAAAGGAGGAAGTCTGGTGAGGTTCCCACATTTCCAGAAACAGTTTATCGCCCTGCAGCAGGCGCCGGCACATGGCAAGCTGGTATTCCCCGTCATAACCGAGGTTGGTAAAGGTCCAGATAAGGCCGCAGCAGACTGCCATACAGGTGAAAAAAAGTCGGGTGTACTTGTTTTTGACTGAAATCGTGTTGTTCATACGCATTTCCGTTCTGACTTATGATTTTATGCTATCTATCTGTGAATATAAAATGCAGGTTTCGTGATTTGAATTATAGCTTTTATGTGGCAGGATTGTCAAGAGGGGAGAAGAATGCAGCGAAATCTCAAATGTTTTCCACTGCTCCAGTGTAATGGGACGGATATTCATATGCGCTACGGGCAATTTGCCGTCAGGAATGGGGAAAATGAAAAAAATTTTGGAGGAAATCGAGAAATTCGTTTTCAGGTATTGCAATCCTGAAAAAAGTAGAGTATTAAGGTAGGTAGAATAAATTGCAGAGAGGGAGAGACACAGATGACAGAAGGATTAAATGTGGAAGCAATCTTTGGCAGTAAGGTGTTTACCTTTGGCAAGATGAAGGAGCGGCTGCCCCGAAGTATCTATAAAGAGGTTCAGAAATTGATGGACCAGGGCGGAGAGCTGCCGCTGGCTACTGCGGATGTGATTGCGAAGGCTATGAAGGATTGGGCGGTGGAGAACGGCGCCACCCATTATACCCACTGGTTTCAGCCTCTCACCGGCATCACCGCGGAGAAACATGATGCATTTGTCACGCATCCTGACGAGGACGGCAGGATGATCATGGAGTTTTCCGGGAAGGAGCTGATCAAGGGGGAGCCGGATGCGTCTTCCTTTCCGTCAGGAGGCTTGCGGGCTACCTTTGAGGCCAGAGGGTACACGGCGTGGGATATCACTTCGCCGGCCTTTTTGAAGGAGGATGCCACAGGTGTTATTTTGTGTATTCCCACTGCATTCTGCTCTTATACAGGGGAGGCTCTGGATAAAAAGACACCTCTGCTGCGGTCCATGGAAGCGTTGAGTCAGCAGGCGCTGCGGATTGTGCGTCTTTTTGGAAATACTGGCGCGATGAAAGTGATTCCCAGCGTGGGGCCGGAACAGGAATATTTTCTGGTGGACAGGGAGCGGTATCTGCAGCGGGATGATCTGATTTTTGCGGGACGCACGCTGTTTGGGGCTCCGGCACCCAAGGGACAGGAGTTGGAGGATCATTATTTCGGCACCATCCGGGAGCGGGTGGGAGCCTACATGAAAGATTTAAACGTAGAGTTGTGGAAACTGGGGGTGACGGCAAAGACCCAGCACAACGAAGTCGCACCTGCGCAGCATGAACTGGCTCCGGTGTATGAGACGGCAAATATTGCAGTGGACCACAATCAGCTGGTGATGGAGACCATGAAAAAGGTTGCAGGGCGGCATGGCCTGACATGCCTGCTTCATGAGAAGCCCTTTGCGGGAGTCAATGGTTCCGGCAAGCACAATAACTGGTCTCTAGGAACTGACAATGGTGTCAATTTATTGGATCCAGGTGATACGCCCAATGCCAATATTCAGTTTCTGCTGGTATTGGCATGTATTTTAAAAGCGGTGGATACCCATGCAGATCTGCTGCGGCAGAGCGCTTCCGATGTAGGGAATGACCACAGGCTCGGAGCGGATGAAGCGCCGCCTGCTATTATTTCTGTATTTCTGGGAGAGCAGCTGGAGGATGTGGTGAAACAGCTGGTGGAGACCGGTGAGGCGGCTCGTTGCCTGGAGGGCGGCAAACTGGAGACAGGTGTATCCACCATCCCGGAATTTGAGAAGGATGCCACGGACCGGAACCGGACATCTCCTTTTGCGTTTACCGGAAACAAATTTGAGTTCCGCATGGTAGGAAGTTCGGATTCGGTTGCCAGTCCCAATACCACGCTGAACGCAATTGTGGCCGAAGCATTCTGCGAGGCTGCCGATGTGCTGGAGAAAGCGGAAGATTTCGAGCTTGCAGTACATGACCTGATTAAGGAATATATGACCAGACATCAGCGGATTATCTTTAATGGGGACGGTTATTCCGAGGAGTGGGTGGCAGAAGCTGCAAGGCGGGGCCTGCCCAATATCAAGTCCACATTGGAAGCAGCCTGTACCCTGACCACGGAAAAAGCAGTGCGGCTGTTTGAGAAGTTCGGCATTTTCACGAAGGTGGAGCTGGAGTCCCGAGAGGAGATTACCTATGAGATTTATGCTAAGACAATCAATATCGAGGCCAGCACAATGATTGATATGGCAGGAAAGAAATATATCCCTGCAGTTGTCAGGTATACAAAATCTCTGGCGGATTCTGTGATTGCTGTGAAGGAGGCAGGTGTGGAGCCTGTGGTTCAGAGAGAACTGCTGGTGCAGGTGAATGAAAAGCTGACAGAGGCGAAGGCAGCGCTTTCCAAGTTGGAAGCACTCTCCAGAGAGGCAGCGGATATGAAGCATGCGAAGGAGCAGGCCTTTTTCTATAAAGATACAGTGCGGGAAGCCATGGATGCGCTGCGGGCGCCTGTGGACGAGCTGGAACGGATTGTGGATAAGGATATGTGGCCGGTGCCTTCCTATGGGGAATTGACTTTTGAAGTGTAGAGATTCTTTCGGAGACAGTAATATATGCATGGAGCCGCCTGCTGTGTTCAGCACAGAGCGGCTCTGTGCGAGTAGGTAACTGCATTTTCTTTCCGTATGGTGAAAAAAATTTCAAAATTTTTTATTTAGGGTATTGCATTTTGAAAATACTTCGTGTATAATAGGTCAAGTGATGTGGCATAGGGCTATCGCCAAACGGTAAGGCAACGGACTCTGACTCCGTCATTTCAAGGTTCGAATCCTTGTAGCCCTGTTATACAGACCCCGGTGGAGAGATTCATCGGGGTTGTTTTTTGCTGTAAAATCAAGGGTTTGCGGCGGTTTGGGCTGTAAATCATTCTATGGGCATGAAAAATATTGTCAGTAACATTTTACTGGTTTTTCGGTAAAAATTCCACCTTTTGAGAATGGATAGGTCAATTCATAGGTCAATTCATACTGCGCATCGGTTAAATTTGCAGTGCGACACGACTGCAGACCGCCAGCCAGGTACTTTCCCGGGGACACCACTGTAAATCCTGGCGGTCTGCAGTATAAAATGGCAGGGAAAGCCGGATAACAGCGGGATTCCTGATGTTTTTCAATAGTAGTTCCCTTAAATGGGCATTTATCTGTAAGGCAGACGGTTGATAAAGTCAACTATATCCTCTTTTTTGATTAGATACCGACCGTCAAGGACCAGGGCGCGCAACCGCCCGGATTGGATATGGTCTAATATCCGGTTCTTTCCCATGTGCAGCAATTCCTGTGCCTGTCTTCTTGTCAATAGATCCGGGTAGTCTTCTAACATTTCTTTTCGGTCTCCTTATGTATTTAGAAAATATTGGCCGTATTGGCCAGACTGGTTTGTGTCGGTTTGAGATTGGTTGTCTCGGGCTTCTGTAGCTGCCCCTTTCTGTTTTAGTTCCGGCTGAATTTTCCGGCCAGATAATCTTTGAAATCATCGGCCTTAATCTGCCACTTACCGCCAATCTTTTGGGCGGGAAGCTGCCCGGACTGTATAAGCCTGTATGCGGTGGTCTTCCCTATGTGCAGGATGGGGCAGATGTCTTCCAGTAATAAAAGTTCTTCGTTCGTCATTTCAGTGGCTCCTTTCTTTTTATTTCAGTGTTCAGGGAAAATTAATATCAAATAATTTTATGCAGAACAGGGTAAGTAAACATGTTGATGGATGATGTTAAATATTATCAGCCATAAACAATAGAGTAAGATGCTGTCTGCCAGTATGGCAGTGTACAGCAAATTTGCAGGCTGAAAAATGTGTTACATAAAAAATTACCAGAAATCCAGAGTTTATGAGGGGTTCAAGAGATTTTGGGCTAAAAAGCGGCTAATAATTGCGGTTCCTGCTAAAGGGAACCTGAAAGGAGTATCTGAATGAAGGGGTCAAAGAATAGTATCAATAGATACAAAAAGGAGAAAAACGATTGTAAGGACGAAGGCCACAAGAACAAGAAGGCTCAGCTAAATATCCGTTTATCGCAGACTGAGAAGAGGAGGTTGAAAAGAAAGGCTATAAAGAATGGTTTAAATCTATCGGAATATATCAGGGCCATGTTGTCTGGAGGAGACAGAAAACAGCAAGGTCCGGGGATGGTGAGCCAATGTGTTGTTATATGCCAGGATATATTGAATATCGTTCAGGAAAAGTATAGCTGTGAGGATAATAGTATGTTAGAGGAAAAGGTGGAAAAGCTATGGAAAATATTATCATAAAATTTGTAAAAGAACCTTATAGGAGAGACAAAGATATTCAGAATCTGCTCTGCTATATTGCAGGGGAATGTGATAGTAAAGAGGAGCATACACGTTATTGCTGCGGAGAAGGGGTACCTCTCGCACCGGGGAAGGCCGCCAGACGAATGATAAGCGTACAAAAATCATTTGGAAAAGCGGGAAGAAAATATGGGAAGAAGGCAAACAGGCGAATTTATCATTATATTGTATCCTTTCCGCTTTCTGTGGATGATGCAAATTGCGTGAAGCTAGTGGCGATGGAGATAGCAGATATTTTTTCCGGACAGTATCAGGTTTATTATGGAGTCCATGAGGACGAGGCGCATCTACATATCCATTATGCAATTAATGCAGTCAGCTATGTGGATGGGAAGAAGTGGCATAAGAGCAGGAAGGAAATTGAGAAGTTGGAAGCACAGATGCGAGAAAGGGCAAAGGAAGTTTTGAGGCGCTAACGGATGCGCCTAAGAAGCATTTACAAGTTGGAGGATAAGGAAACTTTATCTAATTATATTGTAGTCTAAATAAATGTGGTGCCAGTATGGCGAGAGCGGTACCATGTTGGGTAAAAAGGAGTATAGGTTCTATTATTTCGTATTAATCGTATTATGTTGAAGATTACATATAAAAAGCTACAAATTAAGAAATGTCAAGAAATGCGTGAATCATTTGCAATATAGAATACCGCTGTTGCTGATTTAAGCATTTCCAGAGTTGAAATAACTCCTGCTGTTCTTCAGTTAGGGTATTTTCCAAAGGGTTCTCAGAAAAAAATTGGCATAAAGAGATACCAAAGCCTGCGCATATTCGTTCTATGGAGGAGACAGATGGAACCATATTCTTTCGATACCAGGTGGAAATTGTGGATTGGGCAATGTTTGAATTTTTTGCCAAGGTGTATTCGCTCCAGTTCCTTTTCTGGCGTTCATTCGTGATTTTTTGCAATACATCGAAATTAGATTTTTTGTGTTCCATTATAATACCTCCATATATCTATCGTTAAATTTATTTCGATTATATGAAGTAAAAGGATTGAAAAATACTTATAAATACCGTATAATTTATATTGTTATTTATTATTAATGAAATATTTACGAAGTGAGGTTCTTTTCTAAAAAATAAAACAAAAAAGGAGAAAATGATGGAAAGAAGACAGAAAGAAAATAAGCCCATTAAAAGCAAAGCGGTAGTTAAGACAATTGTTGGTCTGGTAGGGAGCATAGCAGTTGGCGCAATTGTATCTTGGGCGATGCCTAAAATGCAAAAGAAGATGGCAGATAAAATATATAAGAAGATGATGTAATTGCAAAATTGATTTACGAGAGGATAAAAAATATGGATATAAACCTTAATGACTTGATAGAGGGCTGCATGCAGACTATTGATAAAAAGATGAAAAATCTAAATAAACTGAATATTGTTGTAGTAGGAAAGACAGGGGTAGGAAAGAGTACACTGATAAATAATATTTTCAGAGAAAGATTAGTAGAGACAGGAACTGGGGCGCCCGTGACGGCTCACATGGTTAAAATAACCAAAGAAGATTTTCCGCTTACCATTTATGACACCAGAGGATTTGAATTAGGGCAAGACTCACAAAGAGAAATACGAAATGAATTACTGGAAAAAATCAAAGAGGGTTCCAGTTCGGGAGACATCAATAAGGCGATTCATTGTGTCTGGTATTGTGTTTCTGCAACTTCCAGCCGTTTTGAACCTCAGGAAATGGAATGGATTAAGGCGTTTACGGAAGAAAGTAGTATTTATCACATTCCGGTCATTGTTGTTCTTACACAGGCATATGGGAAAAAGGCTCAGGAAATGAAAAAATACATAGAGTCTCTAAATATGCATGTGATTCAGGTTGTGCCTGTATTGGCCGAAGATATGGAAATTAATGACGAATATTGCGTAAAAGCGTATGGATTAGATACATTAATCGAAATTATGCAAGAGGCACTGCCCAATGAGATGGTGGATACACTAATGAGTGTTCAGCAGGTCAATCTAAAGTTAAAGCAGAAAAGAGCCCAGGCTGCAGTGGCTGCTGGAGCAGTGGCAGCGGCTGCTGCAGGAGCTGCGCCTATTCCATTTGCGGATGCAGCAGTTTTAGTGCCTACTGAAATAACAATGCTGGCTTCTATCACAGCAATTTTTGGCTTTGACATTTCAAAGGCGGTTTTGACTACATTAATATCATCGATTGTTGGGACAAGCGGGGCAACATTTGCAGGAAAAGCAATCGTTTCAAATTTGTTTAAATTGATTCCTGGTCTTGGGACTCTCGCCGGGGGTGCAATTTCCGCGGCTACAGCATCAACTATGACAATAGCATTAGGAGAAGCATATATTGGAGTGATGACAGCAATGTTTAAAGGGGAAATAACTCCAAAAGATTTAGAGACGAAGCAGGGAAAGCAGAAAATAACTGACATGTTTAAAAAGGAACTAAAGCAAAAAAGATGAGGAAGCTTTGATGCGATAGGGATTAAGGGCATAGGTTCTTATGGTAACGTTTAGATGTAGCAGAAGTGCGTGCAATTAATCCACTGTTGTAGACTACTAATCCAAGGACAGTCTGCCTAATTAGGAGCTACCTATTTGTCAGGCGGCGATGATGTATTATTAAAAACTATTAGAAAGCAGGAGTACTGCAATGATGAAAAGATGGTTCATAATGGTATTGCCGGTAATAATTGGAATAGGACTATTAACAGGATGTGGAAGCGGTGATATAGAGGACCAGGTTTATAATGTTGTACAATCAGAGGATACGCATATACTTGGCGTGAAAGATGGTATGCCAAACGCTTATCCGGGAAAGACTTACGGGGAAGCATTCGGAAATTTTTTTGGTTCGCCTACCTGGAAGTATTTTGTGGGAACAAAAGAAGGCGCAGATGAAGATGGGGATGGCAAACCAGATTATACGGAGGAAAATGTGGACATTGTCGAGTTCACAGGGTACTGTACATATCGAGACGTTGAAGTGAAAGCTTTGATACAGTTTACGTTAAGCAAAGAGAATGATACATTTGAAGCCACCTATCTTTCGTTCAATGATGTTCCTCAAAATATGTTTATGCTGGCCGCGCTGCTGGAAGCTGCTTTTACAGAAGGGGGTATAGATGGCACTGCGGGAAACAATTCTAATGAACCCATGCAGGAAAATGACTATGCTTTGCTGGATGAATTTATCTCATTAATCTGTTCCTACAGTGATCCTCCCGAGTTGGAGGGGGATGAATTGACGGAATATTTCAAGCGCGAGTTTGACAGCTGGCGGCGTGGGGAGGGGTATACAAACATCACGACAGACGCAAATGGGCATCTGGTTATGCCGAACCATGCTGCAGAGTATACCGGAACGTGGCAGGATACATACAGCCAGCGGTGCTATATGGAAATCGATTCATCTGATGGAATATACTATTACATAGACATAAATTGGGGAAGCAGCGCACAGGAAAATACACATTGGTCGTTATGGGGCATGTATGATGAAATAATGGGCGGTATCCATTACAGTGGAAGCAGAATAGAAGAATATTACCCTGAGGACGGAGAAATGCAGGAAACATATGTTTATTCTGACGGTGAAGGTTTGATATGGATAGGTGACGATGGTATGCTTTATTGGGATGATTATATTGAGCAGCAAGGGGCAGATTGTTCGTTTGAAAAATTGGAATATTAACCTGGAACATTTGCAATTAAGAAAAGGATGAATTTGTTGAAAGCTTCACTGGCGGAGCACTATATATCCTGAAGTCTGAATAAGGATATACATAAGACTGGAACTGTTGGCGGGACTGCCACATTATGGACTGGAATATAGATATGGCGAATGTATTTTTGAAAGTGCCATATTCTATATATCCATTCCTTAATGTGGCGGTCTCTTTTTGTATATGCGCCTGATGGCGCACATTTTCCACGAAATATAAACACATTTAAATCCGCGAATCTGTCCGATTCGCCAATATATTATTTCATTGCAACCAAATAACAAGCTTATATCTGCGAAAAACCAGTCGTAGATATAGCACAGAAAACAGGAGGTGCTTACAATGAGTACAGTATTCAAAATCTTGAAAGCCACAGCAACAGTAGCAGGGGCAGCGGCGGCCAAATTCATCATCTGGCTGGCAGGAAAACTGGAAAGGGGGAAATAAACCATGGCAGCAAATGTGGAATCCATGTTCTACGTCAGGGAGAAGCCCTGGCACGGCCTCGGCACGATGGTAGCTGAGGCCCCGGATTCAGCCGCGGCGCTGCGCCTTGCGGGGCTGGACTGGAACGTAGTCCAGAAAGACATCATGACGGTGGACGGGAGCGGCGCCATCCCGGGATTCAAGGCAAATGTGCGTGACACCGATGGGAGCGTCCTCGGGATAGTGACGGACAGGTACAGGGTGGTGCAGAACGCGGAGGCATTCTCTTTTACGGATGCGTTGCTGGGCGAGGGCGTCCGCTACGAGACTGCAGGGAGCCTCCAGGGCGGCAGGCGGACCTGGGTGCTGGCCAGGCTCCCCCACCAGTACATCATCAACGGCGAGGAGATCACGCCGTACCTCGTGTTCATGAACGCCCATGACGGCAGCGGCGCCATCAAGGCGGCCATGACCCCTATACGGGTGGTGTGCCAGAACACCCTGAACCTGGCGCTCTCCACGGCGAAGCGGAGTTGGAGCTTCAACCACACTGGCGACATCAGCGGCAAGCTGGACGAGGCGCGGGACACGCTCCTGTATGCCGGGCAGTATATGACAGAGTTAGGAAAGAATTTCGGGAAGCTGGGACAGATGAAGCTTTCGGACGGTAAGGTGACAGAGTTCATCAGCGCCCTGATCCCCGATATGGAGGACGGCAGCCCCCAGCATAGGCGCAACATCCGGAAGATGCGGGAAGACCTGCGGGCGAGATACTATGACGCACCTGACCTGGCGGATGTCGGGAAGAACGGATACCGCTTCATCAATGCGGTCTCCGACTTCGCCACCCACGCGAAGCCGCTCCGGGAGCGCGCCAATTACAGGGAGACCCTGTTCGCCAGGACCGTGGATGGGAACCCGCTGATCGACAGGGCGTACCAGATGGTGATGGCGGCTTGAACAGTCCATCAGGCATATCTGCTGTGGCGGGAAATGGCGGCTTTAAAGCCTTAAGGGAAGATGGATGTCCGGGAGCGTGCCAATCCTGGACATATCCCATTTCATCGTGATGATTAGAAATGAAAACAGCAAGCAGCGAAAGGAGAAATCTTATGTTCGAGAAGATACCATTATCGGGAGTCAGCAATACAGAATGGCTCCGTTTAAGGAAGTCAGGAATCGGAGGCTCCGATGCAGGGGCAATCTGCGGTGTCAACCCCTACAGCAGTGCAATGAAAGTATTCAGGGATAAGTGCAGTGATGTGGTAGAGGCGCTGGATAACGAAGCTGTCCGTATCGGCCATGACCTGGAGGATTATGTGGCGCAGAGGTTCATGGAGGCCACTGGGCTGAAGGTGAGGAAGTCCAACTTCATGTACCGCAGCAAGGAGCATCCGTATATGATTGCAGATGTGGATCGTCTGGTCGTTGGCGAGGACGCAGGCCTGGAATGCAAGACGGCCAGTGCCTACAGCGCAGACAAGTGGGAGGATGGGAACATCCCGCTCCATTATGTGATGCAGTGCTACCATTATATGGCGGTCACCGGAAAGCGCACATGGTATATCGCGGCAGTAATCTTAGGACGTGAGTTCACATACCGGAGGCTGGAATGGGATGACGGGCTGATTGGCAGGCTGATGGAGATGGAGGAAGATTTCTGGGTCAACCATGTGATGAAGGGAGCCATTCCACCCCCGGATGGAAGTAAGGCATGTGATGAGGTACTGGCGCAGTATTTCCATACAGCAAGAAAAGAGAGCAGGATAGCACTTGTAGGGTTTGATGAAAAACTGAGACGGAGAGAGGAAATCCTTGGTTTCATCTCCGCGCTGCAGGAGGAACAGAAACAGATCGAACAGGAAGTGAAGCTCTTCATGGGGGACAACGAATCTGCGAGCAGCGAATGCTACCGTGTGTCATGGGGGAACGTGGACTCCACAAGGCTTGACACGAAGAGGATCAAGGAAGAGCGTCCGGAGATCTATTCGGATTATGCCAAGGTCTCCCATTCCAGGCGGTTTGAAGTGAAGGCGGCATAGGGGGCAGCGGTATGGACGTGAAAAGATTGAGGGAGCTGCTGTCCAAGAGGCTGTATCTTGAACTGCAGCTTTTTAAGGATACCAAGCTCGTGCAGGAAAAGGAAGATATCTTCAGGCATTCCTATGAGATAGGGATCCATGTGAACCTATATGGGATTCTTACGGCATATGCCGACAGCTTACAGAAAGGCGCCATACGCAGGCTCCTGAACCTGAAATCCGTGATTTTGGGATCACTTTACCGGGAATGGCTCACAAGGGAGGACTGTTTTTATGATGAACTGAGGCCATATGCCTGCAGGGAACTGGAGGCTGTCTTGGAGCTAGGCGGTCTGGACTGTAGAGAGGAGGATGTGGATGGAACAGGGCTTGATAAGGCTGCTTAGGGCAGAGGAGATCGAGTGCCGGATAGCCATGGTCAATGA
>CAJTXE010000014.1 GCA_910580225.1 uncultured Acetatifactor sp.
AACGGCTGTATTTACCAGCATAATTTGTCTATATATCAACATGTCACTACACTAGGAATACCAGAAATAGTAAAAACTAAAATATCCACAAAAGAGTACAAACTTATTCATGAACCAATGAACTGACTATTTTTATAAGTACATAAATATTAACTCCGAATACTCTGTTGTTATACGGATAGATATTTTATAAATAAGCTAACAGTCTTTAACCTGTTATGGAATATGTTTCCCGAAGAATTGATACAGAGATCAAAAGGAAATTTCAAGAGAAGGAAGTATAACCAGCAGCAATTAGATGCATTATTGAGGGACAAACTGAATGGAATCATAGAAAGCGGCCTTGCCCTAAAAGCCATTGCCCAAAATATTGGGATTAGTGAAAACTACAAACAGTCAATAGCAGATAAGACATCAGAAATAGAAAAACTGCAGCGTCAAATCAGCGCTATGCAGAATGACACCTCTGCCAGTGCAATTGCCAAACGTAAACAGCTTGCAGAGGAGAATAAAGCTTTCGAGGACACACAATATCAGCATGGCATTGAAACATGGAAAAACAAGCAAATTACATATGGTGTATCTTCTAACACAATTTCCAAGTATGAATATGATTACAGAAGATTTTTTCAGGGGACTGTATTTGAGAAAATGGATATCCGTAATATTACGGAGGAAGATATAACTGCATTTATGGTTTCAAGGATAAAGAAACTGGATTTAAAGGAAAAGGCAGGAAAAGCTTTGTGGGGCTACTTGTCTGGAGTATTCCGTAGTGCCAGGATAAATAAGAAAATTCTGGATGATCCCTGCCAATATGTTGATACAAAGTCTTTCTTTAAATTGTACAACAGAAATATGAAGTCAGGCGAAAGCCGTATTCTGAATGATGCGGAGATAAAAAAACTCATGAAACAAGTAATGGAAGACCATGATAAGAATCCTGGCTATAACATCAACAAAAACTTATAAATCCAGGAGATTCCTGATCTCTGATGAAATGCGGATGTTTTTTGATAATTTGAAAAATGTTCAGAAAATATACGGTAGTTATGAAGATTATGTTTTTTCTACTTCAGAAGGCAATGTTCACTGTAAGACGATATCTGACTGTATTAGGATAAATGCATTCAGATAGGTATTCCTGCAAAAGGAATCCATTCGGTCAGAAGGACAGTTAATAGTAAAATGCGGTGTAGTGGAGTATCATCGACAGCAGCAGCCTCATTATTGGGACATACTGAAGAGGTAAATAACACGAACTATACATATGACATAACCAATATGGATTATAAGATGGAGATTGTCGAAAGAATAAATGGAAACATGAAAGGTAATCAAAATAGCTTCAAAAGAAAAAACGCTGAACCCCTTGATTTTACTGGTGTTTCAGCGATTTTTAACACTGCCGGCAGCGGGACTTGAACCCGCACGTTGTTGCCAACAACAGATTTTGAGTCTGCCTCGTCTGCCATTCCGACACGCCGGCATCTGAATGCAGGATAACTTTTTATATCCTTACAATAAAACCTGTTTTAGTATTAAACAGATTCTTAAAAATAAAAGCTGCTGACGGGAATCGGACCCGTGACCTCCGCACTACCAATGCGACGCTCTACCGACTGAGCCACAGCAGCACATGGATGCATTACCACAACCACAAGATATATTATATCAATCTAAAAGGAGTTTGTCAACAGGATTTTTATATTTTTGTCAAATTTTTCAGTCCGGTTTTTATCTGTTTTGAAAGTTGATTTCCAATCAGTTGTTTTTCTGCTTTTATCATACAGAAAGGTTTTGACGGACAAAAAGGTATTTACAGATATTGATTCTGAGACTTTTTCATAAGGAATCTCACATGATACCCTTTTTCATCACAGATTGTACGGACAATATCTTCAGCCACTTCTTTGAAATTGTCATTGATACAGATAATACAGGTATTCTTGTTCCGATGGAAGAGAGAAGATTTGGGCCAGCGGATATAATAGGAGATTCGTTCACGCAGAAGTGCCTTTTCAATAAGGCGTTTGCACTCCGGCTCTGTAATTTCGCAAAGTTCAATTTCATTGTTTACTTTTGTCGCGGTATATAACGGCTGTTCCATGATCGGCCTCCTGAAGTATGGGGCATATTGCCCTGATTATATTTCGAACTGTTGATCTTTTTTTATTATACCAGATTTCAGGAGTTTTTCAACCCCCTTGTGAGACATGACGGATTTTGGATGTTTGTATATGTTGTTTTTCACAGACAATCATATATGGAAAGGAGCCATGGCATTAAAACGTACCATGGCTCCTTTTATGCGCATGCCTGTGCAGTGGAATTTTGCCGCGAAAGCGGCCCACAGGCCGCGCGGCGAGTAGGGATAAAATCTTCCCTACTGGATTAGATACAGCATATTGTTGGTTATTCTTCGTCCTCCTCATCTTCCTCGGGATGGTCATAAAAACCGCTGTCAATCCGCCGTTGTTCGATTTCAGCACTTTGGGCATCGATGATGGCTTCATAGTCTGGATTGGCATAGAATGCATCATCATGCTGGCAGCGAATGGATTCGGAAGGGGGAGTCACTGTCCCGTCCGGATTTACCACCATTCCGCTGGAGCCGGAGAGCAGAGCAGGATCTTCCTGCAATGGCAGGTCACAGGTGCCTTCCACTTGAAAAGGACAATTCGGACATGCCGGAATATGGTCGTAATCGCATAGGATGCCTCTGTAATGCACAGTACAGTTTTCCGTGGGAACAGTGCCTTCAGCGAAAATCTCTGTCCGGGTAGTGTTATCACAGATACCCGGAATGGGCAGTTTGCCGGACAGAGTGCAGATGGAAGCATTCACGATCCCCTGGGGTACAGTAAACTGTTCATTGGCCAGGTTCTCATGAATGCGGGACATGACGGCACGCCACAGGTCTCTTGCCACATGGTCTTCTCTGTTTCCGCTGGAACGGCTCATTTCTATATTGTTATCGTAACCGGCCCAGGAAGCACAGGTATAATAAGGGGTGTAGCCGGCGAACCATACATCCCAGTAATCGGTGGTAGTACCGGTCTTGCCGGCAATTGCCATATTCCGATTGAAATTACAGGCTGCGCCCGTGCCGGTGGTTACCACATCCACCATGGCATCCGTCAGCAAATAAGCGGTAGTCTCCTTGATGACCTGCTTGGAAGTGGGAACTGTGTTGTCCAACAGTACATCACCGTCGGTGTTGGTGACTCTGCTGTAGAGCTTAGGTTCCATGTAAGTACCCAGATTGGCAATGGCAGCATAGGCAGCTGTCAATTCAAAGGGAGTGACACCGTTGGTCAGGCCCCCCAGGGCCATTGTCTGGTTTACATCTGTATAAAATTTCTCTTCGCCATTGGCATTTTTGAGCCATACGCCATCAGTCAGTGTGGTAAAGCCGAAATTCAGCAGATAATCATAGCCCAGCTGCGGGGTGATAACTGTCTCTGTCTTTACGGCAACGATATTCAGGGATTCCCGGATGCCTTCCCGGATGGACTGGATTCCGCGATAGCCTTTGTACCAGTTTCGCACAGGGGTACCATCGGCATAATTAAAAGGAGCATCATTATATACGGTAGCCAGGGTCTGCCCGGCACTGTCCAGTGCAGGGGCGAAAGCCGCCAGCACCTTGAAGGTGGAGCCAGGAGAACGTTTTGCATCCATTGCACGATTCAGGGTACGTCGTCCTTCCTTAACGCCCCGTCCGCCTACCAGGGCCACTACATAGCCTGTGGATTGGTCTTCCACAACCAGAGCGGCCTGTGGCTGAGGGGTCATGGAAATGGTTTCGGCGTAATTGTCTTTTTGGTCGGCAATGCCGAGATCGGCCAGCATAGCGGTGCGGTAAGTCACAATTGCCTCATTTGCCTCGTCCTGGGAACTGAAGATCAGATTAAAACGCTTATCCACATTGGCCTTGAACCAACTCATCATATTTTCCTTACTGAAATTGTGTTTCTCACCGTCAGCTGAAAAGATGGTCAGTGCATAATTAAGATACCATTTTACATTTTCCGGATAATTTTCCGGGTTGGCGAATTCTTCATCCAGAATGGTCTGGATTCTGGGATCCATAGTAGACTCGATCCGGAGTCCGCCGGCATACAGCAGTGTCTCTGCCATAGTCTCGGAATAGCCTGCAATGTTAATCAGGTCATCCCTTACCTGTTCAAACAAAGCGTCCGAAAAATAGGAACCGGAAGTGGTGCTGGTATTGGCGCGGTAATCAGCGTCATGGAGACGGATACGCTCGTATACGGCATCGCTATCTGCCAGAGCGGCATTATATTCCTGCTCTGTAATAAATTCCAGTTCCAACATCTTATCAAGACATTTTCTGCGCCGTTTTGCATTTCCTTCCGGATGGGTTATGGGATTGTATCCGGAGGGATTCTGAGTGATGGAAGCGATGACGGCACACTCGGATAATGTCAGCTCGCTGCAGGATTTGCCGAAGTAGCGTTGGGAAGCAGATTCCACGCCAAGGGTATTCTGGCCCAGATTGATGGCGTTCATATATCGGAGCAGAACATCTTCTTTGGAATAATATTTGGAAATTTCAAGAGCCAGGTTCTGCTCCTGCAGCTTACGCTTGACCATTTTGACGAGGTTGCCGTTTTCCTCTGTCCAGGTAGTGAAGATGGTATTCTTCAGCAGCTGCTGCGTGATGGTACTGGCGCCCTGTTTTTCCTTTCCCATGGTGATCACGAACCGATAGGCAGAGCGGAGGAGGCCTTCCAGATCTACGCCCTTGTGACGGTAGAAGCGTTCGTCTTCGATAGCAACGAAGGCTTCACTCAGATGCTGTGGGATCAGATCCCAGTTATTGATCTGAATCCGGTTGGAATTGATGCTGACGTACTGGTCGATTTCGTTGCCTTCACAGTCGTAAACAATCGTGGCTTCCCCGGAAGCTACCACATCGCTGAGTCGTATTTTCGGGGTGGAAGTCAGGATTCCCCTGAACATACCAATTCCGGCGGATACACCGCAGACGACGATGCCGATCATGGCAGCAATACTTAACTTTACCAGGGAAACGCCGAATTTTCGGCCCCATTTTTTCGACTTAGAATTAAGTGCCCGCTGTTTTGCGCGGACACCTCTTTTTCCGTAATTCATATGCCCACCTTTCTTAAAAGCAATCTGCCGGATGTCAATTCCTGTAAATATGTGGGAACAGGCATTGTCCAAATTGTATTATAACAAAAAATGACAGGTAAATAAAGTTTTTTTTGCCTTCTTAATAATTGTTTCACATTTTTTGCAGGTTATGATAGAATAGATGTACAAAGACGGGATCTTTCCCAGGGGAAGGATGCGAGATTAGAATGGAAGGGCAGGAGAGATCAGATGTCAGTTTCATACCGGGTGCTGCTGGAAGGCGGTCAGGGAGAGTATGTGGAGAAGAAGTCTCGCTTTATCGCTACATTGCGCAAGTGTGAGAGCGAGGAGGAAGCGGTTGCCTTTGTGGAAGAAATGAAGAAGAAATACTGGGATGCCAGGCATAACTGTCATGCTTTTATTATTGGCAGCGGAGGAGAGCTGACACGCTGCAGTGATGACGGAGAGCCTTCCGGAACGGCGGGGCGGCCCATGCTGGAAGTGTTAAGCGGGGCGGAGCTTCGAAATGCTGCAGTGGTGGTGACACGGTATTTCGGCGGTGTGCTGCTGGGGACGGGAGGTCTGGTGCGTGCCTATACCCAGGCTGTGAAGGAGGGGCTGAAGAACTGTGCGGTGGGAAGAATGGTATATGGATATGATGTCTGTATCACCACTGACTATCTCTGGATTGGTAAGGTGCTGTATCTGCTGGGGAATCTGAAGCTGGAGCCTGTTTCGACGGAATATGGAGAACGGATTGTTCTGGAACTGGAAGTAGGGGCAGAGAAACTTAAGACGCTGGAGCGGGAGCTGGCGGAGATTACCAACGGGCAGGCGCAATTTGAGAAGAAAAAGGAAATTTATTTTGTTGACAAAGAGGAGATCCAAGGATAAAATGAAAGAAGTCAGCAGATACTGATAAATAGGCATTTCGAAAGGTGGTGGTTTTAATATGAAGAGTCAGAAAATGAATAACGACAATCCTCTTCCCGGTCGAAGTTGCAGCCCGGAGATAAAACCACATAAGGAGAAATGCTATGGAAACAAGAATCGAACTGGAAGAACTTTTAAGGCTTCTTGACGCCAAACAGTATACGAATCTTCGTCAATTTCTGGCCGAATTAAACGATGCGGATATTGCTGTCCTCATGGAAGAGCTGGAGTCTGAGGCTATGCTGAAGGTGTATCGTATTTTGCCCAAAAATCTGGCGGCAGACGTATTTTCCTATCTGGAGACGGATTCCCAGGAGTGCATTATCAATTCCCTTTCGGACAAAGAGGCGGGCAGTGTCATCGACAACCTGATGGCGGATGATGCTGCGGATTTTCTGGAGGAGATGCCATCCAACGTAGTGGAGAGGCTTCTTGCCAATGCCAATCCGGATACCCGCCAGGCGGTGAACCAGCTCCTTCGTTATCCGGAGGATTCCGCCGGAAGCATTATGACGGTGGAATATGTTTCGCTGAAGGAAAATCTGACAGTGAATCAGGCCATAGAGCGGATTCGGGCCGTGGGATTGGACAGTGAGACCATCAATATCTGCTATGTGCTGGAGGCAGGCAGGGAATTGGTGGGAACGGTGACCCTGCGTCATCTGCTGCTCAGCCAGGGAGATGATGTCATCTCCGACATTATGCATGAAAATGTGATTTCCGTGAATACTCTCATGGACCAGGAGCAGGTGGCAGCCCAGTTTAAAAAATATGACTTTACAGCCATGCCCGTGGTGGATAATGAGAATCGTCTGGTTGGCATTATTACCGTGGACGATATCGTTGATATCATGGAGGAAGAGACCACGGAGGATATGGAGAAGATGGCGGCTATCGTGCCAAGCGACAAGCCGTATATGCGGACCGGGGTGGGGGAAACATATAAAAAGCGGATTCCCTGGCTGCTTTTGCTGATGGTGTCAGCAACCTTTACAGGGGCCATCATTGCTTCCTTTGAGGATGCCCTGAGTGTATATGCGGTGTTGGTGGCCTTTATTCCCATGCTGATGGATACGGGTGGAAATGCCGGCGGACAGGTAAGTGTGACGATTATCCGCGGTCTTTCCCTGGGAGAGATTGCCTATCGGGATGTGCCCAGGGTAATGTGGAAGGAAATCCGGGTGGCCCTGCTGTGCGGGGGGACATTGGCGGCGGCAAACTTTGTGAAGCTGATGCTGTTTGACCGGGTGGGGATATGGGTGGCAATTACGGTGTGCCTGACTCTGGTGGCTGCAGTGCTGATGGCCATGCTGGTGGGATGTCTGCTGCCCATCGGGGCAAAGAAAATCGGTTTTGACCCGGCGGTGATGGCCAGTCCCTTTATCACAACCATTGTGGATGCGCTGTCCCTGTTGGTATATTTTCGGTTTGCCACGATCCTGTTGGGGATTTAAGGAAGCGGCAGAATCAGGCATTTCGGGAGGTAGTAGTAAAATACTACCTCTTTTTTGATGGGGTAGTATGTGAAGTTGTCTTGCACATATCACAGAAGTTTCGTAAAATGGAGTCATAAATCAATGCGGAAAGCGAGGTAAAAGTTATGAAGAAAAAAGAGAGTTGGATGAAAAGATTCTTTCAGACCAGGATATTGGGAGGTGTGATGGGAGGCCTGTTGCTTTTGTACTTTTTAGCGGCAACGATGGGCGGCTTGAATGACCCCCAACAGTTTTTGATTATGTATGTGGACAGCTATTTGTTCTGGTGTCTTCTGATTATGACGGGATTGCTTCTTTATCTGGGCAGGATGGAGAAGACATTTTTCGGAGCATGGAAACTGGTATTTTCCAAAAGGCAGGGAGTTTCCAGAATGGAGCTCCAGAAGGCGGTGAATGCGTTGGGATATGCGGAGAAGGCAATCCTGTTTTCCCAGATGATCCTGACTTTGGTTGGGCTTATAGATATTTTCTACCATCTGGACAATGTTGTCACAGCGGGACCTGCCATTGCGGTGGTATGTACCGGGATTCTGTACATGGTGATTTTCCGTCTGATTCTGTTTCCGGTGAAGGCCAGACTGGAGCAGAGGCTGGTGACCTATATGGAAGAGCCGGAGGACGAAGAGAAGGAGAGGGAAGAGGCAGACGGACAGCGGCTTTACTTTGGCCTCCGTGCCCTTGGGCTTACGGACCGGGAGACGGAAGTGGCAAGACTTGTGTCTGCGGGAATGCGGAATGAAGAAATCGGGCGGGAGCTGTACATCAGCACGGCTACGGTGAAGAAACATATGACGCACATTCTGGAGAAAATGCAGTGCAGAGACAGGGAGGCGCTGACAGAACGGATCCGGAAAATGTAAACTGGTTCCGTGCAGGAGGCGGGTACCAGATGGCATTCATTCCTGCATGTGTTGTTGTCGGCAGACATGTCTATAGCGTTGTCTTCTATTGTCGCCCTGTTCCGAACCGGACGTCAAGCGTTGATTACGCAGGAATGAATGCATTGGTATCTGTCAGTGCGTCAGTATACAGGCGTGTACGGAAAAGGGTGGAGAGCATATATCCCCCGCCGGAGAGGGCTGTTCCGCAAAGGGAGTCCCATGTTGAGCGCATATCCTGAATCAGGGGCGGGGGTGCTGTAGACTAACATTCTGTTTCCGGCCTGCCCGGGAGGGGACGAGAGGAGACAGACCGGGTTATCCCCGGGCAGGTTCCAAACGGAGCGGACTATCCGCGGTCGTTTCTTCTTCTGCATTTCGGGTGAGAAAATCATACTGGGACAGATAGAGTTCATAGTAAGCTCCCTTTTGGGCCAGCAGTTCTTCGTGGCTGCCCCGTTCCAGGATTCCGCCTTTATCCACATACATAATGCAGTCGGCATTTTTGATGGTGGAAAGCCTGTGGGCAATGATAAAGGAAGTTCGTCCTTTCAGCAGTTCATTTAAACCTTTCTGCAGCAGGATCTCCGTCTCCGTGTCAATGCTGGAAGTGGCTTCGTCCAGGATCAGGATCCTGGGGTTGGCAAGGAGGGCCCTTGCGAAGGAAATCAGCTGTCTCTGTCCTGCGGAAAGTCTGCTTCCCCGTTCGTTTACTTCTGTGTAATAACCCTTTTCCATCTGGCTGATAAAGTCATGGGCACAGACGGTTTTGGCGGCCGCGACCACTTCCTCATCCGAAGCCTCCCGGTTTCCGTAACGGATATTGTCCATAATGGTTCCCGAGAAGATGAAGCTGTCCTGCATCATGATGCCCATCTGGGTTCGCAGGGAGCGGATGGTCACTGTGGAAATATCTGTTCCGTCTATTAGGACACGGCCGGAATCCACATTGTAAAAACGGCAGATCAGGTTCACAATGGTGGATTTTCCCGCCCCGGTAGGGCCTACGAAGGCATAGGTTTCCCCGGGGTTGGTCCGGAAGTTTATGTTGTCCAGAATCGGGTGCCCCTCTTCATAGCTGAAGCACACATTCTGAAACGCTACTTCCCCTTTCACCGGCGGCATGTCGGAAGCACCCTTGATATCACTGACCAGTACAGGTTCATCTATGGTTTCAAAGATGCGTTCCAGGTAGGAAATGGCGGTCAGCAGAGAATTGTAAAACCCTGCCAGGGTATTGATGGGCGCCCAGAAGCGTCCTATGTACGCAGTGAAGGCAATCAGCACACCGACTGTCATGGTCGCATCGGGAGCCAGGATCCAGCGGATTCCCAGTACATAGATAAAGGATGTGGTGACCGCGGAGATCACATCCACACTGGGACCCATGGTAAAGTTGAACTTGATGGCTCTCATCCAGGCATTCCGGTAATTCCCGCTTAAGTGGCTGAAAATCTGGCTGTTTTCGTTTTCCCGGACAAAGGACTGAGTTACCCGGATGCCGCCTATGCTTTCGGCGATATAAGCATTCAGGTTGCTTTGTTTGTTGGACTGGATCTGCCAGGCTCTGCGTTGTTTTTTCTTTATAATAGTAATCACCAGAGCCAGGACAGGCAGCCCGCATAAGCAGACCAATGTAAGCCTGGCATCACAGATCAGCATAAACAGGATAATGAAGATCAGGTTGCACAGGTCCGTTACCGTATTGACAATACCGTTGCTCAAAAGGTCGCTTAAACTGTTTACATAGTTGACCACTCTTACCTGTATCTTCCCATGGGGTCTGTCGTCATAGTAGGAGAAGGGAAGCTCCTGGAGGTGGTTAAAAATATCAGTGCGGATGGCGTGTATGATATTCTGGCCCACCACACTCATGGTTTTGATTTTAAAGCCCATGGCAATGGCAGAATAGGCAGCCACTGCCAGAGTCAGCAGGGAGACAAATGCGATTTTTCCCATATCCTTTTGCGGAATATAGTAGTCCATGATCCGTTGGAAAAAAATGGGAACCATCATGGTGAGGGCAGAGGAAGTGAGCATGAGGAAAATGACCCCTGCCATTTTATTTTTGTAGGGCGTTACATAGCCCGCCAGCCGTTTCAGCTGTCTGACATCAAATCTGTCTTCAAGGATTTCATCCATATCATATCGATTTCTGGCCATTATAGATACCTCTTTTTTGTTCCGTTTCGGTGCGGAGCCGTTTTTATAGGAATCATCTTGTTACCGGGTCAGTGTCTTTCTGGCCCCGTTCATCAGGTCGTAAGGTATTTCTCCATACTGGTTGCGGAAGGCATTGGCATAGTAGCCGTTTGCAGCCACCAGTTCGTCGTGGGTACCATGTTCAATGATGTGCCCGTGGTCCATGACCAGGATCTGGTCTGCGTCCCGGATGGAGGAGATGCGGTAGGCAATAATAAACACGGTGCAGTCCTGTTTCACGGATTTGAGCTGTTTCTGGATATAGCTTTCCGTCTCCATGTCCACGGCGGAGGTAGTGTCGTCCAGAATCAGCACGGAAGGGTCTTTCAGCAGGGCTCGCGCCAGGGATATCCTCTGTTTTTGTCCTCCGGAGAGTCCCACGCCTCTCTCACCCACAATGGTATCATAGCCTTCCGGCAGCGCGGAGATAAAATGATTTGCATCCGCCATAACGGCTGCATGTTTTACCCTGTCAAAGCTGCAGTCAGGTCTTCCATAGGCAATATTTCCTTCAATTGTGTCGGAGAAGAGAAATACATCCTGCATTGCCATGCCTATGTTGTCCCGAAGGTCGTACAAATCCATATTCCGCACATCCTGCCCATCCACCAGAACCTGTCCCGATGTGGTGTCGTAAAAGCGGCAGAGCAGGTTCATCAGCGTGGATTTTCCGGAACCGGTAGAACCGATGATGCCAATGGTCTGTCCGGCCTTCACCTTGAAGCTGACATTTTTGACAATATCCTCCTCATCTGCCCGGTAGGTGACATTTCTGAATTCGATGTCTCCATGGATTCTGGCATGGGAGTTTTCCGATGTGTTTTCCTCTTCTTTCTCAGGTGACTGCTGGGGGCACTGTGTGGGACAGGGGGTTTTCACAGCCGGTTCCTCACTGTAAGTGGAGTAGATCTTTTCCACGGAGGTAATGAAGTTCTGGATATCATTGACCCACCAGCCTGCCATCCGGAGGGGTGTGTTCAGCATCCACAGATAACCGTTGACCCGCACCAGATCTCCAAGGGTGATTTCACCCTGAATCACCATATATCCGCCGTAAAGCATCAGAATAATGGTAAGTGTGTAGGAGAGGATCTCAAAAATGGGTACATATTTCATCCAGACCCGGGATCCCATGATCTGGGCATCCCGGAATTTGTCATTTTCCTGCTGGAATTTTTCTTTTTCATAGTCTTCTTTGGCGAAGGCTTTTACCACCCGGTTACCGCTGATGTTTTCCTGGACAAAGGCGTTGAGAGAGGAAAAACAGTTGCGGTTTCTCTGAAAGGCAGGTTTTACCTCTTTGGACTGCCGGAATGTGGCCAGTGCGGTAAAGGGCAGTACCGTCAGCATACACAGCGCCAGTTTTGCATTGATGGTGAAAATCATCAGCAATGCAAAGACAAACAGCAGAATGTTCTGATAAACCGCATAGATCACATAGGCCATGAAATGCCGTATGGCTTCCATGTCACCGGTCTGGCGGCTCATCAGGTCGCCTGTGCGCTTCCGGTTGTAAAAGGTAAAGTCCTCTTCCAGAAATTTGCGGTATACCCGGCCTCTCATATCGTAGAGAAGTCCCTGGGAAGCCGTCTCAAAGACCAGCTGATACAGGAAGCGCAGAACACTGGTCAGTAACGTTATTCCAAGCAGGCACAGGATCAGCTTCGGCAGCAGATCGTAGTTGCCGGCCTGGATCACATCGTCCACAATGATCCCTGACAGATAGGGACCTGCAATGGACAGGGCAGCGATGACAGTGGTCATAAAAAGACCAAGAAACATCAGCCCCCGGTAACGCTTCAGAAAACTGTGGAACCATTTTAAAGGTGTCATATGTATACCTCCTCGGAATGCCTGGCATTCCATTCACCCTGTTTTTCTCTGCCGGTACGGCAGGAAGTTTTTTGTTTTAGGCTTATGCATCATTGTACTTTTTCGGGTACAAAATAAAATGGAGTATCTTGCACCGTTGATGGAATTTATTGTAGCGGGAAAAGACTGGTTTGAGGGATGGCTGCAGATGGGATGTCAGGCCATTTGGGTAAAAATAAAGATGTTCCGGATAAGATTTTATGGACAAGACAAAGCAAAAATGATATGATCGTATGGAATAATCAGGTATTTTTGCCTGTCGGACAGCTTCCGGGCTGCAGCGCATAGAGAAGCGCCTTTTACCGGAAGTAAGGGACATACTGCTGATAAGCAATATTCTGGGAAAATGAGGGATAGGTGTGAAAGTAAACTTTCAAATATGGATTGGTATACGCGCTCAAGTGCGCAGAGGAGTATAAAAATGGAAGATATTAAGAACATTGAACAGTCCAGAATCCGAAATTTCTGTATTGTGGCACATATTGACCACGGAAAATCCACCCTGGCAGACCGAATCATTGAGCATACAGGTCTTTTGACCAGCAGGGAGATGCAGGCTCAGGTACTGGACAACATGGACCTGGAGAGGGAGCGGGGCATTACCATCAAAGCCCAGGCCGTGCGAACCGTGTATAAGGCGAAGGATGGGGAGGAGTATATCCTGAATCTTATCGATACACCCGGCCATGTGGACTTTAATTATGAAGTCAGCCGGTCCCTTGCGGCATGCGACGGGGCGATTCTGGTGGTGGATGCAGCCCAGGGGATCGAGGCCCAGACCCTGGCAAATGTTTATCTGGCTCTGGACCATGATCTGGATGTGATACCGGTGATCAACAAAATCGATCTGCCCAGTGCAGAGCCGGACCGTGTCATAGAGGAGATCGAGGACGTGATCGGACTGGAAGCCCATGATGCCCCCTTGATCTCTGCTAAAAACGGCATCGGCATAGAGGATGTGCTGGAGCAGATCGTAAATAAAATTCCTGCGCCCAAGGGAGACTCGGGGGCACCTCTGCAGGCTCTGATTTTTGACTCCTTGTACGATCCTTACAAGGGGGTTATCATCTTCTGCCGGATTATGGAAGGAACCGTCAAGAGAGGAACGGTAATTCGTATGATGGCTACCGGGGCAAAGGAAGAAGTGGTGGAAGTGGGCTGTTTCGGCGCAGGTCAGTTTATTCCCTGCGCAGAGCTTTCTGCCGGAATGGTTGGCTATATCACGGCCTCCATTAAAAACGTAAAGGATACTGCAGTGGGCGATACGGTGACGGATGACAACAATCCCTGCGGGACGCCTCTGCCCGGATATAAAAAGGTACAACCCATGGTTTACTGCGGCTTTTACCCTGCAGACGGGGCGAAATATCCGGATCTGAGAGACGCATTGGAGAAGCTGCAGCTCAATGATGCGGCGCTGCAGTATGAACCGGAGACTTCCGTGGCCCTGGGCTTCGGGTTTCGCTGCGGTTTTCTGGGACTGCTCCATCTGGAGGTGATTCAGGAGCGGCTGGAACGGGAGTACAATTTGGATCTGGTAGCAACGGCCCCCGGTGTTGTGTATAAGGTATTCAAGACCAACGGGGAGGTGATTGAGCTCACCAATCCTTCCAATCTTCCGGATCCATCTACCATCGAGCATATGGAGGAGCCGGTGGTCAGCGCCGAGATCATGGTTACCAGTGAATTTATCGGATCCATCATGGAACTCTGTCAGGAGCGCCGGGGGCGGTATCTGGGGATGGAGTACATGGAAGCCAGCCGGGCGCTGCTGAAATATGAGCTTCCTCTGAATGAGATTATCTATGACTTTTTCGACGCCCTGAAATCCCGCTCCAGGGGCTATGCTTCTTTTGACTATGATATGAAGGGATATGAGGTGTCGAAACTTGTGAAACTGGATATACTAATTAACCGTGAAGAAGTAGACGCGTTATCGTTTATTGTGCATGCGGATTCCGCCTATGAGAGAGGCAGGCGAATGTGTGAGAAGCTGAAGGAGGAGATTCCCAGGCACCTTTTCGAGATTCCCATTCAGGCTGCCGTAGGCGGCAAAGTCATCGCCAGAGAGACCGTGAAGGCCATGCGCAAGGATGTATTGGCGAAATGTTACGGCGGCGATATCACCCGAAAGAAAAAGCTTCTGGAGAAGCAGAAGGAGGGGAAAAAGCGCATGCGCCAGATCGGCAATGTGGAGATTCCGCAGAAGGCGTTTCTCAGTGTGCTGAAACTGGATGAGGATTGAGGGATAACAGGTGAGGCTGTGGGGGCTGAAGAAAAGCCGGATTCTGCGCAAAATCGGAATTCTTCGGAACGAAAGGTTTCAATCATGAAAGGAAATGCTGGAAAATATTTTGAAAGAACAAAACACCAACAGGAAAGAACTGGAATTATATTTTCATATTCCCTTCTGCATCAGGAAATGCTTTTACTGTGATTTCCTGTCTGCACCAGGGGAGGAGGAGACAAAGAAAAGATATATGGAGGCGCTTCTTACGGAAACCGTGGGAAGCGCTTTCCGGTATGAAGCTTACCGGGTGCGCAGCGTGTTTATCGGCGGGGGAACACCTTCCGTGGTGCCGCCTGCCTGTATCGGAGAACTGATGGCGGCAGTCAGGGAACATTATGACCTGGCAAAGGACGTGGAAGTGACCATCGAAGTGAATCCGGGTACCGTGACCAAAACAGGACTGGCCTGCTATCGAAAAGCCGGCATCAACCGCATCAGCATGGGCCTGCAGTCCGGAGATAACAGGGAACTGGCTGCCATGGGCAGAATCCATACCTGGCAGCAGTTTCTGGAGAGCTTCCGGGCCGCAAGGGAAGTGGGATTTGACAATATCAATGTGGATATTATGAGCGCTCTGCCGGGGCAGACTCTTTCCGGTTATCGGCATACACTGGAGAAAGTGCTTGCCCTGGAGGTGCCTCCGGAGCATATCTCTGCCTACAGTCTGATCCTGGAGGAGGGGACACCGTTTTATGAGATGGCAGAAAGGGGGGAATTGGAGTTTCCCGACGAGGAAACGGACAGAAGGATGTATCAGGAGACAAAACGCATTCTGGTAAGCCATGGTTATACAAGGTATGAAATCTCCAATTATGCGAAACCGGGATATGCATGCCGCCATAACTGCGGTTATTGGCAGAGGAAGAATTACGCGGGTTTCGGCATCGGGGCGGCTTCCCTGGTGGAGAATGTGCGGTTTTGCAACGGCAGAGATCTGAAGACCTATCTGGATAGGCCTCTGGAGTGTGGGGAGGATATGGAGGTTCTAAGCAGGCAGGAGCAGATGGAGGAATTTATGTTCCTGGGACTGCGGATGACAGAGGGAGTGAGCTGCGAGGCGTTTGCACAGTTGTTTGGATGCAGCCTGGAAGCGGTGTACGGGGATGTGATCCGGAAGAATGTGCGGGACGGGCTGCTGGGATATTATCAAAGCGCAGAGAATTGGCACAGCGGAAACAAGGGGGAGATGATGTCTGGGACAGGGAAGGAGATTCGGGAAAGCCAGGGCGGAAGAGGGCAGGAAACAAAAGGGCAGAACCGGAAGGGATGTACTGTTCGGGTAAAGGATGTGGGGGACAGACTGCGGCTTGCTCTGACTGATCGGGGACTGGATTTGAGCAATTATGTGATGGCCCAGTTCCTGATTTAGATGCAGCCGGGAAACGAATACTTCTGAAATTTTCAGTTGTCGTTGACAAATTTTATTTTCGGTGTTATTATGAAGTTAACTTCATATGAAATAAACTTCGTGTAAAGTTGGTTTCATGCACGGGTTGGGCATTTACTGTAAAAAGAAAGATGAAAATATGAAAACCAGAGTAAAAGAACTGCGCAGTGCGGCGGGACTGACCCAGCAGCAGTTGGCTGACAGGGTTCGTGTGTCTGCCAGAACCATTATATCCATAGAAAAAGGACAGTATAAGCCATCCCTGATGCTGGCCTACCGGATGGCAAAGGTGTTTCATGTGACCATAGAGGAATTGTGCTGTCTGGAAGAGAATTTGCGGGAGGAGGATGAGGCATATGAGAGATCGTAGAGAAGGGACCTATGTGGGGAAAGTAAAGCGTCGGATCCGTATACAGTGTCTGATTCTGACCGCCATGCCGGTCTACATGGTCTGTCTGGTGGAGATGGGGGGCGGTGATTCCCGGGTCATGACGGACCTGGCTCAAAAAATCAGCCGTCTGCTCTTTTTCGGAGGGATAATTTATATGATTTCCGGGATTGTCCGCAACAGGAAGCTCTTAAATAACAGATTGCTGCTGAAGGAGCAGATGCAGACGGAACAGGATGAACGAAACCAGTATCTGCATGATAAGAGCGGGGGCCTGGTTATGGATATCCTTCTAGTCTGTTTGATGTTCTTTACCTGGACAGCGGCATTGTTTCATATGGCGGTTTTTTATACATTTTTAGCAGTTTTGGTACTGGCTGCGGTACTGAAGGCTCTATCGTATTGTTATTACAGCCGTATTTAAATTTGTTTTATAAGGAAACAGCACTTCTTGACAGGCACCATGGATGAGCCGGAGACATAAACTATGTTAAGAGTAATCCGTGGGGGTTGGATTTGGAGACGTTTCAAAAACCGTTGACACAGGAGGAGGAAGCCGGGTATATCCGCTTGCTGCGCCATGGTTCCCCTGAGGAGGCCGAACGGGCACAGAAGACACTGGTGGAACGAAACCTGCGTCTGGTAGTCCATATCGTGAAGAAATACCAGAATGCGGATGAGGATATGGAAGATTTTATTTCCATAGGATGCATCGGACTGATCAAGGCGATCAGGACATTTGATGAGAAAAAAGGGAGGCTTGCTACCTACGCCTGCAGATGCATAGAGAATGAATTGTTGATGTTCCTGAGAGGAAAGAAAAAGTCCTCTCGGGAAGTTTCTCTTTTTGAGCCTATCGGACAGGATAAGGAAGGGAATGAAATCCATCTGGTGGATGTGATAGAGCAGAATCAGCCGGATATTATCGAAAGCATGGAGCTGACGGGGAATATCCGAAGGCTTCTGGCTTTAATGGATATCAGCCTTACAGAGCGGGAGCGGAAAATCATCATCATGCGGTACGGGCTTTATGGAAACCGGGAGGTGACCCAGAATGAGATTGGGGAGGCGCTGGGGATTTCCAGGAGCTATGTGAGCCGGATTGAGAAAAAAGCCCTTTCGAAGCTTCGGGAGAAGTTTGAGAAGTAGACGGAGGACAAATAAGAGGGAGAGATATTCATGCAATGGGACAGAGTTGGTTCGATGGGGGCTGTTGAACTGACTCTGTCCTACTCTGTTTAGTAAGGTAACAGTTTAGCACCCTGTTTGAACTGTTACTTGGCAATGGTATAGATGCTGCGAAATTTTGTGTATTTTTCGTGTAGGTTATATGAGAAACATGTATAATAAGGGATGACATTGTGTCTGATGTAGAAGATTTCCGCCAGTTCTTCGCTGGGGACGCTATCTGAGTTTTTGTATCGTTACTGTGGGAAAAGGTGATCATCCTGCTGGATGAATATGACACGCCGCTTCAGGAGGCCCGGGAGCTATTACAGCGCTGCGGCCTGTATGCAAACCGACAGGCTGTAAAAGATTGGTATGACGGCTTCACATGTGGGTGTCTTGTTTATTTTAAAATGTTAACCGTTAAAAAGTTTGGTTGACAATATTTGTGTCATAAGTTATACTTGAAAGAAAAAATCAAAAGCAAACCATCCAGGCAACCGAAAGAGGTATCTATGAAAACCAGGACTAGAGAAATGACTTTGACCGCACTGTTGGCAGCCATATTGGCGGTTTTGGGAATGTTTAAGCTCCCCAGTATCCTTCCGGGATGCGAATTCCAGCTTTCCGCACCCTTTGCAGTGTGTATTGCCGGCTGCTTCGGCTTTAAGAGATATATTCGAATCGGTATTTTGGCCAGTGTTATCAACCTGATTTTGAGTACCCATACTATCGTGAATGTCACGATAGCTATGATATTTCGTCTGGTAGCAGGAGGTATTCTGGCTGTATTCGGTGTGAATCCTCTTACGATTATCCTAAGTGGTCCGCTGGGGACAGCGGCGGGTAGAATTGTGCTGGGGGCCATATCAGGTACAGACCCATTGGTTCTGACAGCAGCAGCGGTGCCGGGAATGGTGTTCACGGCAGTGAGCGCGTCTGTAATGTATCCGATGATGAAGCGGCTGGCCTGCAGAGAGGCAAGCGTTTTGAGGCGTCCATGAAGCCGCCCATACATTACAGATATCCGCAGGCCTGCATTTTTGCATGGCATCAGGAAACAGGAGTTGGAAAAATTCAATGAATACAGAGGAAGCAAAATGAATCGGTACAGTATTAAAATGAGGGCGTCAAATAAAGAAGAAGGCCACATCTCCGGAGCAGAGAGAATCGTTCCGGAGGAAGAGCTGGAACAATACTGTGCCCGTCTCCTTTCCCGCGCTCTGAGGCACAGCAAAGGGAAGCCTGATTTTATCAATCTGAAGATTGAGGCCGTGGAAGAAGAGGAGATCTTTCATCTTTCTGCGCTGCCGGTGACTACGGTGGAGACTTCGGGACCGGAGGAAGGGATGGATGTGGTGCTTGCCTATCTCCGCAGACTGGGGCTTCAGCGTGGGGAGGAGATTCTGGCCCTCTGGAAACAAAGCTTCAGCATGCGGGGGGCCATGCTCCTGGACACAGATACCCTCCTGCGGCTGGAGCCGGACCGGGAGAGAGGCATCCGAGCAACCTATATGGATATGGAAACCGCAGATGGGGCAGGGCGGTCTGCCTGTGAGGGCAAAAATCATTTCCATGAGGCGTTGGTTCTGGCCACAAAGGTAGTCAGTCATCCAAATATTGTGGCTGAGCTGTGTATTTCCGATGATCCCGATTATGTCACCGGCTATATCGCTTCCCGGGAATTCGGCTATGTGCGCGTCACCAGATTGAAGGAAATGGGCAGTTCAAATGGGGGACGCATTTTTTTGTTTCGGGGGGATGAAGAAGCACGGGAGGATTGTATCCGCTATCTCCAGCAGCAAAAAGTGCTGGTTCATATGGAGTAAGGGATTGACTGCTGTGGTGGTAACATTCAGCGATAAATTTGGCCATAGAAAGGGGCGTGAGCCAGTGAATAAATGGAAACGGATAGAAGAAGAGCTGCGGATTCTTCAGGAACAGCATTTATACCGCGATGTGAAAGTCATTGAAAGCTCCCAGCGGTCTCATGTCCGGTACCAGGGAAGGGATATGCTGATGCTGGCGTCCAATTCCTATCTGGATTTTTGCGGTGAGGAGAGGATCAGGGAAACTGCTGCAGAGGCGCTGACAGAATACGGCACAGGTTCCGGAGGTTCCAGACTTACCACCGGGACCACAGTATTACATATGCAGTTGGAGGAAGCTCTGGCCCGCTTTAAGGGGCGGGAGGCCGCCATGGTGTTCAACACCGGCTTTGCGGCAAATGGCGGTCTCCTTCCGGCCCTGTGTCAGGCAGGGGACGTGATCTACAGCGACGAGCTGAATCATGCCAGCATCATCGACGGATGCAGGCAGTCCAAGGCAGAGACAGTAATTTATCGACATAACGACATGGCAGACCTGGAACGGAAAATCCGTCAGAGGCAGGGGCGGCAGGGGATGATTGTCAGCGACGGTGTGTTTAGTATGGACGGGGACATTGTGGATTTGCCCAGACTGGTGGAGCTGGCCGATGCTTATGGTCTGCTGTCCATGATAGATGAGGCTCATGCCACCGGAGTGGTGGGGGCCTGCGGCCGGGGCTGTGAGGAACACTTTCATATGGAGGGGCGGACAGACATCTTAATGGGTACTTTGAGTAAGGCAATCGGTGCGGAAGGCGGGTATGTCTGCGGCTCCCGGACCTTGACGGAATATCTGAAGAATAAGGCGAGGAGCTATATTTTTTCCACGTCCCTTTCTCCGGTGACCATGGCGGCAGCAAAGCGTGCGCTGGAATTGATTGAGGAGGAACCTTGGCGGGTGGGCAGACTCCGGGAGAATATTCGATGGTTTTGCAGGCAGCTTCAGCAGCATGGGATAGAAGCGGATTCTGAGACCGCCATCGTACCAATTCGGATCGGACCGGAAGAAAAGGCTTTGAGGGTTTCCGAGCGGCTCATGGAGCAGGGATTCTTTATCCCCGCTATCCGCTATCCAACGGTGAAAAGAGGGGAGGCTATGCTGCGGGCCGCATTGATGGCCACTCATACAAAAGAAGAGCTGGCGGCTGCTGCGGAAGCCATAGCAGAAACGATTGCCGATGATAGCCGGCATTCCGTTGTGTGAATTACCATCCGGACTTTACCGGACTGTGAAAGGAGCCGATTACTATGGATTTGATACAGGAACTGAAAGAAAAGGCGCTTACTTCCGGAGACATTTCCCGGGAAGAAGCGCTGCTGCTGGCCGGATTCCCTTTAGAGGAGTTGACGGAGGCGGCGGAAGAGATCAGGAGGAAGAAGTGCGGGCAGGGGTTCGACCTCTGCACCATCGTCAACGGAAAGTGCGGCCGCTGTTCAGAGGACTGCAAATACTGTGCCCAGAGCGCTCATTACCAGGCCAAATGCACGGAGGCCTACGGGCTTCTGCCCACGGAAAAGCTCCTGGAGGGGGCCAGGCACAATGCGGCGAGAGGGGTACTGCGTTACTCCATTGTCACATCCGGCAGAAAACTGTCAAATCAGGAAGTGGAGCAGGTCTGCGAAAGCATCCGTGTTATCCGTGGGGAGACAGGTATTCAGGTCTGTGTGTCCTTCGGGTTGCTGGAGGAAGGGCAGTTCCGAACAATCAAAGAGGCCGGAGCTTCCCGGGTACATTGTAATCTGGAATCTTCTGCCCGGTTTTTTCCGGAAATCTGTACTACCCATACCTATGAGGACAAAATCAATACCCTGAAAGCCGCAAAAGAGGCAGGGCTGTCTGTCTGTTCCGGCGGAATTCTGGGGCTGGGGGAGACCATGGAAGACCGCATTGACATGGTGCTTACTGCAAGGGAGCTGGGGGTGAAATCCGTTCCTGTGAACCTTCTTAATCCCATTGCAGGAACACCCATGGAGAACCGGAAACCGTTGACCAATGAGGAGGCCAGGCGCTGTGTGGCCATTTTCCGTTTTCTGATACCGGATGCATCTATCCGTCTGGCAGGTGGGAGAGGGCTCCTGGGGGACAAGGGGGAGCAGTGTTTTAAAAGCGGCGCCAATGCGGCTATCTCCGGGGATATGCTGACCACAGCAGGGATTACGGTGGAGACGGACAGAAAGCTGGTAAAGCGTCTGGGATTTGAAGTGAGGCTTGACAATGAGTAAGAAGATTTTCATTGTGGGGACAGGGACGGATGTGGGGAAGACTTATATGGCAGGTCTGATTGTGAAGAAGCTGAAGGAGAGCGGCAGAAACGCAGGCTATTACAAGGCAGCCATGAGCGGCAATGTGCGTCGGGAAGACGGCAGTCTCATTCCCGGAGACGGGGCTTATGTCAAAGGTATTTCCGGCATTGACCAGCCTTTGGAACAGATGTGTCCCTATGTTTATGAGCATGCAGTGTCGCCCCATCTGGCTTCGCGGCTGGAAGGGAATCCGGTTCAGCTGGATGTAGTGGAAAAGGGCTTTCGGGAAGTGTGCAGGGAATATGATTATGTGACCGTGGAGGGCAGCGGCGGGATATTGTGTCCGCTCTGTTTCGATGAGACGGAAATCTGGCTGGAGGATGTAATCGCCAGGCTGGAGCTGTCCTGTCTGCTTGTAGCTGACGCGGGACTTGGCACGATCAACAGCGTGGTGCTGACCACGGAATATATGCGCTCTCGTGGAATTCCCGTTAAAGGCATCCTCATCAACCGATTCCATGCCGGAAACGTCATGGAGGAGGATAATGTACGGATGTGTGAGCACAGGACCGGACTGAAGGTTCTGGCATGTGTGGAGGAAGGGGCGAAAGAGCTCGTTTTGGACAGCGGGATACTGGCGTCTCTGTATGAGCAATAACTGCCGGGAGAAGAAGCATTCAGGGGGAATAGGTACGCTTCGGTAACCCGAATGCAACATCCATAGGAAAAGGAAGGTGACTTGTATGATCTGGTATCCATACCAGCAAATGAAGACGATGAGGACGCCATACAACATCATAGATGCCAATGGCGTATATTTATATACGGAAAATGATAAATTAATTGACTCTGTTTCCTCCTGGTGGAGTGTGATTCATGGCTACAAACATCCGGTGCTGACAGAGGCCATCAAGAATCAGGCAGATCAGTTTTCCCATGTAATGCTGGGCGGGCTGACCCATGAACCGGTTCGAAAGCTGGCGGAGAAGCTGGAGGAATGGCTGCCGGGAGATCTGGACTATTGTTTTTTCTCGGATTCCGGCAGTGTAGCCGTAGAAGTGGCGTTGAAGATGGCTTTGCAGTACTATGTGAATCGGGGAGAGCGGAAGAGAACCAAAGTCCTGTCTCTGACCCACGCCTATCACGGTGACACTTTCAAGACGATGGAGGTGGGGGATGACGAGGATTACCATTTTATTCTGGAAGCCTATGGGGAGAAGAAAGATGTGATACATATCCCTACACAGACAGATGCACTGGAAGAGGCATTTGTCCGTTTTCATGAAGAGCTGAACTGCTTGATTGTAGAGCCGCTGCTTCAGGGGGCCGGGGGAATGCGGATGTACGATGTATCCTTTCTGCAGCGGGCCAGAGCGCTGTGCGATGAATATGGTGTCCTGCTGGTGTTCGACGAAGTGGCTACAGGGTTTGGGCGGACAGGGAATCGTTTCGTGGCGGATTTGGTGCTGCCGGACATCCTGGTGCTGGGCAAGGCACTGACCGGCGGTTATATAGGGCATGCGGTTACTGTGGCCAATCATAAGGTGTATGAAGGTTTCTACGGGGACGATTCTGAAAAGGCGCTGATGCATGGTCCCACTTTTATGGGAAATGCGCTGGCCTGCAGTGTGGCGCTGAAATCCATTGAGCTGTTTGAGGAGGGAGATTATCTCTCCCGAATCCGCCGCATCGAGGAGATTACGAGGAGGGAGATGGCAGGGCTTGCACATGAGCAGATCCAGGAAGTGCGGATCCTGGGGGGATGTGTCTGCGTGGAGGTGAAAGATCCGGACTTTCTGCAGGGCTACCAGCAGTTTGCCTGCCGGCGGGGCGTGTTCAGCCGGCCGTTTCTGCGGTATCTGTATGCCATGGTTCCCTATGTAATCACGGAGGAGGAGCTGGTACAGGTGCTGGGTGTGATGAGGGAATGGTTTGCCTGAAGCAACCGGGCAGCAAACCAAAAAAAGTAAAAAAGAGTTGAAAAACCTGATGGAAGAGACTATAATTTAAGAAAATCATAAAGAAGCCGAAGAGCAGTTTCAGGAAAGTACAGCGAGAGAAATTTTGGCGTATGTCTTTTACGAAAAACGGCTGCGGGGGCTTTTTTAATTTTATACCAGGAGGTTAAGATGAATCATCAGAAGTTTGTATGGCACGACAGATATAATATAGGTGTAGAAGACATTGACAGAGAGCACAGAAAACTGTTCAGCATTATGAATAAACTGTCTACATATGACGGCAGCGATGAAAAGAGCCGGTGGGCTTATCAGGAGGGGATCAAGTTTTTTAAGGGGCATGCCATGAAGCATTTTGCGGAGGAAGAAGTGTACATGGCATCTATCGGCTATGAAGGGTATGATGCACACAGGCGCCTTCATGATATATTCCGCAAGAAGACGCTTCCGGAGATCGAAAAGGAGCTGATGGAGACACGGTATTCGCCGGAGGCGGTGGAACATTTCCTGGGAGTATGTGCCGGGTGGCTGATTGGACATACCATGACGGAAGACCGCGCCATTACGGGCGGAGTTTCCAGCAGGTGGGTCGATCTGCTGCCGGAGGAAGAACAGGCTGCCATGAAGAAAACGATCACCAAGATGCTGTATGAGCTGTTTCAGCTGGATGCAAAGGTGATCAGTGAGAGCTACGGCGGGGAGAAATTTGGAAACGGAATCTACTATCGTCTGGCCTATGAGTCTGAAAAAGGGGAGAAATGGGAATTTCTCCTGGTTTTTGAGGAAAAACTTCTGATGAATACGGTGGGCGGCATTGTGGATTCCGATGCCGATAAAGTGGATGTAATGGTGATGAATGCGACCAGATACATTGCAAGGCAGTTGGTAGAACGCATCCTGGCACATTTTCCCGTTGAAGGTCAGATAACGCTGAAAGAAGAAAATCTGCTGTCCTATAAGCAGTTTGACCGGGTATTCGAACAGCATAATCTGCAGAGCAGTCTGCTGTTTGATACGGGAAAGGGATATTTTGCCTATTGTATGCTTGCACCCCATCTGTTGGAGGATTCTTCAGCTCCGTCCATTCAGGCAGATAATGCAATGGCTGTCATAGAGAGATATCTGAAAGAAAGTGAAGCCGAGAGCAAAGGAAAGAAAAAGATACTTGTAGTGGATGATTCTGCTATGATTCTGCAGGTGATGAAGGAGCTGTTTAATCAGGACTATGAGGTACAGACAGCAAAATCCGGGGTAGCAGCCATCCGGTCCATGACGCTGGATATACCGGATCTGGTTCTTTTGGATTATGAGATGCCGGTTTGCAACGGGCAGCAGGTGCTGGAGATGATCCGGGCAGAGGAGGCGTTTCTGGATATACCGGTAATTTTCCTCACCGGTTCGGTTGACAAGGAGCGTATTCAGAAGATTCTTCCGTTGAAACCGGCGGGATATCTGCTGAAAACCACCAAACCCCAAGAGATTAAAGGAACCATAGATGATTTTTTCAGGAAGAGGGACGCCTGAGAATCGAACAGGGAATCAGTGGTATTTAATCGGACCATAATCTGAGGTAAACTATCCGGAAATGACAGCAGGAATAAAATTTCTCTCTTTTCGGAATTGTATACCAAGGAAAGACAAGTTTATAAATACATTGCAAGTAGCAGGCGGATAATTTTAGTCAAGTATAAGGAATCAGGATTTGGCTGAGGAGATTAGAGTGAATAATTGCGTTTGATTTTGGAAATCTTTGTTTTAATTCAGGGGCTTCAGAACAGAATATTTTAGTGGTGATATCCGGCAAAAATATGTTTTTGTCAATGAATGACTTTATAACAGAGGCTGTAAATTTTCTGGAATCAGACGGGAGGTTTTGTAGTAATTGGACTGAGATATATAAAAACTGCACGAACTTACCGGCTTCTGCTGATGATATAGCGTGGATGAAATCACGATTGGAAGAGATGAATCAGCGTGTAAATATTCTATATGAACCAATAATCAAAGCAGTAAATGTTGTCCCTTCAAAATGGAATGATATACCTTTAGGAATAGAAACTATGAATGAGTACATTTTATATTTATGGGGTACATCAGCATAAATTTCGGTTTGAAGAAGTGCCAGGTGAGTGCAAATTCAGCAATCATACGCAAAAATATGCATGGAACGTAATTTCAAAAAGGGTATAAAATTTTGAGAAATTTAGCAGAAATTATCATTGCAATGCGGACGCAAAACAGGTATAATTAGGAAGAGACAGCTGTCTGGCATCCAAAGGGATATCAGAGCGGCGCTTCAGGAAAAGGAAGGAACGATGTCTGCAATGTCTTCATCGTCAATAGAAGAAATACTCCGCATGGCAAGGGAGGCCGGAGCCAGTGATGTCCATATTGCTGCCGGACTTGTCCCGAGAATGCGGGTCAACGGCGCACTTGCCTCCATGAATCATTCCCGTATCACATCCTCTGACACACTCGATATGCTTATTCATATTCTGCCCGGGACACAGCGGGAAAATTTTGAGGAGCGCGGTGAAGTGGACTTTTCCTTTGCGGTTCCACAGTGCGGGAGATGCCGGGCCAATGCATATAAACAAAAGGGAAGTGTGGCATTTGCTCTTCATCTGGTGGATGCAAAAATCCCTTCCCCGGGGGAGCTGGGGATGCCGGAATCTGTTATCAGGCTGCAGGAGAGAGAAAGCGGACTTGTACTGGTGACGGGGCCTTCCGGCAGCGGCAGGTCAGCTACACTGGCATCTCTGATTGATCAGATCAATGAGCACAGGGATGCGTTGATTATTACACTGGAGGATCCCATTGAATACATGCATTCCCACAAACGTTCCATGGTCAATCAGCGGGAGATCGGTCTGGACAGCAGGAGCTATGCCGACGGCCTTCGGGCTGTTTTACGGGAAGATCCGGACGTGATCCTGGTAGGAGAGCTGAGAGATGCGGAGAGTGTCAGTGCTGCTGTGACGGCGGCGGAGACAGGGCATCTGGTGCTTTCCGCTTTACATGCTTCCAATGTGGTAAATGCCTTGGACGGTATTCTGGATCTGTTTCCTCCCCACAGGCAGGAGGCAATCCGGGGACGTTTGGCCGATGCGCTGGAGGCTGTGGTGTCTCAGAAGCTGATTCCTGCAAAGGGAGGAGGCAGAGCGGCCGCATTTGAAGTTTTGCTGGCGGCCCCGCAGGTGCACAGCATTATTTGCCAGGGCAGACTGCCAGAGCTGTGCGGGGTCATGCGGGAAGCGGAGGAAATGTTTACCATGGATGAGGCGGTGGAAAGGCTTTATTCCAAGGGAAGGATTGACAGGGATACAGCTGTGCGGTATATGAAGAATTCCGAAGGGATGAAAGCGGATATTGCCAGTGCGCCGGAGGAAGCAGCGAAGCGCTGGAAGAGCAGTTGACTTTGGCTGTTTGAATCATCAGTTATCATTATATAGGGATCCGGAGACGGGTTTTCTTTTTCGGAACGTGTTTGAAAATTCGTTTACAAACATGTGCTGGAGGAAAAGGCTGTCTTCAGGATCCATTCAGTAAATCTTAAGTTCTATTATCATGATATTTCGAAATAGAGTACCTACTTTCAATCAAAAATCTTCGACAAAATTTCATACAGACACAGGAGGTATTTATGTACAGTAGGATTTTATCCGGGGCCCTGCACGGTGTTTCAGCATACCTCGTCTCCATTGAGGTGGACATTGCCAACGGACTTCCTGCCTTTTTAATGGTTGGTTCGCTGAGCACGGAGGTCAGGGAATCCAGAGAGCGGGTGACGGTTGCCCTGAAAAATGTAGGTCTGAACCTGCCGCCCAAGCGTATTACAGTCAATTTATCACCGGCAGACCGGAAAAAGGACGGGACAGCCTTTGACCTGCCGATTGCAGTGGGTGTCCTGGAAGCCATGGGCATGATTCCCGGGGGAGGTGCGGAGGAAACTCTGTTTCTGGGGGAACTGGGACTGGATGGAGAACTGAAGAAGGCAAAAGGCGTACTGCCCGTCATACAGGCCGCGGCGGAAGCCGGCATCCGACAATGCATTGTACCCCGGTCCAATGCCAGGGAGGCGGCGGTAGTTCCCGGCATGACGGTTCGGGAAGCAGGAAATATCCTGGATATTCTGCAGTATTTGACGGCCGGAGCGGAAGAGAGACGGCATATTCTAAAAGTGGTTTCAGTGGACAGGGAGGGACTGTTTGGGACTGGGGAACATGGTCGCAGAGGGCAGGGACATCCTCCGGATTTCAGCGAAGTGACCGGACAGGAGTGTGCCAGAAGGGCGGCTGAAATCGCGGCCGCCGGTTTTCATCATCTTCTGATGGTGGGGCCGCCGGGAGCAGGGAAATCCATGATTGCAAAACGGATTCCCGGAATCTTGCCTCCGCTGACGCTGGAAGAAAGCCTGGAGGTGACCTCCGTGGTCAGTGTGGCGGGATTGATGGAAGAGGGGCAGGCTCTGGTGACACAGCGGCCTTTCAGAAGTCCTCATCACACGATATCTCAGGCTGCCCTAATAGGGGGGAGCGTCGTGCCCCGGCCCGGGATGATATCCCTTGCTCACAGAGGTGTGCTGTTTCTGGACGAGCTGCCGGAATTTCAGAGGGTGGCTCTGGATGCACTGCGGCAGCCAATTGAAGATAGAAGTGTAAACATTGCCAGGGTGAGCGGCAATGTCACATATCCCAGCGACTTTATGCTGGTCTGTGCAATGAATCCATGTCCCTGCGGCTACTATCCAGATACCAATCGCTGCAAATGTTCCCGGACTCAGATCGGAAAGTATATGGGGAAAGTATCAGGTCCGATTCTGGACAGGATTGACTTGTGCGTGGAACTTCAATCTGTGGACTACTCCAGTCTTAAAATGGGGAAGAAGGGGGAGAGCAGTGGGGATATCCGGCGCAGGGTGGAGAGGGCCAGACAGGTTCAGAAGCAGAGATTTCAGGGGACTGCATACCGTTTCAATGGAGATATTGAGGCTGCTGTCATTGATCGCTATTGTATTCTGGGGGGAGAAGAACAGCGCTGTATGGAGCGGCTCTATACATCTCTGCAGCTCAGTGCCAGAGCATATCACCGTATTCTGCGGGTTGCGCGAACCATCGCGGATCTGGACGGTGCAGAGCAGATCCGGACAGAACATCTGATGGAGGCTGCGTTCTACAGGCCGTCTCTGGAGTACTGGGGAGGTTGACCAGGAGTGGGAAAGGGATAATGGATTTGACAGCAGTTATTAGGTAAAATATTGCATGGCATCCGGTCATATCACAGTATAACAGACAATGTGGGACGGATGCGGAACGGAATGTGACATGGGAGAAAGAGAGAAAATTTATGCCTGTTGGCTATGTAATTTTCCGAATGCGGGAAATGCTCAGCTGCACAGGCTGACGGAAGCCTTTGGAGGACCAGAGGGCGTGTATTATGCCGGAAAAGAACAGTGGGGACAGATTCTCACTCAGAATCAGGTAAACAGCTTAAGTGTGTACACGGAAGAGTGGCCTCCGGAAGCAAAATATCGGGAAATGCAGGAAGAAGGGATTGAACTGCTGACGATTTCGGACAGGGATTATCCGGAGCGGCTGCGTGTCATACCGGATGCTCCGTATGGTCTCTTTGTCAGAGGAAAGCTGCCTGCGGAGGATATTCCGGCAGTTGCTGTCATCGGTGCCAGGGAGTGTTCCGAGTATGGGAAATACGTGGCCAGGGAGTTGGGAAATGCACTGGGACATCATGGGGTAGTGGTGGTCAGCGGTATGGCAAAGGGAATAGATGGTATCAGTCAGGAGGCTGCGCTGGAAGGGGGCGGAATCTCTCTGGGTGTTCTGGGGTCAGGTGTGGACGTTTGCTATCCTGCCCGGAACAGAGAATTGTATGGCCGTCTGATGAAAGCAGGTGCGGTGCTGTCTGCCTATCCCAACGGGACACCGGCTCTTCCTAAAAACTTTCCTCCCAGAAACCGGATTGTCAGCGGACTCGCCGACGCGGTGGTGGTAGTAGAGGCCAGAGTCAGAAGCGGTACTTTGATCACAGTAGATATGGCGTTGGAACAGGGCCGGGAAGTATATGTGGTGCCGGGACGAGTGACGGATCGTCTCAGTGATGGATGCAATGGTTTGATCAAACAGGGGGCCGGAGTGGTTTTGAGCCCTGAGAGCTTTTATGAAGAACTCCTTCAGCTTCGGGAAAATAAAAAGGAGGATCGGATCAGATTAAAGCGCCGCAGAAGGCTGGCAGAGGAGGTGTCCGGAGACAGGGAGAACACACCGCTGGCGAAACGGGTCCAAGGGCTGTCAGAAGATCTGAGGGCAGTCTATCAGGCGCTTGATTTTTCGCCCAGGACAGCTGGAGAGATCGGGCAGACACTTTCGGAGCAATATGATGACAGAGCTATCATCTCCTGCCTGATGCGGCTGTGTATGGAAGAACTGGCGGTTCAGGTGAGTCCGGGGCATTTCTGCCGCAGAGGAGATTAGACCCGGCTGTGACACAGGAGGGGATAAATAACAGAATTTTGGCATGGTAAAAACGAAAATTTGTTTTCTGCTGACATGGGAACCCAGGCTGTGATATACTTGTATCATATGATATGAAAGATAGTCAGGCTGATATCCGCAGCAGGAGGTGGCATATGCATAGAGACTACACAAAAGTAGTGAAAATAGGAAACAGAAAGATCGGAGGGGGCAATCCTGTTCTGATCCAGTCCATGACCAATACGAGGACGCAGGATATAGAGGCTACTGTAGCGCAGATTTTGGAATTGGAACGAGCAGGTTGTGAGATCATCCGCTGTACCGTGCCGGACAGGGAGGCGGCTGCGGCATTGTCCGAGATCAAGAAGCAGATTCATATCCCATTGGTGGCAGATATTCACTTTGACTATAAGATGGCGATCGCAGCGATGGAAAACGGGGCAGATAAGATCCGCATCAATCCCGGCAATATCGGCGGTCCTGATAAAGTCAAGGCTGTGACGGATGTGGCGGCTGCCCGGGGGATTCCCATCCGGATCGGTGTGAACAGCGGTTCTTTGGAGAAGCGCCTGATCGAGAAGTACGGCGGCGTGACGGCGGAAGGGATCGTGGAGAGTGCGCTGGACAAAGTGCATATGATGGAAGCATTTGATTTTGACAACCTGGTCGTCAGCATCAAATCTTCCGATGTGCTGATGTGCGTAAAGGCCCATGAACTGCTGGCGGAGAGAACCGGTTATCCTCTTCATGTGGGGATCACGGAAGCCGGTACGGTGCAGAGCGGGAATATCAAATCTGCTATCGGACTGGGGTTGATTCTGAACCAGGGGATTGGAGACACGATTCGTGTCTCCCTTACCGGAGAGCCAGTGGAGGAAATCCGGTCAGCGAAGCTGATCCTGCGCACGCTGGGACTGCGCAGAGGCGGTATTGAGGTGGTATCCTGCCCTACCTGCGGCAGGACCAGGATCGATTTGATCAGACTGGCGGAAAAAGTGGAGACATTGGCAGCAGATTATCCTCTTGACATCAGAGTGGCGGTGATGGGCTGTGCGGTGAACGGACCGGGAGAGGCCCGGGAAGCGGACCTGGGGATAGCCGGCGGCCAGGGGGAAGGCCTTTTATTCAAAAAAGGAGAAATTCTGCGCAAGGTGCCGGAGGAACAATTGCTGGACGCATTGAAAGAGGAGTTGGATCACTGGAAATGATGACAAAGACGAAACCATTTTTTGAAGTATTTCCTACCTTAAAAATCAATGGATCCCTCCGTGACAGGCTGGAGCAGGCGAAGGTGGAGCGGGTGGCGGCCACGAAGAAGAGAGATCGGATCACCGTCTATTTATATAGCAACAGACTGATCATCAAAGATGACATCTGGGCAGCGGAAAGAGAGATTAAGAGCCAGCTTTTTCCTCAAGTGCCGCTGACTGTGAGGATTTTTGAACGGTTTGAGCTTTCTTCCCAGTATACACCGGAAAATCTGATGGAAATCTACAGGGAGAGTATTTTGGCGGAGCTGCTGCAGTACAGTCATGTAGAGTACAATGCCTTTCGCACTGCGGATATTGCCTATCCGGAGAGCGGCGGTATTCAACTTACGCTGGAAGATACCATACCAAACAGAGGGAAGGAAGCGGAGCTGGTCCGCGTTTTGGAGAAGATTCTGGTGGAGAGATGCGGTTTAAGCACCGGAGTGACTGTTGTGTACAGAGAGGCTGGTCCCCGAAAGTACGCGGGAGATGACGAGCTGAAGATTCAGATGCGGGTGAACGAAATCTGCCTGCGGGCGAAACGGGAGGCAGGATATCAGGACGGAGGCGGATACACCGGGGAAGAACAGCAGACCGGAAACAGAAGCCCGGGCAGGCGCAGTGCAGGAGATGGGAGCGGCGCTTCCGGTTATGGGGCACAGGGCGCTGGCAGCGGGAAAAACAGTGTGGCGTTAAGCGGCAGTAAAGGCCGGAATAATGCAGCAGGATTCGCCGCCGGCGGGTTAGACGGAAACGGGGTGTCCCACGGAGGCAGGAGCGGCTCGGGCTCCATAAATCAGAGCATAGGCCCAAATGGCGGGAAGCTGCCCGGAGGAACAGGCGGGAACGACGGTATCTCTTCCGGCGAGGGCCGGACACAGAACGGAGGCGGTATCACCCGCCAGGCCGGAGACGGAAATTTCGCCCGTTCGGGGGGATTTTCCAGGAAAGGCGATTTCAAGCGGGGGGAATTCCGCAGAAATGATTACGGCCGTACCCTGAAACAGTCCGATGATCCGGATGTCCTTTATGGACGGGAGTTTGAGGAAGAAGCCATTCCGATTGAGGATATTATCGGCGAAATGGGAGAAGTGACCATTCGCGGGAAAGTATTAAAGACAGATAGTCGTCAGATCCGCAATGAGCGTACTATCGTCATGTTTGACGTGACGGATTTCACGGATACCATGACAGTGAAGCTGTTTATCAAAAACGAGTTTGTGAAGGAGCTGCTGGACAGCCTGAAACCAGGGACATTCGTGAAGATCAAAGGGGTGGCGACTCTGGACAAATTTGACCATGAGGTGACCATAGGTTCCCTCACTGGTATTCGGAAGATTCCGGATTTTACCACCGTACGTAAGGACCGCGCGCTGCATAAACGGGTGGAACTGCACTGCCATACGAAGATGAGTGATTTCGACGGGGTATCCGAGGCGAAGGACATTGTGAAGCGGGCTTATAAATGGGGACACAGAGCTATTGCTGTTACGGATCATGGTGTGGTGCAGGGATTTACAGATGCATTTCATGTATGGCAGGATCTGTGGAAGGCAGAGAAGACAAAGCGAAAGGAAAATGGGGAACAGCCGCCGGATCGGCAGGAATTTTTCAAGATTATCTATGGCGTGGAGGCATATTTGGTGGACGATCTGAAGGAGATTGTCACCGGTAACAGAGGGCAGAGACTCGAAGGGGATTTCGTAGTATTTGATATCGAGACCACCGGATTTTCGCCTGTAAACAACCGTATCATAGAGATCGGAGCGGTCAAGGTATGCGACGGTAAAGTGACAGATCGTTTTTCTGCATTCGTGAATCCCCAGGTGCCTATTCCGTTTGAAATCGAGAAACTGACAGGTATCCGTGACGATATGGTGACAGAGGCACCGTTGATCCAGGAGGTGCTGCCGCAGTTTCTGGAGTTTGTCGGAGGCAGCGTGCTGGTTGCGCACAATGCGGGCTTTGACATGAGTTTTATTCTGGAAAACGCCAGGCGACAGGGAATTCCTTTTACGGTTTTTTCCGGGGAAAAAGCTGTCGCAACCGGAGAGGAAAAGGGTAGCGGGCATGGGGAAGGCGTTCCAGGGGAGAGTGTCGCTGAACTTTCCGGCGGACAGACGGAATGCACTTATGTGGATACGGTCGGCATCGCAAGAATATTATTTCCGGATCAGGCGAAACATACCCTGGACGCCGTGGCAAAGAAACTGAATATTTCCCTGGAGAATCATCACAGAGCAGTGGATGATGCGGAATGTACGGCGTGGATTTTTCTCAAATTTATTCAGATGCTGAAGGAGCGAAAGATTGATACGCTGACACAGCTGAATGAATTGGGAGCTGCCAGCGAAGATCTGGTGAAAAAGCTTCCTACCTACCATGCCATTCTTCTGGCAAAAAATGATCTGGGACGTATCAATCTCTACAAGTTGGTAACAGAATCGCATCTGACCTATTACGCAGGCAGACATCCCAGGATTCCCAAAAGCCTGGTGATGAAATACAGGGATGGGCTGATTCTGGGCAGCGCCTGTGAGGCGGGTGAACTGTATCGTGCCCTGTTGGATGAGCAGAGTGAGATGCAGATTGCCAGGATTGTGAATTTTTATGATTACCTGGAGATACAGCCTGCGGGCAACAATAAATTCATGATTGCCGCTGAAAGGATTCGGAGTGTGCAGTCTATGGAAGATATTCTGAATATCAACCGTCGAATCGTGAAGCTGGGAGAGCAGTTTCACAAACCGGTGGTGGGTACCTGTGATGTGCATTTTCTGGATCCCGAAGATGAAGTTTACAGGCGTATTATCATGGCGGGAAGGGGCTTTGAGGATGCGGATGATCAGGCGCCACTGTTTCTGCATACTACCGATGAAATGCTGGAGGAGTTTGATTATCTGGGCAGTGATAAAGCATTTGAAATCGTGGTGACAAACACCAATAAAATTGCCGATATGATCGAATCTATAGATCCGGTTCGACCGGATAAATGTGCTCCGGTTATTGAGGACAGCGATAAAACTCTGACCAAGATCTGTTATGACAAGGCGCATGAAATCTATGGACCGAACCTTCCGGAAATTGTGGAAAAAAGGCTGGAAAAAGAGCTTCATTCCATCATTACCAATGGTTTTGCCGTGATGTATATCATAGCTCAGAAGCTGGTCTGGAAGTCGGTGGAGGACGGTTATCTGGTGGGGTCCAGAGGGAGCGTGGGAAGTTCTTTCGTGGCCACAATGGCAGGGATTACGGAGATCAATCCCCTAAGCCCTCACTATTATTGCAGTAAATGTTACTATGTGGATTTTGACAGCGAGGAAGTGAAAGCGTATGCCGGTAAGGCTGGGGTGGATATGCCGGACAAAGTATGTCCGGTTTGCGGAGAACCACTGCACAAGGAGGGGTTTGACATTCCTTTCGAGACCTTTCTGGGATTCAAGGGGGATAAGGAGCCGGATATCGATCTGAATTTCTCCGGGGAGTATCAGTCCAAAGCTCATAAATACACGGAAGTGATTTTTGGGGCTGGCCAGACATACCGCGCCGGAACCATTGCCACCCTGGCAGACAAGACTGCTTTCGGCTATGTGAAAAATTATTTTGAGGAAAAGGGAAAACACAGACGCAAGAGTGAGATGGAGCGTCTTGCCATGGGGGTGGCGGGAGTGCGCCGGAGTACAGGGCAGCATCCAGGGGGTATTGTGGTGCTGCCGATCGGGCAGAATATTAATTCTTTCACGCCTGTACAGCATCCGGCCAATGATATGACGACAGATATTGTTACTACTCACTTTGACTACCATTCCATTGACCATAACCTCTTAAAGCTGGATATTCTCGGACATGATGATCCCACCATGATCCGCATGCTGCAGGATTTGACCAATGTGGATCCTCTGACGATTCCGCTGGACGGACCGGATGTGATGTCGCTGTTTCAGAGTACGGAGGCGCTGGGAATTACTCCGGAGCAGATCGGTGGTACGAAATTGGGTATACTGGGGATTCCGGAGTTTGGCACCGATTTTGCCATGCAGATGGTAATCGATGCCCAGCCAAAGGCTTTTTCAGATCTGGTTCGCATCTCAGGGCTTTCCCATGGCACCGATGTATGGGTGGGAAATGCCAAGGATTTGATTATGAGCGGAACAGCAACCATTTCTACCGCGATCTGTACCCGCGATGACATCATGACTTATCTGATTCAGATGGGGGTGGAGTCTAGTCTGGCGTTCACGATCATGGAGAGTGTTCGTAAGGGAAAGGGGTTAAAGGAGGATTGGATTGCTGCCATGAAGGAGAGGGACGTTCCTGACTGGTATATCGAATCCTGTAAAAAAATAAAATATATGTTTCCCAAGGCTCATGCGGCTGCCTATGTTATGATGGCATGGCGGATCGCTTACTGTAAGGTTAATTATCCGTTGGCGTACTACGGAGCTTTCTTTAGTATTCGTGCCAAGGCTTTTTCTTACGAATTAATGTGTCAGGGCCGCTCGCGTCTGGAGTCTGCCATGGCAGACTATAAACATCGTATGGATGCGGCTTCAGACAAGGAGCCGGGGGCGGTTCCTCTTACCAACCGTGAGGAAGCGGCCTATGGAGACATGAGAGTGGTACAGGAAATGTATGCAAGGGGCTTTGAATTTGCACCTATTGATATTTTTACGGCGCAATCCCGTTCCTTCCAGATCGTGGGAAACAGACTGATGCCGTCTTTAAACAGTATCGAAGGATTGGGGGACAAGGCAGCCGATGCTATTGTAGAGGCGGTGAAGGATGGACCTTTTCTGTCGAAAGATGATTTTCGGGAGCGGACCAAAGTATCCAAAACCATGGTAGATTTGATGGGATCGCTGAATCTGCTGGGGGACCTGCCGGAATCCAACCAGCTGAGTCTGTTTGATTTTTGAGGTATCGGTTGGGACGACTTCCTGTCAGGCAGGCGGGGAACCTGGTATTATTTGCTGTAAAACAGCAAGCCAGGTGCCTGTTTCCTGACAGGTTGAATTCTGCAGTCTCACATCCGTGGGGCGGGTAAGATTTCTGTTAATTTGTATAGAGTGAAGAGAAAAGTTTGACTTTAAAAAAACGAAAAAAATTTTAAAAAAGTACTTGCATATTTTTGATAAGTGTAGTATTATATACAAGTACCGCAGATGCAGTACATAAAATACAAAAGGTAATCATGGCTGATTGGTCAAGCGGTCAAGACGCCGCCCTCTCACGGCGGAAACAGGGGTTCGATTCCCCTATCAGCTGTTAACGGAACTTTGAAATTTTTGATAAAGATTTCAAAGTTCTTCTTTTGTGGTCATCTTTGCTTTAATTTCTTTTATTTTCCTTATTACAAGAGTTTTTCAGACAGATGTTTTAATAATTAATGTTTTTGAAATTTTTATAAAAATATTGCACACTTGAGAGTTTTGGTGTATATTGTTTCACAACAGATATTTTATTTTAGACGTAAGTATGATATTTGATACATGGCATAAGGTAAGGGGGCTGAGTATGGCAAAATATCTGGTGATTGTGGAATCTCCCACGAAAGTAAAGACGATCCGGAAGTTTTTGGGTTCCAGCTATGAAGTGGCTGCTACCAACGGACATGTCCGTGATTTACCCAAGAGTTCGCTGGGAATCGATGTTGAGCATAATTACGAACCAAAGTATATTACGATACGGGGCAAGGGGGATGTGCTGGCTCATCTGCGCAAAGAGGTAAAGAAAGCCGAGAAAATCTATCTCGCCACCGACCCTGACCGAGAGGGGGAAGCCATTTCCTGGCATTTGCTCTATGCTTTGAAGCTGGAGGACAAAAAGGTATACCGGATCACCTTTAATGAGATTACGAAGAATGCAGTGAAGGAATCACTTAAGAATGCACGGGAGATTGACATGAACCTTGTGGATGCCCAGCAGGCCAGGCGGATGCTGGACCGCATGGTGGGATATCGTATCTCCCCTCTCCTGTGGAGTAAGATCAAGAGGGGCTTAAGTGCGGGACGGGTACAGTCGGTGGCGCTGCGTATTATCTGTGACCGGGAGGAAGAGATCAATGCCTTTGTCCCTGAGGAATACTGGACATTGGATGTGGACCTGAAGGTGAAAGGGGAGAAGAAGCCTATTACTGCCAGATATTACGGTACGTTGAAGGAGAAGCAGGGGATCACTTCCGAAGCCCGGGCAGAAGCGATTATGAAGTCGCTGAAAGATGCCAGCTACACGGTTCGGGAGGTGAAGAAAGGGGAACGTCTCAGGAAGGCGCCGCACCCGTTTACTACTTCCACACTTCAGCAGGAAGCCAACAAGGCTTTGAACTTTTCTACACAGAAGACGATGCGGCTGGCCCAGCAGCTCTACGAGGGGGTGGATTTAAAGGGAGAAGGGACAGTGGGGCTTATCACGTATCTTCGTACAGATTCCACGCGGGTATCCAAGGAGGCGGAGACGGCAGCCCTGGATTATATTAGAACAAATCACGGCGCAGCATACCTTTCTGTACCGCAGGAAGAGAAGAAAAGCAGCCAGAAGATTCAGGATGCACATGAGGCTATTCGGCCAACGGATGTGGCCAGGACGCCAGATGCGGTCAGAGAACAGATACCCAGGGACTTGTTTCGGCTCTATCAGCTGATATGGAAGCGGTTCATAGCCAGTCGCATGACTCCGGCGAAATACGGGACTACTTCGGTGAAGATTCAGGCGACCGACAGTGTGTTTACGCTGGCGGCTTCCACGCTGCAGTTTGACGGCTTTATGAAAGTTTACAGTCCGAAAGAGGACAAAGAAGAGGAGAATACGCTGTCTGCAGCGCTTAGTGAAGAGAGCATTCTTTCTTTTCTTGCCTTTGACCCGCAGCAGCATTTTACACAGCCGCCGGCACATTATACCGAAGCTTCCCTGGTGCGGGAGCTGGAGGAGATGGGAATCGGGCGTCCCAGTACCTATGCTCCTACCATTACGCTTATAATGGCCAGGCATTATGTGGTAAAGGAAGGAAAAAATCTTTATGTGACGGAACTGGGAGAAGCTGTCAATAATATGATGAAGGAGGCCTTTCCTGCTATCGTAGATGTCCACTTTACTGCCGGTATGGAGGAATTGCTGGACGGAGTCGAGGAAGGCAAGGTAAAGTGGAAGACGGTTGTGGCGAATTTTTACCCGGATCTGGAGAAGGCGGTGGAGTCGGCGGAAAAGATGCTGGAGCATATTTCCATTGAGGACGAAGTGAGTGAGGAAATCTGCGAGTTGTGCGGAAGGAATATGGTGATCAAGTACGGCCCTCACGGACGCTTTCTGGCATGCCCTGGTTTTCCGGAGTGCCGTAATACAAAACCTTATTTCGAGAAAATAGGTGTGTCCTGTCCCAAATGCGGCAAGGATATCGTGTTGAAGAAGACGAAGAAAGGCAGGAAATATTACGGTTGTATCGGCAATCCGGATTGCGACTTTATGGTTTGGCAGAAGCCTTCGGGGGATCAGTGTCCGGATTGCGGTTCTTTGCTGTTAATTAAGGGAAATAAGCTTGTGTGCTCCAATGGGGAATGCGGATATCATGTATCCAACGAACCGGTGCAAAAAGCCTGACGAAAAATTTAAGAGTTTTCATTGTAATCAGCCGCTGTTTGTGATATACTGTAGGCTGTCAGCAGAGTGAACGGTCGCTGAGCATCCATTTGTTTTGTTAGTCTCCGGGGCGAAAAATCAAGAAGTGCGAAGTGATTGTGTATGTCCATGGGCATCAAAGCGGAGGGGTGCATATGAGTAGTGTACAGCTTCTGGATAAAACCAGAAAAATCGGTAATTTGCTGCATAATAACAATTCCAGCAAGGTGGTTTTTAACGATATCTGCACAGTGATGCGGGATATTCTTGATTCTAATGTGCTGGTGATCAGCCGTAAAGGCAAGGTACTGGGTGTGGGGAAGGCAGAAGGGGTTCTGCCGATTACAGAGCTGATTGACGAGAGCGTGGGAGGTTTCGTGGATAACATGCTCAACGAGAGGCTGTTGGGAGTTCTTTCCACAAAGGAGAATGTAAACCTTGCTACTCTGGGCTTTGAGAGTACGGATGTGAAGAAGTTCCAGGCCATCATTACACCCATTGATATCGCCGGAGAGCGGCTGGGAACATTGTTTATTTATAAATGTGATATTCAGTATGATATTGATGACATTATCTTGTGCGAATATGGAACTACGGTGGTGGGACTTGAGATGCTGCGGGCAGTAAGTGAGGAGAATGCAGAGGAAAGCCGTAAAGTGGCGGTAGTGAAATCGGCTATCAGTACACTTTCTTTTTCGGAGATGGAAGCGATTACTCATATTTTTGACGAACTTAACGGTATGGAGGGAATACTGGTGGCCAGCAAGATCGCGGACAGAGTCGGAATTACCCGTTCTGTTATCGTGAATGCTCTGCGGAAGTTCGAAAGTGCAGGTGTGATAGAGTCCCGCTCTTCCGGAATGAAGGGGACATATATCAAAGTACTTAATGATGTAGTGTTCGAAGAAATCGAAGAGCTGAAACGTAAGAAGCGGCATGAATAAGGGAAGCAGGAGGGGAACCAATCAGTGCCGGGGATAGAATAAATCAAATTTAACTGAATATATTTTGTAAGAAAAGCGAATATACTTCATCAAACGGATTTGGACTGGCACAATGGGCCATTAGATAAAAGGACTTATTTAACAGATGACAATGAGAGCAGGAGGCGGTTCGTTGTTCATTCACGACAATGGAAAGTTCGCAGTGCGTGTTTTTGATTGTTAAAAATAAGTTCTTTTTTCTTTTTTGCAAAAAGAGGGAATACTTTCCAGGGAAAAATTCGACGAATTTAGCGTTTTTATATTGAATTTTAACCGGATTTGCTATATTATATTTTTCTGGGTATAAAGATAATTTTAACATATTGTAGTTACGATAGAGAAAACTGCAGTGAAAGGAGAGTTATATGTTTCAGTCAAACGTATTCAACTATGTAAACGTATTGGATAAGGCGGCAGATGCCAGCTGGCTCCGCAATGATGCAATTGGGAACAATCTTGCCAATGTGGATACGCCAGGGTACAAGAGGCAGGATGTTGCATTTGAGTCTGTACTGAAGAAGGCATTGGGAAGCAGCCATTTTAAAACAACGGACGCAAAGGTGGCTGAATTGGATACGGAACGTCTGGTGCCTACGGTATTTACGGATCATGCAAATTTTTCCTATCGTCTGGATAAGAATAATGTGGATGTGGATACAGAAGGTGTGATGCTGGCGGAGAATCAGCTGAAATACCAGGGACTTATGGTAGGCATCAATCAGGAATTTGTCAATCTGCAGGCAGTTATGAAGTGATTGTTGACGGCAGATATTTTGAGTCCTGAGACCGTGAAGTGGGGAACGATTTGAACTGATTGTTATATAATAAGAGAGGAGCCAGAACATGAGCATGTTTTCTGCTTTTAATATTAATGCTACGGGAATGACCGCAGAGAGATACCGCATGGATGTCATTTCTGAGAATGTGGCAAATGCAAATACAACACGAACGGCGGACGGCACTCCCTACCGGAGGAAAGTGGTTACTTTTGGAGAGAAAGTTAATCAGGCTTCTTTCAGTCATGTGCTGGGGCGGGAAGTACATATACATTCCACAGCCGGTACCGTTGGCAATACGAGCCATACACATAGGGTGGCACATACGCATACAAGGCAGGGGTACACCGGTGCAGGCGTCAAGGTGACGGGGCTGCATGAGGATTTTGCCACGGAGATGAATCTGGTGTATGATCCGTCGCATCCCGACGCGGACGAGAACGGCTATGTAACCTATCCCAACGTGAACATCATTACTGAGATGACCAATATGATAGATGCAAGTCGGGCTTATGAGGCGAATGCCACCGCTTTCAACGCTACCAAAGCAATTGTGCAGAGAGGGCTGGAGATCGGTTCCTGACAGTAGAGAAAAGTGACAGCAGGTTTTTAGACGGATTTTGATCCAGGAAGGATATACATATTATGGACTTAGCAGCAATTGCACCAGTGAATGGATTAAACGAGGTTTCAGGGGTGGCTTCTTCTGGACGGACTTCTTTTAGAGGGATTCTGACAGAAAAGGAAGACAGAGCAGAAGGTACTTTATTTGATTCTTTTTTAAATTCCGCCATCAACAATATCAAGACAACAAATGAATATCTTTCTGATGCGGAGGATATGGAAATAAAGTTTGCACTGGGCGAGACGGAGAATGCCCATGATTTGACAATCGCGCTGCAGAAGGCTTCCGCGGCTCTTCAGTATACAGTGGCAGTGAGAGATAAACTGCTGGATGCATACAAGGAACTGATGCAGATGCAGATTTAAAACTGGGTATTGTGCATGACCGCGGTGTTATGAGTTGGATTGAGGAATTAAGAATGACTAGGAGAGAAGTACCATGGCTGACAAGCTAAAAGAGATACCAGGAAAAATACTGGAGTGGTGGAATAAATTTACCAGCAGGCAGAAAACCATTATCATTATGATCACTGCTGCGGTTGCCTTCACCTTTGTCATCATTGTATATACATTCACCAAACCTGATTACACCAGGCTTGGAACCTATGAGAATACCTCCACCGCGGCAAAGATTGTGGAGATTCTCGAGGGGGCAGGTATTACCCACAAAGAATCTTCGGATGCATTGACTGTGGAAGTGCTCAGTGACCAGCTGGCTCAGGCAAAGATGGCCATTGCGTCAGAAGGTTATGTGCCGGATGACCTGAAGTACCGTGACTATGTGGAAAGCAATATGTCCACAACAGCGGCAGACAGAAGGGGTCAGGAAACTGATTTTTATACAAACTATATAGAGAATATGTTTTCCAAGGCCGCTAATGTCAAAGATGTGGATGTCATGTTGACCATGGCCGAGAATACAGGCAGGCTCAGTGAGACCAAGCAGGAATCACATGCATACATTCAGGCAACGGTCACTGACGAATTTACATCGGCCAATGCAAAGGCCATGGCGAAAGGTATCGCTACCTGTATCGGAAATGATACTACAGCAAATATCACCATTGTAGACCAGAATTTCAATATACTGTTTGTCGGAGGGGAAGAGTATTCCGCCATGGGCGTTGCTGATTCTATCCAGGAACTGCAGAACCAGGCTTCCCTTTGGATGACGAATCAGGTAAAGAAAGTATTGCTGGGGACGAAACAGTATTCAATGATTGAGGTGGCAAGTCATCTGGATGTGGACTTTTCCAGTTATACCAGAGAGGTGACAGAATATTACACCAATACTGACGATCCCAACGGATACATTACTCATCAGGACCTTGTCAATTCCGAGACTACCAATAATGTAGAGGGGATTCCGGGAACGGATTCCAACGGAGGCAATTTGACAGACTATGAGAATCCGGATTATAACGGCGGATCCAGCTCTTACAGTGAGTCAGCCACGGATTATCGGCAGAATGTATCCAATACGGTGACCAATGGACCGGCAGGGAGCATCAATTACAGTAATTCGTCGCTGTCCGTATCCATGATCTGTTATCGGGAGTATGATGAGGAAAATGTGGAGAGGCAGGGGCTTCTGGACGGCATTACCTGGGAAGATTTCAAGGAAGCAAACAGGGAGAGCATTAAGAAGGAAGTGGATCCCGAATTTTTCCAGATGGTGGCGAATGCCAGTGGTATCAGTGAAGACAGAATTACCATTGTTGCGTATGAAGAACCACGCTTTTACGACAAGGAAGGCTTTGCTCTAAGTGCTACGGATATAACAAGCATTGTGATGATCATTTTGATTCTGGCATTGCTGGCATTTGTAATTTTGCGCAGTATGGGACCCAGGAAGAAGGCGGTGGAGGAAGAGGCGGAACTGCCCGTGGAGGAAATCCTGCAGTCCACGCAGCCGGAATCTACTGTGGAGGATATTGATCTGGAGGCCAAGTCCGAGACGCGTAAGATGGTGGAGAAATTTGTGGATGAGAATCCGGAAGCAGCGGCAAATCTGCTGCGGAACTGGTTGAACGAAGATTGGAATTAGTGAGGTACATACACCATGCCAAAGACTGCAGCAAACGAAGCAGGGATGAAGGGAATTCAAAGAGCGGCGATTCTACTGATCTCCCTGGGGCCGGAGCGTTCTGCCGGTATCTTTAAACATTTAAAAGAAGAAGAAATAGAGGAGCTGACGCTGGAGATTGCCAACACAAGAAGTGTGACTCCGCAGGTGAAGGAAGAAGTAATCAACGAGTTCTATGAGGTATGTCTGGCACAGCAGTATATTGCAGAGGGCGGTATCGGCTATGCCAAGGATTTGTTGGAGAAGGCGCTGGGTTCCGAGAAGGCCATGGATGTGATCGGAAAACTGACAGCATCGCTGCAGGTGAAGCCTTTCGAATTTGTGCGTAAGACAGATGCAACACAGCTGATCAACTTTATTCAGGACGAACATCCCCAGACAGTTGCTCTGATTCTGTCTTATTTGGCGCCACAGCAGGCAGCTCAGGTGGTATCGGCTCTGCCGCCGGAAAAACAGGCAGATGTGGCAAGACGTATAGCCGTTATGGACCGTACCAGTCCCGAGATCATCAAGGAGGTGGAGAAGGTGCTGGAATCCAAGCTTGCAAGCCTTGTAAACCAGGATTATACCATCATTGGCGGTGTGGATGCTGTTGTGGAGATCCTGAATACGGTGGATCGGGGGACGGAGCGTCATATTATGGAGACTCTGGAAGTGGAAGTACCCGAACTGGCGGAAGAGATCAGAAAGAAAATGTTTGTATTCGAAGATATTCTGCTTCTGGACGACAGAGCGATACAGCGCGTGCTGCGTGATGTGGAGAATAATGATCTGTCAGTGGCTTTGAAGAACGCCAATGAAGAAGTAAAGAATACGATATTCAACAATGTATCCAAACGTCTGGCTGTCATGATTAAAGAGGATATGGATTTCATGGGACCTGTGCGTATGAAGGATGTGGAAGAAGCACAACAGAAGATTGTCAATATCATCCGTAAACTGGAAGATGCGGGTGAGATCGTAATATCCAGAGGCGGAGGTGACGAGATCGTTGTCTAGTAATCTGCTGAAACATTTTGTTACGACATTGCCTGCACAAGAAGAAAAACGGGTTATTAACAGCAATGATCTGGTAAGGAAGCGTCTGGAAAAGCTGACACAGACGCGGGAATATACCGGAGAAGAGGGTGGTTTTATATCAGGTCTGGTTCCGGCGGAAGTTTTGGAGGGACCGGAAGACGGAGGGAATCTCATCAAGGCGCAGGATGAGGCGAAAGAGATTCTGGAACAGGCGAAGGCGGAAGCGGACAGTTTGCTGGCAGAAGCCCGGGCTGAGGCGGAGCACATCCGCAGAGAAGCCATGGCTGAGGCGGAAGCGGAGAAGGTACAGGTACTTAGCGAGGCCAGACAGCAGGGATACAATGAAGGGCTGGTGAAGGCACAGGCACATGAAGGAGCCATGGAGCAGGAATATCTTGAGCGGGCCCGTATTCTGGAGGAATCCTACCAACAGCAGACGGATATTTTGGAGCCTAGATTTGTGGATATCATAACCGGTATTTATGAGCATGTTTTTAATGTGGAACTTTCCTCCTATCGTGAGATGTTGTCCTATCTGATAAACACGGTATTGCATAATTTGGAAGGAAGCCGCAGTTTTATCATACATGTGTCAAAGGAAGATTATGCCTATGTAAGTATGCAGAAGAAGCAGATGCTGGCAGGCATTGTTTCGGAGAATACAAGCGTGGATGTGGTAGAGGACCTGACGCTTAACAAAAATGATTGTATGATTGAAACCGAGAACGGCATTTTTGACTGCGGACTGGGTACTCAGTTGTCAGAGCTGAAGCGTCGGCTGATGTTGCTGGCGTGGTCCCAGGAAACATAGAAAAGAAACAGGGAAAATGAAGATTCCGAAGGAGGAATTTTTTTGCGGTCAGTAGAAGTGGATTTCGCAAAATATAATAGAGTTACCGAGCAGATCTTTTACCGGAAGAAGGGAAAAGTAGTCAATGTGGTGGGACTTACCATTGAGTCTGCCGGTCCGGATGCGAAACTGGGGGATATCTGTCAGATCGTGCCGGAGGGAGCAGGCAGTCCGATTTTGGCAGAGGTGGTGGGTTTCAAGGACAGGAAGACATTGCTGATGCCATATGACTCCGTGGATGGCATTGCGGTGGGATGTATTGTGGAGAATACGGATGCTCCGCTTCTGGTAACAGTCAGTGACGATGTTCTTGGAAAGACATTGAATGGACTGGGACTGCCGGTAGACGGGACAGAAATTGAAGGTGTGCCCTATTTGGTGGAGGCCACACCGCCGGATCCGCTCAGCAGGAAGATTATAGATGAGGTGCTTCCGCTGGGGGTAAAAGCGGTGGATGGCCTGATTACTGTGGGGAAAGGACAGAGAATCGGTATCTTTGCGGGTTCCGGTGTGGGAAAGTCAACTCTTATGGGTATGTTTGCCAGAAATACCAAGGCGGATATTAACGTTATTGCGTTGATTGGAGAACGGGGACGTGAGGTGCGGGAATTTATAGAACGGGATCTGGGAGAAGAAGGCATGGGCCGGTCTGTGATAGTGGTGGCTACTTCAGACCGACCTGCCCTGGAGAGAAATAAAGCAGCCAAGACAGCTACGGCCATTGCAGAATATTTCAGGGACAGGGGGAAGGATGTTCTTTTGATGATGGACTCTCTGACCCGTTTTTCTATGGCGCAGAGGGAGATCGGACTGGCGAGAGGGGAACCGCCTGTGACCAGAGGGTATCCGCCCAGTGTATATTCGGAAATGCCGAAACTGTTGGAGAGAGCAGGCTGTGCGGAGAGGGGATCTATCACCGGACTGTATACGGTATTGGTAGATGGTGATGATTTTAATGAACCCATTACGGATACAGCCAGGAGTATCCTGGACGGTCATATTATGTTGGACAGAAAGCTGGGCCATAAGAATCATTATCCGGCTATTGATATCCTGCAGAGTATTTCCAGGTGTATGAGCCAGATTGCTTCCCGGGAGCACAAGCAGGCGGCCGGAAAGCTGAAGAATGTGGTTGCCACATACAATGAGGCGGAGGATCTGATTAATATTGGTGCTTACAAAAGCGGCAGTAACCCGTCTATTGATTATGCGATTTCCAGGATTGAGGCGGTTAACCAGTTCCTGTGTCAGGATGTAGATGAGAAGTTCAGCTTTGAAGACAGTGTCAGTATGCTGGGGCGGCTGTTTGAACAGAGATAAGAGGCAGACAGCAGGGAGGACAGGATGGCAAGATTTCGATATTCCATGCAGAATATTCTGAATATCAAGCTGAAGCTGGAGACTTTGGCAAAGCAGGAGTTTTCCGCGGCCAAGGCAGCACTGGATGAGGAAAAAGAGTGTTTGCAGGGGCTGGTGGACAGAAAGTCCGGATATGAGCAGGAGTCGGAACGGTTGTTATCCGGCAGACTGGATCTGCGGAAAATCGAGGAGAATAAAATGGCGGTCCGCTGTATGGAGGATTACATAATCAGACAGCAGGTGAACGTGGACAAAGCAGAGCGGAAGCTGCAGGAAGCAATTGAGCAGCTCACGAAAGTACGGATAGAGCGGAAAACCCATGAGACACTGAAAGAAAAAGCTTTTGACGAATTCCTGATGGAGGAGAAGCGGCAGGAGAGCAAGGAGATAGACCAGTTGACCAGTTATACCTATGGACAGCGCAGGAATATAGAGAGTGTAGAGCAAAAACCCGCCTGACTTCAGACTGGAGGATGGGGAGAACGGGATTTTGCCTGGGAGATGACATATGGCTAAGGATTTAAGTACTCTGGCTGCTGCGGCAGAAGAAGAAAAAGCGAGATTAAGAGAAGAAAAAAAGCAGTTTAAGCAGGAGCAGAGGGCACAGAAAAAAGAGGCAAAGCGCAGGGCGGCAGAGATTGCAAAACAGGAAGAGGCTCTGGGCGAAGAGGGAGGCAATGGGTTGGTGACCTTTTTTGCCACTCTTTTGATTGTAGCGTTGTGGATTGCAGTAGCCTGTGTTGTGGTCAAAATGGATGTAGGCGGTTTCGGCAGCAATGTGTTAGCCCCTATTCTGAAAGATGTGCCTGTTGTAAACAGGATATTGCCGTCCGCGGCACCGGCCATGGAAAATACGGATTCGGAAGGGTATGGCGGGTATGCCAGCCTGGAGGAAGCTGTGGATTATATCAAACAGCTGGAATTGGAGCTGGAGAGGGAACAGACTGCTTCCAATGCGAAAAATACGGAGGTGGAGGCTCTGAAAGCTGAAGTCCTGCGTTTGCAGGAATTTGAGCAGCGACAGGTGGAGTTTCAGCGTATCAAGACAGAGTTTTATGAGGAAGTGGCGAATCTGGATCCGGAAGGTTTGCTGAAGTATTATGAATCCATGGATCCTACCACAATGGAATATATTGCGAAGCAGATTGCCGTTCAGGAACAGAGAAAGGAAGATCTTGACAATTATATTCAGACCTTTGCCAAGATGAAGCCCAAGTCGGCAGCGAAAATGTTTGAGGCCATGAGTGACCGACTGGAGTTGGTGGCCGAGATTCTGGAGGCCATGACAGTAGAGCAGAGGGCGGATATTATGAACGTTATTGATACGGAACTGGGCGCCAAGCTGGTCAAGATGATGCACCCGGACTCTTAAGGGGGCAGTAATTTATCCGATATATATAGGGGGGAAAAGATTCCCGCATATATATAAATATTTTGAAGAAAGGAGGTTGGAGATGACTGGTACAGTTGTAAAGGATGTAGGTTCTGCTTTGCTGAAACAGACATTTTCCGTCAGCGGCAAAGGTACCGCAGGCAACGGAGGATTTCAGAAAGTCTGGAGCAGTCAGATGAGCAGGAATGTCTCGGACGGTGCCGCCGGCAAAAGCAATGCACAGAAGTGGAATGAGACTCTGCAGCAGCCTGGCAAAAGCGTTTCCGGGGAGAAGCAGACAGACACCGCCGGAAAACCGGAAGAAGTGCAGCAGCTGAAGTCGGAAGCCGCTTCAGAGAAATCAAAATCTGACAGTACTGTTTCAGAGGACACAAATTTGCCTGAGACAGAAGCCGGGACGGGCGAAGAATCACTTCAGGCAATGGAAGTTCTGGGAACGGCAGCGGTGAAGCTTATGGAACAGATCTGTGAAGTATTCGGTGTAACCATGGAAGAGCTGCAGGCGGCAATGGATACGCTGGGGATAGGGCAGACGGATTTGCTGAATGCATCGGCGCTGAAAGGACTGATGTTGGAATTGGGCGGTGCGCAGGATGCATATGCACTGCTTACGGACAGTGTGTTGTATGATAATTACCAAACCATGCTGGGAAAGCTGGAAGAGGTGCTGAATGAGGTCGCTGCTGAACTGGGGGCAGACCCGGAAGTACTGTCCGGTATATTGAAAGACAGTAGTGTGCAGGAGAGTTCTGATCCGGAGCTTTTGAACTACAGGCAGGATGGCTCGGCTGAGGATATGGCGGTAACCGCGGAAGGAAACGGAGGGCTGTATTCCGATATGGGAAAAGCAGCCCGAGAGGAACAGACAGCGGCGGAGCAGAACGGCGGAACACAGGAGCACAATGAAAAATCGACTGCGGACCGTGGGCAGGGCAGAGAACAAGCCAATTTTTTTGTTCAGGATTTTAGAGAGACAGTGTTTCGGCCGGAATTACAGCAGGTACAGGAAGCAGCGGGAGAGAATCCATGGAGCAATTCTTCCAGGGAGATTATGGATCAGATTTTGGATTACATGAAATTGAATCTCCAAACGGACAGTACGAGTCTGGAGATGCAGCTGCATCCGGCAAGTCTGGGGACACTGCAGGTACAGATTGCTTCCAAAGGGGGCGTTGTGACGGCAAACTTCATTACTCAGAACGAGGCGGTAAAAGTGGCGCTTGAAAGCCAGATGCTGCAGCTGCGGGAACAGTTTGAGGAACAGGGTGTCAAGGTGGAGGCAATAGAAGTTACCGTGCAGACACATGAATTCGAGCAGAATCTGGAACAGGGCAGAGGCAGAAGCCAGAAGGAACCGGGAAGCCGCCGCCGCACCAGAAGGCTTGGTGCAGGAAGTATACTTGCTGCTGATGTTTCTGAAGCACAGGAGAATCTGGCAGATGACATGATGGCGGCCGGAGGAAGTACCGTGAGTTTCACCGCATGAGTATGGTATTTTGACTGAATCAAAGAAAGACAGGAAATCAATCAATTTATACAAATGTAGAAAGGAGATAAGATATGGCATTAATGGCACCCGTGGAGAACGGGACGGTTTTGGAGACAGAATCACAGAAGTCTTTAAAAAAAGAGATGGCTGCCAGTAAGAACGGTATGGACAAAGACGCATTTCTTCAGCTGTTGGTGGCTCAGATGCAGTATCAGGATCCGCTGCAGCCCACTTCCAACACGGAGTTTATTTCCCAGTATGCACAGTTTTCCCAGGTGGAACAGATGCAGAATCTGGCATCCACATCGGAACTGGCCAGAGCCACATCCTTGGTGGGAGAGCATGTCTATGTCAAGACTACCGGTTCGGATGGAGAACCCAAGTATATCTATGGTAAAGTGGATTATGTTGCGTATGAGAACAACAAAGCCTATGTTTCTATTGAAGAATCTTTATACTCTCTTGATGATGTAGATACTGTGGTAGATCTGGAATACAAGAATGCTTATGATAAGGCATATGATTTCACGACCAGGCTGAATAAGCTTCCGAATCCGACACGTGTGGATCTGTCCAATGCGGAGGAGATTGACGAACTGGAGAAGATCTACAACGAAATGACGGACTATGAGAAGAGCTTCATTGCTACAGAGACGGTTAAGAATCTGAACAAATACGTCGAGAGGATCAAGGAACTCCGTGCCTCTGCTGAAGAAGGCGACAAGGAAGACGGGACGGAAGGCGGAGAGTCCGGGGAAGACACCGGTAGTCAGGAATCCGAAGGCGCTGGAAAAGCATAAAGAAGGAGTTTACAGGGATGGATATTCAGGGCAATGGGTACATTTCCATTGAGCAGCTGAAGGATCAGTATCTGGGCAGAAAGATACCGGTTCGGAAAGCCACGGATGGCGGCGCCCCAAAGGGCTTATCCTTTCAGGATGTTTTACAGCAAAAGACAGTGGGGGAAAGCGGCAGTCTGAAATTTTCCAAGCATGCCATGGGAAGACTGGCGGACCGCAATATCGAGTTGAGTGACACACAGCTGGAAAGGCTGGAGTCCGGTACGAGAAAAGCAGAGCAGAAAGGGATCAGAGATTCACTGGTGATCGTAGACCAGCTTGCTTTTATTGTAAACGTACCCAATCAGACAGTAGTCACTGCAATGGACAGTACAGAAACAGAGGATAACATATTCACAAATATCAACGGGGCAGTTATCATATAACCGGACCCAGGGGGAGGTTATGGGTTCTCGAATGACAGAGAGAGCCCAGCCCCGTTCCAGATCAGGAGGAACAAATTACTATGATGAGATCACTTTTTGCTGGTGTGTCTGGTCTTAAGACACATCAGACCAGAATGGATGTTATAGGTCATAACATCGCAAACGTCAACACAGTTGCATACAAATCCAGTTCCATGACATTTGCGGCGCTGATGAGCCAGACCACTCAGAAGGCAAGCGGTGCCAATTCCAGTACGGGAACCGGAGGCATTAATCCCAGACAGATCGGTCTTGGTGTAAAGACCAGCGCAATCAATGTCAACATTACCGGACAGGGTGCCAGCCAGTCCACAGGCAACCCGTTTGATATCATGATCACAGGCGAGAATTTCTTCGTTGTCAATAACGGACAGGAGAATTACTTCACCAGAGACGGTTCTTTTTATGTGGACGGAGCAGGTAATCTGGCGATGACCAGTATCGGTTATAATGTTATGGGATGGCAGGTGGATCCGGAGACGGGAGGCATTAAGAAGGATACCGTATCTGCACTGCGCATTATGAATACCGCAAATATGAATTATCCGCCGGAAGCAACCACTTTGGGGTATATGTCCGGTATCATGGATAAGCTGGATACGGATGTCACCAGTTCCAATGGTAAGGTTGTGAATTTCCAATTCTATGACTCGCTGGGTTATAGTTATACAGCCAAATTTGTCTTTAAGCAGTCCGATACGGAAAATGATGCGAAGAATGTTTACAGTATGGAATTAGATAAAATTACCGATGCAGACGGCAAGGAAGTGGATCTGACATCTGTAACAGGAGAAAATGTTTTTGGCGGTACACAGACACAGCCACTGGCGGATAAGGTGAATTTTGGCGCTTCCTACAAGTGGGTAAACAATCAGCTGCAGGATGCAGACGGCAACATTGTAGCCGATTTGGCCAGTATTAAAGCGGGAAATCCGTATACAGATAATACTCAGACTCCCGCAAAAGAAATATCGGTTCAGGAACAGCTGGATAACATTGCGAAGGCATATAACAAGGAAGGCTCTACGGAGAATTTTTTAAATATGGTATATACCGCTGTGAAGGCTGACCCGGATGCAGAACCGCCTGTTGAAGAGAAATCCTATACTATAAGAGACATTTTAACCAATTTTGATGATTCGTCGGATGCGGACAGACCAAAGATTGAGGCAATGGCAGATCCCGGAAATAGTTTTGAAGTTACCGGACGCCAGTTTACAGGTGTAACGGTTATCTATGACCCGTCAAACGGTAAATTCCAGAAGTTGGATGGCAGCGGCAGTACTACAGAAGTCACACTGAATCTGAAGGGAGCGGGTATCGGTAACGGCAATTTTGAAAATATTACCATTGACATGTCTGCGACTACCAATGTAGACAACAAGGGAACTTCCACCATCGGAGCGACCAACGGGGCGGACGATGAGTTCAGCACCGGTTCCGGACGCCGCAACGGTGCCATGATCGGACTTTCTGTACAGCAGAATGGTATGATTTATGCAAGCTATGACAATGGTATGACAAAGCTTCTGGGCCAGATTGCCACAGCGAAATTTGCGAATGCATCCGGACTTGAAAAGCTGGCAGACAATCTGTATTCCGCAACATTGAACTCAGGTGCTTTTGACGGTATCGGTGTGGACATTACTGCAGAGGGTGATTATATGTCCACTGGTCAGCTGGAGATGAGTAATGTAGATCTGTCTTCAGAATTTACAGAGATGATCACGACTCAGCGTGGTTTCCAGGCGAACAGCCGTATTATAACCGTATCTGATACACTCCTGGAAGAATTAACTAATCTGAAACGATAATTTATACTCGCATTATCAGGATGAATGTGCTATAATGGGGGGGCAGGGCTTTGCCCCCCATATTCATTGGAAGAAAATTCCGGATATGCTGCTCTTCTGTTCAGTGGTTGTAACAGGGCAGCGAGACGGCGGTGAGATGAGGCTTTGGTATGATTGAAGTGACAAAATTGAATGGTGCGAAGATTCTGGTGAATCCACATTTGTTTGAGGTGGTGGAGGAGACGCCGGACACGGTAATCACACTCACCACAGGAAAAAAAATAATTATAAAAGAAAGTAGACAAGAGATAAAAAATCTTGTAAAATTATATAGAAAGGGTATTTTTGCGGAATAATCAAAAAAGCAAAAGAAGTGGGTGATTGTGGTGGATATTGCGTCTTTACTTGGTATTGTTTTATGTTTTGTGATGATGCTGTATGGTATCATAGTTGGTGCGGGTATTGAGAATCTGGTGAAAGAATATTGGAACTTGCCGTCAGCCGTCATTACATTTGGTGGTGCCCTCGCCGCAACGCTGGCATCGTACAGTCTGGCAGATTACATAAACGGTCTGAAGAGTTTTGCACTGGTATTCAAGGCACCGGCCCTGAATACTGCCGAGATGATCCGCAAAATTATCGACCTTTCTAATGTAGCACGTAAGGAAGGACTTCTGTCCCTGGAGGAAGCCGCTGCGGATATGGATGATGCATTTTTGAAGAAAGGTATTCTTTTGATGGTGGACGGCACAGATCCGGAGCTGGTGCGGGCCATCATGGAGACGGAGCTGGTGAGTATAGAAGGCAGACATAAGACCTGTATTGGTTTCTGGGATACGCTGGGTGCCATGGGACCTGCATGGGGTATGATCGGTACGTTGATTGGTCTGGTAGATATGTTGTATCACATGGATAATGTGGCAACGCTTGGACCTGCTATGGCAGTGGCCTTGATTACGACATTTTATGGATCGGTTCTTGCCAATGCCATCTGTACTCCGGTATCCAATAAGCTGAAAGCTGATAATGGAGCAGAGATGATGCTGAAAGAGGTTATGATAGAAGGACTGCTTTCCATTCAGGCAGGGGAGAACCCCAGGGTTATTGAGGAGAAACTTAAGTCGTTCCTTTCTCCACAGGATAGAGAAGCAGCCGGAGGAGATGTAGGGGGTGAAGAATAATGGCAAAGCGTAAGGAAGATGCGCCGCCGGCCGGTGCGCCGGCGTGGATGGCGACGTTCAGTGACTTGATGAACCTTCTGCTCTGCTTTTTCGTCATGCTGTTTGCCATGTCCAGTATTGAGGAGGCTAAGCTGCAGGAATTTGTAGCTTCCATGAATAATACTTTCAGTATATTTGATGGAGGCGCTTCGGCCATCGGAGACGGTATTCTGATCAGCAATGGCGTCAGTCAGCTGAACGAGCTGGATCAGTATATCAACAGTACGGGTAAGGTTGCGGACAGCGAGACGGACGGAGAAAATATGGAGGAATTTGAAAAGTCTCCCGAAGCTTTGGAAGAGATGCTTCAGGAACAGAAGTTGCAGGAAAATGAAGAACGCATGGAAGAAATAGAAGAAGCCCTTCGGGAGAATGAGATTGCCGATGAGGTGGAGATCAGCTTTACGGCCCAGTATGTAAAGCTGACTATGAACGGCGGCCTGCTGTTTGATTCGGGAAGCGCGCAGCTGAAAGAGGAAGCGCAGCAGATCATTGATAAAGTTGGGATGATACTGGAGCGTTACGGTGAAGGGACCATTGAGATAGAGGGCCATACCGACAATGTGCCCATTAACAGTGCCCAGTATCCCAGCAATGAAGAATTGAGCAGTGCCAGAGCATTGTCTGTCTTTTATTATCTGTGTGATCACTCGTTCCTGGAACCGGTGAGAATTAAACATGCCGGGATGGGGGAGAGAGTGCCTATCGCGGACAACTCTACACCGGAAGGCAGGAGCCGTAACCGCCGGGTTGAAATCTTAATCTATAATCCATCCGCACAATAAAGAGAGATGGAAGAAAGGGCTTGTTAGAAATGAAAAAGAATTTACTGAGTGTGTTGATCCTGGTCCTGATGATCGTGAATATTGCATTGTCTGCAGTCATGATGACCAATGTTATCAGCACGAACCAAAAGACCGCTGAACTGATGGACAGTATCGGTGCCGCAATGAATCTGGAACTGTATACTCCCGGTACCGGTCCCGAAGTATCTCTTGCCAATACGGACACCCATGTGATGAATCAGATGATGATTCCGCTGGCTTATTCCAAGGTGACCAATGAGGATGGCAGTACCAGCACGAGCGGTAAGCAGATTTATCTTATGTTTGACATTTCTCTGTTGATGGATAAAACACATGAAGATTATGCGGAATACTCGGGAACAATTGCTGACTATGACACTATGATTCAGGATGCGATAGAGCGGGTGGTAAGCAATTATACCGAGGAGGAATGCAGGGCTTCCTTCACGGGGGATATCAGAAATGAGATGGTCACTGCGGTCCAGAACCTCTTCGAGTCCAAGTTTATATACGGAATTACTCTCAGTAATATAAAGTTCGGCGGCTGACGGGCATGGCAGACATGGGTAAAGGGAAGTACAGTTAAGCAAAAAGCATGCGTCATGCAGAAAGCATGCGACAGGAGGTGAGCTTGTGTGGCCGAGATTCTTTCTCAGGCGGAGATTGATGCCCTGCTGAATGCGATGTCTTCAGGTGAGCTGGACGCTGACCAGATGCAGCAAAAGGACGAGAAGAAGGTCAGAAATTACGACTTCAGCCGCCCTACAAAATTTTCCAAAGAGCATTTGCGGACTCTGGAGATTATATTTGAACACTATGCCCGGTTGATTTCCACGAATCTTCCGGTGTATCTACGCAAAAATGTACAAGTGTCGGTGGTGGGTTCCGAAGCCATCACATTTAATGAATTTACCAATTCCTTATCCAGTCCTATTATTATGGGGATTGTTAATTTTGCGCCGCTGAACGGTTCAATTATCATGGAATTGGGAATTAATCTCGGATATGCCATGCTGGACCGCATGCTGGGCGGAAGCGGTGAACCATTGGAGAAGGGCAGGGAGTTTTCCGAGATTGAGCAGATCATAATGGAAAAGATATTGGTGATGTTGACCCAGCTTCTGAGGGAGCCGTGGAAAAACGTGATTGATATAGCGCCTGTGTTGACTCGTCTGGAGACGAATTCACAGTTTGCGCAGGTCATAGCACCCAGCGATATGGTGGCAATTGTAACCCTGGAAATAAAAATCGGGGATGTAGAAGGTTTCATGAATATCTGTCTTCCGTTTTTTACTTTGGAAGATATCATGGATAAGCTGAATACAAAATACTGGTATTCTACCATGCAGGAGAACCATGATGAAAATTATGAGGCTTATATCGAGTCCATGATACGCAAGGTGGATGTACCGATCAGGGCAGTGCTTGGCAAGAGTACGATTTCGGTTAATGATTTCCTGAATCTGCAGGTGGGGGATTGCATCCGGTTGGATTCCGGTGTGGATCAGGATATGAATGTGTATGTTGGCAATATCAGGAAATTTACAGCATTGCCGGGTACGGAAAAAGACTCATATGCTGTCAGGATCACATCAGTTATTAGAGAGGAGGAGTAAAAAATGGACGGTGGGTTGTCCCAGGACGAAATAAACGCATTGCTTTCCGGTATGAATCTGGGTGAAGATGAAGAATCGGAAATGGTTGAAAATAATGAAGAAGTCAGGGAAGGGGCCGGGAATATCATCCAGGAGATGGCGGAAGCCCAGGAACTCCTTTCAGATGTGGAGAAGGATGCTATCGGCGAGGTGGCCAATATCAGCATGGGCTCATCGGCGACTACACTGTATTCCCTTGTTAACAGGAAAGTAAACATCACCACACCGGTAGTGGAATTCAGCACATGGGATAATTTGCTGACGCAGTATGAAAGACCCTGTGTATTTATACAGATCAAATATACTGTTGGATTAGACGGAACCAATATATTGATTCTGAAAGAGCATGATGTAAAAGTCATAACCGATCTGATGATGGGCGGTGACGGAACCAATACGGATGGCGAGCTGGGTGAACTGCATTTGAGTGCAATCTCAGAGGCAATGAATCAGATGATGGGAGCATCAGCCACCTCGCTTTCTACCATGATGAGCAAGAAGATTGATATCAGTCCGCCGGAAGCTTCCCTGCTGGATCTGGCACAAGTGAAACATGGTGAGGAGGTTTCGCCTTTTCTTGGAGGTGTGTTTGTAAAAATTTCTTTCCGTATGCAGATTGACGATCTGGTGGATAGTTCCATCATGCAGCTTTATCCGGTAGATTTTGCACGCAGTGTAGTGGATACATTTGTGAATTCTCAGGGAGCAGCGCCTGCGGAAAGTTCTGCACCTGCAGCGGATTCGGGTGTGGGAACCGGTTCTCAGAAGGATATGTCTCAAGGTCAGATGGGAACGCCTGATATGAACCAGAACGGGGGAATGATGGGCGGTAGTCCGCAGATGGGGATGCCGCAGGGAATGCCGCCTCAAATGGATGCAGGTCAGATGGGAATGTATCCACAGATGGGAGCAGCACAGGGAATGAACCCTCAGATGGGAATGTATCCACAGCCTGGAATGATGGGTGGTATGGCGCCTCAAATGGGAATGTATCCACAGATGGGAATGTATCCACAGCCTGGAATGATGGGTGGTATGGCGCCTCAAATGGGAATGCCACAGCAGAATGTCAATGTACAGACGGCTCAGTTCCAGAGTTTCTCCAATGATGGAGGAGTGGTTCCGGGACAGGAAAATATCGGTCTGATTATGGATGTTCCGCTGAATGTCACTGTAGAACTTGGGCGAACGACCAAGTCGATTTCCGAAATTCTTGACTTTGCGCCAGGCACGATCATTGAGCTTGAAAGGATTGCGGGAGAACCTATAGATGTAATGGTCAACGGCAAACTTGTTGCAAAGGGAGAAGTAGTAGTAATTGAAGAAAGCTTCGGCGTAAGAGTAACCGAAATTATCAAGTAGGAGGAAATTTTAAATGGCTAAGAATATTTTGGTATGTGATGATGCGGCATTCATGAGGATGATGATCAAGAATACCCTGACCAAAGGTGGCTATAATATTGCCGGGGAGGCCGAGAATGGGGCGAAGGCTGTGGAGAAATACAAGGAGCTTTCTCCTGATTTGGTCTTGATGGACATCACCATGCCTGAAATGGATGGTATACAGGCTCTGAAAGAAATCAAGAAGCTTGATCCCAATGCGAAGGTTATCATGTGTTCTGCTATGGGCCAGCAGGCGATGGTAGTGGAATCTATTCAGGCAGGGGCAAGAGATTTTATCGTGAAGCCCTTTCAGGAAGATCGTGTTCTTGAGGCAGTGAAGAAGGTTGTAGGCTGATGTTTCTGCTATCTGCCGGAGTGAAAGCAGCTGTTGCGACAGAAGCCGAGGTAGGCTTAATTGTTATAGCAGGGGCAGCGTCCGGGGCCGGAAGCTATGCGCAGTTTATTACTGTACTGCTGATTTTTGCAGCTGTGCTGGGCGTCACCGCATGGACTACCAAATGGATGGCAAATTATCAGAAGCAGCAGAGCGCAAATGAGAATATCGAAGTAATAGAGACTACTCGTATTGCGAATAATAAGTATATCCAGATTATACGGGCAGGTGAGAAGTATATGGTGATTGCTGTCTGTAAGGATACTGTCACCATGTTGGGTGAGATTGAGGGAGAACATTTGAAGGAGGGGACTTCCACACATCACACCGGTTTCAGGGAGCTTCTTGACAGAGCTGCGGCGAAAACGAAATCTGCCCGGGAAGAGTCAAAGGAAAATCAAATGCATGATGAAAAATAAGCTTATATTCAAGCGAATAGCGACTGCAATATGCCTACTCGTCATGGTGGGCATATTGTGCATTCTAAGTTCAATGAGGGTATCAGCCGGCAGTCTTCAGGATCCGGATAATGTCCTGAATATCACCATGGGCAATGGAAATGGGGAGATCAGCGGTTCACTGCGGATTCTGCTGACACTGACGTTGATCAGTATTGCTCCGACCCTCCTTATCATGATGACCTCCTTCACGCGAATTATCATTGTTCTGCACTTTACACGTGCAGCTTTGAATACGCAGACTGCGCCGCCCAATCAGGTGCTGGTGGGGCTGGCCCTGATTCTTACCTTTTTTATAATGGAGCCAACGATTACCCAGATTAATGAACAGGCTTATCAGCCTTATGAGGCAGGGGAGATCAGCTTGGATGAGGCGTTGGAAAAAGGAGTAGTTCCACTGCGGACATTTATGTATGACCATACACAACTGAAAGATGTGGAGTTGTTTATGGATATTTCCGGTCAAACATGGGATGGGGTAACTCTGGAGGATATTCCTCTGTCCGTTTTGATGCCGAGTTTTATGCTCAGTGAGCTGACAATGGCTTTTTGGATTGGCTTTGCGATTTATGTCCCTTTTATTGTTATTGATATGGTGGTGGCTTCGACACTGATGAGTATGGGTATGATGATGCTGCCGCCAACTACGATTTCCATGCCTTTTAAGATTCTGTTGTTTGTACTGGCAGATGGGTGGAATCTGATTATCGGGAAACTGGTGGAATCGTTTTACTGGTAGCTGCCTGATTTCCATAGAGTTAACAGACAGGGAGGTAAGCTGAGATGACAATTGAAGTGGTAATGGATATTACGAGGGAAGCCCTGTTTTTGATTATCAAGGTATCTCTTCCGGTGCTGTTGGTGTCTCTGTGTATTGGTCTGATTGTCAGTATCTTTCAGACAGTGACATCTATCCAGGAGCAGACACTCACTTTTGTGCCGAAGATTATCTGTGTCTTTCTTTCACTGGTATTGTTCGGTAATTGGATGATGACCGCCATGGTGGAGTTTATGATTTCTCTGTGGTCTGATTTTGGGCTTTACATGAATCGATAAGGGAGCCTGGGTGAATGGTTCGTTATGGATTTTCTGCTTATGATTTGGAATATTTTCTGCTGATTCTGGTGCGTGTGAGCTGTTTTGTCTTTGTCGCCCCATTTTTCAGTATGAAAAACACACCGGCAAATGTGAGAGTGGGGATCAGCTTTTTTACATCTCTGCTTCTCTATCAGGCTTTGACTCCTGCCAGGGCAGTGGCATATTCCACAGTGACGGAATATGCTGTAATTGTAATGAAAGAAGCAGTTGTGGGTCTGCTGATCGGCTTTGCAGCCAGTATATGTACTACAATTGTGAACTTTGCGGGTTCGATTGCAGATATGGAGACGGGGTTATCTATGGTGACGCTGATGGATCCCACTACGAGGGAGAGTACCAGCATTACAGGTGCCTTATATCAGTATATTTTAATGTTGTTGATGATTGCTACGGGAATGTACCGTTATCTCTTCGGTGCATTGGCAGATACATTTGAATTGATCCCCATAAACGGCGCGGTTTTTCACAGTGATTTGCTGATGACATCCATGATTACCTTTTTGGGTGACTATGTCATCATTGGTTTTCGGATTGTTCTTCCTATTTTCTGTTCAATTCTGCTGCTGAATGCTGTGCTCGGAGTCCTGGCCAAGGTCTCACCGCAGATGAATATGTTTGCTGTGGGTATTCAGCTGAAGATTTTGGTGGGGTTGTCGGTATTGTTTTTTACGGCAGGTATTCTGCCGGGGATTGCTGACTTTATTTTTGAAGAGATGAAGAGAATGATTGTTTCCTTTATGGGAGGCATGACATGATTCGTTATAACCTGCAGTTTTTTGCAAAGGAAGGTATGGGCGGCGAGAAGACAGAACCCGCTACCCAGAAAAAGCTGGATGATGCCCGGAAGAAGGGGCAGGTGGCAAAGAGTCGCGAGATTACCAATGGTCTGGAATTGCTTGCCCTGTTTCTGATATTGAAATTCTGGGTGGGGCATATGGGAATCCAGTTTCTGGATATCTTTAACAATGTGTACAACAAGATTCCCGAGCTTGTGATGTTTCGAGAGGGAATGATGCCGGAGCGGGATATTTCGATTATTTTTCGACATATGGCGCTGCAGGTGCTGCTCATTATTGCACCGATTCTGGTGGTTGCGTTTCTGATCGCATTTGTTACGGATGTGGCTCAGGTGAAGTGGAAACCTACACTGGAACCAATGAAACCTAAGTTCAGCAAACTGAATCCTTTAAAAGGGTTTAAAAAGTTTTTCTCACTGAATGCATTGGTAGAACTTGTCAAGTCCATTGCGAAGATTGGTCTGATATTATATATATGTTATTCTTATCTGAAGGATAAATGGGCTATGCTGCTGAATCTGTATGATGTGACGCTGATGCAGGCGCTGCAGCTGGCTGCGGAAACTGTGACAGATTTGGGAATTCGAATCGCACTGCTTTACATGGTGATTGCATTTGCTGATTTTGCTTATCAGAAGATCAAGTTCAAAAATGATATGAAGATGACCAAGCAGGAGATTAAGGAAGAGTATAAGCAGCAGGAAGGGGATCCCCAGATAAAAGGTAAGATACGGCAGAAAATGAGGGAGAGTTCCATGCGGCGTATGATGCAGGATCTGCCGCAGGCGGATGTAGTCATTACCAACCCTACTCACTATGCCGTGGCAATTAAATATGACCCAAAAGTGGCGGATGCGCCGCTGGTCATAGCGAAAGGTGAAGATTATCTGGCGGCCCGGATTAAGGAGGCTGCCAGAGAACATCATATTGAGATTGTAGAAAACAAACCCCTGGCCAGAATGCTGTATGCCAATGTAGATATCGGCCAGGCGGTTCCACCGGAACTGTACCAGGCAGTTGCAGAGGTACTGGCTTTTGTGTACCAGCTTCAAGGTAAAATCTAAGGAAGGAGGAACAGATCATGAATGAAAGATTGGCCAAAACAGATGCGATTATAGCGATATATGTACTGGTAGCATTTATTATGTTGATCGTGCCCCTTCCGGCAGGGATTCTGGATGTGTTTATGGCATTTAATATTGCCATAGCTTTTACCATCCTGTTTGCCAGTATGTTTGTCAAGGAAGTTCTGGATATGTCCTACTTCCCGACGATTCTTCTGTTTACTACCATTTTCCGGATTGCCATGAATGTGTCTTCTACGAGACTGATTCTTACAACGGGTACTTCCGGTAATGTGGTGAAGACATTTGGACAGTTTGTAGGAGGCGGTGACCTGATTGTAGGTGCCATAGTCTTCATTATTTTGATTATGATTCAGTTTTTGGTCATAAACAAAGGTTCCGAGCGTGTGGCCGAGGTAACGGCAAGATTTACGTTGGATGCCATGCCGGGTAAACAGATGGCCATTGACGCAGATTTGAATACAGGAGCCATTGATGACAAGGAAGCAAAGGAGCGCCGTGACAAAATTCAGCAGGAATCCAGCTTTTTCGGTTCTATGGATGGTGCTGTCAAGTATGTAAAAGGAGATGCCATTGCAGGTCTTTTGCTTACAGTGATCAATGTGGTGGGCGGTATTGCCATGGGTATGCTGCGCAATAATATGGATGTAACAGCAGCATTGAACAATTATGGAATTCTCACCATAGGTGATGGCCTGGTGAGCCAGATTCCATCACTGCTGATTTCCCTGTCAACCGGTGTTCTGGTGACTAAGGGGAGTAAAGAGTCAGATTTTGGTCCGGCTATTGTGCGGCAGCTGTTTGGTATCCCCAAAGTTATGTATATGGTGGGAGGGACGCTGGCGTTTTTCGGTGTGTTTACTGATCTGAATACCATTCTTTTCATGGGGATGGGATTGCTGTTTATTGTCGGTGGCAGAATGATTGCTAGCAGTCTGGAGACTGCCGCCATTGAGAGTGAAGTGGATGGAGACGAAGCGGCGGCAGACGAGATCAGACAGCCTGAAAATGTGGCAAGTCTTCTGCAGGTGGATCCTATTGAGCTGGAATTCGGCTACGGAATCATTCCGCTGGCGGATGTAAATCAGGGCGGAGACCTTCTGGACCGTGTGGTTATGATCAGACGGCAGATTGCTTTGGAGCTTGGCACAGTGGTGCCGATTATCCGTCTGCGAGATAATATCCAGCTGAATCCCAATCAGTATATTATCAAGATCAAGGGAATACAAGTGAGCGAAGGGGAGATTCTCTTTGATCACTATATGGCAATGAATCCCGGTTATGTGGAGGAGGAGATCACGGGTATTCCTACATTTGAACCATCCTTCCATCTGCCGGCTATCTGGATTACAGAGGGGCAGAGAGAACGGGCAGAGAGCCTGGGATATACGGTAGTGGATCCCCCGTCCATTATTGCTACGCATCTGACAGAGATTATCCGGCAGCATATTTCGGATCTGTTGAGCAGACAGGATGTACAGAACCTGATCAACAATCTCAAGGAGAATAATCCGTCTCTGGTGGAGGAACTGGTACCGAAGCTGCTGGGGTTGGGAGAGATTCAGAAAGTACTGCAGAATTTGCTGCAGGAGGGAATTTCTATTCGGGATCTTCTGACAATTATGGAGACCCTGGCAGACTATGCACCGGCGACCAGAGATACCGATATTTTGACAGAATATGTACGGCAGAGCCTGAAGAGAGCTATTTCCACGAAATATTTTCCCAATCATGAGACTACGAATGTGGTTACCCTGGATCCGAAAGTGGAGCAGGAGATTATGGGCAGCGTAAAGCAGACGGAAAACGGTGCTTTTCTGAATCTGGATCCGAACAGATCCAGAGCAATTATTGATTCCGTGGGGAAGGAAGTACAGAAACTGGAGAGTTTGGGAAAGAATCCCATTATCATAACATCCCCAATTGTGCGGATGTATTTCAAGCGTCTCACAGAAGATTATTACAAGGAGCTTGTGGTAGTCTCTTACAATGAAGTGGAGTCCAATGTGGAATTACAGTCGGTTGGGATGGTGACAGCATAAAATGATTATTAAGAAATTTGTTGGAAAAACAGAAGAGGAAGCAGTGGAAGCCGCCCAAAAGGAGCTGGGCAGCGGCGTTGTCATCATGAATGTAAAGACTGTGGAAAGGAAAGGTCTGAAAGCACTTTTTCGGTCCAAACAGATTGAGGTGACCGTGGCACTGGAAGAGGAAAACGATGCGCCGAGAGCTTTAAACAGAGAGGCAGTTTCTAAATCTGTCCGCAAAGAGGAGCTGCGTCCCGTCAAAAAGCTTTCTCAGGAACCAGTCCGGGAAGAAGAATTTTCCTATGATAGCATGAGGGGGGCGGAGGACAGGATTTCCATTGAGAAGAAACTTGACAGTCTGGAATCTCTTCTGTTGTCCCGGTTTCAGCAGAGCGAAGAACAACGTGACAGTAGCCTGAAAAGAGCGGACAATGCTGCACAGGCGGAAGAAATTGAAAGGCAGGAGGAATCTTTGCCGGAAGAAATGACGCAGCAGCAGCGTTTTTTAAGGCTTTTGTATAATACCATGCTGGAAAGTGAAGTGGATGAGAAATACGCGAATCAAATCGTAAACGATGTAGATATGTCCGGGCAGTCCAATTTGCCGATTGATTATATTCTGGAGAATATCTACCAGAAGATGATTTTAAAATTCGGCAGGGCTTCTGGTATTGCACCTGGGGAGGGAGAGCCGAAACTTGTAGTTTTTATGGGTCCTACCGGGGTTGGTAAGACTACTACCATAGCCAAAATCGCCAGTTGTTTTGCGGTGGAGGAGAAGCGAAAAGTGGCATTGCTGACTGCAGATACCTATCGGATCGCAGCAGTGGAACAGCTGCGGACCTATGCCAACATTCTGGAGGTTCCGTTCCGCGTTATCTATTCTGAGGATGAAGTGGGGGAAGCTGTTCATGAATTTGCAGACTATGATTATATATTTGTAGATACGATGGGACATTCTCATAAAAACGAAGAGCAGCTGGAACATATGAAAAAGCTTTTTGATGCACTGAAGGAAGCAGGGGACTGCCAGACTTTTCTCGTGATCTCGGCTACTACAAAGTACAGAGATCTGCTGAAAATTGTTGCTACGTATGACGACATCGCAGATTTCCAGTTGATTTTTACCAAGCTGGACGAGACGGCGGCTATGGGGAATCTGCTGAATATGAAACTGTTCACGGGTAAACCCATTGCATTTGTGACCAATGGACAGAATGTGCCCAGTGATATTGAGCAGTTTAATCCACAGAAGGCAGTGAAACAGATTTTAAGCATCAAACAGGATAAGAAGTAAAAGCAGGTATGCCATGACTTGGGAAAGGCACCTGCGAAAATGAAAACAGGAGGTACCAAATGGATCAGGCAGAACAGTTACGTATCCTAAAAGCAGGTCAGCAGCAGCCGAAATCATTGGCCAGGGTCATTACCGTTACCAGCGGTAAAGGCGGCGTGGGCAAATCCAATACCTCCATAAATCTTGCTATTCAGTTCCGAAAGCTGGGAAAAAGAGTCATTATACTGGACGCAGATTTTGGTCTTGCCAATATAGAGATCATGTTTGGTGCGGTTCCCAAGCATAATCTATGTGATCTGATTTATCAGGGAAAGCGGATTACGGATATTATCACCTGGGGCCCGATGGAAGTGGGATTTATATCCGGAGGGAGCGGTATCGCGGGTATGTCTAATCTCAATCGCGATTATCTCAATTATATCATCCAGAATCTTGCCCAGCTGGACACGATTACAGATATTATCATTGTGGATACCGGAGCAGGTATATCCGACGCAGTGCTGGAATTTCTGGTAGCCAGCGGGGAGATTCTGCTGGTGACGACACCTGAGCCGACATCCATTACGGATTCTTATTCTCTGTTAAAGGCCTTGTACCGTCATGAGAGATTTGATGCGGATGCCACGAAGGTAAAACTTGTCGCTAACAGGGTATCGAAGGAATCAGAGGGGAAGATTCTATATGATAAACTGAATGCAGTGGTGGAGCGCTACCTGAAGGTGCCCATTTTATATCTGGGATGTGTACCGGAGGATGCGCAGCTTTCAAAGTCGGTGATGCAGCAGACACCGGTTTCCCTGCACAATCCTGCAGCAAGGTCTACGCTTGCGTATGAGCGGATAGCAGGCAGGCTTTTGGATAAGGCGGAGGCGGAACGTCAGCCGAAACGGGGAATGGCGGCATTTTTTTCTCATATTATTGCGGGCAGGAAATAGACAATGATATGTAAGGCGAAAGGCAGCCAAATGATAAAATGAAAAAAGGTGGTGGTTGTTATGTTTTCCAAATTTATTTCTGTAGGAGATAAAATTGAGTTGCAGTCTGTGTCTCGTGAAAATGAGGACCAGTCGGGGATTTCAGGAAAGATCTATAACAGTACGGTATATGACATTCAGTCAGAGGATACGATCGAGATTACAATGCCGATGGAGAAGACCAAACTGATTCTGCTTCCTGTGGATGGTGAATTCGATATGGTATTTTATGGGGCCAGCGGGCTGTTTCAGTGCCTGGCCAGGATCATTGACCGGTATAAGAGCAATAACACATACCTTTTGCTGATGGAGATGACCAGTAATCTGCGCAAATATCAGAGAAGGGAATTCTACCGACTGGGATGTGCGTTGGAGATGAGTACCCGCAATCTGCAAAAGGAAGAAGTACTGACCATAGAGAGCAGGATGCCCTATACTTTGGCAAAAGGGCTTCCGCTGAAGCAGAGCGTCATTGTAGATATCAGTGGCGGTGGTCTGAGATTTCTGTCCACGCACCGCTATGATCCAGATAGTCTGATTTACTGTAGTTTCCACCTGATGAACAATGGAGAGCACAAAAAGTATGAAGTAATCAGCAGAGTAATCAGTTCTATAGAGCTGGCTAATCGAAAGGGGACTTTTGAACAGCGAGTACAGTTCTATGATCTGGATCCTACCGTCCGGGAGGAGATCATAAAATATATTTTTGAGGAAGAGAGACGTAACAGGCTGAAAAAGAAATATGCTTCCGAATAGCGGCGGATCGGTAAAATGAGGTAAGGAGCGGAAACGTATGAGTGATGTGATACTACAGCAGGTTTCGGATAATTATTATGATGTGTTGAAGGAGATAGGGAATATTGGTGCAGGTAATGCAATGACAGCACTCTCTCAGATGCTTCAATGTAAGGTGGACATGAAAGTTCCTCAGGTCAGGCTTCTGGACTTTTCGGAAGTGGGAGAGCTGATGGGGGGAGAAGAACAGATCATGGCAGGTGTGTTTTTGGGGGTCGAAGGCGATATCACCGGAAGCATGATGTTCATGGTGGAAGAGCACAGTGCAAGGCATCTGATTCAGAAGATTACCATGGGTATGCTGCCGGAAGGCGGAGAGTTTGAAGAGATGGGATTGTCGGCTATGCAGGAGGTGGGTAATATTATCACTGGTGCATATCTGAATTCTCTGTCCAGCATGACAAATCTGACGGTTATTCCATCTCCTCCTGCAATTACGGTGGACATGGCAGGTGCAATTTTAAGTGTACCTGCGATACAATTCGGTATTTTTGGTGACAAAATTCTGCTGATTCAGTCGCAGTTTTATGATGAAGTGAAGCTGGACGGGTATTTTATTCTGATTCCTGATCTGGAATCTTATGAGAAGATACTTACGGCATTGGGAGTACCAGTAGATTTATAGCAGGATGGTTTTGGCGGATAAGGCAGGCATTTAAAGCGGGGATAACGGACAAAAGGATATGGAAGTGGCTCATGAGTGAAATAATCAAAGTAGGAATAGCAGATTTAAAGACCTGCGTAAGCCCTAACGGTGTAATGACACTGGGGCTGGGTTCCTGTGTTGGGATTGCGATCAGGGATCCGATGAATAAAATTGGAGGCCTGGTGCATATCATGCTGCCAGACAGCAAGGCAATAACGACAGGACAACATAATATTGCCAAATTTGCGGATACAGGTATTGAAGAACTGGTGAGGCAGATGGAGCGAATGGGGGCGAGACGTGTCCGGATGGTGGCAAAGATAGCCGGAGGCGCTACCATGTTCAATTTTCAGGGGAGCGGGAGCGGTGCTTCGGTGGCTCAGGTGGGCAATCGGAATGTGGAGGCTACCAAAGCGAAACTGGCGGCCCTGAGGATTCCTATCCTGGCACAGGATACGGGCGCAAATTACGGCAGGACGGTAGTGTTCTACCCGGAAACCGGTGCTTTCCACATCCGTGCTGTAGGAAAGCCCGAGAAGATTATTTGAAGAGGATACACATATGAACAGGAAGAATTTGCCGCTTCTATTGATGCTGACAGCCGGTGCGGTGACATGCATCATTACATTTATTGAAGAATATACCATGACAGAGAAGCTGGTTGCACTGTTTGTGGTATTGCTGATCTTCTATGTGCTGGGAAGTGTTCTGAAATGGACATTGGATTTTTTCGAACAGCAGAATGAAGCGCGGCTGAAGGAAGAGGGAGAAGTCATCGAGAAAGAATCGGAAGATTCTGTGGATGGAGGCGACGTGCAGGAATAAAATTATTCTTGACAGAATGTGTACCGGACAGTATCATAACAGATAACAGTTCAGTCATTGCATTGGATTGTTATGCAGAAGGAGGAGCCAGGATTTCATGGATGAAGCAGGCAGGAAGAAACTGTTAGAAGTATATGCAAAAGTGAAATCACCGGAAATCAGAGAGCAGTTGATTCTGGAATATGCTCCTCTTGTTAAGGTGGTTGCAGGCAGACTCAGTATGTATCTGGGTTATAATGTGGAGTACGAGGATCTTGTCAGCTATGGCATTTTTGGTTTAATAGATGCGATTGACAAGTTTGATTATCTGAAAGACGTAAAATTTGAGACATATGCCAGTCTGCGCATCCGGGGAGCGATTCTGGATCAGATTCGCAAGCTGGACTGGATTCCCAGGACGATCAGGCAGAAACAGAAAAAGATTGAGGCAGTTATCAGGGAAGTAGAGCAGAGTACAGGGCGGATTGCCACAGATGAAGAGGTGGCCAGAGGGCTGGGGATATCAGATGAAGAGTACCTGGACTGGCAGTCTCAGATGAAAATCACGGGCCTGGTATCTCTGAACGAATATATGGAACAGGGAAGTGATATCTCACAGGATTACAGAAGACATACCACTTCCCATTTTGAGGCACCGGAAGAGCGAATAGAGCGGGAAGAGCTGGCGAAAGTGCTGGGAGAAGCGCTGCAGCTTTTGACGGAGAAAGAGCAGAAAGTAATAACGCTTTATTATTATGAGGAACTGACATTAAAGGAAATCAGCAGTATTTTGGAGGTTTCCGAGTCCAGGGTATCGCAGTTGCATACCAGAGCATTGAAGAAGATGAAGGTAAAAATGGGGAACTACATGGGAATTCTTTCAAATATTTGATATGGGGGATTAGACTATGCAGAATGGCTACTTTCGGTTGGTAAATGATTTTAATGGATACGGTATTGCCCTGTATCCACCGCGGGAGTTCGGAGAGGAAATCCGTGTGGGGGAGGTTTTGAAATATCTGGATGATTTGAAGATTATGTATGACAGGAAGCGTATAGAAGCTCAGGTCAGTTTTGGGGAAAGCGGGATTTGCCATTTAGGGGAGGGGGAATGCCCGGTCTGTCAGGAGACTTATATGCTGGATGTCAGCGAGGATGGTATGATGGCCACAGTTCGATTTATTCCGGCATCGGAAGGCGGAAAGCGGTTGACGATGGGGGAGTTTTTGGCGGATATTAAACGCAAAAATATCGTTTACGGTGTGCAGGAAGGGGCTTTGAAGGAGCATTTCGGAACTGAAGGAGTCTATTGTACAGATATCCTGATTGCACGGGGAAAGAAGGCTGTGCAGGGGAAAGATGCAGAGATAGAATATTGTTTTAATACAAATCAGCATAAGCGTCCTGCGCACCGGGATGATGGGCGTGTCGATTATTTTAACCTGACCACGATTAATCAGTGCAGGAAAGGGCAGGTGCTTGCACGAATTATTCCGGAACAGCCTGGAGAAGCAGGGGCGGATGTTTACGGAAAGCTAATTAAGGCGAAGGAGGTCAAACGTGAGACCCTGAAATTCGGCAAGAACATCGAATTGTCTGCGGATAAAGCTTCTATTATCTCATTAGTGGATGGACATGTGGCGCTGCAGGATAAGAAAGTAATCGTATCCAGCGTGTATCAGGTAAAAGGCGTAAACGTGTCTACCGGCAATATCAGCTATGACGGCAGCATTGAGATTGCCGGGAATGTGGATGAAAACTTTGAAGTGAAGGCGGGCGGGAATGTGGTGGTGAACGGTCTTGTGGAAGGGGCTACCATAATTGCCGGAGGAAATATCATTATTGCCAAGGGTATGAACGGCATGGGAAAAGGATACCTGCGTGCCAGAGGGGATATTATTGTGAAGTTTTTGGAGAATGCGCGGATAGTCAGCGGTGGATTTGTGGAGACAGAAGCGATTCTGCACTGTACGGTATCTTCAGGCAGTGATGTAAAGGTGGACGGGAGAAGAGGGATTATCCTGGGAGGCCGTGTTCAGGCCGCCAATGCAATCATAGCTAAGACAGTGGGCGCCAGCATGAGCACAGCAACAACTTTGGAGGTGGGCGTTGAGCCTTTGCTGATTTCTCAGCTGGAGCATGTTACCACTGCTATAGAAGAACGAAATAAAACGCTCAATGCAGCTGAAGTGATTTATAATAATTTTAAAGAGAAACAGAAGAAAGGTATTCAGTTTAATGAGGGGCAGATGCGGTATATGCGGAGTGTATCATCCCTGATTGAGGAGAAGAAGACGGAACTGGAACGGCTGAATACCCGTATGGAAGCATTAAAAGAGATGATGGAGAGCCGGGAAGATGCCAAAGTTGTAATCAATGAGCAGGTTTATCCAAATACGACAATTGTGATAGGCGGTATATCCAGGCTTCTTCAGGATAATTATCGGTATTGTAAATTTGTGCGGGAAGACGGAGAGGTGCGGATGACACCCATGTAACGGGGGAGGTGCTTTTGTCTTCTTGTTTTGGAAGGAAAAGGCGGCATTGGGTGATTCGGAAGCATTGTTGAGAAAGAAGGTGGATGTATGGCATTTGGGGCAATCGAACTGACAACCATATCCAGGGCACAGGATTATACGACGATTAAACATAACGAAGATAATAAAGTAGTAGTAGATCAATCCAATTTCAGTGAGCAAGTTCAGAAAGCGGTGGAGCAGAATATCCGGGAAGTACACACCAGTGATAATGCTCAGTGGCGTGAAAGCCGGCCTGATGCAAAAGAAAAAGGCAATGGGAGCTACAGTGGCGACGGAGGTCGGAAGCGAAAGAAAAAGCCGGCTCAGGAGCGGGTGGTAGTAAAGAATCACGGCGGTTTTGATATGAAGATATAGAGCCGGAAGCAGATGATTCTTCCGGTGGGGCGCAGAGGATGCGCCGCAGGAGCATGGGTGAAAAATGGAAGTGACAGAAATTATCCTGTTGGTTGCAGGCGGACTTATTTTCATATTAAGCTTTTTTATTCCGGACAGGAAATACGCGGCAGGCAGCTCAAGTCGTTTTTCGGAAAGCGAAATCCGGGAGCTGGTCAGCAGGGAACTGGAATCGATGAAAAGTCATGTGGATGAGATGGCTGAGGAGTCGGTTGCTGAAACCATGGAGAAGACAGAACGTGCGTTGGAGCGCCTTTCCAACGAAAAGATTATGGCAGTTAATGAATATTCCGATACTGTTTTAACCGAAATTCATAAAAATCATGAAGAGGCAGTGTTTCTGTATGATATGCTTAATCAGAAATATACTGCCTTGAAGAATACGCTGGCGGACGTGAATAGTGCAGTAAAGGAGGCGGAGACTTCTGCACGATATCTGCAGCGTTTGAAGGAAGAAACGGGCGGAATCATGGGAGAGGCATCTGGGAATAGAGTAGATGAGGGATTTCCCAAGCTGGAATCGGAGCAGGGAAGAAACAGTAATGTGGGGATAGAAGCGGGAGGAAAGCGTGTTCTGGAAGCAGATGCCGGAAAGACGACTGTTTTGCAACCGTTGACAGGAAATTCTGCCGTCAATTTGGATTTGGAGGAAGAGCAGGCAGATAGCAACCCGGAATGCAACCATAACGACAAGATATTGCAGCTTTATAAACAGGGAAAATCGGCGGTTGTAATAGCCAGAGAGCTTGGGCTTGGGATAGGTGAAGTAAAGCTGGTAATTGACCTGTTTCGAAACCAATCGTAAGGAACTGATTTGCAACAGTTCTCATTCAGATTAGAAGCGAGGAAATAAGTGAAACTGAAATATCAAATGCGGGGCTTGGGAATCGGGATTATTGTAACGGCTTTGCTGATGGGCGTAGCCACCAGGAAAGGGATTCCTTTAAGTGATGCAGAGATCCGGGCAAAGGCATTGGAATTGGGAATGGTAGATAGTGATTCTTTGAAGCTCACTGATCTTCCCAATGTTTCCGGAACATTGACGGAAACATCCATGTCCCAGGAAGACAGCGGAACCGATGGGGACGGAGTGCCGGATGGAGACAGTGCAGCAACTATCGGCGGAGAGGATTTGGACAGTACAGAAAATACCGTCGGGGAAGAAAGTTTAATCGGAACGGAAAATGTTACCGGGCAAGGGAACACAGCTGCTTCAGAGACAATGTCTGGGCTGCATTCAGAATCGAATACAGATGTCACTTCGGGTCAGGGTGGTTCCATGGAATCGGGAGAAACAGACAGCCAAAGAAGTCCTTTGGATCAAGGAGATGCTACAGAAGCTGGTGGAGAGATTCAGATTGTGATAGAATTTGGTATGACATCTGCTCATGTCAGCGACATTTTGGAGGAGGCTGGACTGGTGGAGGATGCCGGTGCATTTGATGAGTATTTATGCAGCAACGGATTTTCCAGAAAGATTACAGCAGGTACGTATCGGATTGCGCCGGGGACGGATGAGGAAGAAATTATAAAAATCATTACAAAAAACGGATAAATTTTTTGGTGCCCCTTGCAAAGCAGGGGGTATTGTGTTATAATACAATGTGGCGCGAAGCGGGAAAACGCTTCGGTTAGTTGTCTGTTACGACAAAACACGTATGCCGATTCGGTGATGGTGCCCAAGAGACTGGATCGTTTTTATCTTATGCAGCCGTAAGATCTATTTTGGGTTTGTATAGAAACATGCAGAATAGGGTAGTTGCCGGAGTCAGCCGGTTCATAACGCGAAACTGGCTTAAACTTATCAATAAACCGACATTCGGGGAAATTTGGTATGACGGCCATACGGAAGAAAACAACCAAACGGAGGTAAGAAAATGAGCGTTATTTCTATGAAACAGCTGCTTGAAGCAGGTGTCCACTTTGGACATCAGACCAGAAGATGGAACCCTAAAATGGCTCCCTACATCTTTACAGAGAGAAACGGAATCCACATCATTGACCTGCAGAAATCCGTGGGTAAAGTGGATGAGGCCTATAGGGCAGTTTCAGAAATCGCCGCACAGGGCGGTACGATTCTCTTTGTAGGAACAAAGAAGCAGGCACAGGATGCTGTGAAGACCGAGGCAGAGCGCTGCGGCATGTATTATGTGAATGAGAGATGGCTGGGTGGAATGCTCACCAATTTCAAGACGATTCAGTCTCGTATCGGCAGGCTTCATGCTATTGAGAAGATGTCCGAGGATGGAACATTTGATGTTCTTCCCAAGAAAGAAGTAATCAAACTGAAGAAAGAGTGGGAGAAGCTGGAGAAGAATCTGGGGGGAATCAGAAATATGAGCCGGATTCCCGATGCGATCTTTGTGGTGGATCCCAAAAAAGAGAGAATTTGTGTACAGGAAGCTCATGCTCTTGGAATTACATTGATTGGTATCGGAGATACCAACTGTGATCCTGAGGAGTTGGATTATATCATCCCTGGCAATGATGATGCCATCAGGGCAGTGAAACTGATTGTTTCCAAGATGGCGGATGCCGTAATCGAAGCAAATCAGGGTGAGGCTGTTTATACTGAGGCGGATGTGGCGGCAGAAGCAGGGGACGCACAGGATATTGAGGAAGTGGCGGCACAGGAAGCATAAAGAGCAAATGCAACGTTGTTAATTACTGCTGTCCGAACGATGGATGGGGCTGGAAGGCATTTATGCAGTTCAAAAATCGTTGAGACAGGCAGTATCAGGATAATTGCAGGATATCAACAAGAGAATAATAAGGAGGAGATATAGATGGCAGAAGTTACAGCGGCTATGGTCAAAGAACTGCGTGAACAGACTGGTGCCGGTATGACAGATTGTAAGAAAGCTCTGAGTGAGACGAATGGAAATATGGAAGAGGCTGTAGAGATTCTTCGGAAGAAGGGACAGGCCAAAGCGGTGAAGAAGGAAAGCAGAATCGCTGCAGAGGGGATCTGCTGCATTGCTTCCGATGGAGATACAAAGGCGGCAGTAGTGGAAGTAAACTCAGAAACAGACTTTGTGGCAAAGAATGAGACCTTCCAGGAGTTCGTGAAGGCTGTTGCAACACAGGCTGTTCGGTCTTCTGTGGACAATGTAGATGCGCTGTTGGAGGAGACATGGGTTGAAGATGCTTCCAAGACTGTGAAAGAAGCATTGGTTGATAAGATTGCAGTGATCGGTGAAAAGTTGAGCATCAGAAGATTTGAGCGTGTGGAAGCTTCCGAGGGATGTGTTGCCACTTATGTACATGGCGGCGGAAGAATCGGCGTCATTATTGAGGCTAAGACAAATGTGGTGAATGATGCTGTAAAAGAGGCTTTAACGAATCTGGCAATGCAGGTTGCTGCTCTGAATCCCAAATATGTGGCAACAGGTGATGTGTCCGAGGAATATAAGGCACATGAAAAGGAGATTATCGCTGCACAGATTGAGCAGGATCCTAAGATGGCAGGAAAGCCTGAGAAGGTCATCGAGGGTGCCATTAATGGCCGCTTGAATAAGGAACTGAAAGAAGTATGCCTGTTGGAACAGGTATATGTGAAGGCTGAGGACGGGAAGCAGACCGTTGCGCAGTATGTTTCTCAGGTTGCCAAGGAGAATAGTGCTGACTTAAGTATTAGTAAATTTGTGCGCTTTGAGACAGGTGAAGGCCTGGAGAAGAAAAATGAGGATTTTGCAGCTGAGGTGGCTGCGCAGATGGGGGCTATCTAATATAGTTCTTTTTAACAAATAGTTAGTATGGAAGGGCTTCAGAGAAATCTGAGGCTCTTTTTTTATGAAACTGGAATTTGGATTGTAGCATAAGAATTTATTTGTGAAAAATAGTTTAAAAACAAACTGTTTTCTTCTTTAAAAATAAATGGTGAAGTGGTATGAAATTATATTTTGAATTACTAAAATATCCAGTATTCACAATGGAACATGTTAGTCAATACTATGATAATATTGAAAGTGCGCGTTCGGCGGTAAAACGTTTAATAAAGAGTGGTCTTGCAGTAAAAATACGAAATAATCTTTACACATGTATGAGTGGAGAAACAGATGCTCCATTGGCGAATCGTTATCAAATTGTAGGAGCGATCACACCGACCTCTTATCTTTCTCATCATTCGGCAATGGAATATTATGGAATTAGTGACCAAATTTTTTATGAGGTTTATGTGTCTTCTGGGTAATGACCTGATTATAATTAGTTAAATTGATTTTCATTTGTAGTGTCAAACTTAGGGTAGAGCGATGTCAACTTGGTCCTGGCCTTGTCGGTGGTAAAGTGCCAGTGGATACAGGCTGTATGTTCATTGCGGTCGCTTTCCCATGCAGCCAATTCCTGCCGCAGTAAGCCTATGTCATCAATCCTTCGGGACAGGCACTGGCGTGTCATCATATTAAGTTCTATTTCAGCAATGTCCAGCCAGCTCCCATGCTTGGGCGTGTAATGGATTTCCAGTTTTTTGGCGATTCTGCGAGCTTCCGGGGCTGGAAATGCCTTATACAGAGAGGAAAGAGCATGGGTATTCAGGTTGTCCATGACGAGTATGATCTTGTCACGATCAGGGTAACTGACATCCACAAGATACCTGATCTCCTCAGCCCAGTCAACCGCAGTACGGTGTTCCCGAACACTTACATGCCGCACGCCGCCCAAAGGCTCCACGAATACAAATATGCTGCAGGTACCACCGCGCACATACTCGGAATCAATCTTCTGGGTATCCCCCGGGCGCATGGGCAGCGGCTCCCTGGCCTCCCCCAGCTGCTGGTATGGCTTTTCGTCCATGCATACCACTGGGACAGCAGGGTCATATGGCTTTTCGTAGATGTCCAGGATATCCTCCATACAGGCTACGAATTCTGCGTTTTCTTTTGGAGGGATGCACCAGTAGGCGTTTTTGTGAGGTCGAAGTTCATTTTTTTTAATGTCTGGCGAATGGCCTCCCTTCCAACTGGGATATCAAGTTCAATACGGGCTTTCTCTTCCAAAAGCCGGAGCGTCCAGCGCGAATGTCCCTCGGGAGCAGGACTGCAGGCCATCTGGATGATATGTGCCTCGGCACGCCCATCCACTTTTCGCAGTGCAGCGCTGGAATTAGGGCTGATATTGTAGCGGATAATATCCTTTATGCCATTCTTAACATAAGACTGGATGATGTTGGTTATGGTAGCAGGACAGACAGCATAGCTGTGGGCAAGCTGGGCATGGGTCAGGCCAATCCCCTGTTCTTCGTCCAGCTCAAGCAGTATCTGGCAACGCTTCAATACAGCCTTACAGGTCTTCTTATTACGGATTGTTTTTTGAAGTGTCGCCCGTTCATCGTCACTGAGTTTAATGATATATGTCTTAGGTCTTGCCATTGTCACCACCGCCGTTTCTTTTTAGTATAACAAGGGATGGCATTATATGGAATAATTATTTGGCTGAATATATATCGATCACTACACTAGTTCTTTAGCGGCCTTAGCCTGTCCAATTTCTCCTGCAGGCTTCACGGCCTGTACTTTGTATTCGTGGTCGTATTGTCTGTTTTCTGCCATTTTTGTTCACTCCTCATTTTCTTGATTATATCTCAAATCCTTGAGAATAGGGTGTTAACTTTTTTATACCACATCACAGAATCACTCAGGGAAAAGGAAGAAGAGATTACGCTGATGCGGTCACAGGGCATGACCGGGTTGGGACGGGAAATTACTCTGAACGAGATGTTTGAACACTATATTTCGCATAAGAAGCATAAAGGGAAACCATTGGCTGAAAATACAGTCTGTAATTACAGGAGAATGTATGATAACAATGTAAGAAACAGAATACTGGGGAATATGAAGATGTCAGACATCAAAAAAGTGAACATAACATCTTTTTATGAAAATTTGCAGGAGAGGGGTATTTCATACGGAACAATAAGTTTTTTCCAGAAGTTGCTGTCTTCCGTATTTAACATGGCTTTGGACAATGAGATGATTAAAAGCAATCCTACAAAACGGGCACTGGATGCTGTAAGCGGCGAGCACAAGAAAAAGGAAGCACTTACACAGAAACAACAGGAGGCATTTCTTTCCTATTTATACCGGAAAGACAGGGATATGTATAGGAAGGTTGCGTTTTTGATAGGTACAATGTGTAGAGTTAGTGAGTTTGCCGGTTTAACATGGAATGATATAGATATGAAAAGTAGAGTCATTACCATAGACTATCAGCTACAGTATAAGAAATTTGATGATGAAAAGCCCAGATATCGTATCAGCCCAACTAAAAACACGCATACAAGGAAGATTCCAATGTCAGAGGATGTGTATGATGTTTTATGGGAATTGCAGAAATATTACTTTATTTTGCGGAAAGATTATTGTATTGATGGAAAAACATATTTTGTATTCTACTCAAAATCAGGTACATTAATGAATGTCGGAACATTTAACCACAAATTAAAAAGGCAGTCGAAATGTATAATGAGACAGCAGAATATAAGATAGAAACAATATCTGCTCATACGTTGAGACATACCAGGTGTACAAGGGATGCAGAAGACGGCATGGACATTAAAGTGCTACAATATATCATGGGACATTCAAATATGAAAATAACCAATGATGTTTACAACCATGTGAACGAGGAAAGGGCAGTGAGTGAAATCATGAATGTAGAACAAAGGCGCAGAAATAAGGGATAAACGGGAAAATTTTTTACACCAATTTTAAAAAATCAGATATAGAAATATGTGAAGATACGTAGATTCATGTGAGTTCCCAGTATAAGCTTAAAAGAGAAAAATGCCGTAAAATAGGGATTTGTAGGCATATACAGGGGTATGGGAAATACGGTCTGCCGTATCCGTACCTTACCAAACTGTAAGGTTACATAAGCAAAATGTAAGGAAAATCTATGGCATATTTCATTCGTTTCCGGTATCCTTATCTTACAGAGGCGGTACAAGTCAGCAGCAGTCAAATTCTGTGGAAACTGCATCTGCAGATCATAGAACATCATAGAGTTTGGCTGCAATGCAGTGCTGCCGGGGCACGAAAAGGGCACTGCATCATTTAGCAACTGACATGGTGCATGGAAAATGGGCAGATATAAAAGAGGAGGAAAAAACATGGCATTATTGGAAGTTAAAAATCTGAAAAAAATATATACCACACGTTTGGGCGGCAACAAGGTGCAGGCGTTGGACAATGTGAATTTTGCGGTAGAACAGGGGGAGTATGTGGCGATTATGGGAGAGTCCGGTTCAGGCAAGACAACATTGCTCAACATCATGGCATCTCTTGACAGACCTACCGGAGGTCAGGTGATTCTGGCGGGCAAAGATATGGCACAGATTAAACAGAAAGAGCTCTGTGCCTTCCGACGGGATAATATGGGATTTGTATTTCAGGATTTCAATCTGCTGGATTCCCTGTCGCTGAAGGATAATATTTTCCTGCCAATGGTGCTGGCAGGCAGGAATTACCGGGATATGGAGGAACGCCTCAAGCCGCTGGCAGCAAAACTTGATATTGCGGATCTCTTGGAAAAATACCCTTATGAAGTATCTGGTGGTCAGAAGCAGCGGGCGGCAGTTGCCAGGGCGCTGATCACCGGTCCCCAGATCGTGTTGGCGGATGAACCCACGGGGGCATTGGATTCCAAGTCTTCGGACAAACTGTTGCGGATCTTTGCACAGGTGAACAGGGATGGTCAGACCATCCTTATGGTAACGCATTCCATCCAGGCAGCAAGCCGGGCTGGGCGCGTACTCTTCATCAAGGATGGCTGCGTATTTAACCAGATATACCGGGGAAGATTGAACAACGAGGAGATGTATAAGAAAATATCAGATACATTGACCATATTGCATATGGAGAATAGCCAGGCAATGGAAAAAGATTGCGCCATGGAGAACAGTCATGCCAAGGAAAAAGGCTGTTCTATGGAAAGCAGGAATCTCAAGGAAAAAGGGCGCATGCCGGCAGTCGACGGCTCGAAAGATGCAGAAGGATCTGCAGAAGCAGTAAGAGAAGGAGGCAGGGAAAATGAATAAAACAATGTCACTGCTGCCTCGTATGGCGGTTAATAATATACGGAAAAACGGTTCCGTTTACTTTCCCTATATTGGGGCCAGCGTCTTTGCCCTGTTTACCCATTTTGTGTTTGGTCTGATCATGAAAAATGATATTATATGGAAGCTTCCCAAAGGTGTGTATGCCGTAATGCTGATACAGATCGGCTATGTGCTTTTGAGTCTGATTATGCTTCCCTTTCTGTATTACATCAACAGCTTTCTGATCAAGAGAAGAAAGCGGGAACTTGGGCTGTACAGTATTTTGGGACTGGAGAAGAAGCATATCGGCATCATGATGTTCTGGGAGAGTCTGTTCCTCTATTGTGTGGTGGCAGTTGGGGCAATTGTTCTGGGATTGCTGTTTTCCAGGTTGATTTTTCTTCTTTTGCTGAATTTAGCGAAGATGTCAGTGGATGTGACATATACTGTCAGTCCCGGGGCAATCATACAGACTCTGATCTTTTATGCAGTCGTAATGGGACTGAATCTTATGGTGAATCTGATTCAGGTGGGAAAATCTAATCCGGTGGAGCTGATGAGCGATTCCAGGAGAGGAGAGAAAGAGCCGAAACGGATTGGCTTCTGGAGTGTGGCTGGCCTTGCAGCTATGACACTGGGCTATAAGATGGCAATCGGGGCACAGCTGGACAGCCGGGTTTTTATTGATTTCTTCCTGGCAGTGTTTCTGGTGGTGTTGGGCACCTATTTTCTCTTTACATCGGGCAGTATTGCGGCGTTGCGTCTGTTTAAGAAAAAGAAGGGATTTTACTACCGTTCGGAGAATTTTATCACAGTGTCCGGTATGCTTTACCGGATGAAGAAAAGTGCGGCAAGTCTGTCAAATATCTGTGTGTTTTCTACTATGGTTATCATTACCGTGGTATGTACCGTATCGGTGTACCTGGGGATGAACTCCATATTGACATCAGGTTTCAGCCGGGGATATGAACTCTGCTTTATAGGAGAAAAGAAAACGGATAGGGCAGTTCTGAAGCAGGAGGTGCAGGCGACTGCAGCAGGACATGGACTTGCTTTGGAAGATGAAATTGATTACACGTATATAGCAGCAAATGCCTATCAGGTGGAAAACGTGCTGCAGGTGGAAGGGAAACCCTATGATAATGCCGGGTGGAAGAAGTTGTATCTGATGACACTGGACGAATACAATCGGCTGGAGAAGGTATCGGAAACGCTTCAGCCGGACGAAGTGCTGTTCTTTTCTTCCGGTCCGGATTTTTCTTATGAGAGTGTTTCGTTTGAAGAAACCGAGTATGCGGTAAAAGAGGAACTGACAAAAAGCAGATTTGCGAAAAAGTATATCAATAATACCATGAACGCCAAATATCTGGTGGTACTGGCGAACCAGGAGGAGCTTTCACGGGTGAGTGAAATCTATCATGTGGATGCCGACACACAGGAATCGTATTATTACGGATTCTGGGTGGACCGTATGGAAGAGACTTCCATAGACGAAGGGATTTTTGCGCAGGACCTGGATGATACAATAGATAGTTTCTCCGCTGAAATCGGGCAATATGCCCAAAGATTGACCGGGTATGCAGCGTATCGTGACCGCAGAGAAAGTATGGAAAATGAGGAAGCCATGTACGGCGGCCTGCTGTTCATCGGTATCTTTTTCGGTTCTATCTTTCTGGTGTGCCTGCTGATTATCATGTATTATAAACAGATCACGGAAGGCTTTGAAGACCAGAAGAATTTCGATATTATGCAGAATGTGGGGATGGGAGACGAAGAGATCCGCAGTACAATCAGGAAGCAGATCCGCATGGTGTTCGGTCTGCCGCTGATCGGCGCTCTGTGCCACACGGCAGTGGGAATGCAAATGGTGTATATACTGCTGGGCGCCATTGGCTTCTTTGAGACCAGTCTGTTGATTGCCTGTACCCTGGGCGGATGTCTGGTATTTGCACTGGTCTACAGCATCTGCTATAAGCGCACTTCCATGGCATATTACCGTATTGTACGGAAGATGGAGTGAATCCGGACCGTGCGGAAAAGTGTTGTTGTATTTTAGCCGCAGATGCTATATAATAATATAAATTTGCAAGGCCTTCGTGGACGGAGCGAGTTCAGGAAGGCTTTTCCGTTTATAAATTCCGGCCGGTGGATGGAGACGGTGTCCCGAATGAATCATACAGATCGGACGGAGTGAAAAAAGACGGCATGAAAGACGGGGAGGAAGAATATGGGGTGTCTTGGTAATTTACTTTGGTTTGTCTGCGGAGGGTTTTTGAGCGGTCTCGGATGGCTGCTGACAGGACTGCTATGGTGTATTACAATTGTGGGAATTCCCTGGGGGACACAATGCTTTAAATTTGCCAGTCTTTCCTTCTTTCCTTTCGGTAAGGAAGTGGAGTATGGAGGCGGGGTAGGGTCCTTGCTGCTGAATATTCTGTGGCTTGCTTTGTCCGGAATTCCCATGGCTGTGGGTTCCGCCATTATGGGATGTATCCTGTGTGCAACAATCGTCGGCATTCCCTTCGGCCTTCAGCATTTTAAAATAGCAAAGCTGGCGCTGATGCCTTTTGGGGCCAGAATCAGCTGAAGGGTCTGTAGGATCCTGGTGTGAAAGGCGGCAGATATGGAAGGCAGCAGATGCGGCGCGGAATCTTTGGGAAAGCATTTGAGCAGAGAAGAGATTGTGGGGAACGGGCGGGAGCCTGACAGGATTGGGAGCTGTATGAAGAAAAAAGTAGTAGTAGGAATGTCGGGAGGTGTGGATTCCTCTGTGGCGGCCTGGCTTTTAAAAAAGCAGGGATATGATGTGATTGGTGTAACCATGCGGATCTGGCAGGAGGCTGCCGGAGACAGGGAAAACAGGCAGGAGACAGGAGGAACGGACAGCGGCTGGGAGTCCGGCTGCTGCGGTTTGAAGGCGGTGGAGGACGCAAGACTGGTTGCAGAGATGCTGGAGATCCCATATTATGTAATGGATTTCAGGCAGGAATTCAGATGCCATGTGATAGAGTATTTCGTGGAGGAGTATCTGCAGGGCCGCACACCGAATCCCTGTATCGTATGCAATCGGTATGTGAAATGGGAAGCCCTGCTGAACAGAAGCCTGGCACTGGGAGCTGATTACATTGCCACAGGCCATTATGCCAGGGTAGAGAAGCTGCCTAACGGAAGATATGCCGTCAGACGGTGTGTGACAGACGGAAAGGATCAGACCTATGCCCTGTACAGTCTGACTCAGGAGCAGTTGGCACATACTCTGATGCCGGTGGGGGATTACACCAAGGATCAGATCCGCGCTTTTGCCAGGGAGATGGGGCTGCCGGTTGCGGACAAGCCCGACAGCCAGGAGATCTGTTTCGTGCCGGACGATGATTATGCGGGATTTATTGACAGAGAAGCGGCGGGGCGTGTTCCGCCGCCGGGGAATTTTGTAGATGCCCGTGGGCATGTGCTGGGGAAACATAAGGGAATCACTCACTATACCATTGGCCAGAGGAGAGGCCTGGAGCTGCCTATGGGAGAACGTGTGTACGTGACGGGGATACGACCGGAGTGCGATGAGGTGGTAATCGACAGGAACGAAGCCCTTTTCACCAGGGAAGTTTTCTGTCACAGGGTCAATTTTATGGCAGCGGAAACAATAATTGAACCGGTGCGGGCATTTGCCAAAATCCGATATAACCACAGAGGAGAATTCTGTATAGTGAAAAGAGTGGATGAAGACCGATTGCTGGCAGTCTTTGATAATCCGGTCAGAGCGGCGGCGCCGGGACAGGCCGTCTGTTTCTATGAAGGAGATTATGTACTGGGAGGCGGGATTATCCTGGGGTGAAGCTGAAAACGGCAGTTCTTTTGACAAAAAAGGCGTCAGGTGCAGAGGGCTGGACTGGCACGAGCAGGGTGTAGAAAGCATATCATATGCGGAGAGTGCATAGGATTTATGGGAGAGGTTATGGATTTCATTTTAGGGGAAAGAAGGCCCTTGCAGAGAAACAGATACGGTTCGGTTACCGGAACAATTGTGGAAATGACGCCGGGCAGAGGCGGCGGAGGGCGTATCAATGGCTGCATTATCTTTGTCTCACTGGAAGATGAAAACGGGAATAACGTAATGTTTGTGGTCACGCCGGCCACCTATGCGGTGGATTTTGACACATTTTCTGTGGGAATGCGTTGTACTTTTTGGTACGATGCGGATGCACCCATGCCTCTGATTTATCCGCCGCAGTATAACGCAGTGGCGGGAGCCCGGGAGAAAAACGGCAGGATGGTGAGCGTTGGTTTCTTCGGTACCTCTCTGGTGAACGAGGAGCAGACTCTTCAGCTGAATATGGACGCCGGTGTGGAAGTTAGGACGACGAATAATCAGTATTATCAGGGGAGCCCGGCAAATCATAAACTGGTGGTCACATATGAGACATCCACCCGAAGTATTCCGGCCCAGACCACACCAACCAAAGTAGTGGTACTCTGCGACTGACAGGGAAATACCTGAAGAGCGGTAGGAAAAGAATGGAAGCAGGTGCATGGGGCCGGGGAACATTGCCGGTCCCATACAAAGGAAAGGAAGAGATCATGTATTTCAGATGCAGAAACTGTGGGGGCAATGTCATATACAGTCCGGAGAGACACGGCATGTATTGCCCATATTGTGAGAGTGAGGAGAGCGGGGAACGGGCGGAATCACAGACAGATGCACTGACAGTCTGTCCAAATTGCAGCGGCGAGGTGCCGGTGGCGGAACATACTTCCGCGGTCCAGTGCCCCTATTGTGACAGTTATCTGATTTTCAATGAGCGGGTGGAGGGCAGATATGCACCCCAGATGATAATTCCGTTTCAGATGGGAAAGGAGTCCTGTAAACAGTCTCTGCGGGACAAGTTCAAAAGATGTCTTTTTGCTCCGACAGATTTTCTGTCCGAGGCCAGGCTCAACAGCATGCAGGGATATTATGTGCCCTATTGGTTTTTTGACTACGACACCACCTGTTCTTTTCAGGGGGAGGGGTCAAAGATCAAAGTGTGGCGCAGCGGAGACAAGGAGTATACAGAGACAAGCATTTATGCCATTCACCGCAGTATGGATATTTATTTCGAAAAGATGCCTGCAGATGCATCAGAACAGATGCCGGATGACGTGATGGATCTGATTGCTCCTTTTCAATATGGCCAGATGGTGGATTTTCAGCCCAAATTTATGTCCGGTTTCCTGGGAGAGAAGTATAACATGGAGGCAGGGGAAGTGGAGGGTCGGGCAAAGGCGCTGATGCGGGCGGATGCGGAGAAACTTCTGCGGGAAAGCTATGCCGGATATCATGCGGTAAAGACAGAGCGGCAGGATATTACTGTGAAAGCACGGAAAACAATATATGGGCTGCTGCCGGTCTGGAAATACATATATTGCTACCAAGAACAGGAATATCCCTTCTATATAAACGGGCAGACAGGTAAGATTGTTGGGACAGCGCCTTTCTCCAAAGGAAAATTTATGGCTTATGTGGGTACCCTGTGGGCATGTCTGACGGTGAGTCTGACATTGCTGCAGATTCTGCTTGGGCTGCTGTAAGGGTTTATTGGGAAGTTGTTTTCTGAAGAGGGAGAAAAAGAAAAACAGGAGCTGTTCAATCTGTAAAACAGGGAGCGGGACAGCTGCGGAATTGGAAGTAAGGCAAATGGAAAACGATATGAAAAAAGAAGCAGGAAGACAGTATCTGCATTATTTCCGTTTCTGGTTTATCGGAATCGGAATTCTGGCGCTGGCCTGCATAGGAGCAGGTATTGCGAAACAGACAAGAGGGAGTGAACCCAGAACCAATCAGGATGCGCCGGCAGAGAGGGTTTATGATTACGCGGATGTACTTACCGATGAGGAAGAAGCGGATTTGCGGCAATACATCGCGGAGACAGAGGCGAAACTGCAGATAGACATCGTGCTTGTGACCATCAACCAGTCTGTGGAAGGCCAGGAAGCCATGGAACGCTATGGCTTGAGATCCGCGGGCTGGGAGCAAAATATGCAGGATATTGCCGATGATTTCTGGGATGAGAATCAATATGGCTATAATAAGGGGTTTGAAGGGGATGGCGTTCTGCTGCTGCATAACTGGTACCAGGGACAGAACGGGGAGCATCTTTCCACCAGCGGCAGTGTGGAAGCTGCATTCAGTGTCCGGGATATAGACAAGGTTCTATATGCCGTTGATGATTATTATGATACTGATCCTTATAAGGCATACAGGGCTTATGTAAAAAAGGTTGGGGATCTGCTGGATCCGTCCTGGCAGCTTCCCTTTTCCTGGTATACGGTACTGTTCCTTCCGGTCATTATAGCGCTGGTATATGCGGTCAGCGGTTCTGCGCAGAAAAAGGCAGAGAATACGGTTGCGGTGAATACCTATGTGGCGGGCGGAAAACCGGAGATGCATGATAAAACAGATGAAGTGATTCGAAAAAATATTACAACAAGGAAGATCGTGACAGAGAGTACCTCCGGAGGAGGTGGACGCAGCGGCGGGGGAGGACATCATCGCAGCAGCAGCGGTGCAAGCCATGGGGGAGGAAGCCACAGGCATTGAAATACAAAAGACTCTGAGACAAAAACACCCGCATGACGGTTGCGGGTGTTTTTTGATGCGTCTTTATAATTAAGCCATTTCATTTACAGCTTTGCTGATCCGGGAAACCTTGTGAGCTATATTGTTCTTGTGATAGACTCCCTTGGTTCCGGCCATCTCGATCACCTTGGTAGCGGCAGCCAGTTCTGTCTTGGCAGCAGCCTTGTCCCCGGTGGCGATCGCAGCATATACCTTCTTGATTGCAGTTTTTACACTTGATCTGATGGACTTATTCCTCTCAGCCTTGGTGCGGTTAACCAGGATTCTTTTCTTCGCGGATTTAATATTAGCCAAGTCGTACACCTCCAATTGTATACTAGATTATGTTTGGTTTTGTTTTATCCAGGTCAGACACGGAGAACCCGGATAAACACATAAAGATAGTTTAGTAAATAATAGAAATTTTGTCAAGACATATTCCGGGAAAAATTGAACAAAATAAAAATAAATGGAGGAATGAATGAAGAAAAATCGGATTTGCGAAAGAGAGTGAGGAAGCATGCACAATATGGAAAAAAGTCAGTCCAAAGAATCTTTCAGGGAAGAGGAATGTTACAGGGAAAATAAGTCGTTTCACGGAAATACACAGGTGAGAACGGACCTGGCTCTGGAAGCAAGGGAGAGTATCAGTGAAGCGGACAGTGAACTGCGAGGAGTCAGAGTGGAGGAAACATATCATGAGGAGGAAGATATCCGTGTCACAAAGGTGATGATCGACACCAAAAATGCGGCCAAAGCCATGGGTAAGCCAATGGGCATATATGTGACCATGGAGGCGCCTGCCATGGTGGAACCGGACGAGGATTATCACAGGGAGATTTCGGCCCGGCTGGCGGAGGAGATACTGGAGCTGCTGCCCGGTGCGGAGCGGGAACAGTCTGTACTGGTAGTGGGGCTGGGAAACCGGGAGGTGACGGCGGATGCGCTGGGGCCGCAGGTGGTGGACAACCTCTTTGTCACCCGTCACATTGTGAAGGAATACGGGAAGGCTGCCTATAACTGCGACAGGATGAACCAGGTCAGTGCCCTGGAGCCTGGAGTAATGGCCAAGACCGGAATGGAGACGGCGGAGATCGTAAAGGGAGTGGTGGTAGAGACTGCTCCGGATGTGTTGATTGTCATTGATGCGCTGGCTGCCCGCAGCACAAAGCGGCTGAACCGCACAATTCAGATTACCAATACAGGGATTCAGCCCGGTTCCGGAGTGGGAAACCATCGGAATGCTTTGACTGAGGAGAGTCTGGGGGTGCCGGTGATTGCCATTGGCATTCCGACTGTGGTGGATGCCGCTACGATCGTGGGAGATGCGTTGGAAAAGCTTCTGGAGGATGACGGGGATCCGGTGAATGCCAGATATCGGGAGAAACAGAAGCTGCATTTTGCCGAACTGAACAATATGTATATGACGGGTAAGGATATCGACGCGGTGATAAAGCGGGTGAGCTATACCGTGTCAGAAGGGATTAACATTGCAATCGGAGAAACGTTTATGGAAAAGTGTTAAAACGTACCACTGCAAAAATGAAAGACGAAATTCATGTATCCGTTCTGACAGGCATATATTTAACAGGATATGTCGTGTCAGGAAAGGAAGTGCGTTGCTGTAAAAGGTAGAGGGTCATTCCATGGAGAAGGGTTCTTTCATGGAAACAAAGTGTTCCGGAAAAGCGCTTTTACGGATAAGGTTATCAGGAGACTTCTTTTACTGGCAGTTCTGTTTCTTGGACTGCAGGCAGTGCTGAAGAGCTGTAGCAGCGCAGTCCCGGATGCGGTGGAAAAGCAGAATACCATCGGCGGTGCCATGCTGAATAGCATGGCCGAAGGAGTGGAGAGCAAACTGAGTATCCTGTTTATGCCGGGGATTGCCTTTGCCATGGAAAACGGCCGGGGAGGTACTCTGTTTTTACAGGAACAGATTACGGCCATGTTTCCATTCTATGGCTATGCAGGACGGGGAGAAATAACAGAAACGGACAGCGGAACCGATTTCCGCACGATCTTATTGGCGGAGGCGGAGGAAGGGACTTATCCAGGGGAGGATAATGGGGATACAGAAAGTGCTGAACCGGAGACAGAGCCGGTGGAGAACGGCGGACAGGTGCCTGCTGTGGATGAGGAGTCCTCACTGGAGTCCATGCAGGAACTTCTGCGGGCGGAGAATGAGGCGGCAGCCATACAGCAGCCTACAGCATTCATCCCTCATACAAAGCAGAATCAGGTGGATCTGAGTACCATTGGAAGTTATGAGACACTGATTCAGCAGTTTTATACCATAGATGCCAATACGACGGCGGGCAGTGACCAGTTAAATACAGACAGTCTGTTGGGAAAAGATATGACTATAACAAAGGAGGGGGACGGTCCCCAGATTCTGATCTATCATACCCATTCTCAGGAGAGTTTTGCAGATTCCGTTCCAGGGGATGCCTCTACCTCGATTATGGGTGTCGGAGAACATCTGGCAGAGATTTTGAGAGAGACTTACGGCTACAATGTAGTCCATCATTTGGGACAGTATGACATAGAGTCAAGAGATGACTCTTATTCTGTGGCATTGGCGGATATCCAACAGGTTCTGGAGGATTATCCGTCTATCCAGGTGGTAATCGATCTACATAGGGATGCTCTGCCGGAAACCACACGTCTGGTGATGGATCTGGACGGCAGGCCTACTGCCCGTTTTATGTTCTTCAACGGCCTTTCCAGGACAAAGAAAACCGGAAATATTGCATATCTCTATAATGAGAACCAGGATTGGAATCTGGCATTTTCTTTCCAGATGCAGCTGAAGGCCATGGAATATTATCCGAAGCTCACCCGCAAGATATATTTGAAGGGGTATCGTTATAATATGCACCTCCGTCCCAGATCTCTGCTGGTAGAACTGGGAGCCCAGAACAATACGGTGGAAGAAGCCATGAATGCCTGTGAACCGCTGGCACATATTCTGCATCTGGTGCTGTCGGGAGAAGAATAAATATAGAAGAATAAAAAATTTTAAAATGTATTTTACATTTCCTGAGAAAACAGGTAAAATAGCATAAATATAGAATGGGGACAGTAAATAGCAGTGTACTGATGCGGCAGGGAGGACTGGCATGGAAGAGCAGAGGATAGCAGAGATATCGATAGATGAGATGGATCCAACCTTCCTTTTTATATGGAAAGGAACCCGCCACAAAGGCAGTGAAGAACCGGAGTATCACAGCCATGATTTCCTTGAGATGGCGTATGTTCTTTCGGGGGAAGGAAAGTATCGGATTGACGGTAAAATATATGCCATCAGAGAGGGAGACCTGATCATTATTAATCCTGGAGTCCTGCATCAGGCATTGTATTGTCCGGAAGCTGCAACACCTGCAACGGAGTTTTTTGTGGGTTTTTCCAATATTCGAATATCCGGATGTGCGGAAAACCGTATGCCGCTCCCCAGAGAAGAGTGCATTTTCCATACCGCAGGAGAATTGAGCCAGAGGCTGTTCAAACTCTGCGCCTCCATGGAGGCGGAGAATGCTGTGCGCAGGCAGGGGCGCTATTTTATGCTGAAATCGTATCTGATCCAGATGCTTCTGCTGGTGCTGCGGGAACAGTGTGAACCCATGGAACGCCCTCAGGGGTATTCCTTTGAGTCGGCAGGCAAAAAATATGTGGCGGAACAGGTGATCAGTTATATTGAAGATCATTACTCTGAAAAGATTTCCCTGGATCAGATAGCGGAGAACATGTATCTAAGTCCTTTTTATATTTCCAGGATTTTTAAGGGAGAGACCGGCAACACGCCCATCCGGCATTTGATTAACCTGCGTCTGGAGAAAGCGAAAGAACTGCTGGAGGAGGGGTATCAGGGGAGCATACAGGAGGTGGCAGCACTGGTGGGATATGATGATGCCTACCATTTCAGCAAGCTTTTCAAAAAGCGCTATGGCATTTCGCCTTCACAGGTGAGAAAAAAATCCTGATCGTTTATTTTTTAACTTATTGGAAAAGTATTTTCAAATACGAAAGAATTTGATACAATAACGAAAATATGCAAAGCGAGAAGGCAAAACATTTCCAGGAAGAAAGCGGGGAAAATCCCGGGATGGAGGTAAGAGATGAGATATTTTTTTGAATCGGTGGTGGAGAAGAAAGAAAAAGGAGTGATGATTCAGATTCCCTTCAATGTTTGGGAGGTCTGTAAACAGAGAGATGTGATTCAGGCAGAGGTAGTATTGGACAACAATATCATAGAATGCGAGCTGCTTCCCATCGAGAAAGGCAGTTATGAGATCCATATACCGGATGCGGACGCCGTCAATGTGGAGCTGGGTGTGACTCATAAGATTCTGCTGCACATCACCGGTTCTCTGATACGCATGGACCAGAACAGCCCTTACAGCTTCGAGAATCCCATCCGCAGGATAGACAGCATGAAGGTTATTATCCAGCCGGAGGACGGGCTGTGCGGACAGGCCTGTGTGGCCATGCTTGCCGGAAATACCATCGCGGAAGTGATCACTGTCATGGACTGCAGAGAATGGCAGGCTACCATGGGCCGCATGATTTCGGCCCTGAACTATTACGGAATTGATCATTCTGACGTGATTAATTATACGGAAGGCCGTGATACCGTACTTCCCAGGTGCTGTATCATGATGGAAAAGCTGGGACGTTTCTGCCATTACCTGGTTCACTTTGACGGCAAATATTATGATTCCAATCTGGGAGTATTGGACGAGTATGATATGTCCAAGCTTCTGGGGTATCTGGAGATCAAGTGCTGATTCCTGAAAATCCGGCAGAAAGCATTTGGCTGTCGTGGGCTGGCAAGTGTTTCTCTAAGCGGGCAGTCTGACCTTTAGGATGCATAAAAGCCGGTACCTTATCCGGAAAGCGGGATATGCGGAAAGGGGCCAGACGGCGAAATATGGTATTTCCCGTCGGCCCCTTTCTGCATGGTTACCTGGTATACTCCCTGGATTGACGGTAATAATAGGTCTGGAGGCGGCTCTGCCTGTCATAAGTCACAGTGTAGCACTCCTCCGGAGCATTTTCCGTTACCTTCTCCTCCAATAGGTTGCCGAAAGTGAAAGTTTTGGGGGTGCGGGAGTCCGGCTGTCCGGAACCGCTCCTGTCTCTTTTCGGCTTCGATATGCAGGTTACCACCTGAACCGGATACACTTTGAAATTGGTTTGAATTCCGTTTGCTGCGTCAATCCCTCCTTGGATGCGTATTTCAAATGTGCCATTACCGTTTTCCTACTTATTATTTCGGCTGAATCTTTGGAAAAAATTACTGATTTCTAAAATAAATATAAAATTATCCTTCAGGGAATAAAGTGAGATAAAGAGAGAAAACAAGAGATAAAAAGAGAAAACAGGAGATGAAAAAACTTTGTTTTCCGTGAATATATTTGCAAAGATTTCCATATAAAACTATTATATGTGTTAGTGATTAGCACTCAAATTAAAAGAGTGCTAACAGATATATTACAGGGACCCATTTACAAACCTGTAATTCAAGAAAAACGTAAATAACAGGAGGCAATTATCATGAAGTTAGTACCTTTGGGTGACAGAGTTGTATTAAAACAGTTAGTAGCTGAAGAGACCACCAAGTCCGGCATCGTTCTTCCCGGACAGAGCAAGGAGAAGCCTCAGCAGGCAGAGGTTGTAGCCGTAGGTCCAGGCGGCATGGTAGACGGCAAGGAAGTCAAGATGGAAGTTAAGGTCGGTGACAATGTGATCTACTCCAAGTATTCGGGAACGGAAGTAAAGCTTGACGAGGAAGAATTTATCGTAGTAAAGCAGAATGATATCCTGGCTGTAATCGAGAACTAAGGGTTCCATATCAGTTATCAAAGTCTAAATTATGATAGAAATGAAAACGGAGGCATGAAAATCATGGCAAAAGAAATTAAATACGGTGCGGAAGCCCGTGCAGCATTAGAGTCCGGCGTCAATCAGTTAAGTGATACCGTGCGGGTGACTCTTGGACCCAAGGGAAGAAATGTGGTATTGGATAAGTCATTCGGTGCTCCCCTGATTACCAACGACGGTGTAACCATCGCAAAGGAGATTGAACTGGCTGACGCATTTGAGAACATGGGTGCACAGCTTGTGAAGGAAGTGGCGACAAAGACCAACGACGTGGCAGGTGACGGTACCACAACAGCTACCGTTCTGGCCCAGGCTATGGTAAACGCAGGTATCAAGAACCTGGCGGCAGGCGCCAACCCCATCATTCTGAGAAAAGGTATGAAGAAGGCCACCGAGTGTGCAGTGGATGCTATCTCCAAAATGAGCCAGAAGGTAAACGGCAAGGAGCACATTGCGAGAGTGGCTGCTATCTCCGCAGGCGATGACGAAGTAGGACAGCTTGTGGCGGATGCAATGGAGAAGGTCAGTGGAGACGGTGTTATTACCATTGAAGAGTCAAAAACTATGCAGACCGAGCTGGATCTGGTAGAGGGTATGCAGTTTGACAGAGGCTATATTTCCGCGTATATGGCTACGGATATGGACAAGATGGAAGCTACCCTTGAAAATCCCTGCATCCTGATCACTGACAAGAAGATTTCCAATATCCAGGAGATCCTGCCCCTGTTGGAACAGATCGTACAGTCTGGCGCCAAGCTGCTGATCATTGCAGAGGATGTGGAAGGTGAAGCTCTTACCACGCTGATTGTCAACAAGCTTCGCGGTACCTTCAATGTAGTGGCAGTGAAGGCTCCCGGCTACGGCGACAGAAGGAAGGATATGCTGCAGGATATTGCCATCCTTACAGGCGGTACCGTCATCAGCTCTGACCTTGGCTATGAGCTGAAGGATACCACTATGGATATGCTGGGACATGCAAAATCCGTGAAGGTGCAGAAGGAGAACACCGTTATCGTGGACGGAGAGGGTGAGAAGAGCGAGATTCAGGCTCGTATTGCACAGATTAAGAAGCAGATTGAAGAGACCACTTCCGATTTTGACAGAGAGAAACTTCAGGAGAGACTGGCGAAACTGGCAGGCGGTGTTGCAGTGATCCGCGTAGGTGCCGCTACCGAGACAGAGATGAAGGAAGCAAAGCTTCGTATGGAAGATGCAGATCGGAAGAGCACACGTCTGAAC
>CAJTXE010000015.1:0-48105 GCA_910580225.1 uncultured Acetatifactor sp.
AGAAAAAGGAAAATGAGAATCCGAGTGTGGGAATGATATTATGTGCATCTAAAGAGGATGAAGTGGTTGAGTATGCTATGAGCAGAACATTGTCTCCAATGATGGTTTCAGAGTATCAACTCCAACTGCCGGAATTGATTAATATGCCTTTATTAGAGGATGATGAGTAAAAAATTGTTCGTGGTGATGCCTGTGGGCAGCATCAGGCTGCCTGCAGTGGAGATATAGGAGGGTTGGAAACCACAGATGATAAGCGCAATTATTTTTGATATGGACGGTACTTTGTACAATGAGACAGATGTAAAAATGACGGCGGAACTGGAAACGGCAGTATACCTGGCCGGCTGCTGCGACAGCTCCCCGGAGGCGGTTTACGACATTTTCCGAAAGGTGAAATCCCGGGTGACAAGCGCCTGCAGGGGCCTGCCGGAGGCAAATGACAGAGCTAAATGGTATGATGCGGTCCTGGAGGAACTGGGAGTCGCCCGTGTCACGGGGGCGGAATTGGCGGAATGCTATTGGCAGGCAGTGTATGACAATATGAAGCCTTTTGCGGATTTCCTCTACGTGCTGCCCGGGCTGCAGGAAAAGTACGGATTGTATTTGCTGACAGATGAGCTGCGGGCAATACAGGAACGGAAGCTCCAATGTCTGGGACTGGAGCATGTGTTCCTGAAAACCGTGTCGGCGCAGGAAATCGGGTCCACAAAACCAAGTGAGAAATGCTACAGGTATATCACAGAAATTATAGGTGAACCGGTAGAAAATATACTGGTAGTGGGAGATAATCCCGGAGCGGACATCAGGGGCGGGAACCTGGCAGGGATGCACACGGCTTGGCTGAAGCGGGGCAAATACCATTATTATCAGCAGGAACCGGAGGAAAAGCCGGAGATTGTTTTTACCAATTACTTACAATTGCCGGGAAAAATAGAAGCGTTGGAGCAGAAAAGCCATTTTCAGGCCGAAAGAAGGGGAGAAAGGGTAAGTATATGATCGATATACAGGATAAAAATTACTGTCCTGCCATCAATGAAGTTAGCGAATATGTGAGAAATCCTGTTTTTATGGAATTTTGTTCGGAAATCAGGGAGATGTATCAGTGTACTGAAAAAGTGGAATACAGTTCCTGCAGTTGGGAAAAGGGTTGGAATATCAAATGGAAAAAGGCGGGAAAGACATTGTGTACCCTGTATCCCAAAGAAGGCTTTTTTAAGGTTCTGGTGGTGGTAGGGCAAAAAGAAAAAGGGCCGGTGGAGGCAATATTGCCGGAATGTACCGCTGCATTAGGGAATCTATATAGGGAGACACAGGAAGGAAACGGACAGAGATGGCTGATGATTGACATAGAGGATAAGGATGGTTTGTATCAAGATGTTTTCCGCCTGATCAAAATCCGCAGAAACAGTTAAAATCCCTTTGCGGGACTGCCAATGCAGCGGTACCCGGGCAGCCACAGGCAGCATATGTACTGTGCACTGTACGGTGGCAGGTTGTATCTTTAGGAAGCGATGTTTTACATAAAATTGCGGGGCAGAAGGGGAACTTTGCGGGGCAGATGGAGAATTATAAACAGGGAGGTGGACTTTGGTTTATTTTGATAACGGAAAAATCCGGGTGCGGGATATGAAGTACACGGACGCCCGGGAGTTCTGGGAGGAAGAACGGGCACAGGGATGGCATTCGGAGATCAGCAAATTCCGGATGCGGCTTGAAGATCAGAAATCCGGGAAATCCCTGTCACTGACGGCAGAATATCTTGGAAATCCGGCAGGTTATATCCATGTATATCCGGATGCCCAAAACGGGGCCTTCGGCGGAAGCGGTTATCCGGAAATCGTGGATTTTGCAGTATTGGAAAAATACCGCCGTTTTGGTATCGGCAGCAAACTTATGGACATTGCGGAAGAAATTGCCAGGCGGTACGCCCATCGGGTTTACCTTGGGGTGGGGCTTCACAGCGGATACGGGAGCGCCCAGAGAATGTATGTAAAGCGGGGCTATATCCCCGACGGAAGCGGCGTCTGGTACAATGACGCGGTGTGTGAGCCGTATGCGGACTGCTGCAACAATGATGATCTGGTATTGTATTTGTCAAAGGCATTCCAGACGTCGGAAGCTTTGGAGCAAAGCGCAGAGCAGGTTTTTATGGCGGAAATAACGGCCCTTACCCCCAGTCAGCTCTATATCAGTCAGAAGAAACTAACTGATGTGCGCAGCTGGTTTCAAAGCCCCCGGGACATAGAGAAAATGGAGCCTGTCCCCGTGAGAAGTCTGGCGGGGCGTCTGCTCCTGACAGACGGTCATACCCGGGCGGCAGCGGCATTTTTATATGGGCTGAAAGCCATCCCCTGCGTGTGGGACAGGGATGATCTGGACTGGGCGGCCTATGCCGCGGATATCAATATGTGCGCGGAGGAGGGAATCCTGTCCGTGGAAAAACTGGCGGCACGAATCGTCTCTGCCCCGGACTATAAACGCCTTTGGAATGACAGATGCGACGCATTATATGACGAATGGTACTATCAAGTGCTGAAACAGGATGAGGAGATCATTTATTTTACCCGGAGACCGGTATTGGACCCGAATCCTGTCCTGCCCTCTGGGTGGGAGATCCGCTCCATGGGAACAGAACCAGAGGATATCGAATATTTTCAGCTGTATCAGGACGGCGTTCCGGCGGCCAGGGGCTGCATAGAGCGATATTCCTTTGCATTCTGGGAAGCGGCGGATATCAGAACCTATGAGGAATTCCGCGGAAAGGGATTCGGCACGGCGATGACGGCATATCTTACCAACCGCATTGTAGCCGCAGGGAAGACCGCCACCTGCCGTACCCGGCCTGAAAACGTCCCCATGCGCTGTGCCATTGAAAAATGCGGCTATGAGAGACTGTATGAGTGAGGGCCGATGAAGGGTCTCACAGCAGGCCGCTCTGTCTCCACTGTTTGGGGAAGCGCCGATGGGGGCGTGCCGGGATTGATCTGCAGCAGACTGCAGTAAAGGAACAATTGATCAAATAGAAATCAGGAGGTACATAAGAATGAACGAAATGATTGGATATTGTGGGTTGGACTGTGAAAAATGCGACGCATACCTTGCGACAGTCAATGACGATCAGGCATTGCGTGAAAAAACGGCAAAATTATGGGCAGAGTTAAATGACGCGCCCATTCTGCCGGAACATATCAACTGTCAGGGATGCCGTGTTGACGGGATCAAAACGGTATTTTGCGACAGCATGTGCGAAATTCGCCAGTGCGCGCTGAAAAAAAGTGTGACCACATGCGGAGACTGTCCGGAACTGGAAAACTGCCGGACTATGGGAGAGGTTCTCTCAAACAATCCCGAAATTCTGGAGAATTTGAAAGAATAAACAGCAGAGCCGATATGGTCTGAAGAGAATCGGAAAAGAGACGGCCTTCCCTATCTGACAGCCACCCATGACAGAAACAATCCCAGGAGCGGGGGCGTGATGCGGAATCTGGGGATGGTCTATCAGTATTCCTATGCGGAACAGTGGCAGCCTAAGGATATTCCTGTGGTGTTCAGAATGTATCAGTTGAATCTCAACGGCAGCAAAGCCCGGGTTTACAGAAAATACTGGGACACCTCCGCCGTTCATTTTGTGGAGAAAATGAAATAAGAGGTGAAACAGGCTTGCAAAGCTCTATGAGGCGGAAAGGACCTGGGGTATCAGATGATGGGGAAGCAGGAAAAGAACAGGTGATATAAGGACAGGAGGGGACCAGTGGATGGTAAACCGGCAGTTGGAAATCATTTACATCTTAATGAACAAGAGTTCGGTGACAGCGGAAGAACTGGCGGCGCATTTCGAGGTGTCCACCCGCACCGTCTACCGGGACATTGACAGCCTGTCCATGGCGGGATTCCCGGTGTATGCCAGCAGGGGCAAGGGCGGAGGCATCCGTCTCATGGAGCTTAGGTAATTGACGCATAGAAAACCAGGGGGGAAACGGCTGACTGCTTTCCTCCGGAGTTTTTGTGCGCAGGCCCGTGCACAAAGTACGACTCCTCGTACCTGGAAGTTTGTCGTTAAAGCGGCGCACGGGCCGCGCGGCGAGCAGGAATAAAATCTCCCCTGCTCAATTACTGCTCAAAAAAATCATTCTCCCGGAACTGCAGGGAGTACAGTTGTTTGTAGGTGCCGTCGGCGTCCATCAGCTCCTGGTGGGTTCCCCGTTCCATAATACGCCCGTTTATGACTACAGCGATTTCGTCCGCGTTGCGGATGGTGGAGAGACGATGGGCTACCACCAGGGTGGTGCGGCCCCTGCACAGTTCGTCCAGGGCCTGCTGAATCAGCACTTCGGTGGTATTGTCCAGGGCACTGGTGGCCTCGTCCAGAATCAGAATGGCGGGATTTTTCAGGAATACCCGGGCGATGCTAAGGCGCTGCTTCTGGCCGCCGGAGAGCTTGACGCCCCTTTCGCCGATTTCCGTGTCGTAGCCCTTTTCCAGGGTCATGATGTAATCGTGGATATTGGCCCGGCGGACTGCCTCATAGACTTCTTCCTGGGTGGCGTCAGGGCGTCAGTAGAGGATGTTTTCCCGGATGGTGCCCACGAAGAGGAACACGTCCTGCTGTACGATGCCGATATTGCGGCGGACGGATTCCATGGTCAGGCTGCGGATGTCCTGGCCGTCGATAAGGATGGAGCCGTCGCCTTCCTGGATTTTGTAGAAATTGGGCAGCAGATGGCACAGGGTGGTTTTTCCGCCGCCGGAAGGGCCAACCAGTGCCAGTTTGCGGCCTTTTTCCAGGCGCAGGTTGATGTTGTGGAGCACCTCCTTGGAGGGATCATAGGCATAGGTGACGTTCTGAAATTCAATGACGCCCTGCACATTGGTGAGTTCCTTTGCGTCAGGGGCGTCGGTTTCCGGCGCTTCGTCCATGATTTCCACAAACCGCTTGAAGCCGCTGACGCCGTTCTGGAACTGTTCCATAAAGCCGATGAGGGTGTTCACCGGATTGATGAACAGGTTCACGGAGACGATAAAGGTGGAATAATCTCCGAAGGATATCCTGCCGTCATACAGGAACAGGCCTCCTGCAATGAGGATGAACACATTGAAGATATCCGTCACAAAGGCAGTGGAAGAGTGGAACTGGGCCATGGCCCGGTAAGCCCGGCGGGAGGCATCCACAAACTGCCTGTCGCCCTCCCGGAATTTCTCCACCTCCCGGGCGCTGTTGGTATAGGCCTTGGTGACGCGGATGCCGGTGACGCTGCTCTCCACGGCGGCATTGATGGTGGCGTTGCTCTTGCGGCGATCGTCAAAGGCACGGCTCATGGCCCGGCGGAAGTGCAGGGTGACCACCACCAGAACCGGAACACAGGCAAAGATAATCAGGGTCAGGATGGGATCGATCAAAAACAGGTAGGCAAAGGACAGCAGGATCATCACCGAGCTGATGAGCAGGTTTTCCGGGCCGTGGTGGGCCAGTTCGCAGACCTCGAACAGATCACTGGTGATGCGGTCATGATGCGGCCGGTTTCGTGGTTGTCGTAAAAGGTAAAGGGCTGTTTCTCCAGATGTGCGAACAGATCCTGGCGCATCTGGGACTGCATCTGCACGCCGATGATATGGCCGTAGTACTGCACGAAAAAGCGCAGCAGCATGCGGACTATGTACAGGGTAAGCACCACCAGGCCCGCAATGACAATGGTGGAGTACATTTTTTCCGGGATATAAATATTGAGCATCTTGTTGGTCACGATGGGGTATACCATGCCGATAACGGAGATGAGCAGGGATGCCAGCATGTCCAGGGCAAGCATCTTTTTGTGCGGTTTGTAGTAGTAAATAAAGCGTTTTAACATGAATTCAGTCTTCCTTTCCTCTTTTTTCCGGCGGTACATAGGATTTGCAGCGCAGATATTCCGACTCCGGGCAGCCGTAGAACGGGCCGTCACAGGGCCTGCGCTGTATGGTCCGGAGCTGTTCCAGTTCGGCGATGACCTGGCCCAGTGCATCCTTGTCCAGACGGTAATGGGTGTAGTAGCCTTTTTTGATGCCGTGCACCAGACCTGCCTCCCGCAGGATTTTCAGGTGTTGGGACACCGCGGATTCGGACAGGCCGCTTTTTACCGCCAGTGCGCGGACGCAGTAGCTCCGGCAGGACATCAGCTGCAGCAGCTGATATCTTCTGGGTTCTCCCAGGGCCTTCAGGATTTTTTCATCCACATTTCGTTTCCTCCATTCTGTAAAAAAGTAAGAAACCGGATACCGCCGGGCAGTGCCCGGGGTACGGTTCTATTACACCAGAATATTATACCAGATGAAATTAAATTAGCAAGCACTGAATTAAATTAGAAGAAAAGAATTTGAAGAGGTGCAGATGAATTATGAGGATGGGGCAGCGCCGGCTCTCGCTTTTTGAATGACGGACTTTGCCTCGTCTTTTCCGAGTACCCTGCCATAGGACACCACTTTTCCGTCCACAACCAGGGCCGGGGTGGTCATTACACCGTAGGCGGCGATCTGTGCGAAGTCAGTTACGTGGTCAATGGCGGTGTCCATCCCCAGTTCTGCCAGTGCCTCACGGACGGCCGCCTCCAAAGCGTTGCATTTGGCGCACCCGGAACCAAGCACCCTGACGCCCGGGGCTGCGGCTTCAGCCTGCTTCATGGTTTCCGGGGTACAGCTGCCGCCACAGCAGCAGGATTTTGTTTCTTCTTTTTTCTTGTTGAACAGTCCCATAAAATATTCCTCCTGGTTTAAATTGTTTCGCGATAGCGCTAAAGGGTAAAGCCGGCTATAATTATATCAGTAAAAACTGGAACACATTAAACAGGTAGCCGACTATAATAATGCCTGTGGTACAAATGCCGATGAACAGGGCAAGCAGTTTCGGCCTGACTGCCTTGCGGAGCATAATCATGGAGGGCAGGCTTAAGGTGGTGACGGCCATCATAAAGGAGAGGATTGTGCCAAGCTGTGCCCCCTTGTACAGCAGGGCCTCCGCCACAGGGATGGTGCCGAAAATGTCGGCATACATGGGTACGCCCACCAGTGCGGCAAGGATAACGCCGAATGGATTGCTGCCGCCCAGTACAGCCGCAATGATGTTTTCCGGAATCCAGTTGTGAATGACTGCGCCAATGCCGACGCCTGCCAGAATATACGGGAATACTTTCCGGAATGTGGAAGCCACCTGTTCTCGGGCAAACTGAAGCCGTTCCCGCTTTGTCAGCCCAGGGGACTCAATATCCACAATGGAGGCGCTGCGGACGAACTCCTCCACATATGGCTCCATGTGCAGCTTCTCAATCAGCGTACCGCCTGCTACGGCGATTACCAGTCCCACCGCCACATAGACAAGGGCTACCTTTGCGCCGAAAATGCTCATTAAGAGGATAAGGCTGCCAAGGTCTACCATGGGGGAGGAAATCAGGAAAGAGAAGGTTACCCCCAGAGGCAGCCCTGCACTGGTAAAGCCGATAAACAGCGGGATGGAAGAGCAGGAGCAGAACGGTGTCACTGTGCCTAACAGGGCGGAGATGATATTTGCGCCCACACCGTGAAAACGGTCCAATATCCGCCTGCTCCGTTCCGGCGGGAAGTAGCTCTGCAGGTAGGAAATGACGAAAATCAGGAAGCAGAGCAGCACCGTGATTTTCAACACGTCATAGAGGAAAAACTGAACACTCCCTCCTATACGCCCTCCCACATCCAGTCCCAACAGGGAAAGGCCTTTTCCCATCAGTTCATTCAGCCATTTCATGCCTAAAACCTGGTCCTGGATAAACTGCCAAACGCCCATAGAAAAACCTCGCTTTCCATTATGATTGAACAATATATCAAAAATTTTTGATGTTTATGTCTAAAAGAAACGCCATCTTATTGTAATGGCGTTTCGCTGTCACATGAAAGGCATCCGCCCTTCTGGTCTGTGTCCGGTGTGGTAATGGCCAGAAGCAGCTTCACGGCTTCCGCTCTGCCGGTCTCACTTAAACGGTAATGCGTCCATTTGCCCTCCTGGCGGCTCACGACAAGTCCGGAATCACATAAGATTTTCATGTGATACGACAGGCCGGATTGGGTCAGTTTCATTGGTTCCTGCAGAACACAGGCGCATTTCTCACCACTCCGCAGCTGCTCCAGAATGGCAAGGCGTTTTGGGTCACATAGGGCCTTGAAGACTTTGGCGTTTTCCTGGTAAGTACCCATACCGTTTCCTCACATCAAAGTTTTTTGATATATCTTGCTATATCGTAGTATAGGACGGAATAAGGTATTTGTCAATCCTACTTTGGAAAATATTTTAAGAATAGTTTAAATATTTTAAATAGTTTCCCATGGGTTTTCAGGGTGCCGCTCAATGGCTCTCCTGGCGGAGGCGGGGCTGCTTCATGGCGGAATATCCGATGAGCACAGTCCACACGTAGGCGCAGGTCTTGGGAATCATCAGCATTCCAATGAGGGGGACGGCGTCCGCCCACAACACAACCGGGATATAGAAGCCGAAGCTTAGCACGATGGTCAGCCACATCCAACCAAACGCCTTGTCCCCGTGCTTTTTTGCGCTGTTATAGAACAGCACAATGACCAGAAGTCCCAGAAGGGCGAAGGGAATGTTGCGGTAGATGCCCCAGGAGAGAGGCGCTTCGGCGGTGAGCCACTGGTTCTGGGGCATCATGCACAGCCCAATCCGCACGGCGGCCAGAATGTACACGGCAGCGGGATAAAAAATGCCACAATCCTGTGGAATTTTAATAGAGAGTTCTGCGGACAAACTCCATTACGGCAGCAGGGTCATAGTCCTGACGCTTTTGGATTTCCACTGTTTGCCCCCGCTTTTTCCCGGGGCGGGGGTATTTTCCCTCAAATGCCGCCCAGGCTTATCCAACAGAGGGCAGCTATGGCGGCTTCCAGAAGCAGCCGGATCAGGTGGTGGAGCAGATGCACTTTTTTCTGCCGGATGCCGTTTAACAGGGCGCCTGCGGAAATACAGAGCATTCCCAGGAGCAGAAGCGGCATGGGGCTGCGGTTTTTAAGGATGAAAAGCAGCGCGTAGGCCAGAAGCAGCAGACATCCGGCGCCCATGCAGATATTTCGGTTTTTCTGTTTCCAAAGGGCGTACAACATGAGTACGGCATAAGATATGACTAAGAGCAGTGCGGCAGTTTTCATGATTTTTCTCCTCCATGCCCTGGGTGCAGGGCGTTTCTTTTAATATGCTGTGAAATCCGGTGTCCGGGCTTGTTGCTCCGGTTTCCGTCTGTATTCCAGAATGTCCCCGGGCTTGTTCTTCCGGCTCCCATCTGTATTCCGGAATGACCCCGGGCTTATTCCTCCGGTTCCCGTCTGTATTCCAGAATGTCTCCGGGCTGGCAGTCCAGTACGTCGCAGATGGCTTCCAGGGTGGAAAAACGGATTGCGCTGATTTTTCCCGTCTTCATTTTGGACAGGTTTACATTGGCTACGCCCACCCTTTCCGATAATTCCTTCAGCGACATCTTTCTGTCCGCCATGACACGGTCAAGTCTCATGATAATCGGCATTTTCTCACCTCACAAAGTCTCGTCGGACTGCTGCTGCAGGTCAAAGCCGTATTCAAATATCAGGGCAAGGCAGTAGAGAACCATTCCTGTGATAAAGCCCGTCGGATTGATATTCCAAGGCATTGCGCCGATGGTGTAGTAGTCCACCAGGGAATCGGAACAGGTTCCCAGAACGCCCAACAGAAGGGAAGCCACGGCGGTTTTCTTCAGCAGGACTGCATTTGGCTTGGTGAAGGGCAGTCCGTCCGCGGCGATGTTGCGGAAAACAGAATAAGCGAAAAACAGTATCATGGTTATCAATACAGAATCTGCCAGCATAAACACGAACAGAAGCAGCAGGGACTGGGGCGCGATGCTGATTACGGTGCCGTTGTTGGCCGTGACGTCAAAGGCGGAGAGGAAGGAAGAGCGGGTTCTGCCGCCGGAGAACAGGATGATGCAGATTGCGGTGAGAGCCAGTGCTGCCGCAAGGCCTGCCAGAAAGCTTCCCGCTTTCAGGACGGCGGCGGCTCTTTTTCCTGTGGTTTTGATTTTCAGCTGTGTACCGGTCATGTAAATACCTCCGTGGTTTGTGATTTGTTTTTCCATGTAGGAGATTATAAAAGAAAAATATATGATTGTCAACTATTTATTAATGATAAACATTAATTTTTAGGTTCGGCTTATCCTGGTGGTTTATCCGGTCAGCAGAAATCCTCTGTTGCAGGAAACAAGTGCTTCTGGTATAATTCTGGTATCATTTTGGATAGGAAACAACAATATGCCCGGGGGCAGGAAGGGACAGGAGCGGGATGGTAAACCGGCAGTTGGAAATCATTTACATCTTAATGAACAAGAGTTCGGTGACAGCGGAAGAACTGGCGGCGCATTTCGAGGTGTCCACCCGCACCGTCTACCGGGACATTGACAGCCTGTCCATGGCAGGATTCCCGGTGTATGCCAGCAGAGGCAAGGGCGGAGGCATCCGTCTCATGGAGCGTTTTATTCTGGACAGGCGCCTGCTGACCGGTGAGGAGCAGCAAAGGATTCTGGCGGCCATGGCCAGCCTGCGGGAGACAGGGGCATTCCAGGACGAAAAGATTCTGGAAAAACTGCAGACTTTTTTCAAGGAAGAGTCCATGGAGTGGGTGTCCATTGACTTCTCCGACTGGAGCGGAAGGCATGGGGAACTGTTCAGCCGGATTAAGGAGGCCATTCTGGGCAGGCATGTGATGGCATTTGATTATTACGGGCAGCGGGGGCAGATGACGCACCGGGAGGTGGAGCCGGTTCAGCTGCTTTTCAAGGAATACACATGGTATGTAAGGGCTTTCTGCCGGGGCAGGAGGGCAATGCGGCTCTTTAAGGTACTCCGGATGAAGCGGGTGGAGGTACGGGAGGAAACTTTTGAACCGGGATCACAGCACAGGGAGGACAGGCCGGTGGAGGAGAACCAGGCGGCGTCCGCAGACCAGGGGGAATTTTCGGCAGAAATTGTTTTCCGCATAGACCGCAGGGAGGCATACCGGGTTTATGACAGATTTGAGGAAGAGGAAATCACGGTGCTGCCCCAGGGGGACTTTGAGATTCGGATGCAGTGCCCCGTGGACGACTGGGTTTACGGGCTGATTCTGTCCTTTGGGCCTGCTGCCGTAATTTTGGAGCCGGACTGGGCGCGGGAGGAACTGGCGGCAAGAGTCCGGCAGATGGCAAAACTCTATGGCGGATGAGGGCAGATACCCTGGAGGTTGGGAAATGGGGTTTTCCTTTTATGCGCAGGCCCGTGTACAAAGTGCGACTTATCGTACTTGTAAATTTGCCGCTAAAGCGGCGCACGGGCCGTGCGGCGAGTAGGGGTAAAATCGCCCCTGCTCGATTGGTGAAGCGCGCGGATATGGCAGAAGGGATGCGGGAATATGGCAAGGACAGTGGGGATAGGAAAACAGGATTTTGAAAAGGTACGCAAAGAGGGTGTTTTCTATGTAGATAAAACAAAGTTTATCCGGGAATGGTGGGAAAGCGAGGACGATGTGACCCTGATCACCCGTCCCGGGCGTTTTGGAAAAACCCTGAATATGAGTATGTTGGAAAAGTTTTTTTCTGTGCAATATGCAGGGCGGGGAGATCTGTTTCAGGGGTTAATGATCTGGGATATGGAGACGTACAGGAAGCTTCAGGGGACATATCCTGTGATTAGTCTGTCTTTTGCGGCGGTTAAGGAAAAAAGCTACGCAATGACCATATCCAGAATAAATCAAATCCTGACAAACCTGTATTCCGCAAACAAATTTCTCTTGGAAGACGGCATTTTAGATGATAAGGAAAGAAATTTTTACGCATCAGTGGATGTCAACATGAATGAAACAACGGCAACCATGGCGCTTCATCAGTTATCGATTTATTTGTCCCGTTATTATGGCAAAAAGGTGATTATTCTGTTGGACGAGTATGATACGCCCATGCAGGAAGCCTATGTCAACGGCTATTGGGAGGAATTGGTTTCCTTTACCAGAAGCATGTTTAATGCCGCATTTAAGACAAATCTTTATCTGGAGCGGGCAATTATGACAGGGATAACCAGGGTAAGTAAGGAATCCGTTTTCTCTGATTTGAATAATCTGGAGGTGGTTACCACAACATCCGAAAAGTACGCGGATGCCTTCGGATTTCGTGAAGATGAAGTCTTTGCGGCATTAGACGAATATGGTTTATCCGAAAGAAAGCAGGAAGTAAAAAAATGGTATGACGGGTTTACTTTCGGCAGGCAGAAGGATATTTATAATCCCTGGTCAATCTTAAATTACCTGGATAAGGGGCAGACAGGAACCTATTGGACAAACACCAGTTCAAACAGCCTGGCGGGAACATTGATTCGGGAAGGAAGCCGGAATTTAAAGGAAAATTTTGCCTGTCTTCTGCAGGGCGGCTCTATTGTTGTAGAGATAGATGAGCAAATTGTTTATGATCAATTAAGCGAAGATGAGTCGGCAATTTGGAGCTTGCTTCTCGCCGGCGGTTATCTGAAAGTAAAAAATGTAAAAACCTATGCAACGGATTTTGGAGAGTGGAAGCAGGAATATGAACTGGAACTGACAAATTTTGAAGTAGGCGCAATGTTTCGGCATATGATCAGAAAATGGTTCAGCCGGGCAGTGGGGGGATACAATGATTTTATTAAGGCCTTAATGCTCGGTGATGTAAAGAGTATGAATCTTTACATGAATAAGGTGGCAATGGCAACTTTCAGTTATTTTGATACCGGGAGAAATCCTTCCGGGGAGGAACCGGAACGGTTTTACCATGGCTTTGTACTGGGGCTGATGGTAGAACTGGCGGACCGGTATATCGTGACTTCTAATCGGGAAAGCGGGTTCGGACGGTATGATGTGATGTTGGAACCCAGAGGGCCGGAGGACGATGGGATCATTCTGGAGTTTAAGGTACAGGACAGAACAGAGGAAAAGAACCTTTCCGATACGGCGGATGCGGCATTGAAACAGATCGAAGAAAAGAAATATAAAACCGCATTGAGGGAAAAGGGAATTGGAGAAGGGGACATTCGCTGCTATGGTTTTGCCTTTTGCGGGAAGCAGGTGTTAATCAAAAACTGAAAATTTTCAGGAACTTTCAGAATATGACATTCTGATGTCATATTATCAGGGGTATGATAGAGGCATGTCACGGACCTGCAGACCCGGGTTCCTTCTCCCGCAGGGAAAGGAAGGAAGCATTTCCGGGATGCAGGGGAAGGTCCCCCTGACTGTGCAGGCAGCGGGGACTGGCAAAATGAAAGGAGAACAACACCATGGAAAACACAATGAAACAGGAACTGAAGATCTGCCAGAGCTGCGGGATGCCCATGCAGGAGGAGCAGTACGGAACCAATCAGGACGGCAGCAAAAACGAAACCTATTGCTGCTACTGCTTCAAGGACGGAGCCTTTGCCCAGGACTGCAGCCTGGAGGAGATGATCGAATTCTGCGCACCCTTCGAGGTGGAGGGCGGCCGTGCTAAGACCCTGGAGGAAGCAAAGGCCATGCTTGGGGAGTATTTTCCCACCCTGGAGCGTTGGAGGGCGTAAAGCAGCTGCGTCTGAAGAAGAATGATAAAGCAACCGCCGCTGAAGAGCAATTGTAAAGCAGCCGAGGTCAAAGAGCAATCGTATGACAGGCGCGGCTCAAGAGCAATGGTACAGTGGAAAAAGAGGAGGCATACTATGGCAGTCAAATTACTGGAGATTAAGAAAGAGAGTTGTCCGGCCACCAGGCTCATCGGCAGGAAATATACCGGTGCTCCCAACTGGGGAGAATGGTTTCAGAATGACTGGTTCTCCGCATTGGAGGTGAACCCGCGCATTCCTTTGAACGGAGATGCCTATATCGGCGCCGTGCATATTGTAAACGGCATGCCTGAACGGTGGATCGGCATGTTTTTCCCGGTGGATACGCAGGTACCGGAAGGGTTTGAATTCATTGACATAGAAGCCCTGGATTATGCGGTATGTTATCTCTCCGACAAAGAGGGCAGCGGTGACTTTTTTACCATGGAAACCCACAACATGTGCCTGGAAGCGCTGCGGGCAGGCGGGTTTACCAGAAAAGAGGACGACTGGTGCTTTGAGCGGTATAACTGTCCCAGATATACCACGCCGGACGGAGAAGGAAACGTGATTCTTGATTATGGAATTTCCGTCATCATCTGAAGACAATAACGAATTCTGTAATCTGTCTTTTGCAAAGGAGAAAATGCCATGTTGGAAATACCGGAAAGCCTTACCCTGGCTGCACAGCTGAATGAAACCGTAAAGGGACTGGAAATCCGCAGGGTGGAGGCAGCCCACACAAAACATTCCTTTGCCTGGTATTCAGGAGAGCCAGACTTCTATGCGGAAAATATGGAGGGAAAACGCCTGGGGGAGGCGGCAGGATGGGGCAGTTATGTGGAAATTGCGGTGGGGGATTATCGCTTTGCCGTTGGGGATGGGACCAATGTAAGGTACTATGCCCCCGGCGAGAAGCTTCCCCCGCGTTATCAGACAAGAATCGAACTGGAGGACGGCAGCAGCCTGGTGTGTACCGTGCAGATGTACGGATCCCTGTTTCTGATCGATCCGGAAAAGTACGACAATTTTTATTACAAAGTGGCAAAAGAGAAGCCCATGCCCGGAAGCGGGGAGTTTGATTACGCCTACTTCCGGGAGCTGAAGGCGCAGGCATCGGGCACCCTGTCCATGAAAGCCTTTCTGGCCACGGAACAGCGGATTCCCGGACTGGGAAACGGTGTGCTTCAGGATATCCTGCTGCGGGCGGGACTCCATCCCAGGAAAAAGGCAGGCACCGTTCCGGAGAGCCGATGGAAACAGGTCTATGAGGCCCTCACCGATACGCTGCAGAAAATGACCGTTTCCGGCGGACGGAACACGGAGAAGGACCTGTTCGGCAAACCGGGCGGCTATCCTGTCCTGCTTAGCCGCCACACGGTAGGCAAGGGCTGTCCCTTCTGCGGAACCATAATCCAGAAGGCGAGCTACCTGGGGGGTACGGTGTATTTCTGCCCAGGATGCCAGGAACTGTAAGGAAAATGATCAGGAGGGATATTTTATGGGAAAAAACAGGGAGGAAAAACAGGTTATGGGAGAAAGCAGTCTATGAGTGAAAAAAAGTCCAAAGGAAAACATTTTGCAGAGGAAGAACATTCCAAGGAGAAAGAACGTCCCATGGAGGAAACGTGTTCTGCAGATGCAGCGCAGCCCCTGATGTTTGGCAATAGGGAAGAATTCCGGAAATGGCTTTCCGGGAATTGCCTGTCTGCGTCCGGCGTCTGGCTTTTATTCGGAAAAACCGGCGGACCCAAAACCATAAAAGCGGGAGAAGCACTGGAAGAAGCGCTCTGCTTTGGATGGATTGACGGACAGATGCAGAGCATCGACGATAAAACGTACAGAAAATATTTTTCCATGCGCAGGGAGAAGAGCAAGTGGTCAGAGAAAAACAAGACTCTGGCGGCATCTTTGGAGGAACGGGGGCTTATGACCGATTACGGCAGGAAGAAGATAGAGGAGGCCAAAGAGAACGGACAATGGTACGCGCCAAACCCCATGGCGGTGACCCAGGAGCAGATTCAGGCCCTTTCCGCTCTGTTAGAGTCCTATGAGCCGGCCCACGGAAACTTTCAGGCCATGTCGCCCTCCGTCCAGAAAACCTACACCCGGGCATACCTTGACGCAAAGACGGAGGCCGGGCGGGAGAAGCGGCTTGCCTGGATGGTGGACAGGCTCAATCAGAACCTGAAACCCATGTAACGCCTCCCTGGTATCTTGTACTGCAAATTCAATCGGTGTGCAGTATAAAGTATGAAATAAAAAGAAGGGCATCTGTCGGCGCAGACGTCCTTCTTTATGCGCAGACCCCTGCACAAAGTGTGACTTCTCGCACCTGGAAATTTAGTTCAGAGGGAAGTTCTTTAATTCTATATTTTCTCGTATCATTGTCCAGGTTTTATTACCGCAGCTAGGACACAATACCCATTCCGTTTTCATCATTTGCGTTTACCAAGCAAATTAGAAATCGTAACAATGGCAGGAAATACTACGGCTGCAACTACCCAAATGACCCAACTATACCCCCAATTATTTGTAGAAAGGCTATATCCCAAATATACGGCTGTAGCAATTGACCAATATACAACTGAAATAGAAGCTGCAATAGATTGATTTTTCTTTTTCTCCTTTGAATAATCGCCCTCTTGTAAAAGTTTTTCATAGCTCGTCCATATTATACCGCTACTGATAAAGAAGACTACACCAATACCTGCAATAATAAAAGAAGAAGAAAGCATAATCGTCAGCAGTAATTCATTTTCATCATTAAAAATTGTTCCTCCAAAAAGAGGAATGAGTGCCATAATACATAGACCTGCTCCGATTATATTATTTCTTGTATGTGTTTCGTTATATTGTGTTTTCAGTGAGGAAACCATTCCACTAACACCGTACTCTGTTTCAAATATTTCTTTTTCCAAATAATCATATGCTGCTGTTTTTCTACCACTGGAAACAAATAAAGCAACTGCTATTGTGACAAGAAGGAGTAAAACAATCATTCCAATTCCTCCTGCCACATTGTCTGCCAAACCATATTCTGAAACTTCGCTAATCGCTCCTAATATCAATAGACATATAGGTGATAAAATACACAAAAAAGTTGCCAGTGCTATTGATTTTGATGTTGTAGCTTTTACAGAAAGAAAGGCATTTGCTTCTTCCATAGATACACGCCTTATCTCTGACATACCATCAGACGGGAGTATACTGTCTGTATCTTCGATTTCATCTTTAAGCAAATAGTCTGTACTTACGCCAAATAAATTTGAAAGACGAATCATTTTCTCAAGGTCTGGAACAGATTGTGCCCCTTCCCATTTTGAAACGGATTGTCTTGTAACATTCATTTGTTCAGCTAATTCTTCTTGTGACCAACCTGCTTTTTTGCGAAGTTTTGTTAATTTGTCTGCAAAAATCATTACGATATCCTCCTTGTGCGATTGTTATGCGTATATTTTATCTTTTTTTGGGGTTGCGTACTACCAACCAGCACCATTCAATGTGTCAACCTCCAGTTGCATTCATAATATCATTGAAATTTAGTTTAGTTATTACCTGTTTTTCATATATCCCTTAATATAGTCATTTAAGTAACTCACATCAACAGCAAATCTATTTATTCAAAGACAGTAGATATTTTCCCTACCGCCTTTCCCCATACTATGCGTAAACGATTTCCGCATCGACTATTTCGACTGCACACGCTCGAATGTTATTCATTCTTCCAATCTATTCTAAAGCGTTTTCCTCTTTTAACTGTTCCGTAATGTCAATGTCTTGTGACTGTTTCATTTGTTTAACCAGCCGAAAGAACATATCCTCCGCCGGCTTGTCAATATCAACAAGGTAAGTGTTTCATTTTCCACTTGTGAGTAAGGTTGTATCAATCAATCACCTATGCCTTATCAAATAGCATTTATGGCGCTGTAACCATAAGCCGATAGACTTGTGCTCTTTTTCGGTTGGAAAGTAAGGCAAGGGATATAATAGTCTCCCTGCAACTCATACCATAAACCATTGCTTTCATCAAAAATGTACTTGTCCATATAGTAAATCCTCCAGTATAATATATTCGCATATACATTACAGTCCTCCAATTACCACACTCTGTTATATCTTGTTATGAGTTTTTTTGCCCTTGATTTTGCCCTTATGAGCAGTTAGGGAAAGAGTAAACTTATGTGAAATCATATAAAGGGATAAGGCGGCCACATTGCGATAAATGCTTTATTTTCAAGGACTTTGGAGGATTTTATTAGCGCCCTTTGAGGGGAAGTAACCACTTATAAAATCGGGGTTTTCAAATTCCAATTTGTATATTTTATTATAAAATATTTGCCTACAAGGTATATTTCAGGCTTGTTTTCAATGGGGACACAATTCCAAAAAGGGTGTAAAAAATCCATCCTTCAACTGAATTCATTATAAATAATTTTATGTAGTATACCACCCTAAACGGAAAAAAACAACTAAAATTTGTATGTCAATGTAAAAGACAACCATTTTATATCTACACCAAATGAGCAAAAATAAATTGACTTTTGGTGTGAATTAATGTATAATTTGTTGCTGCTTCATAAAGGGGTTAGCCGTATTTTTAAAAGCTGCCAGTAATGATATCCGGTATTTTTGATCCTGACTTCGTATTTCGGCAGGTGATTTCTGAAGGCATTGTACTGGCTGTGGTACGGAAAAGCATGATAGCTACGTAAGCTGTCACAAAAAAGAATGCTTCATTGGAAATATATGTATTGATTCCATTCGAAAAAGTGAAGTAAAGATCGTGGGGCGCATCGTGGAGAAGCGTAGGGGTGAAGCAGTTTCACAGGCATCCGTGATTATGATTAGGGGGTAACAGCGTGAAGCAGTTTTCGAGATACTTTGCTATATTGAAAATAACGATAAAAACGATTCCTTTTTGGTCTGTATATACGATATTAAACAGTGTTTTGGGAGTAATATGCGATATATTGGGTTCTGTTATCATCGTAAATATTGTTTTGACAAGGATAAGCTTAAATAAAAGCTTTGCCGCTATTATCCTCCCCGTCCTGCTTATTCAGCTGATCATACTGTCTGGAGGAATCTGCACATCAGTTTATTATGGGAGAATTGATCCGGTTGCCCGCCAGAAGTTAAAGCAAAGAATCACTTCAAGACTGGTCAACAATATGATGACGACTGAAATGAAAAATCTGGATAATCCCGATTTCTTAGATGAATTCACTTTTTCTGTTGACCAGATAGAACAAAGGACAACCGGTAGTATAGTTTTGGTTTCAAACCTCATATCCAATGCTGTTGGACTGATCACTTCCATGGCGATTGTGGGTTTTATTCATTTGGGAGTGATTATACTGGTGCTTTTTGTTGTTATGATTTCACTGATATTTAGTCATGCACTGACCAGAATTCAGTTCAAAGCGGATCATGAAATGGTATTGCCAACCAGAAAAAAGAGTTATGTCGAGCGTACGTATCACATGAAAAAGTTTGCCTTGGAAATAAGGCTGTACCCAGTGGGCCAAATGCTGCAAAATATGTATGATGCTGCAGTCAAAGATCTGATGGATATTATACACAAATATGGTTTCAAAATTGGTGTGCTTGCATTTATCAGAGCCTATAATAAAGAAATCATTTTGTATTGGGGTTCCATGTCTATTATTCTCTTCAAGCTTTTCAGTGGGAGTATGTCCATTGCATCAGTGAGTGTTGTCCCTGTAACCATTGCAATCTATCGTTTGTCAAATTACATACTTGCTCTGACAGACGTTTTCAGTACATTAAAAGAATATGAGCTGTATTCAGAAAAGCTGCTTGCGTTCTTACATATGACAGACAACCATCAGGAAAAGAAAGCAGTAGATTGCACAAGGATGCACGATATTTGCTTTCACAATGTGTCTTTTCAATATCATAAGAATGAGAAGTTCTCCTTAAAAAATGTGAATTTACAGTTTCCCACCGGGGCAAAGGTTGCCCTTGTGGGTTTTAATGGATCGGGAAAAAGTACGATCATAAAATTGCTTTTGGGACTATACAATGACTATTCAGGGGAAATAACCATTGATAATGAATCCATTTCAAATTTTGACATGCAGGGTTTCCGTAATCTGTTTTCTGTGGTGCAGCAGGATTTTCAGCATTATCCATGCACCATTGCCGAGAATGTTCTCATGGACAGCGCCGTACAATCGGATGTAGAGAAAATAAAGGCTTCCCTGGAACTTGTTGAACTGAATTTAAATGTATCAGATGACGATTTGCTGACGAAACCGGTTACTTCCGAGTTTTGTTCAGATGGCTTAACGCTTTCAAAAGGCCAGTATCAAAAGTTGGCGTTGGCACGTATATTTGCAAGTGATAAAAATTTTATTATTCTGGACGAGCCAACCAGTGCACTGGATCCAATCGCCGAGTATAAAGTGTTCAACCGCCTTCTTGAACATTTTCATCAAAAAACGGTTGTCATCATTTCTCATCGTTTGACGGCAACAAAAAACGCAGATATGATTTATTTTATTGAAAACGGTGAAATTGTTGAGAGCGGGAACCATCAGCAGCTTATGGAGTCAGGTGGTAAATATGCGGAGATGTATTCGCTGCAAGCTGAAAAATATCTGTAAATTACAAGTGCGCCTTTGCGGCTTTACCCTTTCGTGCCGTGGCGCAGCGACTATATTAGCGGGGAGGTAGGCATGTGAATAAAAATCATTCATTTGAAAACAGTATATACTATTTGAAATATATTAATAAGTTTGATGGCATTAGAATTCCCGGCGTTGTGCTGACCACTTTGCTGAACTCTTTTCATGTCTGGTTTTTAAAAGTTGTTGTTATAAAAGTGATTGTGGATGAACTGCTGAATTCACATGACTATCGTAACATTTTATTGGTGATGGCTATGGCAATAGGTTTCCATTCCTTAAAACTAATCTGTGATTCCTGTTGGTCCTATTATACAAAGCGCTCTGATCAAAGAATCATAGCAGGATTTCAGCACATGGCCTTCTCAAAGGCGGCTGATGTTGATTTACACTGCTATGATAATTCGGATTTTTATAATGACTATGTTTATTCGGTGCGGGATTCTTCCTCGCGTCCGCTTCTGTTTATCAACAGCATTGCACAGCTGCTGCAAACCATTTTTACAGTTAGTTTCTCGGGTTTATATCTCATAGGCAATGCCCCTTTTTTGCTGATATTTGCAGTGATTCCAATTTTGGGAGATTCCTTTTTAAGAACAAAAATGAACAGGGAAAGCGCCGAAAGGACTTCCCTCCTGATTCCGGAAAACAGAAAAATTGATTATGTAAAACAGACAAGTTATTTGAAGGAAAATGCCATTGATATTCGGATAACAGGAATACGTGTGGTCTTGATGGAATTGTTCCACAATGGCGTGGAAAATATGATCTGTATCTACAGGAAATGCAGTAAAAAGTTTATCGGTATGTATTTTTTGAGTGATTTTCTCACACACCTGAACAATACTTTCGTTATTTTATATCTTATATATAGAATTGTGGTTCAAAAAACACTTGTAGTCGGAGATTTTATCGCATTTAAGGAGGCTGTTTCCCTTGTGAGCAGTAATCTGGGAAAGATCATGGAGAGGGTGCAGGTTTTTCAGGAACACAGCATATACATAGGCCGGTTTCGGACTTTTTGCGAATATGAGAATAAAGTGATTTTCGGAATTTCAGATTTGCCGGATCAGGGATTTTCTCCCTTTGAGTTGAAAATAGAGAATGTATCTTTCGCTTATCATCAGGAAAAAGAAATACTGCAACAGATTAATCTTTCGATTAAGAAAGGGCAGCTGATTGCAATCGTGGGATCAAATGGTGCAGGAAAAAGTACATTGGTCAAATTGTTGCTGCACTTGTATGATGCCACCAGTGGTTCTGTGGAATTTAGAGGCAGAAATATTAAAATGTTTTCGAAGCAGGATTATTTATCTCAATTTGATACGGTATTTCAGGACCACAATAGTTATTCCTTTTCCTTTGCAGATAACATTGCTTTTGATTCTGATTTGCCTGATTGCAAGATAAATAAGATAAAAGAAATTTTTCGTTCTCTGGGCTTTGATGAGTTTCTGCCATACATCAATAAAAAAACGATTCTCACAAAAGAATTTTCGGAGGATGGTTTGGTGTTATCAGGCGGACAGACGCAGAAAATGGCATTGGCCCGTGCACTGTATCGAAATGCCCCCATTCTTATTTTAGACGAACCTACCAGTGCATTTGACGCAATAACAGAACATAAATTTTCAAAAAGTCTGAAGCAGGCAGCAAAAGACAGGACTGTCGTGCTGATTTCCCATCGATTGTCTTCCGTGCGCGATGCAGATTGTATTTACTTTTTAGAAAATGGACGAATTACGGAACATGGAACACATGATGAATTAATGAAACAAAAAGGGCGATACTGTGAAATGTTTTTGATCCAGGCGAATGCATACCGTAATTAATTTTGTCTGTTACCCTTACGCAGGATTCCGTTTTTGCTGCTGCGGAGGGAACAGTCATATGGAAGGAAAAAGGGCGGAAAGGGAAGCTTTTATTGGTAGATTTCTCCGGGCATTTCCTTTATAATCTCCTTATCAAAGCAAAGGAGGAACATGCCATGAGCTTAGGAAACAGCCTTTTCAATGCCCGGAAAAAGCGGGGACTGTCCCAGGAGGAGGTGGCCGGGAAAATGGGGGTAAGCAGGCAGACCATCTCAAAGTGGGAGCTTGACGAGACCCTGCCCGATATCCGCCAGTCCAAAAAGCTTGCGAACCTGTACGGAATGACTCTGGACGAATTGATTGAATTCGACATGGATGTGAAGGAGATTCAGGAAATCATTGACAGGACAAACGACGCGGTTACTGACAAAATCGACTGGACGAAAGCCTGGAGCAAAAAGTATCCGGTTCTTGCCGTTTATCAGAAGGAAGTGGATGTACAGCCTTATGGGGCGGAGCTGAACCGCCTTCTGGCAGATCTGGAGAAGAAATACGGCTACAGCGAACTTGGCGTCTTCCTTGTCTTAAAAGATATTCTGGCAGGTATCTGGAAACAGCGCAGGGCGCGGAAATAGAGGTTTCATTGGTTTCAGGAGGTGGAACATTGAATCATAATTGGAAGAAAACCTTTGCCGTTATCTACTCGGGGCAGGCCTTTTCGCTTCTGGGTTCCTCCGCCGTGCAATTTGCCATTATCTGGTGGCTTACGGCGCAGACAGAATCGGCAGTTACTTTAACCCTGGCAACCATCGCAGCCATGCTGCCCAATATGCTGCTTGGCCTCTTTGCCGGGGTGTGGATTGACAGATATAACCGCAGGACAATCATGATTGCAGCCGACGGGCTTGTGGCGGTCTCCAGTGCCGTATTGGGAATTGCTTTCCAGGCATGGGGAGCGCCGCCCACAGTCTTTATCTATGCAGTTTTGTTTCTTCGGGGGGTGGGAAATACCTTTCATGCCCCTGCCATGCAGGCAGCCATACCGATGTTTGTCCCGGCAGAGATGCTGACAAAGGCAGGAGGATGGGGGAATCTGGTCACTTCGGTTTCAACCATGCTGGGACCGGCCCTGGGAGCGGGCATGATGGCAGTCTTTTCCATTGCTCCAATGATGCTCCTGGACATTGCGGGAGCATCATTGGCGATTCTGTGCCTGATGAGAATTTCCCTGCCCGATGTACCGGGAAGCGGGCAGAGAGTGCGTGTGTTTGCGGATGCAAAACAGGGATTTCTCGCCATGAAGGAGAATAAGCCCCTGATGGCGGTATTCTTTCCGGTGCTTTTCGCCAGTATGCTGTACATGCCCCTGGGGTCTTTGTTTCCCCTGTTGGTGCGCCTGCATTACGGGGGAGGGCCAGGGCACAACGCTTTTGTGGAGTTTGTCTTCTCCGCAGGGCTGTTGGTTTCCTCTTTGAGCATGGGGATATGGGGAGGCATGAAGAAGAGATTTACAATGATTTCAATGGCCGTAGGCGTACTGGGACTGGCTGCTTTCTGCGGCGGTGCGCTCCCTGCGGGGGGATTTGCCGGGTTTGCGGTCTGCTGCCTGGTGATGGGATCCTCGGGAACCTTTTTTAATGTGCCGCTGATGGCCTATATTCAGGAAACCGTGGCTCCGCAGATGATGGGAAAGGTTTTTTCCCTGCTTTCCACAGCTATGACATTAGCCACCCCTGTTGGCCTGCTGTTGGCAGGGCCGGTCAGCCAGGCAGTGGGGGTGCCGCTCTGGTTTATGGCTTCGGGGATTTTACTGGCGGCGGCAGGTCTGGTATGCTATTTTGCCGCGGGAAAATACGATTAAGCCGGGGGAAGCTGCCTGCCTGGCTTTCACAGAAGGGAGAGGGCTTCCCCATGGGGGTAAACTTGAATTTCTCTCCTCTTCATAAAGCATAATTTCGGTCTTTATTGAGAAAGCGGAACTATGCTTTTACGGATAAAACAGAATGCCCATGAGTAATATGGGTTTCGTTTTTACGGATAAAGCAGAATTCTCATTTTTACCGGTAAAACAAAAGTCCGGCAATTCCGCTTATCAGCATGAGTACCACAGGGTTCAGTTTCCGCTTCCGCAGCAGAAGCAGCATGGCGAGAAACAGAAGCAGTGCAGTCCGGTTCAGGGAGAAAATATTTCCTTCCGGCCCACTGCTGCCATACAGCGCCAATAGGAGAATCGTAACCGCGGCTGAAATAATCAGACCCAGGGAAGCGGATTTCAGCCCGTTCAGCACTTCCGACACATAGGCGGAGCTTTGGTGGGTTTGAAAAAAGCGGTACAGGGCCAAAGAAAGAATTACCCCGCACAATATGCAGCCCAGGGTTGCGGCCAGGGCGCCTGGAATCCCGCCCACCTGAAGGCCCACAAAGGTGGAGGTATTAACGGCCAGAGGCCCTGGTGTCATCTGGGAAATGGTGATAATGTCCGTAAACATTTTTCCGCTGATCCAGTTGTTTTGATCTACCACCTGTTCCTGGATAAGAGGAATAATTGCATATCCGCCGCCGATACTCAATAAGCCGATTTTCAGAAATACGCCAAATAATTTCCACACAATGTTCATCTGTGTTCCCTTCCTTTACAAAATACCTTGAGAATACATAAAAAACAGCAGAAAAGCAGAATCAGTGCCACATTGATGCCCAGGACGAAATTTGCGATAAACGACAGGGGGATCAGGGCAGATAAAAACAGGGATTTTTTCTTTAGGACAAAAAAACACATGTCTGTAATCAAATCAACCATCAGCGCCGCCACACCTGCTTCCATTCCCTTTAAAACTGCCGCAATCATCGCATTGGAGACAAAGAGTCTGTAAAATGCCGAGATAAAGGTAAGGATAACCAGGGGCGGAATCACGGCAGCGCAGCAGCTGATGACGGCTCCTGCCATACCGGCAACTTTGTATCCGGCCAGGGCGGACAGGTTCACGGCAATTGCGCCGGGGGTTGACTGTGCCACAGCGGCCATGTTGATTAATTCTTCTTCCGTAAAATACTGCTTTTTTACAACAAAAAAGCGGCGGACCATGGGCACGACTACATAGCCGCCGCCAAAGGTGAAAGCGCTGATAAACAGATTGGCCGCCAGGAGCCAGATATATATGTTTATTCGTTGTTTTATTGCGGTCAAGGGGATTGCCTCCTTCGTTGGCATCTGCATTTTCGCTTATTATATCCCTTGCCGGGCAATCTGTAAAATGCTATAATTTGATAGAATCCATCTATTTTATTCATGTGGAAGGGGGGAGAAAATGGTTTTACGGTATTTGGAGATTTTAGAGGCAGTCGCAGAATGCGGAACATTTACAGGCGCTGCCAAAAAACTGTATATTACACAATCCGCGGTTTCCCATGCGGTTGCGGAACTTGAAAAACAGGCAGGAACCGTCCTTTTTGAACGTCTGCCCAAAGGGGCTGTCCTGACGCAATGCGGTGTGTCTCTCCTGGAGGAGGCCAGGAGCATTTTGACTGCCTGCAGGAATTTAGACCGAAGAATGAATTGTCTGGAGGAAAATGCTCCCGTTAAAATCGTGTCAAGTATTACAATTGCCTCCTTTCTGCTCCCGGAAATCCTTCGGGAACTGAAAATGTCTCATCCCCAAATCCGGTTTTCCGTCGGGGTTGCAAGCGCAAATGCTGCTCTTGGAATTTTACAAAGGGGAGATGCCGACATGGCATTTTGGGAAGGGACGGCGCCAAAGGGAAATTTTCACGCCATTCCCCTGGGCGCCTATTCGCTATGCGCTGCCTGTGCGCCGGAGTTTGTGCTGCCCGTGGATTCCCTGTCCGGGGATCCTCTGTTGCCTGGGGGTACGCTGTCGGAGAAGTCCCTGTTGTCTGGGAGTACGCTGTCCGGAGACCCTCTGTTGCCTGGGGGTACGCTGTCGGAGAAGTCCCTGTTGTCGGAGAGTACGCTGTCCGGGGATCCTCTGTTGCCCGTGGATACCCTATCGCCGGAGTTGCTATGCCGCTGTCCCTTATTGCTTCGGGAACAGGGAAGTGCAATCCGTGATACCTTGGACAATACGCTTGCGCTTTTGGGACTGAAAGCAGAACCTGTATGGGAGAGTGTGAATTCCCTGGCCCTGGTCAAAGCCGCGGAAGCCGGACTGGGCATTACCATACTGCCGGAAAGATTACTGGCAGATTCCCTGCTCCTGAAGAAGCTGCGCATCATTCATCTGGACAAAATCAACATGAAAAATCAAATGCTTGCATTGTTCCATAAGGATAGATATATTACAAAGCCGTTTCAGATTCTCATAGACAGACTCCAGGCCTTGGCAACAGGCTGCAGCCCCGCAGGACAGGCCAGGAGCGGAGATCAGTAACCCTCATTTGTCACCTCCCAGGTGTCCTGATTTCGCTGCAGAGTGATTCTGCGTTCCGGTTCCTGGACAACGCCGCCCTTTTTTACGGTGACGGAGAAGGTTATGGTGTCCTCCTCCTGACTTTCCGGCTTCAGGGAAACGATTTCAAAAACCGTGTTTGCGTAGTAGGCTCTGGCTGCTTCTTCCGCCCCATTCAGGTCAGCATCCCAGGAGGAGCCGTTTTCTGCTGCGGGAACACCTTCTTCGGGATTGAGCAGCATTTTTTCCTCTGGGGAAAGTTCCGTTTGGCCCTCCTGGTCCAAAACGGCAGCGCCTTCCGTTTCAAGCGGTTCGTAAAGCCAGTATTTACCGTTTATCAATACAGCAATGCAGTTTTCATATTGGTAGATCTCTGCGCCCACAATGGGATGATTTGCCTGAAAATTCTCTTCCGGTACGCCGTTTGTGTTGTGCTGCGCATTGGTGACATCGTTCAGAACCTTTCCCAAATATAGAAATGACTCCTTTTTTTCCTCATAACAGGTCTGCTTCGGGGACTGCCTGTACAGAATGCCGTTCACATAAACCATGGGGGCTGCATCGGCGATTCCCGCAACGGTTTCACTGTCCTGGGCGTAAAGAATGTCGCGGGGAATGGGCAGTGCGTCAGGCCGTTTTACGAAGGCGTCAGCCGCACTGATCTGATAATCGTCAAAGGAGGCAAAAAAGGTTCCGTCCTCCAGAAGGGAAATCCGGATTGCCTTGGCGGCGGTTCTCCCGTCTGCAAAAGTGATTTCCAGGACAATGATATCTCTGCGCATGTCTTCCGGCAGCCCGGCAATGGTACTGGAGGGATTGTCGGTAAGCTCCCGGATCGTGGCTTCCGGTGTCCAGTCAATGGTGAGATAGTCGTATTCGTCCTCGTCCTCCCCATAGACAACGGTAAAATTTGAGGCATTTCCGTATTCCTCCCGCTTTTCCGTCCAGTCCATAAAACGGATCTGCTGATTTTTGCAGGAGAAGCGGACGGTGGCAATGTCTTCTCCGGAGAGATAGAACATCAGCGGTTTTCCCTTCATCTCCCCGTTGTCGCTGATGGTCCCCGTACTGACCACCGCGCCTGCGGCAGTGATTTCTTCCCGGGTGCCGTGGGCGTAGACGGTTATGGTACTGTCAAGCCGGAAGGGCGTCAGCAGCCTGCAGATGGCCAGCAGAAGGACCAGACAGGCTGCCAGGGCGATTCCTTTTGCCAGGAGGCGTTTTCCGGAATTTTTTTTGTATTTTAGTGCTTCTTCAATATAGCTGTCCCTGACCGCTCCCAGGGCATGGGAAAATCTTTCTGCCTTCATAGAAATACCTCTCTTTCCGTTAAATATTCCTTCAGTTTCCGGCGGATGCGGGTGAGGCGGACAGTAACGGTTTTTTCGGTGAGTCCCACCTGCCCGGCAATATCCCTGCAGCTGTCGCAAAACCAATAGCGGCGCATGAAAATCACACGGTTTTCCCTGGTGAGAGTGTCCAGAAAATCTTCAATGGCGCGGGTCAGTTCCCTGGCTTCCAACTGGCTCTCCGGTGTATCCGGGTGTGCCAGGCAGGCTTCGATTTCTTCCAGAGGAACATTGCAGGCGCTGTTTCTCCGGGCCGCCGTTTTATGATAATACCGTTTGAATGATAGATTTCTGACGATTTTACAAATAAACGGCAGAAGCGGGTCAGGGTTTGCAGGGGGAATTGCGTTCCATGCGCCCAGATAGGCATCATTGACACATTCCTCCGCATCCTGACTGTCATTAAGGATGTTGTAGGAGATTTTACGACAGATTTTGCCGTATTTTAAATCCAGTTCCCGCATGGCGTCTTCCGAACGGGCGAAAAGCAGTTGGATGATTTTATTGTCTTCCGTCAAGGGGGCGCCTCCTTTCTTTTTTGGGAATCAGCATGAGAACCTGTTCATCTATATACTACCATTTTTATGGGAAATACTACACAAATCAGGGCGTTTTTTACGATTTTTCAATTTTTTTGTAAGATAATCGGCATATCCGGGTCTTATAAGTGGGAGGTGAGGAAGTGACGGAATTTGAACGAATATATCAGACCTATTTTAAGGATGTGTATTTGTATCTAAGGCGGCTGTCAGGGAATGAAACGCTTGCCGAGGAGATAACGAGTGAAACTTTTTTTAAGGCACTGCAGTCTTTGAGCACCTTTCGCGGAGAGTGCGATATTCGCGTCTGGCTCTGTCAGATAGCTAAAAATTGTTACTTTTCCCATATGAAAAGGCAACAGCGGTACACAGAAATGGAAGACATAGATACCATGCCTGAAATGGCTGCATCAGAAGATATTGAGTCCTGGTTTGAAAAAGAAAGCGATGCCATGCAGATTCATTCGTTGCTGCACCAATTGCCCGAGCCGTATAAAGAAGTGTTTATGCTGCGGGTCTTTGGCGAATTGAGTTTCAGGCAGATTGCAGGTATTTTCGGAAAGACGGAAAATTGGGCCTGTGTGACTTACCACAGGGCAAGAAAGAAAATTTTAGAGAAAATGGAGGCAGACAATGAATAAGGAATGCAATATTGTAAAAGATATTCTCCCCCTTTATGCGGAGGATATGGTGAGCGGGGATACCAGGAATTTTGTAGAGGAACATCTGGAACACTGCCCGGAGTGCCGCTCTGAATTTGAGCGTATCCGTAAACCAGTGGAATTTGTGACGGACATAAGCGCGGCGCCGATAAACAATTTGAAGAAGAAGCTCTTTGTCAGGCGAGTACAGACAGTTCTTTTTACCACGGCGTTGGTATTTGCAATCGCAGCGTGTGTTTTTGCAATTATGACTGCACCGCGGTTTTTTCCGTATTCCAACAGTTTGGTGCAGGTTACGGAGGACCAGAACGGCGTACTGACAATTACCTTTGACGAGTGCGTTACAGGGTATGGCTATACAGTAAGCCACGATAAAGAAACGGGAGCCGAAATTTACTGCATAAACGCATGGGACACGGTTTGGGATAAGTATATTACTGACCGAGGCCAACAGAATATGGTCATAACTCCTGCATCCAATGCTGATATAAGGGTATATTATGTCCAGAATAATGGTTCCTGGGATGTTCTGATTTACGGTTTGAGCGCGGATACGAATGCAGGCACCATTACCCTGCCCAGGCTGATTTTGGCACAGTATTTTGGGATGGCTGTGTTGGCATCGGTCATGCTCATTACAGCGCGTTTTTTGTTCCGTAAACAGGAAAAAGTGAAAATATGGATAAATCGGATAATGCCGTTTCCGATTGCCTATATTTTTGCGCATATGTGCGTAAAGGGGGCGTCTTTTCAGTCCTATTCTGCCCAACGTGACTTTTCAGTCATGATTCTTACTGCAATTTTGTTCTACTGTGTCATACTGTCCGGGAGCTGCTTATACAAAGCGAAACAGGAGAGGCAGCGCATCTGTAACTTTGAACGGAGGAAACAGTAATATTTCAGGACCTGGTTCAGGTCTTAAGTCCAGGTCTTAAGGGAAAGTAGTTGTTGTGAAAGCTGAAAAAAGAGGTTATAATGGTTTTGAAGAAAACAGAAAAGACGAAAGGCAGGTGGTTTGATGGCACTTGTTATTGGCAAAGGAATTGGCCCTCCGGCTGCTTGCAAGAGGAAAAATGACGAAAGAGGAAATAGCGGAAGATACAGAGCTGTCATTGGATGTGGTGAGAAGATTAGCGGAACTGCAATGTACAGCAGTTTTATGAGTGAGCGGGAGTGTCATATGAGGATAAGGCCGTATATAGAGAGCCGGGATTTTGCTTCTGTAGAAACATGGATTGAGGATGAGAAAATTCATGCCCTATGGTGTGCCGATCTGATTCCCTATCCTGTTACAAAAGAAAATTTTCATGCTTTTTTAGAGAAAAATGCCCTGGAATGGACAGACAGCGCATATGTGGCAACAGAAAAAAGCGGAGAACTGATCGGCTTTTTCTGCTACTCTGTCAACGCGGGTGAGGATGCGGGATTTCTCAAATTGGTTATCGTTGACCGCAATAAAAGGGGAAGCGGATACGGAAACGAAATGTTAAAATTGGCATTACAGTATGCCTTTGAAATAACGGGAGTGAAAACCGTCCGGCTAAATGTATTTGATGAAAATGCTGCGGCAAAGCATGTTTATGAAAAAGTCGGTTTTAGGGAGGACAGTATCGATAGAAACGTATTTTCGTTCAAAGGCGAACTGTGGAGCAGGTGCCATATGACGGCAGCAAAACGCGGCCCGGAAGGAAGTGATAAAACATGATTTACATTACCGGAGACTGCCATCAGGATTTCCGGAGATTCAGCACCAGGATATTTCCGGAGCAGAAAGAGATGACAAAGGAGGATTATGTCATTATCTGCGGCGATTTTGGCGGAGTCTGGAACAAGGGGGAAGAAAGCAGGGAAGAGAAGCATCTGATGGACTGGCTGGAGGGCAAGTCCTTTACCACATTGTTTGTGGACGGCAATCATGAGAATTTTGACAGGCTCTATGGTTATCCGGTGGAGGAATGGCATGGCGGAAGGGTTCATAAGATCAGGCCCTCTGTCATTCACATGATGCGCGGCCAGGTGTTTGAAATCGATGGCAGGCGTATCTTTACATTCGGCGGAGCAAGGAGCCACGACATTGATGGAGGCATTCTGGAGCCGGAGGATCCTTACTTTCAGATCAAGAAGAAAAAACTGGATCAGGGAGAGCTTCCCTACCGCATCAATCATGTGAGCTGGTGGCAGCAGGAGCTTCCCTCACAGGAGGAGATGGAGGAGGGGCGCAGGAATCTGGCGGCATATGGCAATGCCGTGGATTTCATCGTGACTCACTGCTGCGCGTCCAGTACGCAGATTCTGTTGGGCGGTGCAGGGTACAGGCCTGATATTGTGACTGCTTATCTGGAAGAGATTCTCCGGAATACCAGGTTCAGGAAGTGGTTTTTCGGCCATTACCATGGCAACCGGAACGTGAATGCCCGGGAGATACTGATTTATGAGCAGATGATCAGGATTTCGTAGGCAGATAAACTGCGGAAAGGCAGCTTTCACTCCAATGCAATCCGGTATTCATGGGGATAATAATGCTGCAATTCGTCTATATCGGTTTCTTTCCCCGCATACGTCTGAAACCAGTTTTCATAGTCCGGGTTATTCCAGACGGTGCCGTCTTCAAAGACAATCTGTTTTAGGCAGAGCAGCGAGTATACAACCTGATTGGCCTGGCCGTTTTCGGCGTTGGGAAAGTACGCCATTTCTTCACCGTCATAAAGGGACCATCCGCCGCGATAGTCTTCGGTTTGGGCAGACAGAATATTTGTCTCTGTCCGGACAATATTTTCAAAGCTGCTTTCTGCACTGCTGTCAAGGAAATTCCATTGCAGCTTTAAGGGGATACCGTTTTCGTCAAAAGCCAACATGCAGTACTGGGTTTCTGTGATGGTTTTGTCTGTATTGTTTGTCAGTATATCGTGAATATAAGGCGCGCCGTCTTCGTACCGGAGAATATCTGCGCTTTCGTGGATGACCGTCATAGAGCCTTTTTTCTCAGTGGCAGGATTATCTGCGCCTGTTTTCGGGGCAGCGGAAGCAGTGGCAGGATTCTTTTTCGGGCCAGCGGAAGCCATTGCAGAGGTAGCGAACAAACTGACTGTAATCAATACAATGAGGCAGGAAGACAAGATAGTAATAAATGTTGTACGTTTCGTTTTCATAATGGCAGTAATCCTTTCTTCAATGGCATTTCTGCTGAAACTGTTACAAAGGGGTGACAGGCCGCTTTTCTTTGCCTCCATACTGATCAGCATGAACGAATAGACGGATTTCGACTTTTCGCCGAATTGTCTGACAATACATTCGTCACAGGCCAGTTCCGTATCCCGGTTGAACAGGATGTACATTGCCCAGACAAAAGGGTTAAACCAATGAATACAGAAGGCATATGCAGCGATCAGCTTTGTAATGGCATCAAAATGCCGAATATGCACATATTCATGTGAGAAAATATATTGTAACTGATTTTCGTTTTTCCAGTCCGTATGTTTGGGCATGAGAATAACGGGATGGAAAATACCATATGTCAAAGGCGCAGATATCCTGTCCGATTGCCTGATGGAAATTTGGCGTTTCAGGGAATGGTCTTTTAACCATTGTTCCACATAGGGATTGCAGACAGGTAAAGCAGTCCGAAATTCAATCCGGCATCGCAGATAAGATGCTGCGAAAAATACGGAAAAAAGTATCATTCCGGCACACCAAACAATAAACCAGGCCGAAACGGAGGGAATAACAGCTGTGGGCAGCTCCCTGCCCTGTACCAGGACAACGGATTCCCGTGAGGCGGCAGAGGTTAAATTGTCTGTTTCAAAAAACACAGGAGTGGATATACTGCGGTGCATCAGGGTATATATACTAAATCCGGAGGGCACAGAAAAGGGAAAAATCAGCCGGAAAAGCACTATGTCCCATAAAACAAGAAAAGTTCTCTTGGGCAGAGTGTTTATTGCCATGGCCCGGATGATCACCACCGCAACAATAAAGACAGCTCCGGAGAAGCTCATTTCCAATAAACCCATATGTATCACCTCATTCTAAATCTGCCACAAGCTGCTTCAGCCGTTCAATCTCTTCAGCAGAAAGTTTTTTCCTGTTCAGCAGAGCGGCAAACAGCTTGTCGGCAGAGCCGTCATAGATTTTGTTAATCAGTTCATTTGTTTCGGCTTCCTGTACTTCCTCTTTGGGAATCAGTGCATGGCACATGAAATTTGGTTCGGAACGCCGGACAGCGCCTTTCTTGATACAACGTTTGATCAGCGTATAGGTTGTATTTTTGTTCCAGCCCAGGTCCCCGGTCAGCACCTCGGCAACATGCTTTGCTGGTACATCCCCCTCTTTCCAGAGAATATCCATGACTTTTAATTCGGAGTCGAAAAGTTTCACTGTTTTTTCCTCCATGCAGTTGACCTCCTTTCATATAAGACTGCAGTAGTCCTTGTGGATAGACTACCACAATCTTATCAGAATGTCAATATAAAAAAGGTTTTTTGGCTTAGCTGAAATGAAAACTTCTTATCGATCAGACGTGTGATCTTGTGGTCATGATTAGCCAGAATATTGATCAAATCAGCAAACTGTGGAAGGAATCATAAAAAACAATGCAAAAACTATGTAACAGTTCAGACAGGGCGCTGATCTGTTACAAAACGATACTTACATTTAATTAACTAATTAGTTAATTATTGAAATATCTTGTTTGTTATGTTATAATGTGGAAACAGGAAAAATTGTGTTTAGAGAGGAGAGTGGAGATATGATTAGTGTTTTCAAGGCTCTGGGAGATCCCACAAGAAGAGAGATTTTGAAATTGCTGAACCATGGGGATCTGACGGCAGGAGAGATAGCAGGCCGGTTTTGCATGTCGAAACCGGCGATTACCAGGCATTTGGATATTTTAAGGAATGCGGAACTGGTTTCGTCGACAAAAGCAGGGGTTAATGTGATTTATTCCATCAATTTAACTGTACTGCAGGAGGCTTTGAGCAGTTTTTTGGCTTATTTTGAAACCGGAGAACCGGGGAATGCGCTGAACCGGGAGGCGAAACCTGAAACTTAGATTCAAGGCATGTGTGGAAAGGCGTAATTTATGAAAAAGAGAGAAAATATAATCAAACTGATATTGATTTTTCTGGCATTTGGGATCCTGGCAGGCCGGGCGGTTTATCCGGAAAGTAATCTGTGGACATATTTGACGCCTGTGGGCCTGGGGCTGATTCTGCTTATGGTCCATGTCTTTATGCCCCAGCTGGCAGGACTTCCAAAAGATAATCCCAAAATAAAAACCATGAGACGAATCAATCTGTTGACCATGGGGGTCATTTTCGGCCTGTTCCTGGCACATCAATTTGTGCCGGAAAAGGTTTATGAGGATAAGGACAGGTTTTTACTGCCTTTTTCCGTCGCAGTGGTCCTGTTGGTGGGGAATGCGGCGCCTAAGATACCTGTAAACCCGGTCATGGGAATAAGACTGCCCTGGACCAGAAGGGACCCGGATACGTGGAGGGCTGCGCACAGGGTGCTTGGATATTGCACGTTTCCTGTGGCGTTCCTTATGGCGGCAGGGGGAATGCTGATTCATCCGGTCATTTTTTCCGTGGGAGGGCTGCTTCTGTGGGCGCTGATTCCTTCCGTATATTCCTATATTTACCATTGCAGAAAAAGATAATCTCTGCATCTGCAAAGGAAAACGGGTTTAATCAAAAGGAACAAATTCCGGGGAACAAACAGGCAGTTATGTCAACCTCGGGCTTGCTAAAAACTGTCTGTTTTAGTATAATGGAATCACGGTAAGGGGATTCGGCGGGCTGCCGGGTCCCTATTTCCGCATTTTTTGCCGAAACGCGGAACAGGGAAGGAGAAGGAATGGAGCTGTACCATTATTATGACAGGACAATCGGGCCATTCCGGAATCTGTCCGATTTGTCTCTGGAGGAAGCAAAGGCGGTTCTGAATCGCATCAGGAAGGAAAAACCTGGATCCCAGAGTGCCGGGAGAGATGCGCTGTATGTGGAGCATCGCCGGGTCTGCGAGGAGATATTGCGGAAGGAATTTGCCAAAAAGGGAGGAAGGATGGAACGGCGGGTGCCCCACTATCTGGTGGTGGAATACAGCCCCTGGCTGAGTACCTGGTTCGAAAACGGCGCTTTTCTCAGGATTCCCGTGGAGGAATTTGATAAACGTACCCTTTCTTTTACCTATGGAGATTCCATGCCTGCCTTCAGTCCTTTTATAAACGACGGAAAGGAGTACAGGAAAAAGCTGTACAACTATGAAGAAATCCAGGATATCATTGCCAGGTACGGCCTTCCCCAGGACTGGAACGATGACGGACACCAGGGTCCGGAGCGCTATATTGAGGTTCATGTGTGGAGCGATGAGGTCATTGGGAGGTATCTGAAGGGATAAAAAAGAAATTTATATTTCGGGAAGCTGTCAATACATCATTATGGAGAACTGTCAGGAGAACTTTCATATGAAACTTTCAAGGGAAATGAGACTGATGATTGCCAAGTCCGGCGCTGACAATAAATGGCTTCCGCTCTGGATACACGCGGCTGATACTGCAGGTGTGATGAATGAACTGATTCATAAGAGGTATGCTTCGCTTTCAGAATTATGCGGAATGTCTTTTGAAGAATTTAAAAAGACTGCAATATTGCTGGCATATCTTCATGACATAGGGAAAATTACCCCTCTTTTTCAATCGCAGATACTGAAAGCTCTTCCTGCAAGACGCTCCGTGTTTGAACATTATGGGATTCACAATATTCCCGAAAATTTTATTCAGAAGGAGAAATCCCATCATACAAAATGCGGTGAAGCTATCTTATTGGAGTTGAAATTTCCAAAAGGATTTTCCTCCATAGTAGGCGCACACCACGGTATGCCCGCAGAAGAGCTGCCTCATCATATTAAAAACTATCCGGAACATTTTTTCGGGAAGCCGTCGAACCGCGGACTATGGCATGGACTGTATGAGGAATGGGCAGGCTATTCTCTGGAAAAGGCAGGATTCAGGGAGCCGTCAGAGATTCCTGCGCTTTCGAAAAAAAGTGAGATTTTATTATCCGCGCTTTTGATCATGGCGGACTGGTTGGCAAGCAATTCGGAAAACTTTGAGCTTCTGGACGAAGAGACGATATTGGAAGAGTATCCACAGGAACGCTGCAGGAAGGCTTTTCAGAAGCTGAAGCTGCCGGAATCCTGGGAAGCTTATCAGGAGCGAATTTCAGAGGAAGATTTCGAGGAGCGTTTTGGTTTTTCCAGAAACACGATTCAGACAGAGGTAATACATACTGTAGAAAATTGCAGGGAGCCGGGGCTGTTTATTTTGGAAGCGCCTATGGGCACGGGAAAAACAGAGGCCTCGCTTGCAGCAGCGGAAATGTTGGCGGCAAAATGCGGTAAAACAGGACTGTTTTTCGGGCTTCCTACACAGGCAACCGCCAACGGCATTTTTGAGCGTGTGGTAAAATGGGCGCGGCTGCAGTCATGCGACGCTGTTCACAGCATAGATCTGGCACATGGCAATGCAGAATTTCAGCCTGAATTTATGAAACTGAAGGAAAATATTTCTCCGACAGATTTTGACGGAGAAAGCGGGCTTGTAGTGAACGCCTTTTTCAGCGGCGGAAAGATGTCGCTCCTGACGGATTTTGTGGTGGCTACCGTGGACAGGCTTTTGATGTCCGCTTTGCGGAAAAAGCATGTCATGCTGCAGCACCTGGGACTTTCTCAAAAAGTTGTAATCGTGGATGAATGTCATGCCTATGACGCGTATATGAATCAGTATCTTGACACGGCATTGGCCTGGCTGCATGAGTACCGCGTTCCGGTGATACTGCTTTCCGCAACGCTTCCATCTTTGAGAAGAAAGGAATTGGCAGAGGCTTATATAAATGGCGGGAAAAGAGCTTTTGAACTTCCCGAAGCGGCCTATCCCCGTCTTACCTATACGGATGGTGATAAAGTATTTACGAGCGCTCTTCCCTGGGAGAGCAGCCAGAGAAGGGTAAACATTGTCTGCGGGGATGAGTGCAGTGCTTTGGAAAAGCTGACAGACGCGGTGCAGGCGGGTGCATGTGTGGGCATCATCTGCAATACGGTTGCCAGGGCGCAGCATTTTGCCGGACAGGTCTGCAGGGTCAAGGGCGCAAGGGTGATACTGTATCATGCGCAATACATTATCCCGGACAGAATAGAACGGGAAAACATGCTGATTGAAGCGGTGGGAAAGCATTCCGACGCCATAATGAGAAAAGGGGTTGTCATTGTCGGAACACAGGTTCTGGAACAGTCTCTTGACATTGATTTTGATCTTCTGATCACGGACTTATGTCCCATGGATCTTCTGCTTCAGAGGATGGGGCGGCTTCAGCGCCATGTCCGTCCGGAGAGACCGGGTGGATATGAAACAGCGGAGTGTGTCCTTCTGGGCACGGAGGAAATAGACAGCGCTTCGGAAAAGATTTATACCAGATGGCTGCTTTTGCGGACAAGGAAGCTGCTGCCGGACAGAATAACCATTCCCGGAGATATTGATTCCCTTGTACATGAGACCTATCAGGAGAGCGATGCCGAGGGGGAGGAAGAAAGGAATGCCCTGACGGCTTATCGCACTCTTCTTGAGGACAAAAAACAGAGGGCAAAGGGCTTTCTGATGGGGAAACCAAGGGAAAGCAGATTTGGCAGTGATCTTCACGGATGGCTTCAGAATTCTGCAGGAGATCAGGAAAGCAGCGCAATGGCAACAGTGCGGGACGGAACGTTTTCCGTGGAGGTGCTTGTTTTGGTACAGTATGCAGACGGTACCCTGGGAATGCTGCCCTGGCAGGCCGGGGGCGGGAGATATTGGCCTGCAGTCTGCCCACCGGAGGATGAATGCAGGCAGATTGCCAGGCAGAAGCTCCGCCTTCCGGCAAGATTCAGTTATGACGTCAACAGAACCGTGAATGAACTGGAAGAGATGGATCGGTATTTAACGGGATTTCAAAGTTCCCGTTGGCTGAAGGGAGAGCTTGTGCTTTTACTTAACGAGAGTCTCCGGGCAGAATTGTGCGGTGTCACGGTGGAATATTCCCGGGACAGCGGGCTTACTTACATAAAGTCCAGCTAAGAAATGTCAAGTACTTTTGAAGATAATTTCTGCTGGACAGTAAAGTCGCAAAGGCGCACGAGAGGAACTTTTATGAGTTTCCTTTCGAATAAAAGTTTCTTTCATTACAGGTGTGTCGAGGCGACTTTACCCTTTAGTGCTATCGCGAAGCGATTTAAATAAGGAGGGGAAGGGTGAAAGAAAGGGAATTCAATTTACTGGAGGAACCATGGATTAAAGTTCTGGACGGGGAATGCAGAATACATGAAGTCTCTCTGACAGACTTATTTGAACAAGCGCATATCTACAGAGATTTGTGCGGTGAGCTGCCGACGCAGGATTTTGCCGTACTTAGAATACTGTTGGCGGTTTTGCATACGGTGTTTTCGCGGTATGATATACAGGGGGAGGACAGGCCCCTTGAGGAACCGGATGATGCGTTGGAACGTTGGCAGGAGCTGTGGGAAAACGGGAAATTTCCCGGGGAGGTAATAAGGGCATATCTGGAATCCCAGAGGGAGAATTTCTATCTGTTTCATCCGGAAAGGCCTTTCTATCAATGTGAACATGCAAAAGCGGGGACGGAATATTCCGCACCTAAATTGAATGGTAATTTGTCCGAGAGCAGCAATAAACTTCGTCTCTTTACGGATTTGAGCGGAAAGGCAAAAGAGGAGATGTCTTTTGCGGAAGCGGCGCGGTGGCTCCTGTATGTAAACGCTTATGACGATACATCCGCAAAGCCTTCCAGGGAATCGAAAGAGAAGGGGGTCAAGCTGCCGTCCACAGGCGTGGGATGGCTTGGAAAACTGGGGATTCTGTTCGTTTCGGGGGACAATCTTTTTGAGACGCTTATGCTGAATCTGATCATGCAGGATGAAAGGGGAGAGCTTTTCGAAAGAGAAAAACCCGTCTGGGAAAGAACAGAAGTTGCGGATGGAGAGCGTATTCAGATACCGTTTCCGGATAATCTGTCAGAACTCTACACCTTACAGTCGAGACGGCTGTATTTGAAGAGGGAGGGGCAGAAGGTCAAAGGGTATTTTCTGCTTGGCGGGGATTTTTTTGACAGGGAATTTAAGGCGGGAGCGGGATTTGTTGAGCCTATGACTGTGTGGAAAAATCCGGACGGCAAGAAGACAGATATTTATGTACCCCGGCGGCATGATTTTTCAAAACAGTTTTGGAGAGAGTGTCCGGCAGCTGTTCTGGGCCATAAGGAAAATCGACAGCCGGGAATCATTCTATGGATAAAAAAACTGGAGAATCTGGAGTGGATTAAGAATTATGAGTTGAATCTTCGGATTGTGTCTGTGCAGTATGGCGACAAAGACTTTTTTGTGACCAACGTTTTCTCTGATTCCCTTCAAATACATGCCTCTTTACTTTCGGAGATGAATGAGGTGTGGCGGAATGCGGTGTCGGACAGTATTGAATTCTGTGATGAGATTTCTAACAAGGTATGGAGACTTGCACAGGGCATCAACCTGGCAGTGGGCGGCAGCAATAAGACAAAGGAAAGCAAAGGAACCGCGGGTATCTTTGCGGATCATGTCAAGGCTGATTTCTATAACCGCATGGACAGCCCGTTCAGAAGGTGGCTGTATGGACTTGCTCCGGAAACAGACAGCGATGACGAGCTGATGAACAAAAGGGAGCAGTGGCGGCATGAATGTGTGAATATTGCAAGAGAGTTAGGTAATGAAATTATACGTCAGGCAGGGACGGCGGCTATTTTCGGAAGAACAAAATCAGGTTCCGGGGACGACAAAAAGAGCGAAACATTTTCTGCCGCCAGTGCCATGAATCGGTTTTTAAGCGAATTGAAGAAAGCGGAAGAAAGATAAGGGAGAGGAGGTGGAAATTTGGAAAAAGAGAAACAGATCAGAAACTATGTGAAAAAGCAGATGGAACTGCTTGCAGGAGACGCCGGGACACTTGACCTGGGAAGCTCAAAAGCACAGTTGGCGCAGCTTCGCCGGGGAGTAGGAAAACGTCCGGGAGAGCTGCCGGAATTGTGGGGGATATTTTTGAGAAACATGCCGGAAGAACTTATGGGCAAAGAGGGCAGACCGTCTTATGCGGAATGGGCCATCTATACGGCGCTGACGCTGTTCGCGCTTCATCAGCAGGGACACTCCGAACCCATGCATGCAGAGGGAGAAGAAAACCGTCTGGGGCGTGCTGTGAAAAAATTAGCTCATGGTGAAGAAGAGGAAGAAAATGTCAGAAGAAAGTTCAGTATTACAGCAAGGTCTGATGATATGGAGGAACTTTCTTATCATTTAAAAACGCTTGTGAGAATGCTCGGAAGTAATGATATCAAGCTTGACTATGAAGACCTGGCGAAAGACCTGTACCGGTTTCAATTTGAAAATGATGCGGATCAGGTTCGCTTGAAGTGGGGACAGGATTTTTACCGTTTCGTTGGAACAAAGGATAGGGGAGAGGAAGAGAAAGATGAGAAATAACGTATATGTAGACATTCATGTATTGCAAAATGTGCCGCCCAGCTGCATTAACCGAGACGATACGGGCAGTCCCAAAACAGCCAAATACGGCGGCGCGGTGAGGGCAAGGATTTCTTCACAGGCATGGAAACACGAAATGCGCAAAATGTTCAGGGAAATGGGGAGCCAGGAGGTAGGCGTCCGCACAAAAAAAGTGTCGCAGATGATTGTCCGGGCGCTGAAGGAGATGGACGGCGGCATAGGAGAGGAAAAGGCAGAGAAACTTGCAGTGAAAGCTCTGGAAAATGCGGGAATCAAAATGGATAAAGACGGATTATCGCCCGTATTAATGTTTTTCAGTACAGCGCAGGCAAATGCTCTGGCCCAGTTGGCCATGGAGGAATGCAAAGATAAAAAGGAATATCAAAACGCTTTAAAGGCTGCGCCTTCCGTGGATATGGCGCTGTTTGGGAGAATGGTGGCAGCGGACCCGTCTCTGAATTTTGACGCAGCAGCACAGGTAGCCCATGCGATTTCCACGCATGCGGTGCATAATGAATATGATTACTTTACTGCCGTTGATGATCTGCTCCAGGATGAAGAATCGGGGGCGGGACATCTGGGAACAGTAGAATTTAACTCGGCCACACTTTACCGATATGCAACGGTAAATGCCGCTGAACTTCAGAAAAATCTTGGAGTGCAGGCAGGGGAAGCGGTGAAGTGTTTTGCCGAGGCGTTTGTGAAGACAATGCCCACGGGAAAACAGAATACATTTGCCAATCGGACGCTTCCGGACTTTGTGTACATCACGTTGAGAACGGATCAGCCGGTGAACCTTGTAGGAGCATTTGAAAAGCCTGTTTCCGGTGTGAATGGGTATTTGGAAGAATCCGAAAGAAGGTTCCGGAAATATGCAGATACGATATATCAGAGATTTGCATGCGCTCCGGAAAAAGAATGGGAATTTGGAGAGATGGATATCTCACAGATACTGGAGGGTGTAAAGACTGCAGTAGAGGAAAAATTGTCCGAAAGCAGAGGTGAGTGATATGCCTACCTTGCTGTTAAGGCTTGCGGCTCCTTTACAGTCCTGGGGGGCGAACTCTAAATTTGAGATAAGGACAACCGAAAAAATGCCGACGAAAAGCGGTGTGGTAGGGATGCTTGCGGCAGCCCTGGGCCTTGGAAGAGATGCTGATCTGTCTGCGCTGAATGCGCTTAAATTCGGAGTCCGCGCAGACCGGGAGGGAGAGGATATCACAGATTTTCACATGGCGCATTCCGAGAAAAGCTCCTATGTGACATATCGGCATTATTTATCCGATGCAGTGTTTTTGGCAGGATTGGAGGGGGAGGAGTCGTTTTTGCGTGAGTTGGAGACTGCTTTGCAAAATCCGCGTTTTCCTTTGTTCTTGGGACGGAGATCCTGCCCGCCTACGCTGCCGTTGGTTGTGGGAATACGCGGAACACCGCTTGAAACCACGTTAAGCAAAGAAGCGCCTCTGGGTGAAAAGCACGAAAATATGCTGCGTGTGCAGATGGAGACGGATGACCCTGCCGCGGGACTAATGAAGGATATGCCGATGTCATTTGATCCGGGCAGGCGCATATACGGATACCGCAGAGTGAAGGAATTTTTTGTAGAGTGCATTCAAAACGAAACGGAGCATGATGCAATGGGGGAATTGGGGTGATACTATGTATTTGTCGCGGGTAACATTGAATACAGCGCGTCGGGAAACGATGAAAGCGTTAGTTTCGCCTAATCTGTTCCACGGCGGGATAGAGAGTTCCTTTGACGGCGGCCGGGCGCGCAGACTTTGGAGAATTGACGATTTAAACGGTAAAAAATATATTTTGATTCTTAGTGAGACAGCGCCGGATTTAGGACAGTTTGCAGAACAATTCGGCTATACAGGCGAATTTGAAACAAAAGATTACACACAGCTTCTGGACAGAGTTTCTGCGGGGGGAAGGTGGCAGTTCAGATTGACAGCCAATCCTGTGGTTACAAAGATGCATGGTAAAATTATGGCCCATGTCACGCCTGAACATCAGAAGAGATGGCTTGTGAGCCGCTCGGAGAAACTGGGATTTTTCCTGGACCAGGCCGAATTTCAGACGGTACAGGCAAAGTGGTATGATTTCCGAAAAAAGGACGGGGCAGACAGTTCACGGGTTCGCCTGCTTTCGGTAACCTTTGAAGGAATTCTTACCGTAGCGGATGCAGGGCGATTTAAGGAAACACTCTGTCATGGGATAGGCAGGGAAAAGGCCTATGGACAAGGGCTGATGACAATTGTAAGGGGTCAATATGCAGAATAATGCAGGAATGATTAAGCCGGAACTGGCTGAACTGCCGCAGATCAGCGACAGGATGTCGTTTGTTTATCTGGAACATTGCGTGATCAACCGGGAGGACAGCGCAGTAAAGGTGACTGATATGGATGGAGATGTATTTATTCCGGCTGCAGCCATCACAACATTGTTTCTGGGGCCCGGCTGCAGAATTACACACCGCGCCATGGAGCTTATCGGCGACAGCGGTATCGGCGTGGTGTGGGTGGGGGAGCATGGCGTAAGATATTATGCCCACGGGCGCGCTCTGAATTCTCATACGAGACTGTTGGTGAAGCAGGCAGAGCTGGTCAGCAATACCCGAAAGCATCTGGCCGTTGTTCGAAAAATGTATCAAATGCGTTTTCCCAATGAGGATGTAAGCGGGCTGACTCTGCAGCAGCTTCGGGGCAGAGAGGGGAGCCGTGTGCGGGCAACTTACAGGGAATATTCAAAAAAGTGGAATATACCATGGACGGGCAGGGAATATGACCCGGAGGACTTCACGTCAGGAACTCCGGTGAATCAGGCACTTTCTGCAGGAAACGTATGTTTGTATGGGCTGGCGCATTCTGTGATTTGTGCACTGGGCTGTTCTGCAGGATTGGGTTTTGTGCATGTTGGGCACGAGTGTTCGTTTGCTTATGATATAGCGGATTTGTACAAAGCGGAAACGACGATTCCCATTGCATTCGAAATGGCGGCAAAGGTACAAAACGAATTTGCGAATAAAATTCCACAGGATTTTTCGGGTATGATAAGACGCCGGCTCCGCGATGAAATTGTGAAGAGACGTTTATTGGAACGGATGGTTCATGATATAAAATATCTGCTTTCCGACAGTGACGATGGAGAGGAAGGGGAGAAGGCGGTCTATCTCTGGGACAATAAGAAAGACAGAGTTGAAAATGGGAGACAGTATCGTGAAAATGGAGTAGAAGAAGATGGTAGTGATAACCATGAGTAGCTGCCCGCCTAAATTACGGGGTGATCTGACCAAATGGCTGTTTGAAATCCATACAGGCGTTTATGTTGGACAAATAAGCGCAAAGGTGCGGGAAATGATCTGGAACCGGGTCTGTGAAAATATAAAAGACGGACAGGCCGTAATGGTTTATAACTTTGCAAATGAGCAGCACCTTGAATTTCGCACACACAATACGACATGGAAAGTTCGTGATTTTGACGGTATAAAATTGATGATGCGTCCCAAAGCGCCGGAGCAAACAGAAGATGTACTGCCAAAAGGATTCAGCAAAGCGTCGAAACAGTTGATTGCAGGCAGACGTAAGAGGGGAGCTGGCAATATTGAACAGGAATGGGTTTTTTTAGATATCGAGACGGATGGATTGGATTTTGATAAAAACAAAATCATTGAGATGGCGGCAGTGGTTGCTGATGAGACGGAAATAAAATCTTCCTGGAATGCCCTGATAAAACAGGATGCAGCGTTGCCGTCCCAGATAGTGGAGCTTACACATATTACCGACGAGATGCTTCTTGAAGGCATGGAGCTTGATTGTGCGTTGCGGCAATTGAGTGATATCGTGAGAGGAAGGACGGTTGTATGCTATAACAAAAGTTTTGATATCACATTTTTAGAAAGAGAGTTTCGAAAAAACAATCTGGAAATTCCGTTTGGAAGGGTTATTGATGCATTGACGCTTGCTCGAAAACGGGTTAGAGAGATAGAAAACTACAAATTGGGGTCTTTGGCAGAGTTTTTTGGCATTTCCTGTGAGTTGCATAGGGCATTGCCGGATTGCGAAACGCTGTATAAAGTATTTTTAAAACTGAATGAAATTTGATGTGTTCGGTTTTGGAAATGCTTATAATTTGGGATCTTTTTTAGTCTTTTCCCTGCGCATGCGGGGGTGATCCTGACTTGGCGGAATCTGGTGAGATTCCTTTGGACTTTTCCCTGCGCATGCGGGGGTGATCCCGGGCTGGACATAGAAGCGTTCAAAACTGCACTCTTTTCCCTGCGCATGCGGGGGTGATCCTAAGGTCAGATGCAGAACGACTAACAAGGTGTACTTTTCCCTGCGCATGCGGGGGTGATCCTAAGGTCAGATGCAGAACGACTAACAAGGTGTACTTTTCCCTGCGCATGCGGGGGTGATCCCAGATCGACGCCCTGGCGGCTACGCAACCCAGCCTTTTCCCTGCGCATGCGGGGGTGATCCTTACTACAGCTGTGTAATATCTATGAATCAAGCTTTTCCCTGCGCATGCGGGGGTGATCCCATATTTCATAGGTTCATTACAGTGGCCACAGACTTTTCCCTGCGCATGCGGGGGTGATCCCAGGTAAATCGGGAGCAGGCGTAATAACCGGATCTTTTCCCTGCGCATGCGGGGGTGATCCTAACTATGACAGAAAAGCACCAGAGTACCAACTCTTTTCCCTGCGCATGCGGGGGTGATCCCCTTGATGAAATCGGAATCATGCGTCAAGACCGCTTTTCCCTGCGCATGCGGGGGTGATCCTAGTCAAAAATGGCTCGTTCGCTAATCTGCCCGCTTTTCCCTGCGCATGCGGGGGTGATCCTAGTTTCCGCTTTTATTCCTCCGTTCAACAGCGCTTTTCCCTGCGCATGCGGGGGTGATCCTAGAGCAGTATCGCTATGAGGAATTCGCGGACACTTTTCCCTGCGCATGCGGGGGTGATCCTACCAGTAAACGCCGATGTCGATGCCGCACTCCCTTTTCCCTGCGCATGCGGGGGTGATCCTGGGGCAGGAAGAGGCCGGAAACTATCTGAAAACTTTTCCCTGCGCATGCGGGGGTGATCCCTCCTTATTCGCCACAAGTTCCATTGCTATGTCCTTTTCCCTGCGCATGCGGGGGTGATCCTGATCCGCGCTGGTTCCGGGACGAAAGAAGATGCTTTTCCCTGCGCATGCGGGGGTGATCCCCACTGAAAACAGCGTGATTGTCTACAACAATGCTTTTCCCTGCGCATGCGGGGGTGATCCTGAGTTCAACTGCTGGAAGGGCGCCTCCCGTTCCTTTTCCCTGCGCATGCGGGGGTGATCCTTACTCCTTCTCAAATGGTGTTGGCGATTCTTTCTTTTCCCTGCGCATGCGGGGGTGATCCCGGTCTTCGTAGACACGCTGTTGCTGTAACGAACTTTTCCCTGCGCATGCGGGGGTGATCCTCCTTTCTTCTGCCTTTTCAGGATTAAACCCGTCTTTTCCCTGCGCATGCGGGGGTGATCCCTTCCCAGACGTTGCCTGGACATCGGACTCGTTCTTTTCCCTGCGCATGCGGGGGTGATCCTCCGTAAAATCACAAAGCAGAAGTGGAGAAAACCTTTTCCCTGCGCATGCGGGGGTGATCCTCCGTAAAATCACAAAGCAGAAGTGGAGAAAACCTTTTCCCTGCGCATGCGGGGGTGATCCTACCGACTAACAATAACCGGTATGACTATGAGACTTTTCCCTGCGCATGCGGGGGTGATCCTTAAGGAAATCAGGGCATTAACCGGCTTATCGCCTTTTCCCTGCGCATGCGGGGGTGATCCTTTCATAAAAACCTATCGGGCGGTACTTGAAAGCTTTTCCCTGCGCATGCGGGGGTGATCCTCGTATAGTCCTTTGACCTTAGGTCTTGAAATGCTTTTCCCTGCGCATGCGGGGGTGATCCTAGTGCATTTTCCTGAATAGCTCCATTGTGCTGCTTTTCCCTGCGCATGCGGGGGTGATCCCATGACGGATTGCCCTTTCCACTCTGGACGGAACTTTTCCCTGCGCATGCGGGGGTGATCCTGGCCTCATAACTCTCCTGCCTCACGGCACCGGCTTTTCCCTGCGCATGCGGGGGTGATCCTATACATAACCACTAATTACTTTGCCGGATTGCCTTTTCCCTGCGCATGCGGGGGTGATCCTCTGTGGGAACCATTTTTCAAAATATTTCTTACCTTTTCCCTGCGCATGCGGGGGTGATCCTAAAAACAGGCCTGTTTCCACTGGAACCTCTATCTTTTCCCTGCGCATGCGGGGGTGATCCTTTACTTTTACCTTTAATGGTGGAAATCAGGACCTTTTCCCTGCGCATGCGGGGGTGATCCCAAGATGACAGCAGGAAGTAACGCGCTATCCTTCTTTTCCCTGCGCATGCGGGGGTGATCCTAGCTATTCAATGTCTTCATATACAGAGCATCGCTTTTCCCTGCGCATGCGGGGGTGATCCCCGGCGCCAGAAGGTTACAGAAACCATCCCACACTTTTCCCTGCGCATGCGGGGGTGATCCTATGGATATCCATTGTCAGAATTTTGGAAGTGTCTTTTCCCTGCGCATGCGGGGGTGATCCTACTCTGCGAACAGTCGCCAGTAAAAGGATCCTCTTTTCCCTGCGCATGCGGGGGTGATCCCGGATACGGAATAGATTTTTCCGTCATGCCGCCCTTTTCCCTGCGCATGCGGGGGTGATCCTACGTCAACCGGCGGCGTGTATACCTGTACAGCCTTTTCCCTGCGCATGCGGGGGTGATCCTCACCTTGCATTTCACATCAAGTTCGGTCTTGCCTTTTCCCTGCGCATGCGGGGGTGATCCCTTGATAATCGGATTCTTTGGATGATAGCAGAACTTTTCCCTGCGCATGCGGGGGTGATCCTACCAAAGAGGATTGATAAATGTCACGCTGAAACTTTTCCCTGCGCATGCGGGGGTGATCCCTTTTCCCCGTCCCTGCCGGGTAATGCAGGGAGCTTTTCCCTGCGCATGCGGGGGTGATCCTTAGGCTGGTCTACAGCTACGAAAATCGTTGATCTTTTCCCTGCGCATGCGGGGGTGATCCTACCGGCACAGCGATTACCGGGACGAGTACAACCTTTTCCCTGCGCATGCGGGGGTGATCCTAAAAGTAATCAAAAAGTGTGCTAAAATTAATCCTTTTCCCCGCGCATGCGGGGGTGATCCCCGTTCCGGTGTAGTTCGTGGCCACTCCATAATCTTTTCCCCGCGCATGCGGGGGTGATCCTTGCCAGTTTCCGTTGGGGACGAAAGACCGCATCTTTTCCCCGCGCATGCGGGGGTGATCCCCGTGGATTAGATGACTAGGGGGGGATCGATGATCTTTTCCCCGCGCATGCGGGGGTGATCCTATATTTCCAAGAATTGCTCGCCATCATAAAACCTTTTCCCCGCGCATGCGGGGGTGATCCCCGTGGATTAGATGACTAGGGGGGGAT
>CAJTXE010000015.1:48205-58422 GCA_910580225.1 uncultured Acetatifactor sp.
CGATGATCTTTTCCCCGCGCATGCGGGGGTGATCCTATATTTCCAGGAATTGCTTGCCATTATAAAACCTTTTCCCCGCGCATGCGGGGGTGATCCTATTTGAGGCGATTTTTTTTGGTATCGTCAGGCCTTTTCCCCGCGCATGCGGGGGTGATCCCCAGAGTGCGCAGACCGCAGAGCTTATCCATAGCTTTTCCCCGCACATGCGGGGGTGATTCCAGAGCGTGTTTGAAAGATAAAAATACAAAAAACATTTGTTCATAGCCTCTTTTTTATGGTAAAATAAAGAAAAAGGGAGCGATTTTATGTTAAGGCGTTACGACTTACCGATTAGAAATGGTAACCATATGCATCGCTTTAATCCTGATATGGATAAAATGACCAAAACTGGTATGTTTCAAATACACTCTGGAGAATACGCTGAACAGGGAAGCTAATATGTATAACAATGTGAGGGGAGACAATACTTCAATGATTTATAAAATTATTCGTTTAATCGACAAACCGGAAATAAAGAGCAGAGCCGCAAAATGGTTTCATGAAAAATGGGGCATTCCGCTGGAGGTATATCAGGAAAGCATGGAAGAGTGCCTGGCGATGAAAAGTCCGGTTCCGCAATGGTATGTTGCTATAGAGAAGGACAAAATTATCGGCGGTTTAGGCGTTATTAAGAACGATTTTCACCATAGGAAAGACCTGGCTCCTAATGTATGTGCAGTTTATACGGAGGAAGCAAAGCGAGGCTTCGGTGTAGCCGGTGCTCTGCTGAATTATGCCTGCGCTGACATGAAGGAGAAGGGCATTGATACAATGTATCTTTTGACCGACCACACTTCTTTCTATGAGCGATATGGCTGGGAATTTCTCTGTATGGTCCCAGGAGACGGCGAGCAAGATCTGTCAAGAATGTATATTCACAGAGGATGAAATTTTCAAAGACAATTTATTCAGGAAATTGGCGGGTATCATAGGGGTGGAAGGCAGCAGGGAATCTCAAAGATTTTAACCGCTGGCGGATGATAGGTAAAACATAAAAAGCAAACAAAGAGAATTCCAACCGGAATGCATAGCAAAAAGGTATATGGTTTCAGGCGGCAAAGTAGGGTAAAGCGGTAGGAGAGCAGGAAGGCAGCCAGAATGCTCAAAATAAATGTGCCAATATCCAGAAGAAAGACATTTTTGCCCCAAACTGTGGTATAGGCATAAAAAAGAGCAGGAATCAGCAGGGTTCCAGTCAAGATTCCAAAGCAGAGAGAAGAAATAAGGCAGGGGTACTCTCCGTTAAATTTAAATATGATAATTAGGGAATACAGCAGCATGGGAAAGAACAGGAGTTTCATATGTTCCCATATTGATTCATTTACCGGTGTAAAAAGGCCAATGACAGTATTGTGTCCGGTCCAGCCATACAAAAAATGGGACAGGGATCCTGTAACCAAAACAAAAAGAGCACCGATTATCATCGCATATTTGATTTTTTTCATGAAAAATACCTCGCACAGGGTAGTATATGCGGTTGAGAAAAATTTATGCGGCTTCGACCACTTTCTGTAGGCCGTCATTTACCAGGGAGCATAGGGTGTTGAGAGTTCCCATTCAGGATCCCCTGTTCTCCAGGATATATCGCTCATACCGTTTTCTGGATCTTCAAAGTTCTTAACTAACTGATATTGGTTCACATGGAACAAAAATACAGGACATGGTATCTTCCTTACGGAAAAACGTCATGTCCTGTATGACATTTCAAAATCGTTCCGACAGAGGAGTAGTACTGTCAGGATTTTTACTGTTTCCCGGAAATCACAACCTTGTCAAAAGCCATGTAGGGCAGAACGGTATTGCCGTTGGCCATGGTCTCTTTGGAGATGGCCACCAGATTGTTCAGCAGATCCGCCAGATTGCCGTTGATCATGGTCTCGCTGACGGCACCCCTGATCTGGCCGTCTTCCACCAGGAAGCTGTTCTTTGCCACACCGGAGAATTCACCGTTGATGCCGGGCTGTCCGCCGGAGAATCTGCCGATGATAAGGCCTTTTTTGATCTGCCTGATCATATCTTCGTAGGAAGTGTCCCCATTTTCTATGATGACGGAGAAGGAGGTATTCCTGGCCGGGGCAAAGCCGGATTTGTTTGCCACATACAGGGAGAGCAGGAAGGATTTCAGCACCCCGTTTCTGATCAGGTCATAATCTTCTGCCAGGAAGCCGTCCTGAGTATACCTCTGTCCGCAGACGATGCGGGAATCCCCGGGACACATGGAAATGGTGAGCCTTTCGTCCGCCACCTGTCTGTCCAGTTTTTCAAGCCAGATACTGGTTTTTTCCAGAATGACATTGTCTGAGGCAAAATTGGAGATGATGCTGCCGAGGAATTCTCCCAGGCTGCCGGGAGTGAGCACAATGACGCCATCAAACTTGCCTTCCATGGGAACGGTGGACAGCTGGGCCTCGGTGTCGCTTAAATCCTTTTCCAGAGATCCCAGTTCAATAAAGGGGCGGTCCAGTTTATCCGTGTAGATATCGCTGCCGAAGAAAGAAGTGGTAGCTTCCCCCTCATGGGCAGAATACATCAGGGAAACGGAGTAGGCTCCTTCATAGACTTCAAATTCCGTGCCGTTGGTATTCTGGTAAATCGAATGTATTTTGTCATGGGTTACGATCATCTGCTCCATGAGAATTTTGGGATGCTTTTTCCGGATATCGTCCATCAGCTCTCTGGTGCGTTCAAAGAACAGATCGATATCCGGCTCGTAAGCGCCGTCCCGGAATACCCGGTTCTCCTGTCCGGGGGCAATGTCAAAGGCTTCATCCGCAACGCCGGATTCCGCGGATTTGATACAGTCTGCCACAGCGCCTTCTATGGCCGCGTCGTCAAACTGGTTGGTAAAGGCGGAGCCTTTCTTCTGGTCCTTATAGGCGGTGAGGGAAAGGCTGCGGTCAAACAGGGTGCGGAACAGGGAGAATTCCCCTCCGTCCACGTTAAATTCGTGTTTTTCCTTCTCCGTCACGGTATACTGGGCCTTCTGGGCGCCGGCATCCGTCAGCAGCAGCTTTGTCTTTTCGGCAATTCTTTTTATGTCTGTCATGTTTAACGTCCTCCTATCATAACTTTGCAGCGAAGGGCAGGGCCGCCCATTCCCACGGGCATGGGTTGTTTCTTCCCGCAGAATCCGGAGCTGGTCCATTCCACGGTATCCGATACCATATCCACGGTTTTCAGCATATTGAAGGCTACGCCGGAGATGGTGGTGTCCAGAAGCGCACGGCCCAGTTTTCCGTTCTTGATCTCATAGCCCATATTGACGCCGAACATGAACTCGCCTGTGGTGTCGGCCTGACCGTTGGTACTGGTGATCAGGTAATAGCCGTCGTCCACGGAAGCGATAATGTCCTCCAGTTTATCTCTGCCCGGAAGCACGGCAGTATTCCGCATGCGGATCAGGGGTTCGTCGGAGAAGCTCCAGGCGCGGGCATTTCCCTGGGGTTTGGCGCCGAAATGCTGAGCGCTTTCCCGGCTGTGCATGTAGCCTGTCAAAATGCCGTCCCGGATGAGTACTGCGTCCTCCGCAGGGGTGCCCTCGTCGTCCAGATAAACGGGCAGAGGAACAGGCCTGCCGAAGGCGGTGTGGGCGTAATCCACCAGGTTTACCAGTTCGGAAGCCACACATTTGTTCAGCGCCGGGCCTGCCACGGAGCCGCCCAGTACCAGATCGGCTTCCACCGTATGGCCTACGGCCTCATGGGCCAGCATGCCGGACATAAATCCGCTCAAGACTACGGTTTTGTAGCCGGCCTCGGCATAAATGCCTTCCCGTTTCCGCATGATCTGTTCATAGAGTTTGTCGATTTCGGGATAGAGCAGAGCGGGATCAGTGAAATTCTCGGTGAAAATCCCGGTTCCGCCAATGGATTTGAACAGTTCAATGGGAGTGCCGGAAGCGGTTTCCGTGTTCAGGAAGACATAGATGTAACTTCTGGGCGCGCAGATATGGCCGCTGCAGCCGTCTGAGGTGCAGATGATTTTTTCCAGGGAATCTTCCGTGGCGATAACGGAACGACTGGAGAGCCCCGGATATTTTTCCGTGATGTATCCGTCCAGGGCTTTGGCAAATTCCACATAGTGTTTCTGCTCGGCGTCCTGGATGCTGCTGCCCTGGGGAATGGGGCTGCAGGGAATGACGGGCAGAGGACCCTTTCCCCGGCCTACATGGCGGTCCATGAACCCGGCGTTTTCTGTGGCCGCCTTCAGTACGGTTTCAGCGGCGTCGCCGGAGCATTCTGCTATGGACGAAAAACCGTATACGCCGTTCTGATAGACTCTGGCGCTTGTGCCGGAGCTTTCCATCCTGGCATTGCCGGTGAGATTGCCCTGAATCATGACAACCTGCCGGCTGCGGCTTTTCTGTTCCCTCAATTCGGTATGTACACCGGTGGAGAAGAGGGATTTTTTGTCCGAGATGTGATCTTCTAACATTTGACTACCTCCTGGTATAATAATGGTGTGAACCATTACAAGAACCCCGGAAAGAGCCTTGTAATGGATCAGGATGCCTGCTTTGCCGAAGGGGGCTGCCCCCTCGGGTTGTTGACTCCCTAAATTGTATCATAATCAGGTGGGTATGGCTATAGATTGTTGGAAATCTTTACGTTTGTTTTTGCTTTTGTTCCTCATTTTCCTGTTTGATACAGGAGTCTGGGCATTCCGGTTGTATTTTCCATACATTTGATATATAATAAAAATGTGATTATTATACACGTAAATCTAAATAAAAGTGTGAAGGAGCGCTTATGGAGCGGTTGATTTTGAATCAGTTGTTGGATTGGAAGAATTCACCCTATCGCAAACCTCTGATCTTAAAGGGCGTGCGTCAGGTGGGCAAGACCTGGGTTCTCAAAGAATTCGGCAGACGTTATTATGAAAATACAGCCTACTTTAACTTTGATGAAAATGAGGAATATAAGCAGTTTTTTGAGACAACCAAGGATGTAGACCGCATTCTGCAGAATCTAATGTTGGCCAGTGGTCAGAAGATTGTGTCGGAAAAGACGCTCATTATCTTTGACGAGGTACAGGACTGTCCCAAGGTAATCAACTCAATGAAGTATTTCTGTGAGAATGCTCCGCAGTATCACATTGCCTGTGCAGGTTCTTTATTGGGGATTGCCCTGGCGAAGCCATCCTCCTTCCCAGTGGGCAAAGTCAATTTCATGCAGATCGATCCGATGACTTTGACGGAGTTTCTGCTCGCCAACGGCGATGAAAATCTGGCCGGGTATCTGGAAAGAGTGGATACGATTGAGCCGCTTCCTGATGCCTTTTTCAATCCGCTTTGTGAGAAATTGAAGATGTACTATGTCACGGGCGGTATGCCGGAACCAGTACTTATGTGGACGGAAGCGCGGGACGTTTCCGCTATGCAGGAGGCCTTGTCCGGGATCCTCGGCGCTTATGAGCGTGACTTTGCCAAACACCCCAATATCGGCGAGTTCCCGAAAATTTCCATGATCTGGAAGTCCATACCGTCACAGCTGGCTAGAGAGAATAAGAAATTTATTTACAAGGTGGTTAAAGAGGGGGCGCGGGCCAGGGAATATGAGGATGCCTTGCAGTGGCTGGTGGATGCCAGGCTGGTGCATAAAATCTACCGCAGTACTGCTCCCGGTCTGCCGGTTGCCGCCTATGATGACCTGTCTGCATTTAAAATTTATCTGGTGGATGTGGGGCTGCTCCGCCGCCTGGCTCTGTTGGCGCCGACAGCCTTTGGAGAAGGCAATCGTCTGTTCACCGAGTTCAAAGGCGCCCTGACGGAAAACTTCGTATTGCAGACTTTAATTACGCAGTTTGAAGTGGTTCCCCGGTACTGGAGCCGGAATAATCCGCCTTATGAGGTAGATTTCCTGATTCAGCGGGAGAATGATATATTCCCTGTAGAAGTCAAGTCCGAGGCCAACACTGCCAGTAAGAGTCTGAAGAAATTCAAGGAGTTATTCCCGGATCAGGTCAGGCTCCGCGTGAGGTTCTCCCTTGACAATTTGAAACTGGACGGGGATGTGCTGAACATTCCGCTTTTTATGGCTGACCAGACGGACCGGCTGATTGGACTTGCATTGGAAGAAAAAGGCAATATGCCCCGATAGGTTGAGGATTGCAGTCCTATCGGGGCAGGGATAAAGATTCGTAACAGTTCAGCGCCCTGTCTGAACAGTGATGATGATTATTTTGTTATAGAGTCTAAAAAGTGCTGAAATTCCGCTTCTTTCCGGTAAGCGTCAAAGGCGGGAGAGGAGAGCCATTTATCCCGCAGGATTTCCGGCAGCGGCCGGGAGTCATCGGTCTCATAATCATGGGCTTTTTCCGTCACGGTGCCCAACAGCAGGCTTGTGTAGCACTGGGTTTCCGGTCTGGATTCAAAGGCTTTTGCCGCCCGGGCTGCCAGAGTCAGATTCTCGTACATGGATTCCCTTTCTCCAAGGCTTGCATACTGCCTTGCCAGTTCCCAGTATTGCCGGGCGCTGTGCCAGCTGTTTTGGGGAAGCTGTCCGTCGCAGATCAGTTCGTCCAGGGCCAGAGCTTTTTTGATTGCCAGGATGGAATCGGAGGCGGAGAGAAATCCGGAGCTACCTAAATTCAGGATGAATCCGGTCAGGCTTTCATAGTCCGCACGAATCTGACTTCTGATGAAGGGCAGTTTTTCCGCTTCCTCCAGTCCCCACCAAATCTGATTTTCCCGGCAGTATTGCTTGGGAGGAAGGGTTTCGTAGATGGAGCGGCCCAGGTCTCTGCGGCCCATCTCCATATGCTGAAAGGCCAGGCGGGCGGTGGCTTCCAGGCGGATTTCCTGGTCCGGGCAGTAGTTCCGGATCCGTTCTCCCAGAGCGATGATTTCCCGGTCATATTTTTCCATGTTTTCTTTCCAGTCAGGGATGTTGCCGTCATCGTCGCCGGATATGAAGAGAGCGTACATCAGTTTGTTGAGCAGGGCGTAGTTATTGGGAAATTCCGCCGTTCCTTCCCGGGCTATGGTAATACACTCGTCGATTTTACCTTTGCTGACAGCCGCCTGGAAGCGCTGCAGATACTGATCCACTTTTGCTTTTTCTGTGGAATCATCAATGCCCAGCAGGCTGTCTGCGGAGCAGCGGAAGATTTCTGCGATGGCAGGCAGCAGCTCCATATCCGGATAGCACGCGCCCAGTTCCCAACGGGAGACGGACTGGCAGGACACTCCCAGCATTTCCGCAAGGGTTTCCTGGGTGATGTCCGCTGCCTTGCGGAGGAATTTGATGTTTTCACCGATTCGTAGTTTCATGATAATCTCCTTTTCAATGGTTTTATTTTTGGGTATCTGTTCTGTGCAGCGGCCGCTGTGGCAGGTACTGTAAGAAGTTTACCTGCATTTTCGGGAAAATACCAGTACACGAAAAGTGATATTTTTTCACTATAATAGTGAATTTATGCTCACGAGTATGGGCAGCAGTTCTATGGTCTGTCTGAACCGTTGCGGATTTAATGGGGCGGAAAGAAGCAGAGATGAAAGGAGCATGGGCGGAATAATTGAGACGGAGGAATGCGGACGGTCTCTCCATGCATACACTGTTCAGAAGGAGCCGCATTGCGGCAGAGAATGGAATGAGGAAATGATGAACAGGTATATTACAGGGGAGGGGCCGGATCTGTCCGCCCATCAGGGGATTGTGGACATGAAGCGGATACGGGATGCGGGTTACAGAATGGCAGGACTGCGGATGGGATACGGCCGGAATAATGTGGATCAACAATATGCGGCCAATGCGGATGCCTGCTACCATCTGGGCATGTCCGTGGTGCTGTATTGGTTTTCCTATGCCTATACAGCGGAAATGGCTGCTGCGGAGGCAGGATATGCGGTTGCCCAGGCGGGAAAATACTGGAAAAACTGTCCCATTGCCTTTGATTTTGAGTATGACAGTGTAAATTACGCCAGAAAGAACGGGGTGGACATCACGAAACAACTGGCTACGGACATGGCGATTGCGTTTTTGACCCATGTGCGGGACGCGGGGTATCTTCCGGTTCTTTACGGAAACCGTGACTATCTGCGGAACTATTTTGATCTGGGGCGGATTGAGGCTGCCGTGGGGAAGGTTTATATCTGGTATGCCAGGTATAACGCCGAGCTTTCGGAGGAGGAGCGGGAGGCTGCGGATATCTGGCAGTATACCTCCGGCGGCAGGGTGCCCGGCGTGCAGGGAAATGTGGATTTGAACTGGTTTTATGCGGATTTCGATAAGTTCATGGACAGGGTTCCCCGGGAGGAGAAGCAGAATATCAATATCCGCAATTTTCAGGCAGCTGCCAGGGCTGACGGCATTCGGGACGAAAACGGAAACGAGCTGACAGTGGACGGGATAGACGGCCCGAAGACACAGTATGTTCGCAGACAGATTGTGTTGAAGGCGCAGAAATCCGGCCAGAAATACATCGTGGGTTCCGCCGGTCATGTGGTGAAATGGTGGCAGGGCAGGTGCAATGAGATTCTCGGTCACAGACAGGCAGAGGACGGTCTGTACGGGCAGGCGGCAAGACGGGAAACGTATGCCCTGCAGAAAAAGATCGGTTTAAAAGAGGACGGGATTGCGGGCTACAACAGCATACAGGAAGTGTTTTATTATTAGGGCGTTTTGTTTGATAAAAGATGTTCCGGATCGGACTTTTCCCTTGAGAACTGACAGTCAGGATGACGTTTCCCTTTGGTGAAATGCTTATCCTGCAGAGTTGGTTCTCAAGGGATGGTCCTTATCGGAAATCAGTATGTTTTATTATGTTTTATGTTTTGTTACATGCCGATCATAGATGTAAAGTCCGCCATCATCTCCGATATTTTGATTTGCTGAGGGCAGACCTTCTCACAGCTTCTGCAGCCCACGCAGTTTGCAGGGCGTTGTTCCTGGGGCATGCTTCCCACAGCCATGGGAGCAATGAAGCCGCCGCCGGTAGCTTTGTGTTCGTTGTACAGGGCGATGAGCTCCGGGATCGGTAGCTTTTTGGGGCAGTGACTGGTGCAGTAATGGCAGGCGGTACAGGGCAGTCCGGCCTTTTTCACTTCCTCGTCCATGGAGTTCACCAGAGTAAGGAATTCTTCCTGGGTGAGAGGAGCGTCTGCCTCGTAGGTGGCAATGTTAGCCTGAAGCTGTTCCATGGTGGACATGCCGGATAAAACTACCGTCACGCCGGGAATGCTCTGCAGAAAACGGAAGGCCCATCCGGGAACCGTCTCCGAAGGCCGCAGGGAATGCATTTTTTCGGTAAGTTCTTGGGAGGCTGCCGCCAGTTTGCCGCCACGCAGAGGTTCCATAACCCATACGGGAATGCCGGATTTTGTGAGAAGCTCCGCCTTTTCCTGTGCGTTCTGAAAATGCCAGTCCATGTAGTTGAGCTGAAGCTGTCCGAATTCCATATGTTGGCCGTAAGCATCCAGGAAACGCTTTATCACATCGATACTGCCATGGGCAGAGAAGCCCAGGTGGCGGATGCGGCCGTTTGCTTTCTGCTTCAGCAGATAGTCCAGGATGCCGTACCGGGGATCAAGATAGGCGTCGATATTGCCCTCGTAAACATTGTGGAAGAGATAGAAATCAAAATAGGGCGTGCGGCATTTTTCCAGCTGCTTTTCGAAGATTTCCTCCACCTTGTCCATGTTGGACAGGTCATATCCCGGGAATTTACTGGCAAGGTAATAGCTCTCTCTTGGATAACGGCTTAAGATTTTTCCGGCAGCCAGTTCCGAATTGCCGCCGTGATATCCCCATGCCGTATCAAAATAATTGATGCCGCTTTGAAGACAAAAATCTATCATTTCCGCGGTTTTTGCCTCGTCCACCGTGTTGTCGTCGCCGTCCAGAACGGGCAGGCGCATCATGCCCAGCCCTAAGCCGGACAACTGCAGATCCTGAAATTTTCTGTAAATCATAAATTTAAATCCTCCTATTTTAGTCCCGTATGCGTGCCTCCTGTGCCCTTTTTTCGTCAGAGAGATTTCCGTCTGCCAAAAAGCGGCATCCGAAAATCCTCTGGGGCCCATTCAGCCCGCATACTGATTATAGTCCCGTATGCGTGCCTCCTGTGCCCTTTTTTCGTCAGAGAGATTTCCGTCTGCCAAAAAGCGGCATCCGAAAATCCTCTGGGGCCCATTCAGCCCGCATACTGATTATAGTCCCGTATGCGTGCCTCCTGTGCCC
>CAJTXE010000015.1:58522-88349 GCA_910580225.1 uncultured Acetatifactor sp.
ATGCGTGCCTCCTGTGCCCCTTTTTCGTCAGAGAGATTTCCGTCTGCCAAAAAGCAGCATCCGAAAATCCTCTGGGGCCTTTTTTTCCCACCTTCCAAGGTTCTAGGGGGCGTCGTCCCAGACAAGTTTTCCGGTTTCTACGGCTGTTTCGTAGCGGGAAATCTTGTACTCCAGGCGTTCCAATTCTGTCTGATATTTGGCAATCTGTTTTAAAATCAGGCCCCGGGCAGTTTTCAGCAGGTCCCGTCTGGCGGAGAAGGTATCGTCTCCCTGGCGGCATAATTTCACATATTCGGCGATCATTTCCACGGGGACGCCGGCATTGCGCATACAGATAGCGTTCTCCACCCAGCCGATATCTTCCTGGGTGTAGTTGCGGATGCCTTTTTCTGTACGGTTTACCGGCGGTATGACGCCGATCCGTTCGTAGTACCTGAGTGTGTCCGGGGAAATCCCGTATTTTTCACATACTTTTTTGACGGTCATGTCTGTCACCTCTGGTTTGAAAACAAACCTGGAATGCTTTTCTTCTATATAAAATGCTGTTTTCTTTGGAAGGCAGGTTTTGCATGAAAGGACATTTTCCAGTATTATACAGGTTGGAGCGGACTCCATGTCAAGAGGATTTGCTGAAAAATTTTAAAGTTTCCGAGTTTTGCAGTTACAGGAAAGGGAGAATTTCAGGACAAACACGAAGTCGGAGAAAATCGTAAAAATTACGAATGCAGAGGACGAGCCTGCTATAATAAATATCGGGCATCAGAAATGAACCAAACACTCATGCCACTGCTTCAGCCGCCTGCCGGCATACCAATCAGATGAGGAGGAATGTGACTTGGAACGGTATTTTACAGACGCCATATATATCCGCAGGGTTGCGGGAAAATCGCCGGAACTGGAACTGCGGGAAAAGCATCTGTACGCAGAGTTGGCAGCCAATATCTCCGGTGAGGAGTATCTGCGGATAGAGGAAGAACTGAATCATTTTTATGATGAATTGGGAAAAGAGCTGTTCAACAGAGGGTTTATGGAGGGAATTCGCTTTCTCCTGAAATGCGCCTCTATGCCCCATGAGGATTTGTGAATTGATTTTCCTGCATTTCCAGGCGGAAATTTAAATTTCCCCTTTTCCGTCCTGGAAGGAATTTTCATCCAGATAGCCAAACATAAGCTTCACCATGTTGACTGCCAACGCTCTCTGTGATTTTGTCCTGCCGACCAGTAGTTGACGTAAAATTAAATATTCCGCATCCTCATCCGGATTAACGGAATCAGAAAGCAGGTAATCCACTGTAACGCCTAACCGGTTGGCCACCACCACCAGATTATCCAGGGTCAGACTGCGCTCCCCGCGTTCAATCTGCCCGATATATGCCATGGAGAGGTTTACCTCTTCCGCTAACTTCTCCTGTGTAAGATTCAGTTTCAGACGTTCTTCCCGGATACGCCTGCCCAATGTCCGCCGCACCATAGAATCCCTCCAATGCTTATAGTATATCCCAATCATACTAAAAGATGAGATTTTGTGTAATCTGCACAAGGCATTATTTTTCTATGCTGTATGCAATATTTAATTATATCGTAATTTTTACAAATACCGGAATCGGCACCTGATAGAATGGTATTACAGCTACGGAAGCCCGGCTACCCTTTAGTGCCGCCGCGCAGCGACTATATATTAGGAGGAAACAGCTTTATGTACATTTCAAACGAAGCAAGAATCATCAGGGAATCATCCCACGGCTACGATCTCATTCCCATCCAGGATGAGATGCTGTCCCACCGGGAGGTGGAACTGGTGGGAGAAGTGGACGCAGCCTCGGTGAATGCTCTGGTCCGCCAGCTGCGCTACCTGCAGCGGCAGGACCCGGAGGGACAGATCACCCTTTTTATCAATAGCCCCGGCGGCAGCGTAGATAGCGGCATGGCTCTCTACGACGTGATGCAGGCGGTGAGCTGCCCCATCCGGACGGTCTGTGTGGGGCTGGCGGCTTCCATGGCGGCGCTGCTGTTTGTATCAGGGAGCAGGCGGGACATGCTGCCCCACAGCCGCATCATGATCCATGACCCGCTGATCGTCCGGACCGGCGGCAGCGCCCTGAAACTGAAAGCGGTCAGTGATGACCTGATGGAGACCCGGCAGATTATTGCCAGGGTCATCTCGGAACACTCCGGCAAAAGCCTGGAGGAGGTTCTGGCCAAAACCGCCACAGACAGCTATTTCCGGGCGGAGGAGGCCGTGGAATTTGGCCTGGCGGACCATATTATCACGAGCCTGGCCGAGGGCTGTTAGGCCATGGAGGGAACCGGCGGAAGCCTGTATCAAATGGAAAAATCCACAGAGGAATTTCAGAAGGGAGAAGAAAATATGTTTCACAACGTCAGATCCAATCGTATTCTTGCAAAGGGTGTCTCTGTCAGCAACGACACCTGGGTCACGGGGATTAACAACAACGACCTGGTGGTGGGGCCTTCCGGCGGCGGAAAAACCAGGGGCTATGTGGTGCCCAACATCCTCCATACCCAGGACAGCCTCATTGTGGCCGACACCAAGGGGAACCTGCGCAGGCTCTATGGCAGACATCTGGAAAAGCAGGGCTACACGGTCATGCACCTGGACTTTACCGACACGGCCGCCACTCCCTGGGGTTACAATCCCCTGACTTATATCCGGAAATGCCGGGACAGCGAGGCCAACCGGGAGGGCGACTACTACAACGAGCAGGACATCAAGAAGGTGGCGCAGGCTATCTGCCCGTGCAATAACCACAAAGAGCCTTTCTGGGACATGGCTGCCCAGATGTACCTGGAGGCCATCCTCCTTTTCGTCCTGAACCGGCTGCCCCGGAAGCAGCATGACCTGTACCAGGCGTATACCTTCCTTACGAAGATGGGGACTGCCGATCTGGACAATGTGGTGGCGGAGGAATGCATTGCGCACCCGGACTGCGCCTTTGCGCGGAAATTCAGGATGGTGCAGCAGAATACAAAGGCGGACAGGATGGACGCCAGTATCAAGGGGATCCTGGCACAGCACCTGGATGCGGTGTCTTACTCCGGCATGAAACGGATGTTCCGGATGCAGCGCCAGGTGGACCTGGGGGCATTCCTTAGGGGAAAGACGGTTCTGTTCCTGTCCGTCAGCGATTCCGACCGCAGCCAGGATGCCCTGATCAACCTGTTCTATACCCAGGCACTGCAGTATCTTATGGCTGCTGCGGACAGGCAGCCGGACAGCCGGCTTCCCATCCCGGTGCGCTTGATCCTGGACGACTTCAGCACCAACACCTTGATTCCTGATTTCGACAAGATCATCTCCGTAATCCGTTCCCGGGAGATTTATGTCAGCCTGATCGTACAGAGCCTCTCCCAGTTGGAGGGCCTCTACGGAGAGTCAAAGGCCCAGACCATCATCAATAACTGTGATCATTGCCTGTACCTGGGGGGGACAGACACCCGGACGGCAAGGTATTTTGCGGAAAAGTTCAACTGCCAGGTTTCCACGGTATTAAACCTCCCCTTAGACAGCCTGTTCCTCTTCACCCGGGGCAGCGAGCCGCGGAAGGCTGTAAAGTACGAGCTGAATGGAGATGATGCTTACCGCAGCCTGATGGAAACGTTGGAGCAGGCTGTTGATGAGAGCGAAGCGGTATTTGGAAGCGATGGTTTATAACGTATTTTGTATCGGGAATTTCGGAAGCGCCTGGGCAAGGGGCCGTTCCATTACGGCGGCTTCTGCCATGGCTTCCGGCCGGAGAAGATATATTGTATTACTACCTATGCTGTAAGTTGTATTATTCTTTAGCGTATGCTAAGATGGCAGAGAGCAGGAAAAAGATGCAGAGGGCCGGTTTCTGCAAGAGGATGGCGGGCGCGGTCTGCAAAAAAATGAAAGGAGAAATCAGATATGGACAAAGAGGATAAAGCAACCCGGTCCCCGGACAATGGATTCCAGGAAAATCCGATCTGGCAGGAAATGATCCGCCAGGCCAGGAGGGACGGGTGGATTATCTGCCTCCACCTCTTTTATGGATGTCTTTTGGAGAAATACGTGGGTCCCGGACCGGAGGTGGTGGTTCCGGACAGGATTTCGTCATTGTGTTCGGGCGCTTTCGGAGGCCGTAGGGATCTGACGGGCATAACCCTTCCAAAGAGGCTTAAGTTTATCGATGGATATGCCTTTTCCGGCTGCACAGGCCTGACCAGTGTGACGATTCCGGAAAGCGTTGTCGAGATCCGCGACTATGCCTTTTATGGTTGTACAGGCCTGACTGAAATCAAGGTAGACACAGAGAATAAATTTTACCGCGCAGTGGACGGCCTGCTGTTGGAAATGCGGATAAGGTGGAAGTGGGATGAAGAGGACGGCGTTGATGATTCCAATGGTTTGGGAGAGTTGAAGCCCGGGACTTGTGAGGAGGAAGACGGCGGTGGGGATTCTTCTGTCCGGGGCGATACGATATCTGGAATGTATGAAGAAGACGCATGTGCTTTGAGCGGTATGAAACCCACGGTAGATGAAGATGGGAAAGAGGGGGATTGGGAGGGCTATGAGAAGCATTATGTTTTGCACTGCTGTCCGTTGGGGAAGACCGGCGCATTGGTGATCCCGGAGGGGATCCGGGGAATCTGCGAAAGTGCCTTTTCCGGCTGCACAGGCCTGACCCACATAAGGATCCCGGAGGGGGTTGTGGAAATTGGGAAAGCTGCCTTTTCCGGCTGCAGGAGCCTGGCCAGTGTGGTTCTGCCGGATAGCCTCCGCAGAATTGACTCCTGTGCCTTTTCCGGCTGCGTGAGCCTGACCCACATCGAGATTCCGGGGCGTAATACCTATATCAGTCCTTTCGTGTTTGAGGGCTGTACGAGTCTGTCCGGCGTGGTTCTCCCGAAGGGCATTATCCAAATCTGTGAAGGCGCTTTTTCCGGCTGCGTGAACCTGACCCGGGTGGAGATTCCGGAGGGTGTCGTGGAAATTGGCAGAAATGCTTTTTCCGGCTGCGTGAACCTGACCCGGGTGGAGATTCCGGAGAGTGTCGTGGAAATTGGCAGAAATGCCTTTTCCGGCTGCACGGGCCTGTCCGAGGTGACGATCCCTAAGGGCATCAGCAGGATCGGCAGCAATGCGTTCAGCGGCTGTACTTCCCTGCGCACTGCCATTCCGGAAACTGGGGAAGATGATTGGACGGAGGGGGATGACTATGGCGAAGACGCTTTTTATTTTGCGGCTGAATTCGAAGAAGACGATTCCTGGGAATACGGCTCGGAGTATCCGGAGGATTCCCCGTATGAGGATGAGGCCGGTGACTGCCGCTGGGACAGGGATGGAACGGGCTTCATATTCAGCAACAGGGAGAAGCAAACATTAAAATCCAAGCCCGCCGATAACGGGCAGAAAGGTGAGAACATGGAAAAACAGGAAAGAGATCTTTTGACACTGGAGGAGCGGCTTCAATATGCGGCAGAATCAAGGGCATCCTCGCCGGAAGCCGCCCTTCGGATGGTGCGGAAATTTTCCGAAATCCCCGCCGGGTATTTTTTCTGCGGAGCGGAAGACTTGGATGCCATGAATGAACTGACAGGGAGGTTCTGGGAGCATCCCTCTGTGGACGTGGATACTTATCATGGCTTCTGTCAGACCTTCAGGCTGGCGATAATCTACGATACCGCCTGCCGTATGCGGGATCAGCCGGAAATGGTGCTGTCTGCGGAGGACTGCGATCATCCCTGCCAGCCCCTCTGGCGCGCCGACACGGTCAATGCCGTCGTTTTGCTGGGGCTGATGCTGCTGGACCATGCGAAGGGCAGGGGGAAGAACAAAGATATCTGCCACTGCATGAGGATGACCCTGGGACAGTATCTGGATGCCCTGGCGGAATTTACTTCCGGGGAGGAGGGGATGCCGGGATCGTCCCATACAGATTTCCGATTGTTTGGACAGCGCTTTCTGAAGAGCCGCGACGGCTCATGGACTCTGGGGGATGCCCTGGCGGATATCCTAAAACGCTATATTGCCGCGCAGCAGGAATTTGGCCGTCTGGACCATATCCTCCGCTGCATGGATGCCCTCTGCTGCTGCCTGGAAGAACAGGGAGGGACGCAGGCGGACAGCGCACGACAGTTCCGGGAGATCCTGGGTAAGTATTGTCCCGGTTTGGAGGGACGGAAGCTGATGGAGGAAGGGGGATGGTATCCGGATCCTTATGGGCATTATCTCGCCCTGGCCGGAGCGTATCCAGAGGATGTGCCGGATCCTGGCAGGGAAGGACTTGCCCCGAGAGCTGTCCGCAGCCAGGTATTTTTGCCTGAATATGACTGCAGCCCCCAGTCCCTGCGTGCGCTGGCAGCCCAGACGCCCTTCCGGGATTTCCGGGAACTTCTGGAGAAGAACATCTGCGAGGAACGGATGGCCCATGCCATGGAGGAGATAAACGCGTCGGCGGTGTATCTGTATACGATGTGGGTGGAGCCGTATCTGCCGGCTGAATGGTCCGGCTTCTGACTGTGACAGCCCATACAGGATTCCGCAAGATGCAGCGGGACGTTTTGCGGGAATCCGCCGGATTGTTTTATACAGGGCACACATATATTCCCGATTTCAGGAGAGGAGAGGTAAGAAAAGGATGAGAATTTTGGAGGGAAACTGGGGAAATTACAAAAAGAATCTGCTGTGCCTCCAGGAGGTGACAGAGAGGCTGACAGGCCATATGAAGGGGCATGGATACTCCTTCCGGCCGCAGATCACGGACGGGAAGGGAAACTTTAGCCAGGAGAAGCTCTGCGTTCTGGTGGGAGAACTCATGGGCGGCTGGGCGGAGAAGCTGCAGACGTATATGGACAGGGATCCGGCTACAGGAGAGAGCCTGGCGGAACCCTATCTTAGGGAGCGGCGGGAGCTGTATGGACTCTACTTCTACCTGGTCATGCGGTGCAGTCTGTACGAGGGGGCGTATGCACGTGCCTATCCTTACGGCTTTGTGTCGAAGGAGCGGACGGATTTTGCTTTCCTTCTGGAACAGGCCAGGCGGATATCCAGGAGATGGTGCGTCATGGCCGGTCCGGACGGCAGCAAAACGAATGAACTCTACGAGGGCTATGACACACACTTCGGCTTCCATCTCTATAAAACCATTGTTGATCCGGAGAGAGAGTCCGACGACAGCGCTATGAGTCCCTGGTGGAGGCTGCCGAATACCAGACTTAATTCCATGACCAATGAGGGCAACATGAAACGCATCTTCATCAGGCATCATTCGAGTCCCTGCCGGAAAGGAAGGGGCGAGGGGATCGCCCGGGACGAAGCGGCGGAATCGGGAGAAGGAACAGCCCCGGACAAAGCGATAAGCTCCGGCGAAGAAACGGCCCCGGACAAAGCGATAAGCGTGGGCGAAGGAACGGCTTCGGACAAAGACACGACTCTGGAGGAAGGGGCAGTCCGGGCGGAAAAAGCGGTGCAGACGGAGAATGGCAGCGGCGAGGACGGAATGGACGGCTCTGTGTGCTGCGAAAACAGGGAAAACACCGATGTCCCTGCGGAGGGAGCCGATGGCGGCCCGGACGGCGATGACGACTACGGGGATGCCTATGAGGATTATGATGCCTATGACGATTATGATGCCTATGCGGATTATGATGAGGACGATGACCCTTACCCCTTCCCTGATTTCGAAACCAAAGCCGCATTTGAGGCCGCCGAGTTGGAGCGGATGGCAGAGGAGTACGAGCGGAGGGATTACCTGGCCGGGCTTGCCTTAGGCTTTGCATGCAGGGCCGAGTATCTGGAAGCCTGCCGGAGGTTTGCGGCGCTCTTTGAGAAGGCCGGACCAGAGGTTCTGCGGGACTTTTCGCAGGAACTGGAGGTGATCGTGGATCTGTATCTGCTTGATCGGGAACTCTCCCCCATGGCGGATACCGATAAGGTATTGGACGTGTACAGCCGTATCTATGACGGTCCCTGCCGGCAGGCGGAACGCTGTGAGAGGGGGCTGCAATGGAAGAAAAATCAGTGAACAGTATCCGTGAGACTTTTTACAATGACATTATCTACGATTACCAGGTCAAATGCGAAGACCAACGTGAGAGGGCTTTCCTCTACAGGGCTTTTTGGGCGGAGAATGTTTCGGGGCTGCTGAAGTGCCTTGACAAGTCGCTTTCGGAGTATAGCCGTAAGAATCACCTGCAGTCGAAGGGCAGGTCTCCAATCAGGGAATTGCTGGAAGAGGCTGTGAGGGAGGATCCGGAATGGAGCAGGCTGTTGGAGGAGGCTCCGGGGAAAGGCCGGGACTTTTGGGAGAAACTTCCATGGCTTTTGGCGGAGAAACCCATACGGACCCGGGACGAGTCCCGAATCAAGGGGCTGTTGGGAAAAGTGATGGGAATGGAGGAATACTCGGACTGGGCCAGAGCCAGGAACCAGGACAAAACCAAAGACGTGCTTCTAAGGGATGTGCCGGGAAAGGACAAGAAGGAACGCCGTGACTTCTGGGAGGAGCTTTGGCGGAACGATGCCGGTTATATGGCGGGGCTGATCACGGACACGGACTATTATCTGTGGCTGACGGAGTACCTGGCTGAACGGGATATCTATTATAAGGATAACAGCATGACGGACGGACATTTGTGGTTGGAAACGCTGCTGTTGGAGTCGGGCGTGGTGAAGCCGGGAAAGGCAGGAAACGGGGAGTCCCCGGAGAGGGCGCAGGCGCCGGGGGACGGGAAACCTGCAGGGAATCCGGATGCCGGCCAGAGCGAAGACATCCGCATCAAGGCCAATGTGGGAAAGAAGCTGACCGAGCTTGCGAGGCTGATACGGGAGGAACGGGATGCAGGAGGGACGGAAATTGCCGGACGGCTGCAGCATCTGGAGATCTCTGTGAAAAACGGGGAGGATGAGAAGAAGGAGGACTATCTGCCCTGGCTGACCGCCCGTCTGGAGCAGATGGCGCTCCACATTAAGATCAAGACCTGGCTGCAGGACAGCGGATATCCCGCCAGAGGGCAGGAGGGGGCAAGAAAGTCCGGAAAGGAGCCTCGGAAGCAGGACTTTTCCCTGCGGCTCTTCGAGGCGTACTGCGACAGCCGGGAGGGTTATGAATTCTGCAGGAAGGCACAGACGGGCGGGGAGGGCAGCGGGGTCTGGCATATGGAAGGCCAGGGATTCTGCGTGTTGGATGTGACTCCGCAGCAGGCCGACAAACTTCGGGAGAGCCTGGAGCAGGACAGGGAGCGGCCGCCCTATCTCTATATTCCGCTGGCCATACACACAGTGAGCGGATGTATCTTCTTCCTTGCGGGGAAAGAGAACTACAGGGAACTGTATGAGAGGGCGGGAAAGAGGCCGGACGCGGGAAAGGCCCTGAAGGAGGCTTATGAGAAGGCAGGGACCCGTTACTGCTTTGACTATCTGCGCCTGGATAAAAAATTCCGGGAACAGTTCCTGGGGGATGTGGGAGGGGCGTTCCGCCTGCATCCTACCTTCCACAAAAAACAGGGGAAAAACTACGAGGAGGTTTTGGAGGATTTCAAGCGGTACTGCAAGCGCGGGTGCGACAGCCCGCGCCGGGTGGTGAAGAACCTGAATGAGGAAATGGAAATGCCTGCCGATATCCGGAACGCGTTTAACTGGGCTTTCGACAATGTGGAAGAGATGGAAGTAAGCCTTGAGGCGGCGGCTTCCTTCAATCATACCCGGGAAATGGCGGACAGGGAGTATTGAGACGGGCAAAATATTATACTATTAGTTGTATTTATCTATGCTATTTGATAAGATAGAAATGAGATTGGGAATGAAAATATGCCAGAGGAGGAGATGACAAGATGGAAGGCACAATCAGACAGTACAATGTTTCGATTTTTCCCTGTCAGGAGACCGGGGATGCACCGGGCGCCGCAATCTGTATGGAAGTAGCCGGCGGCTTCGAGGAGTTTTACAGGGAGGTAACGGAACGGAAAACATGGGGCCAGGGCTGCAGGGCGTCCGAAGCGGTGCTGCCGGGAGCATACAAATTGCGGATATGCGACGGAATCGGGGAGGATTTCTATAGCTTCTGTGAGGATGAAGTGAACATCATTGCAGGACTGCTGTATTGCTGTACCAAGCATGGGGCTGCGGTCAGAGAGATCGATTATAAGGGAAGCAGATACACGGATATTTCAGAAGTGTCTATTTTAGAAACCGAGCGTATTGTCATAGAGCCTGTCAGGCCTGACGATATGGACGATTATATTGAGGATGAATATCCTGTCCGGGTATGCGCGAAAAAGGACGGATACAATACGACGGTATATTTCTTTGGGCTGCGGATGAGTGGTAATAGTTCGCCTTTTTGCTACGGTTCTAACTCCAGGGGCCTGGTGGAAGTGAAGGAAAATCAGCTCCATATCGGAATGTATGGATACTCATGGGGCTTGGATCGTTACGCGGAGGAACAGGACGTGCTATGCCGCGAGTGTGACGGGGATGATCAGGAGCATGTCTTCTGCGAAACGGATGGAAATAACGTTACGTTCAGTATACTATTGGACGGAAAGCTGTATCCGAAGATTGTCAGGACGGATGAAAAAGTGGTCTTTTATAATACACATTTATATATTTGCTCTACCGACACACAGTGGGAAATAGGGAAGTCCGGGAAAGACGTCATTTTCGAGAACAGGGACGGGGAATACAGGTATGTAACCGAAAAGCAGGAAATCGCACATAGCCGTTTCGGCGGCGTCACCTTTATCCCTCCCCAGATGCCGGGCAGCGTGAACCGGGATTCCGCCCGCAGGCTGTGCCGGAAATATATGAGGGCCCTTTATGCGGCGTTTTTCGGCGCGGAAGAGTACACGACCCCAGATGGGTATCAGCTCCGGCACAAGGAAGGGACGGAGGATATCCTCTGCGCCCTGACGGAGGATTTCCTCTTGGAAGGAAAGCTTTCGGTCTCTCTGAAAGAGGATTATTTTGAGGATTGCAATTTCGAAAAAGCTGATATTGCCATCGAAAGGGCAGGCTTTACGGAGAATGATGTAAATATCGCCCTGGTTCCGAAGGGCACGAGTTCTCCGCTGGAAATCGATGTATACGACATGGGGAAAAAGAAATCCTATCATGGAATCTTCGATGAACTCAGAAAGAGAAGCTCGTTTCCTGACGGGGACCTTCCCCAGACCCTTCGGCTTGGGCGGTCATTTTCGTCTTTTGGGACAGATATGGAGATTTATAAAACCATCAAAAAAGCCCTCATTGCCTACGGGGTACATAACATTATCCCCAAACCCGACCCCAAAAGGCAGGTGTCCCGCCAGGAGGTAAGAAGCAGGCTGTACGATGGGGATATGATAGAAGATGAAGAGGTCATCTCCCTTGCGCAGGAGATGCACAGACAGTTCCTTAGAACCGGCACGATTCCCAACATTGCTCTGGTGGGTGAGGCGGGCACGGGCAAAACGGAACTGGCAGGGCGGCTTGCCGGCCTGTTCGGCAAAGGGCTGCTGTCCGTCTCAGCATCGGATCTGAAGGCTCCGTTCACAGGCTGGGGGGTGAAAACGGTTGCGGAGAAGATTCTCCAAGCGGCAATCGAAAAAAAGGTCCTCTTCATAGATGAGGCCTATACGCTCATGGAAGATAAGGACGGACGGGAAGCGGTATCCATCCTGCTGCCCTTTATGACAGGAGACAGGAAGAAAGCCGAGGCGGAGTACGGAGCAGGAACCATTTACAAGACGCTTTCCTTTGATTTTGAGGAGGGAAAAGGGAAAAAGGACGGCAGCACCTTTGATATCGGACATGAAGTTCCTCCCATATGGGTCGCGGGGTACGAAGATGACATCCGTCTGATGATAAGTAAAAACCAGGGGCTTTTCAGGCGCTTAAAAAGAGTCACGGTGAAGACCCCCACTACGGACGAACTGTACAGGGAGCTTCTGAACCTGTTGGACAAGAAGCAGAAAGACATGCATACCGACAATGATTTATGGGATGCATGCGACATCCTGATACAGCAATTCGAGGACAATAAAAGGCAGATCAAAAGATTCCTGGGATGGGGGGCACAGCCGCAGAACTCCAGATATTTCGCCAACCATGCCGGCATCCGCTCTTTCCTTAGCCACTGTATTGACGGAATCGATTTTGAAAAGCCGAAGAATGACATTGCCGCCCAGATTGCAAATATCATCACCCTCACAAAGCGTGATATCAAGCATCAGATCGATACCATAAGACGCAAAGGCGGCAATGGGTTCGGTGATAATTATGATGCCTCAGAGCAGGTTGCCATGGTGTCCGACATCGACACCCGTTTTCGGGACCTGAAAGGCTGTGATAACCAAATCGGGTATATGAGGGACATCATATCCATGCTTTTGGAGAAAAGCAGATACGAGGGACTCAATATAAACATTCCCAAGGGGGCGCTGCTGCTGGGCATGCCCGGTGTGGGAAAGACCTTTATCGCGCGGGCCATGGCGGGCGAGCTTCAGGAGGCCTTCGGCGGAACCAATCAGCGCGTGGGATTCATGTCTCTGTCGGCTCCGGAGCTTATCACCAGGCCGGTAAGCTTTATCGGCAGCATTTTTGATGCGGCCGAGGAATATGACGCATGTGTCATATTTATCGATGAGGTGGACGCCATCGCAAAGAACCGATTCCAGAATGAATCCTATTCCCATTTTATCGAGCTCATAAAGCAGATGGACGGCATAGAGCAGCGTTCCAATGTTTTCATACTGGCCGCCACCAACGCCCCCGAATCCCTGGATCCCGCATTCACCCGCTCCGGCAGGATCGATAAGGAATTGTCCTTCACTTTGCCTGACAAAGCCGTCCGCGTCGAACTGGCCAAAGGGAACCTGGTAAAACGTTGCGGGGCATTGCGCAATTTCGTTTATTCCGTTTCCGATGCCGGGACTGGAAGGAATGCTGACAGGCGTATGGAAGAAAGCTGTGAAAAGAACCGGAAGGGAATCAAAATGCTGGCGGAGAAGATCGCGGAGATAACGCGCGGCTATACGCCGGGAGATATCGAAAACATCATTAACGAAGCCTTTATCAGGTATGTGCGGGAAGAGCATCCTGAACCCGGGATCCCCAAACTGCCTCACCGGAACGCCTCCGAATTCGGAAACGTCGAACTGGACTGTCTTTACGGCCACATTTACGAAGCCGTCGAAAGAAAGAAGATAGGCGATCCCCATCCTGCAGACAGGGAAGAACACTTCAGCATTGAGAAAAACGACCAGAGCTGTTCTTCCGTCTCCATCCATGAGGTAGGACATGCGGTGGTAAGCAGGCTGTACGGCTGTGAACCCTTTGAGAAGATCACTTCCCTTCCCAGGGGCAGCGCGCTGGGATATGTGATGCTGAGCCAGAAAGCGCCCGTGACAAAAAGGGACTACAAAAACCGTATCCGCTGCGCCATGGGTGGAAGGATCGCCGAAGAGCTGGTATACGGGGAGGAGAATATCTCCGTAGGCGCCGGGGAGGATATGAAAACCGCCACAGGCTTCGCCCGCGCTATGGTAGAGAAATTCGGCTTTGCGGATGAATTCGGTTTTATGGCGCTCCGTGAAGACACCGCGCAGTATCTGGGCGGAAGCGAATATAGCTGCTCCGAATCCTTCCGCAGGCAGAGCGATGAAGCAGTCAGCAGGCTCCTGAAAAAGCTCTATGAGGAAACGGCGGACAAGCTGGCTGACAAGAAAGAACTCATCATAAAGCTCGCCAGGAAAGTGTTCGAGGAAGAAACCATGACAGGTGAGAAGTTCATCCGGTATTATGAGTCGCTGAAAGATACGAAAGCGTAATGGACTCGCGCCACTCAAATTCACAGGCTGAAATCTTTGAAGCATGACCCAATTGGGATAAAACAAAAAAGAAATCCCTTGTATTCCTGCCTGGCAGATAGGAGCAGGGGATTTCGATTTTGCTGTGTTCGGCGTCGCCATTGGGCAGATCTTCAAAGGTTCCTGTACAGCCCTCCGGCCTAATTGCTTTGTAGGCATCTCTGGAGAAAGATATCTCCGGGAAGCGACTCCGCCTCCATTCTTTTTCTGAACATGAGATAATAGCAGTTCAGCTCAAAATCGCTGCACTCCCTCCTGGATTCCGGCAGGCAGCGCAGAAGCTTCTCCCGCACTGCTTGATCCTGAAGCTCCGGGCGCAGTTCCTTCTGGATACCGTTCAGTCGGAAGAAGATTTCGATTTCCTCCATGGCTCTGTCCAGTTTCCGCTTTTCCACTATAAAATCCATATTGTACCGTGTTTCCGCTTCCCATTCGCTGAGCATTTCGGAATGGTCGTCAATCCAGTCTGTGATGACGAGGCCCGCGCCGTTGGCCGTAATCATGGATAACAACCTGGTGATCTTGTGGGTGTTCGGCACAGTGACGCCCACACACTCCAGGGCGGCTTTCAGGATCTTCTCCACCGCCTGCTGCAGATGATAGGCCGCATTGTTCAGGATCATCTCATCCTCCCAGGGAGTCTCCCACAATTTTTTCGCAGTTTCGTAATCCAGTCTTGCGCTTCGAAACAGCCTGATATCGCACATGGTATCACCTCTCAAACAATAATAATCCTTTTGCATCTATTTCACGGTACAGGGCGGACTCCGGGGACAGATTCGTTACAATGTCCACTTCGCATCCAACCTCGGGCAGAGGCTCCAGCTTCCTGTCTCTGTCGTATTTTTCCAGATAGAGATCGATATCGCTGCGGCTGCAGCAGCGAAATTCCAGGGAACTTCCGAACAGCGCGGCTTTTTTGATGTTGTTATCCAGGTACAGATGGCGGAGCAATGTCTCCACCCTTTTCTGCATCAGCGGATGTACCCGGTTTGCGTTTGGAAAATCGATCCCTTCCATTACCGGGAAATCCCACATTTCCTCCATATGATTCATAGAATCCCTCCCTTTCCATTTTATCATGCCGGTCTGAAAAAGGCAAACCATATAATTTCTTTCTTAGTCTGTTTTGCGGAAATTCCCGTAAAATTTACGAGCACATCCTGAGGGGCCTGCTATACTATTCCTGTAAGTCGTGTACCCTGAAAAACCAATATATACTGCGCACCGGTTGAATTTGCAGTACAACACGACTCCAGACCGCCGGCCAGGTATTTTCCCGTAGGCATTACTGTAAATCCTGGCGGTCTGCAGTATAGCTTTTCTATCTGCAAGGCGGAGGAGGGAGGCGATGCGGTGGACACGCCTGCCGGCGACAACGCGGTACCGGAGCGGACAGGGAGTCCTGGCTGTGAAAGGATGAAGGCATTGGTGTACCGGGGAAAGACAGCGCCCCAGGAAAGCGCCTGTGGCAGGAAAGGCAAATATATGCACAATAAACCATGTAATTATATGCCGCCAGTTGTTTTTGTATCTTCTATGTGTTAATATATACTGGCACCGGTTAAATTTGCAGTGCAACCCGACTGCAGACCGCCAGCCAGGTATTTTCCCGGAGGCATCACTGTAAATTCTGGCGGTCTGGAGTATAACAATAAAATTTCATATCAAAATATACCAGAGGAGGAGACAGTAAGATGGACAGTACTATCAGACAGTACAATGTTTCTATTTTTCCCTGTTCGGGGACAGGGGACACGCCAAGCTCTGCGGTTCATATGGAAGTGACCGGAGACTTTAAGGCATTTTATGAAGACGCAATGAAATGGATCAGGGCGTTTCACCAGTTCAGAACGGAAGAGGACAGATTCCGGATACGCGATGGAGTGGGTGAAGAGGACTTTTTTGTCTGCTGTGATGAGGCGGAGGTCATCCTTTCGCTGTTGTATTGCTGTAAAGAACACAAAGCCTCTGTCAGGGAAATCTTCTATCAGGGAAACCGCTACACGGACATATCGGATATCCGGTTTTCAGAGGGATTTGTTGCCGACAAACGTGGGTATGATGCTGATCGCATTAATATCCGGCTGCATGCGAAGAAGAACGGCTGCGATACACTGGTATATATATTCGGACCGGAATTCGGCACTTTACCCTGGGACGACGGTTATGAGGACGAATTCGGTATTTTGAAGTATCCTCTCTCTCATGGCATGGTAGAAACAGACGGAAAGCAGATGGATTATGCGGGAGATTATTGTTATCCCTGTTATGAACAAGGTGACTCCAACGTCTTTAGCACGTTAGTCGATGAGTATGATTATTATGACGTAGTAGAGCTTTTCCTTGAAACAGACGGAAAAAATGTGACATTCAGCGCACTGATGGACGGCAAGCTGTATAAGAAGATAAGCAAAGACGATGAAAAAATCGTCTTCCATTCCGCGCTGCACGAAGATGTCCTGCTGCGCGAAATGAGAATTTATGAAGTACATAAGAACGGTACCCGGCAGCTTAGCTTTTGGCAGTGCAGGGACTTGCAGGATGTGGAATTCAGGAAGGACAGCAGCGGCAAATACCGGTATACGGGAGACAACGGGGAGGTTGCCGAAATGTGGGCAGACGAGGCTTTCGTTCCTCCGCAGACACCGGGTTCGGGCAGCCTGGACCTGCAGACTGCGCGCAGGCTGTGCAGGGACTATATCAACATGTTTTATGCAGGGAGTCCCAACCGGATTCCGGAAGCCTCCGAAACCGGCGCAAATCCCAAAGAACCGGAAACTGCAGCGGCTGCAGAAGAGAAAAAGATATGGAATGAGTTTTGGAGAATCCTGGAAGATATCCAGGGGAAATACGGTTTGTCGGCGGCAGAGAAGGCTGCATATGAAGTGAAAGCGGATTATAAGGAGGCGACGAATGCCGAAGTATTATATGCAGCCAGTATACTTTTTTCACTGGAGGATAGGGAACTGGAGAAACTTTTGCCTACAGAGAAGCTGCGGAAAGAATATGAAGTGCTGAAAACTGCCGTCAGGGATGACCTGAACCTTCAGGCTGACCCGGATGTATCCATATTCAGAGAGCTGCGGGAAATTTTTGCCGGGGATTTTTTCTATCTCAACCGGAGTACACATCCCTGGAAATTGGAAGACAGATTTGTTCTTATTCCGGATGATGAAGTGCGCAGCGGGATAATTTCCGAATACAATGGAATTTTCATGTCGGTATCGCTTGCAGGGAGAAGGCTTTATAATCCGGATCCAAGCAGATATAGGTGCAGAGATTTTCTTTCTATCATAAAATACTACAGGACCAATAAGCCCGGGAAGGAATCTCCGAAAAAGGAAATCGATACTGTCATAGCCCTGCGCAAAAGGCTTCGGGATGGGCTGAGGGCCGGAGTCAGGGGCCAGGATATGGCGGTTGAGAAGTTTGTGGACGGCTATATCCGTTATCAGATCCGGGGGAAGGTATCGGGCAAACCCGCAGGACTCTATCTCTTTGCGGGACCTCCCGGAACCGGCAAGACTTATCTGGCGGAAACCTTTGCGGGGCTTAAGGATATGCGGGAGGCGGGATATCAGTACCGGCGTTTTGACATGTCTGCCTATGGAGGCGGAAGCAGCGACGCCGTGTCAGGGCTGGTGGGCTTTGAAAGAACCTGGAGAGCGGCGCAGCCCGGACAGCTTACGGATTTCGTGATGAAGAATCCCAAATGTGTCCTGCTTTTTGATGAGATAGAGAAAGCCAGCCCACAGGTCAGATTCCTTTTCCTGAGCATACTGGAAGGGGCGGTTCTCACAGATAAATATTATAATGAGCAGGTTTCTTTCGAGGACGCAATCCTCATATTCACCACAAATGAGGGCAGGGAGCTCTATGAAGATAACAGCGAGGTGAATCTGACGGCGCTGTCGGATTCTGCCGTGATAGAGGGCCTTCAGGCGTCAAAGTTTGCGCCGGAGCTGATTTCCCGTTTTATGTCCGGGACGATCATTATGTTCAACCACCTGGACTATTTTAATATGTCGGCAATCTTTGTGAATTCCGTGAACCAGGCTGTGGAGCAGATACGCAGGGACCGGGATAATCTGCACTTTAATCTTGTCTATGACGATAAACCGCCCAAGCTTTATCTGTTGAGCAAGGGGGACAGAATCGATGCCAGATTTGTCAGCGCAAATGCCCGAAAGACGGCAGAGGATTATTTTCTGGAAGCCGTGGAATATATGGGAAAACACTGTCCCGGCAGTCTGGGGGAAGTAAATAAGGTGTCTGTCTCGGTAGAGGTAACGGAGAAGAGCCGGAAATATTTTGAGATGACACAGAGGTCGCGGATCCTTCTATACACGGAAGAGGGTACGGCGCTGTACACAGGCGAGACTGTCCGTATCATCAACGGCTTCCTCCCGGAGAAGGCGCTGAAGGAATTGGGGCAGATGGCGGACTGTGATCTGGCAGAGCATGCAGAAAGTGAAAAAGAGCATGAAAAGAGCTTCCGGAAATTTCTTCAAAGCTGCAATTGGAACAGCCGCAGGAGAGAGGACAGATATGACGCAATTCTGATCGATTTGGGGGAAGATTCCAAGAACTACAAAGCGACAGAGAGCTATAAGTGCCTGAAGATCACGGCGGAAGCAAAACCGAACATTCCCGTAATCATTGTGGACAGAGGAAATGTGGAGGACAAGGCGCCGCTTCTGGCTCTGGGCGTTACGGATTTCCTGCGGGCAGTGCCATATGAGCCGCAGCCCACGGATAAAGGCAATCCGACGGAGGGCCTGGCGCTTGACAGGGCGGAGCTGGAGGAAATTCTTGGAAGGCAGTATTTTATAGAAATGGCGAAGTCGCTTGTCCGGGAAGGGAAGAGGCTTTCCTGTGATGTGGATTACAATTACAGGAAAGAATCCGGCGAGCTGGAAATCCGTTTTACCAACCTGCGCGAAAAAGAGGCAGCGGCGGAGGATGCCGAAGCCAGGCGGCAGAACAGAAAATATCTGCTGACGGAAAAGCCCCAGGTGCGATTGATGGATATCTTTGGCAATGAACAGGTGAGAGGGGCGGTAAAACGCTGTATCGACAATATCAAAAATCCCGAGAAATACAGGGCCGCCGGAGCCAGGCTGATGACTGGCATATTGATGTACGGCGCGCCTGGTATGGGCAAGACCATGTTCGCCAAGGCTATGGCCTTTGAGTCAGGAGCGGCGTTCATTTCCGCGGTAGGGGCGGATTTCCTTAGCAAAGGCGGCAATGCCCAAAAGGACGGCAATGCCTCAAAAAACGGCATTACCAAAATGGAAGAAATGTTCCAGACGGCACGCCGGAAAAGGCCCTGCATCCTGTTCATCGATGAGTTTGACGCCATTTCCAGGCACAGAGAAGGCCCGATAACCAGCGAACAGGAAAACGTGCTGGAGAAATTCCTGAAGGAAATGGACGGCCTGGAGACGAATAACGACGGAGTCTATGTGGTGGCGGCTACCAATTATCCCCTGGAAAGGCTGGATGACGCGGTTACCAGGAGATTCAGCGCCAAAATTCCTTTCCGGTATCCCGATATGGAGGAACGACTGAGCTTTCTTCATCATGTTTTGGAGAAGAAAAATCTGAAAGATAAGGTTTCCGAAAGAGCCGTCAGAACATTGAGCCTGAAGATGTACGGAACGAGGACAAACTTTGCGGAAATCGAGACATTTGTCGAGGAAGCCGTGGCGGAGGCGGTATATAAAAACGAGGCTGTCACAGAGCGGTTTCTGCTCAACCGGATACATGACGAGGCGGACGGGGCTGCCCGGCAGAATCATGATCCCAGGAACTATATAGCCACCGCTTTCCATGAAGCAGGACATGCAGTGCTGCAGGACTATTACGGCATGAAGATCGATTATGTGACGATTGTATCCAGAGGGGTTTATGGCGGGTATGCTTTGGGGCAGCCAAGATACCATATCGGCCAGGATTTTCTGAATCAGATCCGTATCTGCTTTGCAGGGCGTATTGCCGAGATGATCTATATGGGCAAGGAACTGGGCATCAATGTAGGCGCGGGGAGCGATCTGCAAAAAGCCACTTATATTGCCTATGAATATGTCTGCCGATATGCCATGGAACAGCGCATTATAGTGGTGCCTGAGATGTTCTCGCCGCGGACAGGGGTGTATCCGGAGAACGTGCTGCCGGAGTCTGAGAAAGAGATCATATGGACATCCGTAAACCGGATTCTGAATCAACAGTGGGATAAGACGATACAGGATCTGCGGAACTGTTGGAATAAGGTACAGGCGCTTGCCTACTCACTGATTTATATGCAGGAATTGGTGGGCGATAAGGTGGAGGAAGTCATTCGGAGCAAAGTGCCGTATGTAGAGGAAACCTGCTTTTTGGATTCGGACAATGATTATATGAGAACAATAGGGTCCGGCGCAGAGACCGTGATTCCTTTTGGATATGCTGTCTATCCATATTATTTTAATTCCCAGATCAAGACCCGGCCGGAAGAAGAGGACATGCAGGAGACAGAGGGCAGACATTATTTTTACGCGGTGAAAAAGGCGGAAAAAGCTCTGGGTATTTCCGAGAATCTGCAGGATGCGTTTACCGCCGCGTATGGAGAGGGTGCAAGCTGCCGACGGTTTGTAAGCCCGGAGGCTGCCCAGAGATATCTGGATATGCTGGAGCTGAAAGTTTTCCGTCAGGGCGAGAACCGTTTCTGCAATTTTTACGCGGATGCGCTGTCAGAGATGATAGATACCCGGACAAAGGTGAAGGATCTGATTATCCTGGAAGAAGGGGAAATCGGCTATTATCAGGTGAAGACAGACAAGGCAGGGGTGACATATCTGGCTAAGCAGAAATGGGAACGTATCGACTTGTACATGGAGAGCGCAGCGAAAGCGGGAATGCCTGTTGCATGGTATCTGATGAATGAATTGGCGGAAAGGTTTTTGGATGAGAATGAAAGCGCTTACCGGGTCATCCAGATATACGATAAGGAGCTTAAAGAGGAACTGCTGTATTATATGGGCGCCATGGAATATCAGGCTAAGCGGTATCGCAGGAATTTAGGCTATCAGGATTGAATGCGCACCATCCCTGGCCGGTGGGACGACTGAAAACGACATCATGAACGGTCATCAGAGGACTGCCGCACAATTTACCATGCGGCAGTCCTTTTGATGTGTTCGATAGGAGCGAGCTGTATTTGTAATAATTACAAATTTACATATGAAGGCCTGCTATACTATTTTCTGTAAGGAACGCACCTTGACAGGAACTTCACAATGACCGTCCGAAGGGATATTTCTCCGGAGAAATACGCGCAATGCCCCAATCGGTGCATGCGTATCAAGGGGAAGACAACGCCGCAGAAAAAGGGACTGGGGCAGGAACAGCATCGGGAAGAACGGCGCCACGAAGAACAGTACGGGAGAACCTTGATATGCCTTATTATGTGTTTTCAGGATAAGGCGCGTACCTTGAAAATAGATGCTGCAATGAGGAAAGGAAGAGGGACGATAAACAGATGAAATGTAAAATCACAGATCCCAAGTACCATTTTATCACTCTGTTCGATGACGAGACTGGAGTCTATGTCCGTAGCGGCATTATCGAAAACGGCCGCGATACCGGCGCAGACCCGTTTATGGCATCGTTTCCCCATCTCATCGATGTGGGGGTGATGGGGCATTGTATCCATGGGAAAACAGGGCTGTGCCGGAAAGCGGGAATCGGCTGCTACCAGAACGGCGCAGTGACGGAAAAGCCGAATATGACAATAGACGATTTTCGATGGATTGCGGAGCAGTGCCGGGGCAGGACAAATCAGCTTGCCCTGGGCGGGCGGGGGGACCCGGACCAGCACGAACACTTTGAAGAGCTTCTTCAAATCTGCCGGGAAAACGGCCTGGTTCCCAACTTCACCACCTCCGGCTATGGACTGACGCCGGAATTGGCGGCTGTCTGCAGGAAATACTGCGGGGCGGTGGCTGTGAGCTGGTACCGCAGCACATATACACACAACGCCATCCGGATGCTCCTGGATGCGGGAGTGAAGACGAACATTCATTATGTTCTGGGACAAAACAGCATTGACGAAGCCATAGAGCGCCTGGAGAGTGACGATTTTCCCAAGGGCGTCAATGCAGTTATCTTTCTCCTCCATAAACCTGCCGGACAGGGGACCCGGGAAAATGTACTTGCGCCGGAGGACCCAAGGGTGAAGCAGTTTTTTGCACAGGTAGACAGAGACCATTCTTTCAGGGTAGGTATGGATAGCTGCAATGTGCCGGGAGCCATCCGCTTTTGCAGAAACATCCTGCCCCAGTCTCTGGATACCTGCGAGGGCGGGAGATTTAGCTGCTATATCGGCGCCGACATGGTGATGTCAACCTGCAGTTTTGACCGGAAGGGGCGGTATGGGGTAGCGCTTAGGCCATGTACCATCGAAGACGCATGGAACAGCGAAGCCTTTGAACATTTCCGGAACCGTATGCGCAGCGCATGTCCGGACTGTAAAAAACGGGAGCTTTGCCTGGGCGGCTGCCCGCTGATGCCGGAAATTGTTTTCTGCAGCAGTGAACATAGAAAAATGGATCGATGAAAGGAAAAGATGCCTATGAAAATCAGAACAGATTTTGTGACCAATTCCAGCAGCAGTAATTATGTCACAATAAGCATTAAAAGCCCTAAATTAACAGAAATCATGTGTGCGGCAAGGGTATGTACAGAAGATGGAGACCCCGGTATATGGGGCTGCCGGGACAGATTAGAGATTGACGAATCAGAACAAATTGTAAAACTTGTGTGGGAAATATCGTCTATCATCTCTGACGGCGGCGAGTGGAATATGGAGGATTTGGAGCAAATGGAAGAGGAGGATTTGGTGTATATCGGCTACCCGCCGGCTAGTTTAAGCGATTTACCCGAAAACTTCGTCAGGCTGCTGAAAGAAGGCGGAGAATACCACCTGTATCAACAGGGCTATGATCTGACAAAGATTTGCAGCGCATTGGAGAAAAGCGGCGATGACATTCTTGCGGATACGGAAAGCGCTGACTGGAGTTATGAAACGGAAGGCCATGGGGAAGCCGCCCTGTTTAAATGGTTTTGGACTCTATCAAAAATGATAGCCAGAAAGGAAAATCTGGATTACCTTCCCTCATTTGCGTATCTTTCGAGTTCTTTTCACTATGATAGGGAAAACGGGGAGTCCTTTAAAGGAGGATACTCATATGACGGAAATGAGGGGGATATGACATATCCTTTTGAGGACGATTTTACTGAGGAGGATATGGGATATCCTATTGAGGACGATTTTGCTGAGGAGGATATGAGATATTCTGATGTGGACAATTATACGGAGGATGAAGAGTAATACAAAGGCATCATGTTGTTGTTCACAGCAACATGATGCATACATACATTCGTGCCTTGTACAATGACACATGGCAAAACGAAAAACCGTTCAGGCGAGGACGCCCAGGAAAGGAAAGCATAATGAAAAACACGAGGAATACCAGAAAGCAGAACACAGGGATCATCGCCGCCCTCCTGGCGGCAGCACTGCTCTCCGAATCCCTCACCGGCTGCGGCGAAACCGGCCAGCCGGTAGCGGCCAGTGACAGCAGCCGAAACAGTAATGTCATATCTGAATTTGACCGTGACCTGTACCCCGATCTGTATCCGCCGTACCCGTCCATTGATGTCAATTCCATGGGCACCGGCACACCGGAGACAGAAAAGCCCGTGACCGGAACGAGACAACCTGCAACTGAAACGGAAAAGCCCGTGACTGGCACGAGACAGCCTGCAACTGAAACAGAAAAGCCCGAAAACATAGCCGAGACAGAGCCGGAACGCGACATGGCATCTCTGGAAGCTATAAAAGAGATAAGCACCCTCGTTGGGACCTGGTCCCCGGAATACCTGAAATACAGAAAATACCAGATCGAGATCGACGGGAACGAAAACCCCTACGGCCTGTCCTGGCAGTACAAACCCGCAGAAAGAAACAGGGATTACAGCCGCCTGAACAGGCTGTACGACGAATACGTGGACGCCTGCGACTGGTCCCTGGTCTTTGACGTAGAATTTTACAAGGCTGCGTTCCCCATGTTGGCGCTGCAGTACAACAATAACGACGAACTTCTGACGGAGCACTTCCAGACCGTCGGTGTCCGCGAAGGACGCCAGGGCTGTGAGTCCTTCAACCTGGCAGTCTATTTGGAAAACTGTGACGAGAAGATCAGGACCGCGTTCGGTGACGATTACGAGTGCTATTATTTTTACTATATGCTGAACCAGGACACGGAAAAGAATGTTGACACAGCGAACACCGGAAAAACCTATCCGGTATGGCTTACGATCGAACTGTCTCAATACCAGGAAGAAGAGCTCAAAGCGGTAAACAAATTCCGTGAGGAAGTCGGCGCGGCACCGGTCACCGCTGACCCGGAACTGATGGCATTTGCGTCCTGGCGCGCATGGTACGATGTAATAAACGAGATGTATGCCCATGACTGGATGAATGAAGAAACCGATACCCTGGATGGTTATCTGGATGAGATGGGACTCGGCTATTACGGGGAGAACACCGTAAAATCTTATGATGCCGTGCATACGCAATATCTTTCCATTGGTCAGACGGCCAATAAATATCGAAATTCCGAACCTCATTATGAAGCTATGGTAAGGGGTAACAACCTGTATTTCGGATGCTCCGACATCTATTACTCCGGCGAGCACACCATGGCGGCACAATTTGACCTCTTTGCCCGCGAAGCGTCCACTTCGCCTTATCTGGCGGATAAGTAAAAACTGCCATGCATTTACGAAATGCGAAAAACTGCACAATAAAAACAGGAGACATGCACCCAAACAGCCCGGAAAGCGAGGAATATCATGAGGAATATCATTTATGTCATTATCGACAAGGTACGAGGATACGACGACAACGACTTCTATTACGGCTGCACAAAGAAGGACAACAGCCGCGCCTGGTATCGTTTCGGCGAGACTGTCGGCCCGTTCATCTATTGGGCCTTGCTGTTCGGAGGCGGCTTTATCGTCGGCGCCGTCATTCGAGGCGTCATCACCGGACTGCTTAGAGGTTTCGGTATCATATGAATCAATCCCTGAAAAGGATTGACAAAAAATAAGAAAGGAGAATCACCATGCGTAAGAGATATTATTATGAGCACGATTCCGGCAAGCATTACACCGGCGCCCACGAGATCATGTATGCCATCGGCCGCGTCATGGGGTTCCTTCTGCTGTTCGGAGGCGGCGTCATCATCGGGCAGATCATCAGGGGCTTCGTCATGGCCATCCTGTACGGACCAGCCGTGTAACCTAACGGCAATGTCCCCTGGCAGGCATCACCTGCCGGGGGATAAGGAAGAGTGAGTGGTTGGAGCAATTTTTCCCTGCGATCGGCTTGGAATGAGAATATATCTGTAATAATTACGAACGTACTGATGAGAGCCTGCTATACTATTCTCATAAGGAACACGGGAGAACGAATCACCGTCCGAATCCTGGAAGCTTGTCAAAAGAAAGGAGACAACGATCATTATGAGATCATATGGAACATGCCCCAAATGCAATACAGGCCTGCTGCGGCCCTCCGGTGCAGGCGGATGCAACTGTACATGTGAGCTGTGCGGCTACCAGACCCGCCCGGAATATCTGAAAAGAGAATCCGGATCGTCCTGTGGCAGCAGCAGTAGATCATCGTACAGCAGCACAAACTACACATCAGGAAATTACGGCCAGTCCAAACCGATGCGGCATTACAGCACAGGCGGGAAAAGGAACAGCGGTTGTGGAACGTGGATTATCATGATCATCATTCTGTGGTTCCTGGCGCAGTATTTTTAAGCAGACAAAATGCAATATACCATTCGCAGTAAGGCACGCACCTTAAAATCAACGGCATGGTGCAAGTAGCCATCCCCTATGTCCGGTGAGAAGTATCTGCGGATAGAGGAAGAACCGATCACCATGACATCATTATGACAGTTAAGAATATTTTCAGGAGGTATCCGTCATGAAAAAGAATATGTATGTTTATCCCGTATCTGTACTGTTGGCAGTGGGCCTGTTGGCAGGCGCAGCAATGCCCGTCCAGGCTGCCGGCGGCAGGACTGTTTCCGCCGCCAATCCAAAGGCCAGCCCCGAGCCTGAAGTCCTGACTGTTTCTCCAGACATGGATGCCATCGCCGGACTTGGCGAGCTCCAGGCGGGCGTCGAGGAGCCATACTACACCCACGTCGACTCCTTCGTGGTGGATGTGGAGAACGGACACAACCCTTATGATGTAGAGTGGGACTACGGCGAGCTGTATGATGCCTACATAGAGGAAGCCGACTGGTCTTTGGTGTTCGATGCGGATTTCTATATGGAATCCTTCCCGGCTCTCGCGTTACTGTACCAATATGACGAGGAGCTTCTGTTGGAGCATTTCCAGACCGTGGGCATCCACGAAGGCCGCCAGGGAAACGAGACCTTTAACGTGGCTGCCTATCAGGAGAACTGCAAAAAGGAGCTGCGCCATGCCTTCGGCGATCATTATGAGTGCTATTATTTCTACTGGATGCTGAACCAGGATTCCCAGAAAGGCGTCAGGACATCGGGCAAAAACGATCCGCTGCAGCTCTGTGTAAAAATGACCTCCATGCAGGCAAGAGAATTTGAGAAAGTCAACGAGTACCGCGCCGAGGTAGGCATTGATCCCCTGGAATTCGACTCTGAACTGGCAGCCATCGCCTGCTACAGGGGCTGGGTTGATATCAGCGAAGGCTATGGCGCTCATGACTGGCTGATAGATGAGGAAAACGAGGAGAGAGTCAATGCCATGATGGAGATGCTCGATATGACCCGGTTAGGCGAGAATACGGTGGATTGCGGCGTGAATGGCAGCAACCAGCATATACACACCACCTTCTATATCAACTACCGCTATTCAACAGACCATTATGAAGCCATGATAAATCCGGATTACAAATATTTCGGCTGCTCGCATATTTATTTCGGCAATAACCGCATTCCGGAGAAAAGCAGAAGCAAAAGCACCTATAACAAACCAATGATGCGCGTGGAATTCGATCTGTTCACAGACGATCTCACCACTCCGGTGCATCCGTGATCTGTTCTGGGAATTTGCTAAGGTGAGATACTCCCTATCCGGCTGACTGCCGGACGGGGCGGGTTTTAGCCGGGCAGTTCTACCTGTTTTATCCCATAAGGTTTATCAGTGTTACTCCAAAAGCTTACAGGACAGCGATGGGGTAAAGGCAGACGGATTTATCCTGTTCCATATGATATTTTCCATTGAATTTCCCCCGGGTTTTATGCTATGATGTTGGGTACAGAAGAGCTTTTGGCCCTGGCATCATGGGATAGCGGCAGTCAAACAAAACCCCGGGGAGGTACAAAATGGACGCATTCTCCAGGCTTGCGCCTTTTATACAGGATTTTATCTATCAAAATAAATGGGAGGAGCTTCACGGCAACCAGGTGGCGGCCTGCCAGGTGATTTTCGACAGCGACGATAATCTGCTGCTGTCCTCGGGCACGGCTTCCGGCAAGACGGAGGCCGCGTTTCTTCCCGTGCTCACGGAGCTGTACAATCACCCTGCAGCCTCCGTGGGGGTGGTATACATCTCTCCCCTGAAAGCCCTGATCAACGATCAGTTCAAGCGCCTGGAGCTGCTGCTTCTGGATTCCAATATCCCGGTGACAAAATGGCATGGGGACGCTTCCATGGACAGGAAGGAAAAGCTGATGAAGAATCCGGAGGGCATTCTGCAGATTACCCCGGAGTCTCTGGAAAGCCTGCTGACCAACCGCAGGGGGAGCTGCCTGTCCATGTTTTCGGATCTTCGTTTTGTGATTATCGACGAAGTGCATTATTTCATGCGGGATGTCCGAGGGCTGCAGCTGCTGTGCGTATTGGAGCGGCTGAAGAAGCTTACCGGGGTGAATCCCAGGCGCATCGGCCTGTCCGCAACTCTGGGGGACGTGTCCCTGGCCCAGGCCTGGCTGAACACCGGGAGCGGCAGGCAGTGCGCGGCCCCCATAGTCAACGAGGGAAAGAAGCGGGTCAGGCTGCATGTGGAGCGCTTTGTGAATTATGCGGACAAACGGGACATGGTGGAGCGGGACGGCAGCCAGAATGTGGTGGATACGGATACCGGAGGCGATATGGGGGACAGGGAGCATTACGAGTACCTGTTCCGCCAGACTTTGGACAAGAAGACCATTATTTTCGCCAACAGCCGGGAGGAAATCGAGCAGATTATGGCGCATCTGCACGAAATTGCGTTAAAACATAAGGCGCCGGATGTATACCGGGTTCATCACGGCAATGTGTCCGCCCTGCTTCGGGAGAACACGGAGGAGGAGATGAAGTCGGCGGAGGAGAAAATCGTCACCGGCGCCACTGTGACCCTGGAACTGGGCATTGACATCGGCTCCCTGGACCAGGCAGTGCAGGTGGGCGCTCCCCTGAACGTATCCAGTTTTGCCCAGAGACTGGGGCGCTGCGGCAGGCGGGGCCAGATTCCCCAATTGCTGTTTACCTTTGTGGAGAGCCTGAAAATCAATACCTCCGATGTACTTGGCCCCATCAACTGGGAATTTATCCGGACCATTGCCATTGTGGAGCTGTATTTGCGGGAGCATTGGATCGAACCCATACCTCCCAGGCATCATCCTTATAACCTGCTGTACCACCAGACCATGAGCTGCCTGAAAAGCAACGGGGAGATGTCACCGGCTGCCTTGGCCGGCGCGGTTTTAAGCCTGGGGTGTTTCCGGAAGATTTCCCAGGAAGATTATAAGAAGCTCCTGCTGCATCTGGTGGATATCGAGCAGTTGGAACGCACGGAGCATAACGGGCTGACGGTGGGCAGGGCCGGGGAGAAGATCATTAACAGCCACAAGTTCCTGACGGTTTTCGAGTCTCCGGAGTATTTACTGGTGAAGGATGAAAACCGCACCATCGGCACGGTGGACAAACCCTACCCAGTGGGCACCCGCTTTGCCCTGGCGGGTCTGTCCTGGGAGACGGTGGATATCAATGTGAAATCCAAGGTGCTCTTCGTAAAGCAGGTGCCGGGAATCTCCGCTGTGGACTGGGACATGGATTTTGAGATTGACCTGCATACCCGCCTGGTGCGCAAGGTTCGGAGCGTGATGCAGAAGGATGATCCTTACCTGTATTTAAGCGAGCGCTGCCAGGAGCGGCTGACGGAAATCCGCTACATTGCCAGAAACAGCGGCATTCTGGAGAATCTGGTGACCGCCCTTTCCGACAGGAAATATGCCCTGTTTCCCTGGGTGGGCACCAGGCAGCTTGTAACCCTCCATTTCCTCCTGCTGCAGCGGGGTATCAGCAACAAGATGCCCTGGAGTACAAGCCTGTATCTGGAGGTGATTTTCAGCGGCACCGGGGAGGAACTGGAGTCCATTGTCCGGGATATTCTGGATTCTGAACCTGATTTGTACAGCCTGCCTCTGCCGGACAAGGTGCAGGTGCCGGGAAAGTACAATGAGTTTGTGCCCTTCAGCCTTCTGCGGAAGCAGTTTATTGAGGATTATCTGGATTTCCGGGGGCTGCGGCGGGATATGGGGCAGGGATGGGAATCCCCTGTTTAGGCGCTGCAATGCCGGAGGCTTACCGGCGGAATTGGGCATATCCCTGCAAACGTTTGGTTTCGGTTGGTCCGGGTTAGGAGTAAATGGTTATGAGTGAAAAAATATATGAATTTGAGTCTCTGATTTACAGCGCCGGGGACACAGGCGGCGCTTATGTGATATTTCCCTATGACATCCGGAAGGAATTCGGCCGGGGCCGGGTGAAAGTTCATGCCACCTTTGACGGGGAACCCTATGACGGCAGCATTGTGAATATGGGTGTAAAAAATGAGGACGGGAGCATCTGCTATATCCTGGGCCTGCGGAAGGATATCCGCGCCAAAATCGGGAAGCAGCCCGG
>CAJTXE010000016.1:0-4883 GCA_910580225.1 uncultured Acetatifactor sp.
TCCGCGTCCAGTCTATCACCATGCCGATGACAGGATAGACCGGCTGCCCGGATTCCAACTGCGCGCGGTAGGCGCCTCCCTGGTAAGATGCCTTGCGCAGCACCTGCCGTCCCTCCAGTCCGGTCTCGTTGCCTATGATAAACTGTATCTGAATCTGCCCGTCCTGTACCAGATAAGAACTCACATCACTGAACTGACTGTGCATGCCGTCTGTGCCCCGGTAAAAACTCTCTGTAGGAGCCGGGCGCAGGTCCTCTCCCCGCAAACGTCGTTCACCACCATACGAAAAAACGTTTTCACAGTCCGCAAATACGTCCCCGTGAGACAGCAGTATTTTCTGCAGTATGTCCTTCCGAGAAATGTTTTTCCTGGCTGTCATGTCTTTCTTCTGTGGAATGTCCTTCCTCTGTGGAATGTCCTCATTCTGCGGAATCCCTTCCTTCTGCAGAATCTCCTCTTCCTGCGGAATCCCTTCCTTCCGTGGAATATTCTCATTCCATGGAATGCCCTTCTTCCATGGAATGCCGTTCCTCCATGACATACGAAAGCCTCCTCTCTTTATCCGGGAGCCTTTCCGGAAACTCCCGCCTGTTTGTCCTGAAATATAAAAGCAAGAATTTTCCGATTTACTGGAAATGAACTATTGATTTTCAAAAGAATACTGCCAGAAAACTTACCTGCTCTGGTTTCATATTAGCATATCGGGAAACCGTTTTCAATCCTGCATTTCTAAAACTTTTGTAAATAGTCACGGATTTTTCCGCCAACCCGCGTTTGCCACTTGCCTCTTCTCCTCTATTTTCCTTCAAAATAATAGCTACAGAAAACATCTCTGATTTTCTCTGCCTCTTCCGCAGATGAGGCAGGTCCAAAGTATTCCTCTGCCTTTGGAGCTCCCGCTTCATGGTAATACAGCCATATCATATAAGTATCATTCTCATCATCATACAGAACATCCTCTATAATAACCCGATCAGATATCCCATACATTCCGCTCCGTAAGAAGATTGCATATGTTACATCGTTAAGCCGTTCTGTAAACCTGTCCAGGATTAGATACAGTTTACTTACTCTCTGTGTGTTCTGGTGGGCCACATATTCCATTCCGTTAAAATACAGCTTGCCAATATACTGTCTGGGAGCAATCAGACTGCTTTTCAGCACTGCGTCAATTGAAAACGGTACCACGTCGCCCTTTGAGGAACAGAGCACAGTTTCAAAGTTTACCGTCTGTTTTCCCATGTTAAAGCATATAACACAGCACGTTATAACAAACATCACAAACATAATACCCGAGATACACACTATCTTTCCTGTTCTACTCATCGCTTCACGCCTCACTGCATCCATATCCGCATTATGTATTCCCATAAACAACCTTGGAACATTGCAATAAATTATCTGCATCTTTTATTTTGTTTCAGACAGTATAGCATAACTTTCTGTAAAATTCAATTTTGTTCTAAAAACGCCTGAAACTGCCCAAACCACAAATACAGCTGACAACCTTTCGTTATGTTGAGTCAAAGCTGAATGCTGTGCACATAAGCCCCTGTTGTTTTGTGCGCATAAGTTACCATGCACAGAGTAAACAGTCGTCAAATTTCCTCATATAATGACATGGGGTGTCATCCTGTTACCCCCTTCCGGAAAACAAGAAAACGAGGTGATATGCATTGAATTATTATAACAGAAACAACTCCCCCCAACCGGGCAGATGCGCAATGATGCCCGGCGGGCCATGCCCCGGGCAGTCCACAGGCCCTGTGGGACCCATGGGTCCTATGGGACCAAGAGGAGAACCCGGTCCGCCCGGCTGTCCCGGAGAACGGGGAGAGCCGGGTCCCCAGGGCGTTACGGGCCCCCAGGGACCTCAAGGCGTTACGGGTCCACAGGGTCCCAGAGGCGAGCCTGGTCCCAGAGGCCCGTCAGGACCTCCCGGATATCCCCAAAGCAGTATTTTTGCCGCCTTTTCCGGTTGCAAATTTACCCTGCCCAAAAGCGCCAGTCTTCCCCTTAAAGCAGGCATTCCGGACACAACAGGGCATATTTCCGCAAACAGCGGTCACTCCGTCATCCTGATTCCCGGATTTTATGCGCTTTATTATTATATTTCCACAGAACTGAAAGCGCCGGGGACCGTAAAGCTTACCCCTGTGTTCAACAACTGTGCGCAGCCTGCTTACACGGGATATGCGGTTACAAAAAGAAGACATGAGATCGCGGAACTGTCCCGATATTTTATAATCGAAATAAAAGGCTCCTCCCCCTTTTATTTCGTATGGCATTGTTCGGAAAAGGCCCTGATTGCCTCCATGAATATAACCATTCAGTATCTATAGTTCAGCATGACAGCCCGGACCCAACCTGCGGCCAATCTGCAGTACAGGATCCGGGAAAAGAAATGAGGTTTACATTATGGCAACTATCAGTCTATGTATGATCGTAAAAAACGAAGAAGAAACACTGACCCGCTGTCTGAACAGTGTGTATGACCTTGTAGATGAAATCATCATTGTGGACACCGGCTCTTCCGACAGGACTGTGGAAATTGCAGCCCGGTTCACCGAAAAAATATACCGATATCCCTGGAACGACGATTTTGCCGCCGCCAGAAACGAATCCTTTTCAAAGGCTTCCATGGATTACTGCATGTGGTTGGATGCCGACGACATTCTTGAACCGGCAGAGCGGGAAAAATTTCTTCTTTTAAAACAATCCCTGCCCCCGGATACCGATATGGTAATGATGAAATACCATACTTCCTTTGACGAAACAGGAAAACCGGCCTTCACCTATGACCGGGAACGTTGGATCAGAAATTCGCCGGAATACCGTTGGGTGGGCGAAGTCCATGAGGTAATATCCCCTGCCGGAAAAATCCTTTACTCCGATATCGCAGTCTCCCACAGAAAAACCAGGCCAGGCGATCCGGACAGAAACCTGAAAATATACCGGAAGATGCTCTCCCTTGGAAAAACCCTGGAACCGCGCCATTTATACTACTATGGCCGCGAACTGTACTATCATCGGAAATACGAGGAAGCCTCCTCCGTGCTGGAGCAGTTCCTGAACCTGCCTGAAGGATGGGCGGAAAACAAAATCGAAGCCTGCACAGTCTGCGCAGACTGTTACAATAAATTGGGAAGAAATGATTCCTCTCTCATGATACTGCTCCGCAGCCTAAGTTTCGATCTTCCCCGGGCAGAAGTGTGCTGCGCTATCGGAAATCACTTTCTGCAATGCGGGAATTATCGGAATGCCGTCTACTGGTACGAGACCGCATTGACCAGAGAGCAAACGGAGCGGACAGGAGGTTTCATTCAGCCGGACTGTTATGACTATATTCCCCTATTACAGCTGTGCGTCTGCCATGACAAATTAGGGAATACGAAAAAAGCAAAAGAATATAACGAAAGGGCCGGGCTTTGCAAACCCTATTCAAAAGCTTATCTCTACAATAAGCAATATTTTGAAAGTATCTCCTGACCCGCACATCCCTGTTCCGAAAGAACCGTGAACTAACTTACTATTCTATGTAGCAAAAAAGCCTTTTATTCATACATTATTATTGACAAAGAAAAGTTTTCGAAAAATCCTGCAGCTGATCCGGACAGATGGGGACTTTCCGCCGACAATCTTTGTCAGTAAAGAAAAAGGATGTGTGTATATGAATCAAAACAATTATTGCAACTGCAGCCCGAATTACGGCAGCAATCAGTGCTGTCATCCCTGCTGCGAGCGCGGACCTGCCGGACCCAAGGGAGATCAGGGGCCCCAGGGACCCCAGGGCATGAAAGGCGATCCCGGCTGTCCCGGCCCGAAAGGCGACAGAGGGGAACAGGGTCCCATGGGACCCCAGGGTATTCCGGGCGAACCCGGCGCAAGAGGACCCAGAGGCAACACCGGACCGGTGGGTCCTACCGGAAATACCGGACCAAGAGGTGTCCAGGGTCCCAGAGGTTATGCGGGACCCCAGGGCATCCAGGGCGTACAGGGGGTCAGAGGCGATATCGGTCCCAAGGGCGATCCCGGCTGTGAAGGACCCAAAGGAGATGCAGGTCCCATGGGACCCACGGGAAATACCGGACCTATGGGACCTGTGGGTCCGCAGGGAGACATTGGCCCCCAGGGACCCAGGGGAATCCCCGGTATTACCGGACCTACCGGCGCCACCGGGCCGATGGGTCCCCAGGGCGTAACCGGGCCGCAGGGTATCCAGGGCGTAACCGGACCCATTGGGCCGCAGGGACCCAAGGGCTGCCCGGGTGATACGGGCGCTACCGGACCTACCGGCGCGGACGGCGCTACTGGACCCACTGGCGCTACCGGGCCTACCGGCTCTGATGGTGCTACCGGGCCTACCGGCGCCACTGGACCCACCGGCGCTGATGGCGCTACCGGGCCTACTGGTGCTACCGGACCCACTGGCGCTGATGGCGCTACCGGGCCTACTGGTGCCACTGGGCCTACCGGCGCGGACGGCGCTACCGGGCCTACTGGTGCCACTGGGCCTACCGGTGCTGATGGCGCTACCGGGCCTACTGGTGCCACTGGGCCTACCGGCGCGGACGGCGCTACCGGGCCTACTGGTGCCACTGGGCCTACCGGTGCTGATGGCGCTACCGGGCCTACTGGTGCCACTGGGCCTACCGGCGCGGACGGCGCTACCGGGCCTACTGGTGCCACTGGGCCTACCGGCGCGGACGGTGCTACCGGATCCACTGGTGCCACTGGACCTACCGGCGCGGACGGTGCTACCGGACCTACTGGTGCCACTGGACCTACCGGTGCTGATGGCGCTACCGGACCCACTGGCGCGGACGGCGCTACCGGATCCACTGGTGCCACTGGACCTACCGGCGCGGACGGTGCTACCGGAC
>CAJTXE010000016.1:4983-84761 GCA_910580225.1 uncultured Acetatifactor sp.
CTGGACCTACCGGTGCTGATGGCGCTACCGGACCCACTGGCGCGGACGGCGCTACTGGACCCACTGGTGCCACTGGACCTACCGGGCCTACTGGTGCCACTGGACCTACTGGCGCGGACGGCACCGGAGCCATCATTCCTTTCTCCTCAGGTCTTCCTGTGACTTTGACCACAATAGCCGGAGGCCTTGCAGGAATCCCGGCCTTTGTGGGATTCGGAAGCAGCGCCCAGGGTCTTACCGTACTGGGAGCCACAATTGACATTACCAATGCGGCCGGAACGCTTTCCAACTTTGCCTTTCAGGTTCCCCGCGCCGGGACAATAACGTCGTTCAGCGCGTTTTTCAGCACAACGGCCGCCCTTTCCCTGATCGGCTCCACCGTTACGGTGACTGCGCAGATTTACCAGTCCGTCACACCGAACAACGTTTTCTCGCCGATTGCCGGTACACTGGTCAACCTGACGCCTTCCCTGACAGGAGTTATCTCCATCGGAACGCTGTTAAACGGCTCGCTTACAGGACTCAGCATCCCCGTCACCGCCCGGACCCGGCTCATGCTTGTACTTTCCGCAACTGCCAGCGGCCTGACACTGCTGAATACGGTGGCCGGATATGCCAGTGCAGGATTAGGAATTACCTGATTTTCTTTTTTACCATAAGATTAACTTCTACCCTCTCACACTACTTTGAATATTATTTAATGCACGGCGATTACAATATTTGACATGCATAGACTGATAGGCTGTGGCTAAATCATAAACGCCGCTGTCTATCAGTCTTTCTCTTATCATTACCTGTACAATATTATTTGATAATACAAAGTGCAATGAAGTCCCTGTTGAATCTATCTCATTGTGCCTACTAGATCAGGAAATTGTTGTTCTTGGTGCCGCAATAGATTTCCTGTACCGTGACTCGGTTTCCAGAGTCAGTAAGGCCGGTTTTAGGAACTTTCCACTCAGCAATCCAAACCTGATCACTGCCATTGGCCTGGGAGATGACGCCCCGCTTTAATATAATAAAACATTTTCCGTTTTCAAGTCTGTATTCGGTTTTCATCTTTTCCAATAATTTTGAACATTTGGAACAATTCCGCAGATGCCTGTCTATGATTCCTTGGCTGTCCTCAGAACAGAAATCATCACAATATAAGGGAAGCAGGTCCTCAATAACATCACATGAAATTTTTTCCATCCCTATACCTCTAATCCAGTCCCGTCACTGCAAGAAAAATACCTTTTTACGTTTTCAACTTTACGTACGCTCCACAGCAGCTGTCAGCTTAACCTTCGCCCGGTAATAAGTCGTCCTGGCCCAGCTCTTCGTTCTGCTGAATATATCCTCGATCTTTTTGAAGGACAATTCTCCGAACCCCCTCAGCATAAACACTTCTTTATAAGGCTCCTCCAGGTCATGCAGATATCGATGGATGGTCATGGTGCCCGACTCTTGCAGCATCCGCCATTCCGGAGAAGAATCCAGACGATGATCAGGGATTGCGGAAAACAGCACTTCTGGCGGATGTGCAGTCATTCTTTTGCCCTTCTTCAGCCAGTTAAAGTATATATGCTTTGCAATCTGGCACCACCAGACAATCAATTTGCAGTCGCCGCGAAAAGAGGACATGGATTTCAGCGCCTGGTAAAAGGTCTCCTGAGTGACCTCCTCTGCCTCCGTTTCACAAAATATTTTTCCTCTTTTCGTGTGCTGCCTGTATGATATCATCCCAATGCAGACAGAGATTAATACGGTTATATACCCGCGGACAATCGGCCAGATCAGCTGAGACAGTTTTGTATTGCATTGATAGCCAAAGGTGCTATACAATGGCAGCGCATAGCACCCGCACTGCTTAATGGCGGAATCATTGACTGAATTTTAGATTGTCTTTTAGGGTGTCTATATAAAAGAGAGCAGATTGAGATTCGTTACAGAATATTTTGTCATTCAGCGTGACGGAAGAAAGATTCCCCATCCGGCTTTTGTGAAAATTTTTACCTTTATGGATGGGGAAAACAATTTCGATTCTGAATACCACTTTCACAGCAAATAATTATTCTCTTTATCCGCCACCTGCAGCGTCGCAAGGATATAGGTGGCATAGCCCTCAGCCACAAGAGGCTCTTGTTTGCACAAAGCATCTGCTTCTTCCAAACTTGCTGTTTGAAATATCACCATACCGGCGACCCCTGGATATCCCTGAAAGGGGCCGCAGAGCTGAATTTTTCCCTCCGCATCCAGTTTCCGCAGATTCTCCACATGTCTTTCTATAACAGCTTTGGTAACTCTGTTATAAGTTTTTCCTTTTTTGATTGTCATAACATATAACCTTTTTTGCATGTTTGTGCCTCCTTTTTACTTCTTCCAAATAAACCATACAGCTCCACGATCTCCGCCGTCCTGTCTTTAAGCCTGGTGCGGGCTGCTTCAGATTCCAGTATTTTCATATATTTTCCAAAGCAATATTTACTGTTAGTCCCTGCTTTTACAAAAAACGGAACTGTTGTGTTGTGGTTACAGCAGCTCCGTCTTTATACAAAACATCATAATCATAAAATTATCCAGGAATAACAACAAACTGAAAACGACTTCCTCCTGACAACAAATATAGAATCAGCATCTTCCCAGTGCGGCCTCAATCATACGCACACATTCCTGAACCTTTGGCATATCCTCCGCCGCCAGATCCGCCAGCGGTTTTCTGACACCGCCCAGTAACAGACCTTCACGCAGCTCCATCACTTTCTTGATCACCGCATACATATTCCCCTTACATCCGCACAGCGCATAGATAATCCTGCAGGCTTCGTTCTGTATAGCTTGTGCTGCTGGGATATCCCCCCTTCTCACCGCGTCGAAAATTGCCATATACAACTCAGGCATGACGCCGTATGTACCGCCAATTCCGCCGTCCGCACCGATGGCGAGACCGCTGACAAGCTGTTCATCCGGACCGTTCAGCACCACATGTCCCTCTCCGCCTGCATCCTTAAACATCTGAATATCCTGGGCAGATTCGGAGGAATTCTTGACACCGATTACCTTGGGATTTTCCAACATTTTCCGATACAATGACACAGTCAGCCTGGTACCTGCCAGCTGGGGAATATTATAAATGATGAAATCCGTATTGGGTGCCGCTGCTGAGATATCATTCCAGTACTGTGCCACAGCATGATCGGGCAAATGGAAATAAATCGGTGGAATAGCGGCTATGGCATCCACACCCAGCGATTCTGCATGAGCAGCCAGCTTTCGGCTGTCTTCTGTATTGTTGCACGCCACATGCGCAATCACTGTAAGACGTCCACCCACTTCGTCCATTACCGTTTCCAGAATCTGTTTTCGTTCTTTCTTACTCAGATAGATACACTCTCCTGAAGAACCACATACATACAGACCTTTCACGCCCTTATCCGCCATATGTCTGGCCAGTTCCCTGGTGCGCTGTTTGCTGACTTTTCCGTCCTCATCATAGCAGGCATAAAATGCCGGGATAATGCCCTGATATTTTTCCACTTTATTCATACTCTTATCTCCATTTCGATTCTGTCTCTCGTATTCCATATCTCTGCACTGGTCTCCGTTTTGAGACTTTCTTTTATTCCAGTTCCGCCTCTTTCCTCCTATATCCCTGAAATTGTTTCCGTTCCAGGATTGTATTTTATTCCGTCTTTTTTCATTTATAATTCCGCTGGCATTTTCGTCTCGGCTATATTTTTTCTTCCCATTCATTTTGCGTTTTGATTTCCTGTCAATTCTTCCAGGGAGTAAACTTCCGTTCTGATAGCATACTCCTCATACTCATACCAAAGTGCAATGTTTCCATTAGGAAGTTCCGTGAGACAACTGTAATAAAACGGGGCTTTATTTACGGAATAATGATACTTCCAATTCACTTCACCGTCTTCCTCTACCAGCCCAACAGCGATAACACCGTTTACCCGATGATAAATTTCATCATCTCCTCCGGGATAACTGGCTATCAGGACAGGCTTTCCCTCTATAGGCCGAGAATAATTGATCACAGAGATCATACAGTTTCCACAATATGTAAGCCCTGGTTCTCTGCGATATGGACTCCAGGTCTCCCCTCCATCCAGACTGTCGGTATAGGTAATCTGCCGAATCAGGTTTCGGGAATACATTCTAAGCCGCCCGTCCGGCAGTTCCACCAGCTGGGATTCGGATGATTTAATATACTCGCCGTTTTCCTTAACACCTGTATCCCTGGCCCGCTGGCCACGCTTCCATGTCTTTCCCTGATCTTCCGTGTAAATAACGCTGGCAAATTCCGTACCCAAATTATTGTCATACACAGAGAATATCATTCTTTCCTTTCCCTGATATTTATAAGCATATCCTCTTCCGGGGCAGACAGCCGTGAAACCGCTCACATCAATCTGATCGCCAATGTCCTGCATTCTTCCCCATGTTCTGCCCCCGTCTTTGCTGATACGACAGATAATATGATAAGCAGGATAGGCCTTCAGGGGAGAAGCAGCATAGTAAACATTGGCATGAATCATGCGGGATGTCATCTGTCCCTTTCCGTCCAACTGAGGAATCATTACCTTTTCAATGGATTCTCCCTCCTTCTGGTACAGATACATTTCATCATCTAACAGATAATTTTTATACGGTTTACCATCCTTTACACAGAGAACCTGCAGATAACCGTCCTCCTCCGGCGCTCCTGCATAATAGGGATAAGTCTCCTCGTTCAATTCCTTTGTCTCTGCCCGGGTATGACTCTCTTTATCTTTCAGAGCCAGGCGCCCGTTGGCATGCCTTCCTCCGTTCTGCCGGCCATACACAATACCGTCCACTTCCCAGCATCCTACAAATGCAGGGCAGAGATCTGTCAGCAGATAGAGATTGCCCTGACTGTCCTCCCCTGTCACCGGATCGATGAAACCAGCACTGAAAATACATCTGTCAGATCCGTCTTCTACATCATCAAAATGATTTACGAACTGACGCTGCCAGGAATTACCTTCGTCTACTGATCTGGCCGATACGGTTTCCAGGTTTCCCGCTGAATCCAAACCATGACTCCACCTGGCATCACAAGTAGCCATCACAGTACCTTCCCGGGTTACCAGCATGGATGGTATCCGAAACCTCTCGCTTCCCATACAACCCTTGGGAAAAGGTTCTGTCATCTCTTTTTTCATCATTCCTCCTTATTCTTTTCTGCCATATAGCCTGTTCTTCCTATTATTTGTCCAAATACACCATACTCCCATTCTTACAGCAGACTGCCGAACCACCACAGGAGACAGTTTACATATTGTTCATCATGATGGGCGAAATCATCTCTTCAACTGGAATGCAGAAGCATTCCTCTGTCAAAAACAGGGCGTCCCATCATGGAAAATTCCTGATGCAGCCGCCCCGTCCAACTTCCGCTTTCTGATCTGTCTTCTTATAAAACCTTCACCAGATTCCATTCCTGATCCACCAGAAGTACATCCGCCCGCTTCCCCGGGGTCAGGGAACCGACCTTTTCATAAATACCAATGCTTTTGGCCGGATTCATTGTAGCTGCAGCAATGGCCTCCGCACTGGGAATGCCAAAAGAAATAGCGGTACGCATGCAATCATAGAGATTGGTTGCAGATCCGGCTATCGTTCCGTCTGCTAATGTAGCCAGCTTCCCATTCACTGTCACCTGCTGTCCTCCCAGATCATAAGTACCGTTTTCCATCCCCGTAGCCCGCATGGAATCACTAATCAGTACAATTCTTCCCGGGAACAGTTTGAAAGCTGCCCGAACCATGCTTTCATGCACATGAATACCATCACTGATGATCTCTGCCATACAGTTCTCATCCTCTGCAGCGGCACCGATCAGCCCTGGAGCACGATGTCCCAGGGGCATCATGGCATTAAACAGATGTGTTACATGGTTAGCTCCTGCCTCCAGCGCAGCTTTCGCCGTATTGTAATCGGCTCCGCTGTGGCCCAAAGAGATAGAAACTTCATCATGTAGTTCTCTGGTAAATTCCATGGCGCCTTCTGTATTGGGAGCCAGTGTCACCAGACGGATCAGATTTCCGCAGGCCTCATTGCATTCCCGAAAAAATGCCACATCCGGTGCCATGATGCACTCTGCTCTGTGAGCTCCTTTTTTCCCGGCATCCAGAAACGGACCTTCCATATTGATACCTGCCACATAAGACATGGGAGCATCCTCTGTACCCTCCTGGAAACTCCCCATGGCACGGAAAATTTTCCGCAGTTCCTCTTTATCTATTGTCATGGACGTAGGGCAATAGGAAGTGATACCATGGGCATATTCATAGGCAAGTATCTTTTTCAGACCTTCCATATCACCATCAGAGAAATCATGCCCAACCGCACCGTGACTGTGAACATCAATCAGACCCGGCAATACCAGCAGCCCTTCCGCATCCATCTCAGTCTTATCGCTCACCTGACCGGCATTTTCGACTATGATACCATCTTCGATATACAAATCCTTTTTTGCGAAAGTCTTGTCCTCCTGATAGACAGTACCGTTCTTAATTATCATAAACCGAATCCTCCCATTGGGTCTTCTCCCGAATCAGAGACAATGCCGCCTCATCCGCAATAATGACCACATCGCTGTGGAGCTGCAGAACAGAGGCAGGTACATTCGGTGTAATGGGACCGAAGCAGGATTCATAGAGGGCTTTCGCCTTCCCTTCTCCGGAAGCCAGCAGCAAAACCTTCCTGGCAGACATAATATTTCCGATTCCCATGGTCAGGGCATGCGTCGGTACCTCATCAATAGAACTGAAAAATCTGGCATTGCTCTGTCTGGTTTCCTCGGTCAGTGTCACCACATGAGTTCCCTTTTCAAACACATCGCATGGTTCATTGAAGCCAATGTGCCCATTATTACCAATGCCCAGAAGTTGCAGGTCAATACCGCCCAGTTCCTGGATCACTCTGTTGTAACGCTCACATTCCGCTTCCGGATCCTCTGCCAGACCGCCCGGTACATTGGTTTCCTCCTTATTAATATTTACATGATCAAAGAGATTGTGATTCATAAAGTAGCGATAACTCTGGTCATGATCACCTGACAGCCCCTTGTACTCGTCAAGGTTTACACTGCGAATCCGGGAAAAATCCAGATCTCCCGCTTCGTACTTGGCTATCAGCTCTTTGTAGGCACCTACAGGAGTCGACCCTGTAGCAAGCCCCAGTACCCCATCCGGCTTCATGGTAACCTGCGCTGCAATCAGGTTACCGGCCTTACGGCTCATGTCATTGTAGTCTTTTGCTGCATAAATTTTCATATTTACACCTATGCCTTTCTTTGATGCATTTTATGGTTCCATTTTATCATCGTAATATAGTGGTGTCAACGCCCTCTTCCTTAGGAAAACCACGATACGCATTTCCCTTTACCAGAGAAAACTATATATCAGAACTCAGCCATAAATGACAGAATCTCTATACAGCACCGACGGTTCAATATATATCTTTTCATATGGCGCATCCTCATGTTCCATTCGATATATAATCTGTAAAGCCAGGCGTTTCCCGATAAATTCCGTCCGAACATCAGCTGTCGTGATTACACGAACCACATCATATTCATTACGCCCGTCATATCCTGTCACTGCAATTCCCTTCGGGATACGCTCCTGATGCTCGGAAAAATAAATCTGTATAAGATGGGCAATGTAATCACTGGCACAGACAAATGCCTCTGGAAGCTCCTGCAGGGAATCCAGAAATCTGTTTATTTCCTTACTATATGAAAAAATACCGATTTTATGTGTGAGACAAAATTTCTGCTCTACAGAAATACTGTGATCTTTCATACATTGGCAGAATCCAGCATACCTGTCCTGATTTGTCTGGGCATAATGGACATCCCCAATAAATCCAATCTTCCTCAACCCCTTATCCACCAAAGAACAGGTAATTTCATAGACCGTATGATTTCCTTCCAGTAAAATCAGATCCCCTTTCAAATCCCTCATGTTTATCTGAGGCACTGTGTCCAGAAATACCTTTGGCATCTTCAGCTGATTGATCTCTCTGACAAGCTTCTCATCATACAAATTCAGAACAATTGACCCCTGTACTGAACCATTATTCAGCACGGCAGGCATCTTAAATTTACTGGAATACCCGGAAGGCATATAAGTATACACCAGATTGATGTTGTGTAAAGACAATTCCTGTGCCATTCTGTGAATGATATTTGTCCAAAATGTGGAGGAATTCGGCCTGGATACGATCAGGGAAACATTTTTCTCAGGTACCTTCTGTTCCAGCTCCACAACCCCTTTGGTATAACCCAGCTCCTTTGCCTTATTCAGGACTCTGTCCCGAAGAGCAGGAGATACATTGGAATAGTTGTTAAATACTTTCCAAACAGTAACTCTTGAAATCCCCAGTTCATCCGCAATATCCTGCATTGTCACTTTATTCATGATTTCCTCTCTCCTGTTAACCCGCAATTACCCGCATCAGCAGCTATTTCGCAGAATCCATCATAAATGATTTAAAGTGTTTACATTTTAACATATTTAACATTTAATTGCAATATTTTCCCTTCTTTCTTTGGAAATTTGCCTGTTAAACTGGGCTGAACATATCTTTACAGCTTATAAATTGACACAAAAAAGCCGGACAAAAACAGTCCGGCTCTTGATTTTATATAGATTTAAATCTTTCTCAACCCAAATCGATCTGATTCGGAGAAGACCATGAATTGTCATGATTCATCTTAACAGTTCCCGATGCATATTCTTCCCGGAGGCTGAACTTTGCAACCAGACTCTTGAGAGTAGCTGCCTGCTCCGACAGCTCCTGGCTGGCAGCCGCACTTTCCTCTGCAGTGGCGGAATTCGTCTGTACTACGCTGGAAATCTGATCTACGCCCAAAGTAACCTGCTCGATGGCACCTGCCTGGTCTTCCGCGGCATTTGCAATGGTATCCACCTTGCCGGAAGCCGAACGCACTTCCTCCACCACTTTCATCAGAGATTCAGCAGTGGAATGGGCAATCTTGGTTCCCCTGGCCACTGCATCAATAGAGCTTTCAATCAGCTCCGCCGTATTCTTGGAAGCCACCGAACTCTTGCTTGCCAAACTGCGTACTTCTTCTGCAACCACTGCGAAGCCCTTGCCGGCTTCCCCTGCCCTCGCTGCCTCGACTGCGGCATTCAGCGCCAGAATATTGGTCTGGAAGGCAATATCTTCAATGGTCTTGATAATCTTTCCGATCTCATTGGAAGTACGGGTAATTTCTTCCATAGCTGCCATCATATCCCGCATTTGGGTATTGCATTCTTCCACTTCATCCCCTGCCGTATTGGCCTGATGTCTGGCTTCCATGGCATTGTCCGCGGTTTCTTTCACCTGATGAGAAATATTGGTAATGGTAGCTGCAAGCTCCTCCACGGAAGCAGCCTGCTCCGTAGCTCCCTGTGCAAGAGCCTGAGCGCCATTGGATACCTGACCGGCTCCAGAGGAAACCTGGTCGGCGCTCTGGTTGATCTGTCCCAGTGTCATGCTCAAATCACGGTTCAGTTTACGGATGGATGCAAGCAGGCTCTGGAACTCGCCCACATAACGCTCCTCAGCCCTGGTCCGCACATCAAAATTACCATTAGCCATCTCGCTCAAAAGTCTGGATGCATCGGAAATAACCGCTTCCAATATCACAGTCATATTCTTGAAAGCATCTGCCAGACATCCCAACTCATCCTTAGACTTATAAGTCACAGAAATATCAAACTCACCGCCCACAATCTTTTCTGCAGATTTCTCCAATTCATAAAGAGGACGTGTGATGGATCTGGTCAGATATGTAGACAGGACCAAAGTAATAACCAGCGCTGCGCCTGCCATTCCCAACTGTGCCCACACCAGCATTTTCTGCATGGAAGTAGTCTCGTTGTAATCGGTCTCCGCATTCTCAGCGGCAATGTCGCTGATGTGAATCAGATTATCCACAGCCTCCTGCACCAACGGCTGATATTCATCCAGAAGCAAACGGCGGGCCGCTTCCATATCCGTTTTGGTCATATCGATGACTTTCTGCTGTAATTCCACCGCTTCCGTAATATTTTCGGAAAAAGAATTTAACAGAGATTCGTCTTCCTTAAAGTTGGCAAACAGCCAGTTTCCGTTTTCCTGCAATAGTTTCAGTTCCTTCTGAAGGTCTTCCAGATAAACCTGACTCTTTGTGTCATCTTCCTCCATCGTAATAAAAGCAAGATCCTTCACGATCATCTGCAGTCCGCGGCGCATACTCATGACATTGTTGGTAATCTTATAACCAACATTATAAAACTGCGAGTATTTGTCCGCATTCCGGTTCAATCCTGTGATCGCAATAAATACCGTGCCGCAAAACAACAGAATAATCAGCATGAATGTCAGCAGCAACTTCTTCCCGATCCCGAGATTCTTCATTTTCTTCCTCCTTTGCGTCTCCATAAACAGCAGAAGTCAGCAATTTTACTGCTCAATCGGACATTGCCTGACATACTGTTTACAGTTCAACTCTTTTTAATGTTATGTTTAGATTATAATAGATTCTGGTCAATCTGTCTACTGAATTTCTCAATCATTCCATGCAAAATCTTCCAGACGGATCTTCCCTCGGAATCTTCGCGTCAGACGAACCTACAACGCCTCTGCCAGCAACTCGTCCACTTTCCTCCGCAGCCCAAGGATAAAGTCTTCCCCTTTGGGATACTGCCGAAAAGAAAGCTCCATGCCCGCTTCCTCACGGATCAGTTCCATGACCTTCTCCCGCCCCAGGCGTTCTTCCAGAGCATACAGAGCCCGGTAATCCCGGATAGCCTCATCCTGCACCATGATTCGGATAGATTCTTCAGGAATCCCTCCCTCACCCGGATATACCAGGAAAGGATCCCCTGCCGGGAAACCATCGTCTGCATCCACTGACTCATAGGGATTGATCTTCTTCCGGGACAGGATGCTGTTGTAAAAATTGAATCCCCAATGGAGAAAACCGTCTATCTTCAGCCAGTATAACAATATTCCGTAAATTCTATTACGCCAGGACGGCATACTGATAAATCGATTGGGTACTTCCACCGACTGGCTGCAGCAATAATAACTCCATAAAACAGGAGGTCGTTTCTCCAGGAACGGTTCTATATGATCAGTTGCACACACCGGAATATCCACCAGACCTTTTTCATAATATTCATAGTCGCTTACCGCTTCAATAAGCGTACAGTTCTTCAGCAGATTCCGCACCGCTCCCTGGGCTGTCTGATACTGTACCGAAGTCAGATTGGGTTCATCCGATATATGGAAATAGGTCTGTTCCATCAAACCCTTCCCGGTCAGGAATGCCTTCAGGGACGGAATGAGTGCCCTCAGGAACCCAAGGTATTCCGGATCATCCGAAGACGTATCCCAGCCGAAAATCTTCCTGTACACTCCATCCACCCAGGCCATAACCTTGGGTGCTGCCGTTGCACCCCACTGAGTAAACAGATGGCAGATCTCAAACTGCCGGATACCCTCTGACCGGCAGATTTCCAGATACCGGTCCAGATTGGAAAAATCGAAGATGTATTTGTATTCTTTTTCCTCTTCTTCCTCCCGTTCCACTTTCACCAGCTGAATGGTAGTTCTCTCCAAACCCACTTCCGTGTCCAGGGGAGGTGTCAGAACGGGAACATAAATCATATTTCCGCCCCGCTTCACATAAACCCTGACAAAATTACGAAATATCCGCCAAAACTCTTCCGAAAATGCCTCCACTCCGTAATAATCCACAATTCCGTCGCAGTGAAACCACTCCGTATGCAGGATGGGCAGAGCAGGAAGTGTCCTTCCGATCACCCGGACTTCCACTGCACACTCCCGGAATGTATGTTCATTTTCTGTCAGTCGAATCATCACCCGGTACAGACCAGGTTCCTGCTCTTTCTCCGGACAGAAATCCACCCACAGGCTCTGCCACTGATCTGTCAGGGCAACTTCCTCATCCACATCTCTCAACAGGTCCGGGGCCATTCGTGCATCCCGAAAAAGGTAATTCTCATCCACTGCTTCCGGATTACAGCTGCGGCGGCACATGACGGGCAAAACCTGACGGATACGTACCGTAGGCACCTTTTCCGGCAGCATCTCCTGCCAGCCCCCTTCCGGTTTCCCTGCCTGCTGCACCTTATGATCTACCGCGATCCGGGTTCCATCCCCGGCACTGACATCCCGGAATGCGATCTGGAAGGACATATTCTCTTCCAGAAATGCATTCAGGGGCAGCGTCTCCTTTAAGGGAGACGGATCTTGCCCTAATCCTACTTTCTCCAAAGAACTGATAAGCACTGCCTCCAACATAATAACCTCCTGTTCCGGTTCCTTCACTCCCCGTCCCGGGACTCTGCCTTTCCATTTCCTGTCAATGCCTTACGTGTCGAAACCGATTCTCCTTTTCATTCCCTCTCTGCACTTTGTGAACCGAAATCCGCAGCATTTTTTCCTTCCTGTGCTTAACCACGGATTCTCTGTCACATCCCCTCCTGCGCCTTACCGGCCAGAATTCTCTGTTACATTCTTTTCATTCCTATGCCTTACCAGCCAGGATTCTCTATCACTTTCCTTCCTGAGCTTTCTGTACCGATATTGGTCTCACTCAAGAATCCGTAACAGCATATCTGCCATACCCACATTATAACCGGAATCGGAGAAAATGCAATCTCTTCCTTGCTCCAGTACAACGGCCAAAGGCAGTTTTCCGGGATTCTGCCCGGTCTGACGGGAAAGATTTTCGTAAGCATCACCAAATTCGTCAAAAAGCACTTCGATTCCGGGCAGCTCTCCCCATGTCCTCATCAGAGTCGGATCCTTAGTATAACCAGTTCCATCCCTAAGCACAAAGTACATAGGACTTTGAAGTTTTTGGAACATTTGCTTTTTTTCATACATTTCATTTAATATATGCTCCGTAGGTTCCCTGGTCAGCTCCAACCACAGAATCAGACATCTTTTTCCGCCGCCAAGTCCGGAAAGCATCACCTGTTCGCCGTTTTCCCTGTGAAGTTTCAGATCCTCCACCGGCAGTCTCTGCAGGACATCATCAGGCAGAATCTCCCGCATCTGAAGGATTATCCGCTTAATCTCTCCCTCTTTCAGCTTAAAATCATACCGCTTCACAAGTTGATTTCCATTCTGAAGACGATTTGTCGTCACAAGGCGATAGGTTCCGCATTCCAGTACCAGACTGTTCTGTTTTGGAACAGACGTCACATGGTCGGATTCCTGGCCTTCGGTATTTTCTTCTTTCTTTGTCCGGATCATCAACGGTACAAAATGTCCGTTTTCAAATCTGGAAAGAGAATAGTGGTTCCAGTCCTCCAGTTTCAGAGAATCCCCCTCTTCCAGAATCAGAGTTCCCGTCTCCTTTGTCTCCCGAACAGTTACAGGATGGAATTCTCCTTCTTTATAATAGACAAGACTTCTATCCAGATGACGTACTCTGGCAGGAATCCCCAGTGCCCGGTAAATCTGCACACACAGATGAATCCTGGAAATCTCATTGCAGATCCCACCTGTCAGACAGGCCAAAGGCAGCGTGACCAGATTGGCATATTCCTGTTTCGGAAAGGAAACCATGAAATGGTTCAGTTGCTCTGGAAGACACCCTGGATTCTTCCGAATTTCTTCTTTATCCTTTTCGTTGAACAGACCTGCCAAGACAGCCCTGCATAGGCAGGGAATCGACAACATACTGCCCGGGTTCAATAAATCAGAAAAGAATACTTCCCGTGAATATTTGCCTGCAAAGGGAGATGCATAAATGCAGCATTCTGCCAGAACCTCCGCCCGAATATCCCAATAATCATTGGGACTCAATGCCTGCAGAACCTCTGTTTTCCAGTGTTCCATTCCATATTCTCTCTGCAGTTCCACCACCTGACCTGTAAAATCCCACTCCAGAAAACGGACGATTTCCCCCATATTGCCTCTGGCCTGGTGCAGAATATCATCTATTATACATCTGTCTTCTTCCGTGAAACGCATCAACACCCTGTCTGCATCCGCTTTTCGATAGAAATCCCGGATTCTCTCCTGCCTGCTTCTGGCTGCTGCTTCCAGTCTGGTTTCTCCGGATATGGGAGCCGGTTCTGCTTTCTCTTTTTCTTCTGTCTTTGGCCGCTGATTTTCTATCGGCTGCGGTGCATGGAAATCCAGATCCTGCCATTGATCCAGTCCCTGCATTTCCCTCCGTAACACCACGGTATATTCAATTTCCGGACTTTCTCCTGACTTTCGAACACCGTCTCCTCCATTCTCTGTTCCTGTATTTCCCTCTTCGGAATGTCCTTCTCCTGCACATTCCGCTCCACAGGGGTTTTCAATGCCGAATGCATTCACCAGAGAGATATGTTTCTCCCCATAAAAGCCGTTTCCAAAAGCACACACCAACAGATCTCCATATCCTGTGTCAATTCTTACTTTTCCATAATCAGATTTGGTCTCATCCGTCCCCGTACAGAGAGATACAAGACTTCCGAATCTGGCATAATTCAATACCGCAAATTCTACCCTGGCCCCAGGTATCAGTTTTCCTTCTTCATCCGTTACCCGTACTGTTACCTTTGCGGTTCTGGAATAAAGTTTCAGATGATTCAGCCTCACGGCCATATCCGGCTGTCCCACCGCCGGTTCCTCAGGCGCATCTTTACCGAACCATCTGGATTCGATCAGCATGGCCCGGGAGGTAGAGCCGGTAAACCATCCTTTATCCAAAGACTCTTCCGGTTCGCATCCCCCCAGAAAATGCCAGGTTCCGTCACACCAGGCCTCTACCCAGGCATGATTGTCGTCGCAGTGAGCCCACCAGGGAGCAGAAACCCCTCTGGCCGGGATTCCGATACTGCGCAGAGCGGTTACCACAAAGGGCGCTTCCTCGCCGCAGCGCCCAGCCGCGGTCCCGTACATGGTCAGAGGATTCTGAGTCCGCATAAAGGTTGATTGGTAAGTTGCTTTCTCGGCACACCAGTAATTTGTCTCCACGGCGGCATCATACATATTCTTATGCTCCGTCCGTTCCCGCAGCTGATCGTGGAAAAATGCTCTCGTATCCACAATATCTTCGTTATGCACCCTGTAATGAAGCACATAATTGGCAAACAGCTTCTCCGGCACCTTCCCGGCAAAGGGTCCCTCCTTCCAGAGATACACTCCGTGCCTGGCATACGCAAGATATACTGCTGCCGGATAATTCAGCAGATCACTCAAAGGCATAGCGCCGTACAGAAACTGCAGTGCCTCTCTCTCATCCCTGTCACATCCGGCCAGAACAGAAGAGATCTCCTCCAGCTTCTGCTCCAGAAGCATCCGGCTGAAGGAGCACAGTTTTCCCTTTTCCTCCGCCTCTTTTCTTTTCAGTTCCTCCACCCTGTCCTTCAACAGAATCATCTGGTGTTCAAAATACTGTTCTACCTCACCACAATACGCTTTTGAAAACATGTTGCTTCTTTAGACCTCTCTTTTCTTTACACAATATAACAGAAGACAAAATCAGGGCTGACGCAGGAAGCGAAATAACCTCAAAATACAATAGAATCATCAATCCTAAACTATGATATTTTGCAGACTACTTACTTTCTGTGACAGCCCTTTCAGCACTTTTCTGTCATTTATATTTCTTTGTAATATCTGTTATTTCTTGCCGTCAGTGAATCGGCATGGGATATTTCCTCATCCAGTCCATCAGATTGTCGATGGTGGTAAATGCAAGCCCGGTTACCGTGTCGGCACAGCCATAATAAACCGCAATCCTCCCCGTCTCCGCATCTGTCAAAGCGGCGCAGGGGAAAACTACATTGGGCACGTCACCATTCTGCTCATAGGGCATCTCCGGTGCCAACAGATAATATCTGGAACGCATCTTCACCTTCCAGGGCTGGTCCAGATCCAGAAGAGCACATCCCATACGATACACATAACCGCTGCAGGTTCTCAGCACACCGTGATAGATCAACAGCCATCCCTCATCTGTCTCAATGGGGCAGGGTCCTGGACCGATCTTCATGGACTGCCATGCAGACAGATCTCCCGGTACGATTCCCATTACAAATCTGTGATGTCCCCAGAATTCCATATCAGGACTCTGGCTTAAGAAGATATCACCGAAAGGCGTATGTCCCGTATCACTGGGCCTGGACAGCATCATATAATGTCCGTTAATCTTCCTGGGGAAGAGTACACCGTTCCTGTTATAAGGAAGAAATGCATTTTCCATCTGATGGAAGGTCTTGAAATCATAGGTGTATGCTACACCAATGGTAGGTCCGTGATAGCCGTTGCACCATGTTACGAAATATTTGTCATCAATCTTGACTACACGAGGATCGTAACGATACTCCCTGTTCGTCACTTCCGGATCTTCTCCCTCAAAAGTAATAGGCTCATGATTGATCTCCCAGTGAATGGCATCTTTGCTGAAACCTGCAAAGATATCCATGCTCACGGACAAACTGTCGCAGCGAAACACTCCTGCATAACCGTCCCCAAAAGGTACCACTGCACTGTTAAAGATGCTGTTGGCAATGGGAATGTCATGACGCCCGATCACCGGATTCTCAGAATAGCGCCAAATGGGCTTATCGCAGTCTTCCGGCCTGTCCTGCCAGGGCATTCCCGGCAGCGCATTTCCGATTATTTTGCTCATATCTTTCTCCTCCTGTTTTATTTCCGCTCCGTTCATTCTTTTATTCTCTTTCATTCTAGCACCACTTTATCCCTTTGACAAGCTTTTCCGGAAAAACGATATTTCGGAAAAACGAAACGGTATCAATAAGAGAAAGAGAGCAGTGTCAGCATCTCGACACTGCTCCCTTTCTGCTCTTGCATGATTTATTGCAGTTTCAGACTTATTTTCTTATGGCCGGGGAAGGTACAGTACAAATTCATACTTTCCGCAGAATCCGGACACAAAAATCAATCTCCGCCAAGACCGCTTCGCGCTGCCCCCTGTACAAAACGCTTTTGTACAAAAGCATACATGATCAGCAGCGGAATTACTACCAACAAAGCACAGGCAGAAATCGTGGAATTCTGCACATAAGGACTGTTTGAATCGATTTGTGCAAGCCATTCCGCCTTACCGCTTGCAGCCGTATTGATACCCCATCTGATATTCGCCTGCAATGCAGAATAATGATAGGCAAGGTGCAGCTCATTCGGATTCAGCAGACTGGTATAATAAGTATCCGTATAGTTCCACAGGAAGCTCAGAACGGAAACTGTCAAAATGGAGCCTGACATACTGGGAAGCACGATGCTGAAGAATGTCCTCAGAAAACCTGCTCCGTCTACATGGGCTGCCTCCTCTACGGAGATAGGAAGGCCTCTTACCGCCTGACGCATGAAATAAATATACAGACCACTCTTCACACCCATGCCCGTTCCTGCCAGAATAAACTGGGAGACAGGATGGTTGATCATATTGAGCCCTCTTCCGGTACCATTGATCAGGCCGATCAGACCAAAAATGTCAAAGTTACGGAAAGCCGCATATTGTGCCAGCATAATGGAATCACTGGGCACTACAATGGTCAGTACCACAAAGAAAAACAGGATATTGCTTCCCTTGAATTTCAGTCTTGCAAATGAGTACGCTGCCATCCCTGTGGACAATACCTGCAGAATTGTAAGCACCAAAGTGGTCAGCAGTGTATAACCCAGGCTGGGCAGATAGTTCATCAGACTCCTGGACCGGGCCATGTTAAAAAATATGGAAGAGAACTTCGGCGGAATCCACATACTGGACTTGTCTGTGAGCAGACTGGGATCCGTAAAGGTACTCTTGGCCAATGTCCATATGGGGTTGATTACTACAAATCCAAGACAGATCAGTATGGCATAACGAAAGGCCAATGCCAGTATATGCTTTACCTGCTTCTGTATGGCGTACTTTGTCAGGCGTCCCATACGCAGGTCAACCCAAAAGCTGATGCCAGCCATTTCCTGCGCTTTCTGCATTCTCTCTTTTCTGCTCAATTTAGTCATAGTAGAACACCCCCTTTGATACGATACCGCAGATCACACCGATGGCGAAAAGGGTCATCGCAAAGTAGATGAAGCTCATTGCCGCGCCATAACCAAAATACGCTGCATTTCCGCTGAATGTAATGTCACTGCGGATATATGCCGACAGAGCTTTCGTTGTATTTCCCACAGGAACCTGCGCATTTGCAAAGGATTCAGCAATGCTGTACACCAGGCAGACCAGAATCGTAGGAGATACCATGGGCAGTGTAATTTTACAAAAGATTTCAAATTGGGTACAGCCTTCCATCTTTGCCACCTCATACAGTGACGGAGATACCGCCTGCAAAGCAGACAGAAACAGCAGGATCTGTACACCGCATGTCCTTACCACATCAAAAATGTTGGACACATAAGTTACCAGAATGGATGTAAGCTCTGTAGGAATACCTGAACTTGTAACCAGATTTACCAGCCAGTCCATATTAATTACGGATTCCGCTGTCTCCGCTACCAGCGAAGTCTCAGCCAGTTTAAAGGTAGCCACGCCTGTGGCAAGGATAATCGGTATGACAAAAACTGCCCTGAAAAATCCTCTTCCCTTGAACTCACCGTTCAGCAATATGGCAATGAACAGCGCTAGAAAAATCTGGAATGGCACCTCAGTAATCATGTTGATAAATGCTGTAGCCAACATCTGGTTAAAGTCAGCATTCACGCCCAAAACCCATTTATAATTCTCCAATCCGATGTAGGTTCCGGTAAACTTACCGTCTACCAGTTCCATGCTGCACAGTGAATACCACAGGGTATTCGCCAACGGTCTTAAGAAAAAGAAGATAAGACCGATTAGCCACGGAAGCAGAAAGATAATGCCCCACAACGCCGTCTTTTTGGAGAAGTCCATTCTCTTATACCATGAAAGAGCCGGCTTTTTTGCTGCCGTTGTCTTTTCTTTTTTCATTTCTGCTCCTCCTTTACTTTATTACATAGCTGAAAGCCGGCACTGCCACTCCGTCAATCTGTTCCTCAAGGTCACTGTAGTTAAAGTAAATCTTGACCCCGTTGGAATAAGTTACGATTCGCAGATTATCATTGCGCTCATACAGCTCATGTTCCGTCACTGCCGCATCTTTTACCCGATTATAGAATTCATTGTATTCTTGATAATAGGCTCCGACTTTGTCTTTCCAGTAACTGTAGTCCACTGCAAAATAATCTTCCTGTTCGGTACCGGACAAAAGTGAGCTGTCCTCATACATAAACGTAAACTTCGGCATACTTCTGCTTTCCACCGCACGCATAAAGTTAATATAGACATCCGTGCTCTCTTTGTTTAAAGACTCAGAGGAATAAGTCTTATACCCGTCCAGCACCAGCTGTATGAAGGGAACAGAAGCATCCAATACCCTCATTCCGCTGTTTTCTGTCGGAATATCTGTCAGATAAGTGCTGTAACCATAGGCATCACTGATGGGATTTGACAACATCAGTTTCAATCCGTCTGCAAAATTTCCAACAGCGTCCTTCATCATCTTTTCACCGGTGGAAATTGACACCTCGGTGTTTTTGTAGTTCGTCGGAATAAAAGTAAACAAATCATTGGAAGCTATAGTATCCAGCCCTGTCTTACTGGAATAGGATTTCTTTACCTTGGACAGATACTTTTCCATATAGGTGGGACTGACAATATACTGCGGGAATGCATCATCTTCTTTCACCACAGAATCCACAGGGTCAAAAGCATAAATCTGCCCTCTCTGGTTGGTAATATCCCAAGCTGCCATTTCATTGCTCAGTTTTGTTTTCCTGTAAACCGTCTGCAGCTGCAGATTGGGGAATATCTGTGCCCCGACAGAATCTGCATAGGACTTCAGGCTCTTAAATCCGGAATTTCCGCCCAAGCCGGATACCAGCTTCACTCCTGAATTCAGGGAACGCTGATTCATACCTCCGTTCACCATACCGCTGTAGATCAGCTTGATATTTCCGATTCCTTCCTCTGTCATATCCTTCAGAATCTCTTCTGCCTGATCGAAATTGGTCAGAATCTGGGTTCCTTCATAAGGAATTCCCAACATGTACTTGGTCTTATCCGTGCTTCCCAAAAGCTCCATATAAAAGGAGGCCATATGTTCTCCATTTTCTTTGGCCAGAACGCCTTTCTCTTCCAGATAACCTGCATAGCAGTTTGCCATGTCCACATAATCCGCATCATCACCCAGCCAGAAATAGCGAATGGTGATATTTTCGTCATAAACATCTTCTGACGCTTTATAGACTACAAATGCCCCGCTGGTATTTCTTGCTCCTGCCACTATACTCTGCTGACTCTGGATGTCAAAAACCAGTCTCATTTTACTAAACGGCTCTGAATTATCCTGTCCGCTGACAAAAGCATCCAGAGATGCTGCCTCTGCTCCCTCTTCTATCACAGCGAATATGGTACTGGATGCATTCTTCATGCCGAATACCGGCATGGTCATCAGATTGTCCACACTGTTATACACGTTGGCGCCTACCAGATGATCTCCTCCGTAAAAAGAGGACGAATACCTGTACTCTCTCACCTTTGTGCTGTCCAGATAGATTAATGCACCGCTCTGACTGGGAACAAACATATATCCCTCTTCTGCATCTATGCCGGCATCCGAAGTCAGAAAATAAGGAAGTATGGTCAGCTGATTGATCGGATGCTTGGCATCTGCTTCCATTTTAGTGGTATCCACATTAACCACCAGCTCTTCTCCATCCAGATAATACTCCATAGCTACTTTAAATTCCATGGTGGACGGATAGTTTGCCTCCTTGGCTTCCCACTCTGCCAGATCCACATACAATTCCTCTTCCGTATACTTACCCAATTCGTAGAACAGATTGTACATTTCTTTTATTGCCAGGCCGCCTATTTTACCGCTGTCGGCATTTAATCCTGTGTTGAACTGCCTGACCCATTCACCGCTGGCCACCTTACTGTAGCGGCTTTCCACCTTTTTAATCTCATCCTCAGTCAGATACTGCATAACCAGATCCTGCATACGCTCATCAGAAATCTTCGGAGGAAAGAACTGGAAAGTTACATCGTCATTTCCCAGGGTATACAAAATGCGCACACCGTTGTCCATCAGCTGATAGGAAAGCTGTCCTCTGCTGGAGGCCATACTGTAAGAATCATAGCTTGCAGTAGCTTCATACAGCTTGTTGGAGTTTGTGCTTCCGTTAAAGTATCTTATAATGAGGTCTGACTGTTCCGCATTCGTCTTGGTTTCCAGATTCTCATCATGAATCATATTGCTGTCCTGATACACACCTGTGGAGGTATCCATCCAACGAATGGTACCCGTAGAGGGATTTACCAGCAGCTGCATCTTTCCATTCTCTCCAACCTTGACAAATTCATTCCCGCTGAGATCATCGAAACTCTGGCTGTCCCAGTAGCCGGTCTCCTCCTGAGTGTCGGCCGGCTCTTCACCGGAACCGCAGCCCCCAAGAAGCGCAAGGCAAAGAGCGGTCAGCATACCATATTTCAAAAATGTACGTTTTCTCATTATCTTCGCCTCCTTCCTAAAGCACCAGGAATATCTCTCTGACAATCTGTGCCACATCGTTGACAAACTGCGCCAGAAGAGTTGCAAACAACATTAATACAAAGAAGATGATCAGCATTGCCACCACTGACAGTATCAATGTGGCTACATTCTTGGTGAATGTATACTGATTCACCATGATCGTTCCAATAAACATATAGAAGAAAAACAATACCATACCTAAAGTAAACAATGCGCCTACCAAGGCTGCTTCATCCTCTGATACAAAATTAGAAAGAATCGTTGCCGCCAGATGAAGCCAGCAGGCAGGATACAGAGAATAGCCCACTACTTTGGTAATATGTATCATCTTACCTTTACCTGACAGCAGTACACCTACTGCCCAGTTTCCCACAATGAATACCACATAGGGAAGAATCGTGCTGCCCACAATCAAAGGCACATTGACATTATCGATGTCTACAAAAGACAGCAGAAATCCCGTATACCTGTACCTGATCAGACTGATCCATCCAAACAGAAAGATGATTACAATACTGAATATTAATGATCCGTCCTCATAATATTTTACATCGTCAAATGCCTTGAACGGACTGGACAATACATAGCCGGGCCACTTGAACAATGTAAACCTGATTTTCTCCCAGGCTCTGCGCAGTTTTGTATCCTTTAGCTGCGCCGGACGGAATTTCCGGTAAATCTTCCATGCTGTCACCAGTATGATCAGAACCACCACTATTCCTATGATTCTTCCGAAATTACGGTCCATCCATTCTCCGGACACCTGCTTGTAAGCATTGGAATAGTAGGATCTGTCTGCACCCTTATAGAAATTCTCCTGCGCCTCCTGATATTCCCCTGTACGCATCTGATACTTACCCAGTCCCAGATTTGCATAATAGAAACTGTTGTTGATATCCAGAACCTGCTCCCAGTATCCTGCTGCTGTCTCATAATCATATCTGGACTGTGCTTCCAATCCGGAATTGATCAATGCACCGTATGTGGTAGGAGCAAATATTTCAATGGACTGATATACAATATCGATTACCGCTATCTTATCATCCATAAAACACAGACCAACCGGAGAACTCAGCAATCCTTTTGCATTACCGGAACCTCCAAGCTCATACATAAGATACCCGTCAGGACTGTATACAAAGATTCTGGAATAATTGGTATCCAAAGCAGCAAATCTGCCGTCATCTGCTATTGCAATATAATTCAGAATAGACTTGGAAGAACCTCCTCCCGTATAGTCTCCCATGGGATAGGTGATAAACTCCACCACATTCATCACATTATCACCGGAGGAATTCAGCTTCTTAATGGGTTCCTTTGTCTCCGTGTCTGCCACGCTGGCAAAGATAAAGCCGTCCTTGTCTATCGCCAGATCACTGTAGGTGGTAGGCAGCCACAGTTCGCTTCTGGCCAGCTGCTCTTCCGTGGAGAAATTCCTCCACAGCAGTTCCCATGCGGAATAGGTTACTTCCGTAGCACCTACATAACGATTGAACTTACCCTCAGGGTCCAGTTCTGCAAACCCTTCATAACAGTTTGCAATCAACACATAGATACGGCCCACATCGTCAACCGCCAGCCTTCTGGGTTTATATTCCACAGTCAGCCCGATACAGTTGGGATCTCCCAGCGCTCTGACATACTCACCGGTCTCATCAAACTCAATGATCTCTCCCTGATTCGGTTCACAGACATAGATATGATCATCTTTTGTCACATAGATACCGCTGGGAGCATTGATGGCGCTCTTCGTACCATCCTCTCTTACATATTCCGTAATATATTGTATGTCCTCAAATTCCTTGTCGGCAATGACGATATAACCATTCAGGCAAAGGTACAGCTTTCCGTTCCGATAGAAGATACCGGAAGCCGTAGCCATCGTATCCAGACCCAAATCCGAACCGTATACCGTCCGTTCCAATTCATAAGCAGCCGGTGCCGCAACCACATTGCCCCAGATGTCATAGGAATAAGACTCTGCCGCATAGGACATTGTGCCAAATCCAAGGATGGCACATAATACAAGAGAAAGAGCCCCAAGGCACTTACTCCAAATCCTTTTTGTTTTTTGCATACGCCACCTCTTATTCTTTCATGCCGGATGTTGCCATCGTAGATACCACGTTGTTCTGCATAATCAGGAACACTACCAGGGGCACTGCAAACATGATCACCGAAGATGCGGACGAAATACCCACATAAGAGGTACCCACACCGGAAATCTTGCCGCTTGCCAGCTGGCCTACCACATAGGCAAAACCCTTCTGTGCTTCCGAATAGATGAAGCTTGCACCCGTATTCGTCCAGAAACTCTGGAATACCATGATAAAAGCAGTCACCAGAGCAGGCTTCACTACAGGCATTACAATCGTGAAATGAATCCTGACATATCCCGCACCGTCAATCTGCGCCGCCTCCATCAGACTGTCCGGAATCTGCTCCATAAAGTTCTTCATCAGATACAGACCCAGAGTGGATGCAAGGCCAGGTACAATGATTGCCCACTGAGTATCCAGCATTCCCATTCCTGCAATCGTCAGGAAGTTGGGGATCATGGTGACCGAAGCATTGAACATCAGCGAATACACGATGATCTGGTTAAAAAACTTTGAACCGGGAAACTTATACTTTGCCAACGGATATGCACACAGTGATGCCAGCAGAATATGTCCCACCGAACCGATCACCACCACAAACAGGGAGTTGAAAAGAGAACGGGTCACCGGAACTACTGTATTTGCCAACACATTAATGAAATCACGATAATTATCCATTGTTGGATTGGATACAAGTATTTTAGGCGGGAAGATAAACATCTCATTCATGGGCTTTAATGACTGGCTTACCATATATACCACAGGAAAGAAGAATGCAACCGCCATCGCCAGAAGAAACAATCCCAGGATCACATTTCCCCAGAAGCTTCTTTTGGATTTCTTCACATGAGGGGTGAAGTCTTTTGACTTCTTCCTATTTAAGTGTGTGTAATAAAGTCTTTTTAACGTTTCCATATTCACCCTTCCTCTCTCTGATCAGGTTCCGACCTTACGCAGCAGCTTCTGAATCATGCCGTTGCATACGATCATAACCAGGAACAGGATTACGGCAATTGCCGAGGCATATCCCATTTCCATACGAATGGAACCATAGTCGTTCAGGTGGTTGACAATGGTATGTGTCGCATAGTTGGGGCTGGGGAAACCTACAAGGGAGTCACCGATGGAACCTACGGACAAGGAACCGGTAATCGTCATAACAGCACCGAAGAGCAGCTGAGGCTTCATGTTGGGAAGCGTCACATACCACAATTCCTGCCAGCGGTTCCGAATACCGTCAATGGCGCCTGCCTCATACTGTGCCTCGTCCACACCCTTGATACCGGCTACAAAGGACAGGAAGCCTACACCCATACTCATCCACAGAGACGCCAGAATCACTACAACCATTACATAATCCGCATCGGACAGCCACTTAACGGGAGTCATTCCCAGATTACGCAGCATAGCATTCAGATAACCGTTGCTGTCATTGGAAAATATCATGGTAAACACGGAGATAACCGCCGTACCTGCCATACTGGGTGCATAGAAAATCACTGTCAGCACAGTACCCACTTTATGAGGCAGTTCATTGATCATCCATGCCAGAAGGAAGGACATAATGTAACCGCCCGGTCCTACAATCACGGCTATAATAAAAGTATTCTTGATAGCCGTAATAAAAGTGCTGTCATCCAGAAACAGCTTCTGGTAGTTGCTCAGACCCACAAAATTGGCTTTCTCCAATACATTATAATCCGTAAAACTGAACCATATGGCTTTTAATACCGGATAGACGACGAAAATGAAAAACAGTAACATGAACGGGGCAATCATAATATACAGAGGAATTGCGCGCTTCATGTCTCTAAGGGTCAGTTCGGCCCTTCTCTTTAAAGAAATCTTACTAGCAGCCATTCTTTCCCTCCTATTCTGCCGTGTTCAAACCGAATTCGGTACGCTTATTGGTTATCTCACTGTTAATATCATCGAGCAGGATATACAGCGTGTCCACCGGATCCGTATTATCAGTTACAACTGCAGTAAACGCATTTCTCAGCACACGGCCTGTGATATAACCGCCGGGAATCTGAGGTTCTGCCCGCAGATCTTCCAGAAGCGACAGCACTACCTGCTTAAATTCTTCTTTCAGACCACCGTTGGCAATCGCGTTCACATTTGCCACAGGGAATTCCGCTGCTTCTCCGTTCTCTGCCTTCAGCTCAGTAGAATAATTCACCTGTGTCTCTTCACTGGTCCACCATTTCAGGAAATCCCATGACTCCTGTGCCATTCCGTCCTTCTCCACTGTGGAAGAGACAATAAAACAGGTAGCAATCATAGAAGCAGCAGAATGATCTACTGTTCCATCTGCTCTTCTCGTTCCGGGTATCTTGGCAATAGACCATTTACCGGAGATCTCAGGTGCGGACACATTCAGAGTATTTACATAAGTATAATCCACCACTGCCAGAGGAATCTCACCGGTACGGAATCTGGTAGACAGGTTGATGGCATAATTCAAACCCTGATTGGTATAATACTCCGTCCATCCCTTAAATACCTTCATCAGATCTACCTGATCCAGATAAGTTTCCGTATGTTCTTCATTATAAAGCTCATATCCCTGCTGGTACAGCATGGAAAGGAATATGGCATTTACGGGAACCGTAGTAGAGCTGGTACCGCCGCCCAGAGTCAGATACTCATTACTTGCCAGGTATACGCTCATATTGTCCGCTTCCAGATAAGGAATCAGTGCCATCAGATCATCCCATGTCTCGGGTACTTCCAATCCCATGGAATCCAGAATATCTTTCCTGTAGATCATTACCGGGAAAGAAAGCTGATCCGGCAGACCATATACACCGCCCTCATACTCAAGAAATGATCGGGTATCTGCAGGGAATCTCTTATAAACTTCTTCAAAATCACTGAACTGGCTTACATCATAAGCAGCTTTACGATATGCGAAGTTGGTGGGAGAACTGTAGCTGGAATGCAGGACCACATCCGGACCTTCTCCTGCAACAGTAGCAGGAAGCACCGTATCACCGCCTACCATACTCAGATTCACCTCATAATCTGCAGAAGCAAGCTGTGCACTGATCATTTTCTGGATAATATCGTATTGCTTTCTGGTATCTGTAGCAACCCAGACTGTAATCGCCTTCTTCTCCACATTTTCGCTTCCCTCCGCATGGACCCTGAAGTCATTGGTAAAGGAACCGATGAAGGCATTCCAGTTATGCGCCACATTGGCAAAAAAACCGCCGTTTGCTTTTGGAAGCTCATATCCGTCTCCGGCAACCATCAGATAATCCAGCTCCAGAGGCAGATTATTGATACTGTTCACCCATTCACCCAGTGACGAAAGAGCAGAGTTGAAATCCTTGAGATATTTTGCAACATCGTCAGGTTTCTTGATCAGCTTGACCATGGAATTCATCATATCCACTACACCTGAAGTTTTGTTTGCAGAGTGTATATCCTCCCCAAACATCTCTACCACCGCATTCAATCTGGTATATTCCATCTCAAGCACATCCTGTATATGAGGTACATAAACTGTAATCTGATAATCTCTGTACTGGTCCGGATCTACCCCGGTAACAGCCGTCAGCTCTCGATACAGATTATTTAACTTGTCTACACTGACCTTTGCCAGACCTACCGCTTCTGCCAGTTCTCCCAATGTAGCATTCATGGAGATGGTATTTTCTCCCTTCTCCAGATAGAAATAGTAGTCCCCATTGTCTCCGCCCATGTATGCGGTCTGCCAGTCAGGCGCATACTGGAATCTGATTTCCGATGCCTCCTCAAAAGGAAGCATGCCATTGACAGTAAGATAACGTGCGGAATAAAAGCCTCTGTTCAGATACTGTCTGAAACGAACTCCTATCTTATACAGGCCCGGTCTGTCAACATTTACTTTCCATGTGATGCCCTGTCCTGCAGTGTCCCAGCTCTCTCCTCCAATGGTATTGTAAACGGTATAGGATGCATGATAAGGCTGTGTCTTCACAGAAGTCCGGTCATTATTGGGAGACAATGAAGAACTGGACTTCACCATTGCATCCTCTGCCTGGACAATGACGGCACCGTCCGGAACATTATTGGCACTGACTTTCTCCGCGCCAAACTTATCCTGACATACCTTAAGATAATCATCGTAAGACAATATCTCAACTGCAGGAACCAAAGCAATTTCACTGATTCCCAATACTGACTGCGAAGATTCCAAGGTCACTTTATTACTACCCTTGTCGAAATAAAACATATAATTTCCCAGCGTATCGTAGTTGCTGGAATTGATATATGCCACCCCCGGACCTTCGCTCTGTACCTGGGTAGGCGCAGCCTGATTTCCGTTGGTATTCATGAGCCAGTTCTTATTATCATCCATCCAAAGACGGTTGACAGTAATATCTTCACATTTATCAAATGGTAATTCCCCATTTATATACACATTACGCAATATAGCCTGTGTGCTGGATGTGTCCGGATAATAGGTCAGCTGTATGTAATAGAATCCGGCTTCAGCCACATTGAAATCGTAGGTGACGGAACCGGTATCCTGTGTCCATACGACAGTGCCTTCTTCCTCTATCCCCTGCATGTCCGCTTCCGTGTAATCAGAAGCTTTCAATGTAATCTTACTGGCCTTATCATCCACATACGCCTTGCCATATTGAGATACATAAGCATCGTAAGTAACAGCGGAGGCATCCTCATAACTGAGGTACTTTGCCAGAACTGCCTCTCGGGTTTCTGCATATTCATCTTCAGATGCTACATTGTATGCAACAATTGCAACGACGATCAATGCGACTAAAATGCATATATTGCGAATGCGAGCCTTATTATTCTTCTTTTTCACCCCATCAGCCCTTTCATTCTTATATATTATGTGGCTGCGTCCTATTTACATAGCGTCCACAGCCACACAACCTAAGTCATTATGCTTTACTCGTTCCGGATATGGCTCTTATTACTTCAAGCCTTTCTCTGCCATTTTGGCTTCTGCCTCCTGCAGATATCTCTCGGCTACGCTTCGTGCATCAAGCTTGACAGCCACGGTACGCTTTGCCAGCTCCCATACATTGGTAATATCGTTCTGGTCAAATGCATGTCCCCAGTCATACATGATTCTGCTGTGAAGCCAGTCATATACTTCTACATCCTGCTCGGTACAGAAAGATCCTGCAGAACCGGGAGCGTCACCCATGTAATCGAATTCTTCACCCTTCTGCTCTGCTTCCCACATGGCCTTTCTTACAGCAGCTCCGTTAGGACTGTTCAGATCAAACATGTCTCTTGCAATCTTGAACAGAACAATATCAGGAATATTGCTGGCATTTCTGTATTCAGCTTTGGGAATTACAGTATCTGTCCAGATAGACTGTACGGTACGGTAGTTGTCGCTTAATGTAGTATAATCACCCTCACAGGTTACCTGAGAACCCCAAGGCCAGGGAACGATGCCCCAGTTGCCGCAGCGCTCAAGCAGATACTGATACTGCCAACCCTCTGCCATTGTCATGACAAAGGTGGTTCCCTCTGTAGCAGTACTCATCTTGTCATGTCCGTAATCGAACGCGCTGGAATAGGTATCATCACCGTTATCCGTAGGAACCATCATCTGAGCCAGACCAAGATTCTGCAGATTTACATAAAACTCAAGTGCTTCTGTGTAAGCAGGATCCGTAAATCCAAGATTTCCATCGGAATCCACGGAAACAACGCCGCCGTTAGCAGCCGGAGCCATGGATGCCCAGTGATAATAGTGTACGGACATGGGATATGTACCGTCGGGAAGTTTGGACTTCATCTCTGTCAGATACTCTATACAGTCATCATAGCTCCACTCCCCTTTCAGGAACTTATCTGTAGGTGTCTCGGTCATACCGATAGACTCCAGATAATCGCGGCTATATACCATTACATAGCAGTTGCCCACGCCGTCATAAGTCTGTCCGTATACACGGCCCTGCCAGGTCGCAGCTTCCGTCCAGAGAGAGCCAACCTGCAATTCGTTATAGGTATCTGTGATGTCTGCCAGATAATCGCCTGTCATCATGGTAATAAATACATCATCACTTACTGCCAGAATATCGGCAAAGCACTGACCATCCAGAATGGTCTGTACAATCTTCTCACCGGCACTGTAGCCGTCATCGCCTGTCAGCTCCACCCACTCGAACTTAATGTTGTACTTCTCTTCGATCTGATGCGCAAATCCCCAATACTTGTCATAATTGGTGGTATCTACCTCACCGTTGTCATTGGGAACAGGCTCTTTCAGATTATCCCAGATATTGCCGTTTACCTTAACTACCTGGCCGCCAAAATCATAGGTCTCTTCCTCTGCATTTGCCTCCTCGCCGCCTTCTTCCTCTGCAGGAGTCTCTTCAGAGCTTTCATCTGCCCCCCCTGATTCTTCGCTGTCCTCTGCTGCATCAGAAGATACCTCGGAAGAGCTTCCGCTCTCTCCTGCACTGCTGGATGGATTGCTGCTGTCGTTTCCGCAGCCGGCCATCGTTCCCACCATTGCAGCTGTCATTACAATGGCGCAGATTTTCATTGCTAATTTCTTTCTCATCAATAATCCTCCTTTTATTGATATGTTTTTTTACAGCTCTCTTAATAGCATTTATTAAGATTATTTATAATTTTAACTTTAGTTAAACATTTTGTCAACTGAAATTTTAATATATAGTTTATTTTTTGTTAATTTTATATAATTTGAATTTTATCTTTTGTTAATTAAAGATTTTCAGGAAAACAAAAAAGAGAAATAATGACCATTTTATAAAAAAAGAAACCCGGGAAATCTTTCTTATATTTACTTCCCTAATGTAAAATGTTATAATTCAGAAAAACAGAAAGCGAGGTTCATAACATGAGTGTTAGTTACCGCATACCGGTGCCGGCTCTGGGATTCAGACCCCCCGTTTATGTCTGCCGCTACAATGAGAAACCTTTTCATCTGGATGGTAATCTTGACAAAGATTTCTGGAGTGATATCCCCTTTACGGAAGATTTCCCGGACATAGAAGGAGATATCCGGCCGGTCCCCAGGTTTCGTACCCGGGCAAAGCTGGCATGGGATCAGGAAAATCTGTATATCGGTGCATTGCTTGAAGGCGATGAAATTTGGGCAAATCTGACGGAACATGACTGTGTTATCTTCCAAGATAATGATTTTGAAATCTTCATCGATCCGGATTCTGATACCCAGGCCTACTTCGAATTTGAGATGAATGCCCTGAACACCACCTGGGATCTGCTTTTAACCAAGGCTTACAGGGATGGAGGGAAACCCGTAAACGGCCTTGAAATCCATGGGATGCGCACTGCTGTACATATTGACGGAAAATTGAACGATCCCAATGCCCACAGCCGTTCCTGGTCCGTAGAGGTAGTAATGCCCTTTGCCGCTCTGAAAGAATGCGCTGCACAAGGCCGGGCTCCTGTGTCCGGTGAATATTATCGGATGAATTTCTCCAGGGTACAATGGAAGGTAGATGTAAAAGACGACGCTTTTCAGAAACGGCTCTCTGAGGAAACCGGACGGCCTCTTCCAGAAGATAACTGGGTATGGGCGCCTACCGGAGTCATCAATATTCATTATCCGGAACTCTGGGCCTTTGTTTTCTTTGCCGGTCAGAATGAGGCGGATGCAGCATTCTCTGTTCCAGAGGATGAATACCGCAAGTGGGAATTAAGAAAGCTTTATTATGCTCAGCAGGCCTGTCTGGATGAAACGGGAAACTATAGCGGCGATCTGGAGCAACTGAAGGAAATCCTTGCCAGGATTAGTCCCTGCGAAGAGAATCGGACAGTAAAAGACCTGGAATATCGTCTGAACACCACATTCCACAGTTTTGAGATTACCTGTCCTTCCGCGGACGGTAAGAATGTGCTCTCCATCTTTTCAGACGGAAAGACGACATATTTTTCATCATAAACACAAAAAGCGGCGGCACCGTTCTTTTTACCTCGGTGCCGCCGCTCTTTTTATATCCTCATCATTTCTGTTAAACATAACCTGGCAGAATCTCTCCTTCTGGCAGAAAGAACCACTCTGGAGAAGAATCCGGCAGCTATTCTTTCATCAGTTCAAAATCTTGTACAGCATATCTGCAAGTCCTACATTATATCCCGCATCACTGTAAATACATTCCTGCTGCCCGTTCAAGATCACAGCCAGGGGAAGCTTTCCAGGTTCCTGCCCTACAGCCCCGGCCAGCTCCTGATAATTCTCCCCGAAATCATCCAGCAGAATACGGATCCCCGGCAAAACTTCCAGCGTCCGTTTGAGCGTTTTATCCTCCAGATCTTCCGGACTTTTCAGCACCGCATATACAGGTGCCTCCAGTGCGGCATATTCCTGTCGCATGTCATACAGCTCATTTAAGATATGTTCCGTAGGCTCTCTGGTGACACCCAGCCACAGAACCAGCGCCTTTCCGCTCTCTCCCAGATCGGACAGCATCCTGGATTCCCCTTCCATGGTACGGAGTGCAAAATCTTTTACCCGGATTCTGGTCAGCAGATCTTCCACAGGAACCGTTCTCATGGAAAGATGCATTTCCTTCTTTTCTCCCTCTTCCAGGGTAAATACAGCCACTTTTACCATCTGACCGCCATTTTTATTCCGGTTTGTTGTTAAAATTCTGTAAATACCCGGTTTTACATGAAGCTCCAGCTTATCTCCTTCCGATGCGGGCAAAGTTTCCCAGAGTCCGAGACGACAAAAACCTTCCTCCTCAAAGCATTCCACAGAATAATGTTCCCAGTCATTCAGCTTCAGGCCGCCTTCTACCAGCAAGGTCAGAATGCAGCTATCCGCCTGCTCTTTTCCTGCTGCCTGAAATCTGCCGTTCCTCCAGTACTCCAGCCTGCCGTCCAAACCGCGCAGTCTGGCCGGAATTCCAAGAGCACGGTACAGATTGACACAGAATACTTCCCTGGAATGCCTGCTGCCCACGCCGCCCCGCAGACAGCCTGTGGGAGAAGTGATCAGATCTTCATATTCCTGTTCCGGCATGGACAGAATCCATCCTTCCACCAATTCCGGAAGACATCCGGGATTTCGTTTAAAAGCAGTCTTTACACCGTCATCCGCATATGCGTCCCAATATCCTTTCAGGGCCGTTCTGCAGGGTCTGAGCATTTCCAGGGATACTCTCGGGCATACCAGATATCTGTAAAAAATATCAGACGGTATGGTATTACCGCATTCAGCGCTGTTCTCCGCATATTTTATTGTATCCGTCTGTCCCCAGGACAGGGCGTTGGTACAGCAGTCTGTCAGCACCTCTGCTCTGATATCCCAGTAATCCTTTTCACGAAGGGACTTTAATACTTCCACTTTCCAATGCTCATTCCGGGTATCCTCAGAATCCTGTGTAATCAGGGATTCGGGATTCCATTCAATAAAACGTATGATTTCATTTATATTGCTGTGGGACATCCGAAGAATCTTCTCGATTTCAGCTCTGTCCCCCGCATCAAAGCGTCCCAGAACTCTGGAAGCTTCTCTTTCGTTGTAAAAGCTTCCTGCCTTATTCTGGCGGTATTCTGCAGCCCATGCCAGGCGCTTTTCTCCCGTTTTACATTGTTGAGGCGTCAGATCTCCCTCGTGCATGTGGCCAGGTTCCGGAGCCTGGAAATCCATTTCCTTCCATCCTTCCGTACATTCCGGTTTCTTTTTCAGCACCACCAGACATTCCGCTTCTTTTCCTGCCTCCTGTCCCCAAAGGGATACCCTGTTTTCTCCATACAGGATTTCTCCTGTCTCTTCCTTTCGGGCAGACACGCTCATATACAGATCACCCAAACCGGTGACAAGCCTTGCTATCCCTCTGTCTTCCCCCTCCGATCCGGTATACACAATGGCAACGGTTCCGAAGCCGCCGTGATTTACCACCTGAAAATCCACCTTTGCTCCGGACACAGGACAGCCATCTTCATCTTCCACTCTTACTTTCAATCCGGTAACAACTGCATAGCGGTCCAGATGATTCAGCACCTTTGCCATTCCCTTAGGACCTACCTGCCTGTCCTGAGGTGCGTCTTTTCCGAACCACCTGGAGTGAAGCATAACGCCCCGGGAAGCAGGTCCGATAAACCATCCCCGGTTCATCTCTTCTTCCGGCTCACATGCCCCCAGAAAATACCACTTTCCGTCACACCACAGTTCCACCCAGGCATGATTGTCATCACAATGGGTCCATAGAGGTGCATAAATCTGGCGGGCAGGTATGCCGATGCTGCGCAGTGCAGTCACCGCAAAAGTAGATTCCTCTCCGCATCGCCCCGTGGTGGTTCCGAACATAGTACGTGGATTCTGGGTTCTCCCGTCTGTGGAACGGTAGGTTGCCTCTCTGGCGCACCAGTAATTGATATCAATAGCAGTATCATACATTTGTCCGGAACCGGCAGCACTTAAATCCACCGCCTCCTTTATATGATCGTAGAAAAATCCCCTGGTATCGGTGATATCCTCATTATTCACCCTATAATGGAGCACATAATTGGCAAACAGATTCTCCGGCACCCGTCCTGCAAAAGATCCCTGATTCCACAGGAAGACGCCATGTTTTGCATAGGAAAGGAATAGACTGGCCGGATAATCCTGCAAATCACTGAAAGGCATAGCACTGTAGAGAAAAGTAAGAGCCTGAGCTTCTTCTTCCGTACACCTGTTCAGAATAGAATAAATCTCTTCCTTTTTCTCTGACAGAAGCCGGCCTGACAGCCTGTTGATTCCGCCTTCCTTACCCGCCTGTTCCAGTACCCGGATTCTATCATCAATCAGGGCCATTTGCCTGTCAAAAGCTGTTTTTATTTGTTGATAATATTCTGCAGAAAACATTGTCTTCTCCTATTTCATTTCCTGATAAAGCGTATCCAGGAGCGTCCTGGTCTTGTCGCATTTATGTTCCCAGTAGAAAATGCCGCCATATCCTTTTTCTTTCACAAATACAGCCTTCTCCTTCAGTGACCGGGGATCATCATAGGAGAGGAAGGTAGATCCGTTAAACAGATAAGGTGCTTTCGCCTCGTCATCCCAATATTCCGTATAACCGTTTTTATTGATATAATCCGCCACCAGAATATCATAATCCGGCCCGTATCCGCCGCCCTTGGGGCAGAGTTCCAACAGTCCGTGGTTCTCATTGTCATGCAGATTATCCCATCTTCTGGAATAGAAAGCAGCACCCATGAGAAGTCTGTCAGCAGGCGCACCGTACTTCACAAACAATTCCAGAGCCTGGGCACAGCTGTTCATAAACACATCTGCAGGCTTGGAAAAGAGGGAAGTGTGATGTCCCGCCAGCGCATGGAAACCGCATTTCAAATCGTATGTCATAATATTGATATAGTCCAGATATTTCATCAACTCCGGGATTTCCACGCAGTTCACATAATACAGATCTCCACCGGCCGCAATGGTCAGGTAATATTTCCTGCCTCCGATGGCATCCAGATGTCTCCGTATTGCCTCACAGAAAAGTGTAAAATTATGTCTGTCATCAGGTGATACCGCACTGTTATTGGAAGGCACACAGGGATATTCCCAATCCAGGTCAATGCCGTCCAAATCGTATTTCACAGTTGCCTCTGCCAGAGAAGCAGCTGCTTTCTCCCGCATCTCCTCAGTGGCACAGCATACCGTAAAAGCGTCTCTGTCCGCCTGCACCATAGAAAGTATGATGCGCAGCTTATCATTCCATTTACGGATCTGAGGAATCATTTCTATTTTGCTCCTGCATCCGTCGTTGAAAGTGACACTTCCGTCATTATGCAATTCCCCAAAAGCCAGGTTGATTCCTGTCAGTTTCTTCGCATCTTCTTCTGTAAATTCGCCGCTTCCGACATAACCTATAATCTCATTTTTCATATTTCTACCTCTCTGCGCGCCTGGGGGGGGCGCATACCAACCTCCTGCGCCATCCCATGCGCATTGAATCAAAATTTATCAAGAAACAATTATTTCATACTTGTCTTTCTCAACACATCCCCATACCAGCAGAACACATCGGAAATCTTACCGATATCTCCTTCTTTGCTGTTCTCTCTCCAGATCTGCTGATAGTAGTGCAGACATCTCTCCAGTCTGGCAGCAATTTCCATACCATTCTCTGCCTTTTCACCCTTCCGAAGCTGTGAAAGGAAGACACCTACTTCATTCCATACCTTTGTAATCTGCAATGCAATATGACTATATTCCACGATCCGGCGTCCGTTGCTGTCCATGCTGCGGCTGATTCTGCGAAGTTCTGTTTCCAGTTCCTCGATACGTGCATTGCATTCCGGCACCTTTGTCATATCTTCTCTGTCAAACATTTCCTCAAGTTTACTCTGTTCCATACCCTTCCGAAAACCTTCTCTGATACACACCGCAGTATACCAGCCGAAAACCAAGGTTCCGTTCATCTTATCCACACAGTTAATCAGCTCACCGGAAACATCACCGAATTCCAGGATGGAAATCTGCCGGTTCAATTCCTCACAGGAAGGAACCTTTTCGCCCCAAGAACAAACGGCGCCGTAAATAATACCCGGGATGGAGAAAATCGGTTGATTAATATGTCCAAAATCACCCCAGTCCGTATTCAGCATGCCGATGGCTTCATGCTTCCTTGCATAACCGCACATCCTGGTAATATTCCGGTAGCCGCCGCTGATCATATTCACCCAGGTATTCCAGCCCCGAACACCGGGACAGAGATACTGAGTGGCTCCTACGCTGTGAAGAATCTCTGTCTCTCTCTCCGGCTGATTATCTCCGTATCCCCAGTTCAGGCAAATGACTTCTTTGGGAAGCTGAGAATAAAGATCCGGATGTCCGCAGATAATATCTCCCCAGAACATGGGTGTCTTTCCTCTCTCGATCAGGAACTCAAACAATTCCCTGATATATTCCATGTACAGGACTCCGTTGCCCTTTTCCTGAGCAAGCGCGGCACTCCTCCCCTTTCCAAGGTCAAAGGTCTCATCTGCACAAATATTGAACTTGTCGGTTCTGAACAGCTGCATGTACTCCTCGATCATACGCTTAATCAGAGCAATGGCATCCCTGTCGGATACATTCACCGTGTGATGGTCCATCCTGTCTCTAAAGCCGAATTCCTGACCAAAGCTGCCGGGCAGCTCACAGAGATGCTCGTATGTTTTCGTTTTCAGCAGTTTGTATAGATGACCGAAAGTGGCGATGGAAGGCACCAGCTCCACACCTCTCTCATAGCAGTACTGATCCAGTTCCAGAACCTCTTCCGCTGTCATGGGAGTATCATCTCTCCAAAGTTCTGTCAGATCACGGAACATATGCGTATGTTCCACATACAGCTGCAGCTGATTCATCTTATAGAATGAAAGGGTATCCACCAGCTTCTTCAGATTATCCAGAGTCTGGACACGTCCTCTGGTCACATCGTGATAGAATCCTCTGTTCTTCAGATCCGGCTCATCCTCAATTGTCACATGAGGAAGCAGGCCAGCACTCTGACGTACAATCTGGCGCAGAGTCTGTACTGCCCATCCCAGAGAATTCAGACTTCCGCCGCACAGGAACGCACCTTCGTCATCAATTTTTAAATCATAGTGATCCGCTCCCAGAGAAGCATCCAGCTTCAGCAGAATATCACCCCTGCGGAAGGTTCCTCTTCCTATTTCTATAGTCATACCTGCCCATGTGAAAATCTCCTCTTTCAGCTGACGGGCATATACATAAGTCCCCTGAGGACAGGAAGCATCCATTACAATCATGGTATCCATCCTAAGCATGAGACTTCCTTCTTTTTCCTCCATCTGTTTCGGTAATGGTAATAAAATCATTGTTAAACCTCCTGAATCAATCATTCTGTATGTTTGCTTTACCTGTAATTTCTGTCTGCGCGGATCTTTTCAAAATGCCCCTCCCCAGCCTTCCGCGTCTTTTATGTCAATCTTTTCTCTCCCCGGAAACCGCTCCTTACGCTTTTGTCTCCGGCGTGTTACTCCACTTGGAGTATAACAAATATTTACCGATGATACAATCAAATCTTTTATAAAATATATAAATATTTTTGTGTTTTGATTCTTCTTTTTACAGCATATTGTATTACTGCATAAATGTATACAACTTTTCTTCTTTGTTCTTTTGACTAAAAATTTAACTTTTTGTTAAGGATATAATTGATTGACATGGGACATATATGACGATAAAATGAAAACAAAATCCTTTTGTGCGATGAACGGCTGTGCTTTTGAGACGAACATGATCCTGTTGACTTTCGAACTGCAAAAGCATATAGCACAAAAAAGTAAACCTGGAATAGGAGATAATCGTATGGAAAATCAATCTCAAAAAAAGAAACCAAACATTTTATTGATCATGACGGATCAGATGCGGGGCGATTGCATGGGTGTGGCCGGACATCCTGACGTGAAAACTCCCTATCTGGACCACCTTGCGTCCATCGGCGTGCACTATACCAATGCCTACACAGCCTGCCCCAGCTGTATTCCCGCTCGATGTGCCTTACATACCGGTCTCAAACAGGAGCATCATGGAAGAGTCGGTTATCAGGACAGAATTCCCTGGAATTATCCTGTTACCATGGCCGGAGAATTGTCAAAGAACGGTTATTACACACAATGTGTGGGGAAAATGCATGTACATCCACTGCGCAATCTGATGGGATTCCATCATATCGAGCTGCATGACGGTTATCTGCATGCCTATCGGAATGCAGATGTGCCATATGGGGAGAACCAGCGTTTTGCCGACGATTATTTTTACTGGCTGAAAACCAAAATGGGAGCGGACAGAGATGTCACTGATAACGGACTGGAATGCAATTCTTTCACAGCCAGACCCTGGATGTATGAAGAAAGTCTCCATCCAACCAACTGGGTTACGGACCGTTCTATTGACTTTCTGCGGCGAAGGGATCGTTCCATGCCCTTTTTCCTGATGGCTTCTTATCTAAGACCTCATCCGCCTCTGGATGCACCGGCACACTTTTTCGATTTGTATCGAAACCGGGAATTGACGCCTCCTCTCATCGGAGACTGGGCTGACCGGGAACGGCTGCAGCGACTGGGCAGACTGACGGATGCAGATACAGGTGCCCTGGACCCGGATCTGATGCGTCAGGCACAGATCGGTTATTATGCCTGCATCAGTCATCTGGATAACCAGATCGGCCGCCTGCTGGATGCACTGAAGGATGATAATTCTTATCAGAATACCATTATTATATTTACGTCAGATCATGGGGAACTTTTGGGAGACCACCACACCTTCCGGAAAACCCGTCCATACCAGGGAAGTATCCACATCCCTCTGATTATAGCAGGGGCACCCGGTATGAAACCGGGAACGAAGTGCGACCAGCTGGCTGAACTGCGGGACATCCTTCCCACACTGGTAGAACTGTCAGGAAGTACCATACCTGACAGCATCGACGGCCTGTCCCTGCTTCATGACAATGAACGGGAATATCTGCACGGGGAGCACAGCGGAGGCGAACTGGGAAACCAATATATCGTTACAAAGCAGGATAAATACTGCTGGTTCATGGAATCCGGAAGAGAGCAGTATTTCCGGCTGGATACTGATCCCAATGAACTGCATGATGCAATCGGAGATGCCGAATATCAGGATAGAATCGCATACTTACGCCAGATTCTGATCAATGAACTGACTGGAAGAGAAGAAGGATATACGGACGGCAGCCAGCTGATTTCCGGCAGACCTCAGAGAAGCTGCCTGTCCTTTCTGCCTCCCTTTGATCCAATCAGATCTCGCTAATGTGCTGATCTGATTCTTTCGGCCAAATGGTACAGAAGGAATATTCAGTTTTCAAAATAGATTTCCCGGACACAGCAGCCAATGTGTCCGGGAAATTTGACATGGTAGATGAAAATTGAGACACTATGCCTCTGTTATATGGTTGCGGACAGCATACAATGCTGCCTGTGTGCGATCTGATATCTCCAGCTTTTTATAAATACTGGTGAGATGATTTTTTACTGTCCTTTCGCTGATCTTCATCAAATCTGCTATCTCTTTGTTGAGCCTGCCCCCGGCCGTCAAAACCAGAACTTCTCTCTCCCGTGGGGTCAGCAGTCTGAATTTGTGCAATTCAGAAGATTTGGCAGTCTTTGTTACACCATCATTCTCTGCAGCATTCTGTTGGGGAATATTTGGAACAGAAATCTGATTTTTTCCACCTTTTATGTGTTTTTTAACCTGTTTCTCTGATATATCCGATGAAATATACTTTTTACCGGTTATAATTATCTTTAACACAGCTTTAAATTCTTCCGGTTCCGACTTTTTCAGGAGATAGGCATCTGCCCCGGCTTTCAAAGCTTCCTCTAAAGACATTTTTCCGTCCCTTCCCACAAGGACAAGTATTTTCATCCCCGGTATCCTTCTCTTACACTCCTGCATAAGTTGTTCTTCTGTTCCGCCTTCCATGGGAATGCTCAAAATCAATAATTGAGGAATACCGGAATCTTTCTCTGTATTTTTATCAAAAGCCTTCAGTTTCTCCATACATGATTCCGCATTTCCTGCTTCTGCGGTTACTTTCATTTCCGAATCCGTTTCCACCAGAAGTTTGATTCCTGCCCTCACCAGGGCATCACTCTCGGCCAGCATGATTTTGGCATACATTTTACATTCCCTCTACACAATCCAGACCGTATCCCTTATTCTGTCCACGGTTTCTTTCAGACACTGGCCGATACAGGCAAAGTCCTGCTTCGCCTGTATCGGATTCTGGACAATCAGGGCACTGCTCTGCTCAATTTTATGTATTAATTCCTCCAACTCCCGCATGGATTTTTCCTGCAGGGTCTCTGCCGGTTCCCTTTCAAGAAGGGCATCTTTATCCTGATTTTTCAGAATATTCTGTATTTTCTTCATATATGCTGTCAGACTGTCTTTTCTCCTGCCAAACTCAATTTCTCTTTTCTCGTATTCAGATTTCTCTTCCTTCATCACATAGATCTCGTCTCTGTGAAGTATTTCCATATTTCTGGGTGAAAATACCTTGAAATCTTCCGGTTCTGCATCTCTGAAAACCTTCAATCTGGCGTCAATATCTCTGATACGCTTTTTATCTGTTTCCATCTGATTCTCTATATCAATAACTTCCTGTTTTAATTCCGATACTATTTCTTTTAATTCACGATAACTTTCCAGTTTCACTCTATGATCTCCTTTAAAAAAACACCTTCTCTTATCCCTCTTCCTGATAGAAAGTATAACCGCAGCGTCCGTTTTCCTTGGTTTTATACAAAGCGGTATCTGCCTTTTTATACAGACTTTCTTCAAATCCATTGGAAGAAAATGCGATTCCCACACTGAGAGACACTTTGGGCATATCTTTTTCCGGGTTCAGCAAGATATTATTAATGTACTCCACCTTTTCCTGAATGACACTCTTCATTTCCTCTGTGGCATCGGTGATAATGACTGCGAATTCATCTCCTCCGATTCTTGCCGGATAGTCTGTGGCTCTGAAATTTTCTTCCAGAAGTTTCGCAACTTTCTTCAGTACTTTATCCCCCATCTCATGTCCGTATTTATCATTCACCTGTTTAAATCTGTCCACATCCAGAATCATCAGAGCTATGGAAGATTGCTTTCCTTTTAAAAACTGACGCAGCCTGTCGAAGGCCCCTCTGTTGATGATTCCTGTCAAAGCGTCATGTTCCGCCCGATAACTCAGCATTGCCTCGTTGGCTGTATTCAACTCATATATATTATTGTATGTCAGCGCCAGATATTTGAATTCATAAGAACCGGCCACATTTAATTTTTCCTTATCCTCTATATTTTCAATATAAATTTTCAGAGGTTTTATCACCAATACAATGATCAGGATAAACATAAATATATTTTCTATAAACAGAACACTGATCAATATCTGCTGCTGTCTCATGGTGTCTTTCAGGTCGGATGCTCTTTGCTGCTGTTTTCGAATGGTATCATCCACAATACTATCTACAAAGTAGGATATATTTTCCATAATCATTTCTTTTGATTCCTGATAAACCGATCCAAATACAATCTCCTGTGCTCTGGCAATCATTCCTTCTGAACTTAACTTATAGTCCTCTTCTGTCAGTTCCATATTCCACACATCTTCCGGTATTCTGTGATCATCTATTCCATGAACCTGTGCAATCAGCCGCATAGCATAAATTTCATCTGTCATCAAACGATTGGAATAGTCCAGAGCCGTTTTTAAATATCCTGAAATTTCTTCACTGACACGAAATGTTCTCAACTGTTCCAACGCCAGGTCTCTCCTCTTGGTAACATAAACCTCTGTGAAATAATCTTCCACATATTCTGCATTCTGAGTCACTGTATACAGGCGCACCTGTTCTGTAAGATAATCCGATCCCTCTCGGATCAAGCCTGCGTTTTTCTCACAGGCTATATGGTCTTCTGTGGCGGATATCATGGCGTCATACCTGCGGGAAGCATGGATGGTAGCCCCGATCAGAAAACCATACAAAATGCAGGACACTATCATCATGTAGATATTAATATTTTTGATTTTTATTCCTCTGACCTTTTTCTTCTCTTTTTGCTGCATTTGATTTCAATTGTCCTCCCCATTTGAGATGCAAAATTGAACTAACCGTTATCATTCTACAGAGGTTCTCTGCCGGGCAATCCGGCTTTTCTTGGATAGCCTGCCGGTGTAGGATTTTCTTTTTTTATCACGTAAAGACACCTGTGTATATCCGAATCCGGCAGCAAAAACTCTTCTTTTTTCTGCAGATATCCTCCCAAAAGAGCAATGGCTTTTTCCGCTTTACTCATTTCATCCAAACTGTTTTCAGATTTATAGGCAATAAAACAACCGCCGGGTTTTACAAAGGGAATACAGTATTCAGATAACGTGGAAAGATTTGCAACCGCCCTGGATACACACAGATCGAATTTCTCCCTCATCTTACCTGGTCTTGCCATATCCTCTGCCCTCCCATGAACAGCTTCCGCACCCTTCAACCCCAATTCCGCAATAACGGCGTTTAAAAACTGAATTCTTTTATTCAAAGAGTCCAATAAAGTAACTCTGCATTCCGGGAATGCTATTTTTATGACAAGTCCAGGAAATCCGGCTCCGGTTCCCACATCCATCAAAGAAATCCGCATCTCTTTTCCATATGCTTTCACCAGACTTAAACTGTCCACAAAATGTTTTTTCATAACATCTTCATATTCTGTTATGGCTGTCAGATTCATCATCTGATTCCATTCTATCAGCATCTCATAATATCTAATAAACTGACTTTCCTGCTCCCTGGATATCGTAATTCCCAAAGCGTCCAGATCTGTCTGGAACTGAGCTGTCTCATAAATTTCCATGAAAATACCTCCCATATTTCTTATTATACGGGAGGCATGAAAAATTAACAAGAGGAAACTGTATTAGAAAACTATTTCATATCCTGTATCTCTTCATAAATCTGCTGCATCTCCATATCCGCATGGAAGATGCTGTCTGCTATATTTGTCAGCCTTATTCTGGTAGAATCCGGTACCTCAGCCTCTGTCTTATAACGCAGCTGGTGTTCCAGGCTGGCCCAGAAATCCATAGCTATGGTTCTCATCTGTATTTCCACAGGAATAATCTGTTTCTCAGATGATAAAAAAATAGGAATCGCAACTATCAGATGATAACTCCGATATCCGTTTGGTTTCGGATTGGCTATGTAGTCTTTCTCTCTTACAATCAGAAGATCATCCTGCTTTTTCAGCATGTTCACTATCGCATAGATATCGTTGATATAGGAACAGATCACTCTGATTCCTCCGATATCCGTAATTTCATCTCTCATGGCCTCATATTCCAGAGGGAGTTTCTTCTGAAGCATCTTATTTAAAATACTGTCTCTTTTCTTCAGGCGGTGCGTAATATGCTGTATGGGATTTCTGTCCTTATTTAATTCAAATTCTTGACTCAGATTTTCCAGTTTGGTACAGATTTCCCGCATAGCACAGGAATAGAGCATGGTCATCTCCTTCACCTGCCAGAAGGTTGTCGGAAAACCTGCCGGCTGACCGCCAGTATCCATATTTCGTATTTTATCCATATTTCTTACCTCCAAAGTATTGATCAGTCATGTTATCCTTCTTTCCTTTTTTACTGTGTAAATTTCTCCAGATAGACCAGCAAAACAGAAATATCCGCCGGAGAGACCCCCGATATTCTGGAGGCTTGTCCAATGGACGCCGGCTGAAACTGTTTCAGCTTTTGTCTGGCTTCCAGTCTGAGAGAGGATACTTCATCATAATCGATTTCCTTGGGAATACGCTTTTTTTCCATCTTTTTAAACTGTTCCACCTGCCGTTTCTGTCTGACAATGTATCCTTCATATTTAATTTCAATTTCTACTTGTTCCAATACGCAGGGGGGCAGTTCCTTCCTGTCTTTATCAATCTCCTCCAATATTTCATAGGAAAGCTCGGGACGGCACAGCAATTCCGCCAGGCTGGCTGCTGTTTTTAATAAAGAGCTTTCATGGGATTCCAGAAATTTCTGAACTTCCCTGTTGGCTCCCACATAGGTGTTCTTCAGACGATAGATTTCTGCTTCTATCAGCTTCCGCTTCTCTTCCAGCGCCTGATATTCTTCCAGAGATACCAGTCCTGCTTCATATCCTTTTTTTCCAAGACGCAGATCCGCATTGTCCTGCCGCAGAAGTAATCTGTATTCTGCCCGGGAAGTCATCATTCTGTAAGGTTCCCGATTCTCCTTTGTTACCAGATCATCTATCAATACTCCTGTATAGCCTTCGGACCTGTCAATCAGAAGAGGAGCTTTTCCCAAAATAGACATGGCAGCATTCACACCGGCCACAAGTCCCTGACAGGCGGCTTCCTCATAACCGCTGCTTCCGTTAAACTGCCCGGCGCTGAACAATCCCTTCACAGATTTGAATTCCAGTGTGGCCTGGAGCTGCCCGGCATTGATACAATCGTATTCAATGGCATAGGCATTCCGAACAATCTTACAATGTTCCAGTCCCGGAACCGTCCGGTACATGGCAAGCTGTACATCTTCCGGCAGTGATGAAGACATACCGCTGATATACATTTCACCGGTATGAAGCCCTTCCGGTTCTATAAATACCTGATGTCTGTCCTTCTCCGAAAATTTTACCACCTTATCTTCAATAGAAGGACAGTATCTGGGGCCTGTGCCTTCAATAATTCCGGCATAAATGGGGGATCTGTCCAGATTGGCCCGAATGATTTCATGCGTCTTCTCATTGGTATAAGTCAACCAACAGGAGACCTGTTCCTTCTGCACACTTTCCGGGTCTGTGGAAAAAGAAAACGGGGTAATCCTTTCATCTCCCAACTGCTCTTCCATTTTACTAAAATCAATACTTCTTTTATCCATTCTGGCAGGAGTCCCTGTCTTGAAACGACGGAGTTCAATTCCCATTTTCTTCAGAGAATCCGTCAGGTGAGTTGCAGCCTGAAGTCCGTTTGGCCCGGTATAAGTAATAGATTCCCCGCACAGACACCTGGCTCCCAGATAAGTTCCTGTACATAATACTACTGCCTTGCAGTCATAAAGAATTCCCGTGAATGTTTTTACTCCGGTTACTTTCTTCCCATTCTCTTCTTCCCATAAAAGTTCACAGACTTCCGCCTGTTTAATCGTCAGGTGATCCTGATTTTCCAGAACCTTTCTCATGGCTCTGGAATACTCAGCCTTATCCGCCTGTGCGCGCAGAGAATGTACCGCAGGACCTTTTGATCTGTTCAGCATTTTGGACTGAATGAAAGTCCTGTCAATATTTTTTCCCATTTCCCCACCCAGGGCATCCAGTTCCCTCACCAAATGTCCCTTGGAAGATCCCCCCACGTTGGGATTGCAGGGCATCAAGGCAATGCTGTCTACACTTACCGTAAAAATAACCGTCTCCAGTCCAAGCCTTGCACAGGCAAGTGCTGCCTCACATCCCGCATGGCCGGCTCCTATTACACATACATCTACTTTTTCTCGATATTCCAATCTGTTCATAAATATTACTTTCCCATACAAAACTTTGAAAATATCTCTTCCACCAGATCGTCATCCACCTCTTCTCCGATAATCCGCCCCAAAGATGCATAGGCATCCATCAGATCAATGGAATAAAAATCCTCCGGCATTCCTTCCTCCAGGCTTTTTTCCACCAATATCAAAGAATTATAAGCCTCTTCCAGCGCTTTCTTATGCCTTACACTGGTTATTACGATTTCATTACTGCTTCCGATCTGTCCCTGAAAGAACATCTCCTTCACGGTTTCTTCAACGGTATCCATTCCGTTTCCTTCCTTAAAAGATGTATTTACAATGACAGTTTCCTGTTCTGTCATTTCCTCTTCCACTCCAGGCAGTTCCCCAAACAAATCTCTGATTTCCTCTTCTGTCACTCTGCCGTCCAGATCACTCTTATTCAGCAGAATGATCTTTTTCTTCTCCCGAATGAGAGATGCTATTTCCCTGTCATTCTCATCCAGATCAGTCGAAGCGTCCACCACATAGATAACCAAATCCGCGTCATCAGCATATTTTAAAGCCCTCTTCACTCCTATTTTTTCTATTGTATCTTCCGTCTCACGAATTCCTGCCGTATCTGCCACATTCAGACAAAGATTTCCCAGCATAACTGTCTCCCGTAAAACATCTCTCGTCGTCCCTGCCACATCCGTTACAATGGCCCTTTCCTCCCCAACCAGACAGTTCAGCAAGGAGGATTTTCCCACATTGGGCTTGCCCACGATCACCGTATTGATGCCTTCTTTCATCAACCTTCCGTTCTCCGCAGTATCGATCAAATATCCGATACGACTCTTCAGAAGATCAATTTTCTCTGCCAGTTCATCTGGATATCCCTCCATGGTAAAATGTTCCGGATCATCCAACGCAGATTCTATTAATGCTACTTCATGGAGTATGTCTCCCCGAAGCTGTCTGATTTCAGTTGAAAGAGTCCCTCTCAGCTGTTTTACGGAAGAAGCCAGCGCATATTCATTCTGGGACCTGATCACATCCATTACAGCTTCTGCTCCTGCCAGATCTATCCTGCCGTTCAAAAAAGCCCGCCTAGTAAATTCTCCCGGTTCCGCCAGTCTGACACCGCATTTCAGGACTGTTTCCAGTATCCGGCGCATTACAAACACGCCGCCATGGCATTGAATCTCCACCGTATCTTCCCCGGTAAAGCTTTTCGGAGCTCTCATTACCACAGCCATCACCTCATCAATACTGAAGTCCTTCTGGTAATCATATATATAACCGTAATATAACATACGGTTTTTCGCATTATTTAACACTTTCTTTCCTGATGGTGAACGGAATATTTCGTTTCCTGCTGCAAGGGCCTTTTCACCGCTGATCCGGATAATTCCAATTCCGGAATCCGTCATCCCTGTGGCAATGGCCGCAATTGTGTCCTTTCTCTCCATACAATCTGAACCTTCTCACCTCCTGATTCTCTGCCGAAACTCTCACAATCGCAACAACTGCAAAAACCGGATATAAAAATATATCCGGTTCAGCATTTCGTTTTTATCTCTTGTAAGTAATAACAACTCTTCTGAAAGGTTCATCCCCTTCACTGTGCGTAGAGATATACTTATCATTCTGTAATGTTGAATGAATAATCCTTCTCTCATAAGGATTCATGGGTTCCAAAGACACCGGTCTTCTGGTCTTCTTCACCTTATAGGCAATATTTTTGGCAAGATTCTCCAGGGTTTCTCTCCGTCTCTGACGGTAATTTTCCGTATCCACCTTTACCCGGATATATTCCTCCACCTCTCTGTTCACTACCAGAGAAACAAGGTACTGCAGAGAATCCAAAGTCTGTCCCCGTTTGCCGATCAGCACCCCCATCTCGTCTCCTGAGAGTTCAATGTCCATGCTCTTTCCTGCCTCATCATAATTTACATCCATCTTCACCTGCATATTCATGGCGGCGAACACTTCATTTAAGAAATTTTTAGCGGCATCTTCAGCATTCACTTCCTCTATTTTGGCGGCAGCTCTGATCACTGCCGGTCTGGAACCAATTCCCAGAAATCCGCTGGAACCTTCCTCTATTACCTGGTAATCAAGTTTATCACTGGTTACACTCAATTTTCTACAGGCTTCCGTGATAGCCTCATTTACTGTCTTGGCGGATACTTCAATAAATTGCTGTTCCTTCATCATTGTTTACCCCTCCTAAATCTATCCCATTAATTCCTGTTATTATTTCTCTCGTTATAATCTCTGACCATGTTGGCTTTTTCCAGCATACTGCCCGGCTTTGCATTACTCCTGCTGTAAGTCCCCTGTGGCGTCACCCTGTCTTCATTCTGAGTCTGATCGAAAGCACCGGTACTTACATTTGCCTTATTCTGCATCGACGTATTTTTCTGTTGAATATTACGTGTATTCATACTCGCATAAGCGTTCATGCGCTCCTGAGCCACTTTCATCTTCTCTATCTTTTTGGCGCTCTTGGCAGAATTCTTGGCAATGACCTGGTCGAAATCCATTTTATCTATATGCTTATTGATCACGATCTGCTGAATACTTCTCACCACACTGCCGGCCACCCAGTACAGACCCATGCCTGCAGGGAAGGAGAAGCAGAACCATGCCGACATAAGAGGCATGAACATATTCATGGTCTTCATGGACGCTGCCATGGAAGAGGCTTTTTCATTTCCATTTGTAGGCTGCTGAGGCATCAGCTTTACGTTAATCCACTGAGTCACAGCAGACAATACCGGAATCATCACTGCACCAATGACGATTCCCCAGGCACCTACAGCCCAGGCACTCTTGATCAGCGCGCTGGGAGAATCTCCCATGTTCAGTCCCAGGAAATTATTATAAGTGTCTATCAACCCCCTTGTTGTGTCATTGCTCAGGATCAAATGTCCCTCATAGGTGAGCTGACTCAAACCATAGTGTTCGGAAATGGCAGCCAGATCCGTGGAAGACAATTTATTCAGTACATCAATGATACCGTTTGTCACATCTCCTTTTGCAATGGACTCGCCGTACATGTTTATCACATTCGTAATACTGTCAATGCCGGAATTCTGAAGAAAACCTCCATTGTCTACAGAAATGATGTGATCGGCCAGCACTTTAAAGGTATTGCCGATTTTAGTCACATAGGCCGGCATACGATAAATAACCTGATACAGTGCGAACAGAATCGGCATCTGAATCAACAGCTGTAAACAGCTTCCGCTGGCAGATACCCCGTATTTCGCATATACCATCTGTATTTCCTGATTTTTCGCCATCAGGGCTTCCTGGTCTGATCTTCCTTTATATTTTGCCTCAATGGCCTGTATCTCAGGACTCATTTTTACCTGAAGTTTGGAAAATTTCTGTTGTTTGATATTTAAAGGCGTCATCAGAAGGTTTATCACAATGGTAAACAGAATGATGGCCAGACCGATATTCGGAATTCCGATAAAATCGATCACATAAAAGATTCCGTTCATGATCTTACCCAGCAGCCATGCGACCTGTCCAATGATGGGAGTCGTATTCTGGGTCAGTAATATTAGATTCATTAATATTCTATCCTCTCAGTCAGCTTTGCCGGAACAGAATTTATGGGACAGGATCAAATCCTCCCTTGGAAAACGGATTACAGCGCAATATTCTCCATATCGCAAGAAAGCTTCCCCTGACAGCGCCGTATTTCTCTATTGCCTCCAGTCCATACCGGGAACAGCAGGGAATATAGGGGCATTTTGTTCTCTTCATGGGAGATATATACTTCTGATAAAATCTGATGCCGGCAATCAAAAATTTTTTCATTTCTCTACGAATTAACCTCTGTGATATGATGAAGTTTTCCGAGGTGCAGCAACGCGCTCTCCATTTCAGCATAACTCACTGAAGCTGCATTCTTCCTCGCAACGATTACAATATCCAAACCACTATTGAACATTGCTTCCCGTAACCGGTAACTTTCCCGCAGCAGCCTTGTAAGCCGGTGTCTTACAACACTGTTGCCCACTTTCTTGCTCACACTGATCCCAATCCTGTTCCCTCCGGTGCCGTTTTCCATAACATACATGACCAGATATTTATTCGCATACGATTTGCCGGATCTGTAGACGGATTGAAATTGATAATTTTTTTTCAGGCTTTCGGAAAATTTCATAAATTTTCTATCCCCGCAAATAAAAAGGTCACATTTCTGTGACCTAAGCGGACAATACTTTTCTTCCTTTTGCACGTCTGGCCGCTAAAACTTTTCTTCCACCCTTTGTACTCATTCTCGCTCTGAACCCGTGAACCCTGGCATGTGAACGCTTCTTGGGCTGAAATGTCATCTTCATGGAAAAGCACCTCCTTTTTTCAACCTTTTATAGAAAGGCAGCTCAATTTTTGAGTCTATATTCCTGTATATTGGAAAACAGCATCTTGATTGTATAAAAAAATTTCCATAATGTCAAGTAAAATGCCGTAAAAATCCGGCTTTTTCGCAGAAAAAAAAATTTTTGTTCTTATTCACATAGATATCCACATAAAATACCCACATTTTACTTATCCACACACTGTTGATAAAATGTGGACAAAAAACGGACATGCCTATGAAATCCTGTGCATAGACCGTGTAAAACCAATAAAAAACTGTGGATAATTCAGTATTTTTTACAGTTTTATAAGTTATCCACTTATTCACATCACTATCCACACCCACCTGTAGAAACATAAATTATTGACATAGTTGTCCACATACTGTGGATAACTTTTTCCCATGATTGTCGAAAAGTATTATTTGAAATCTTGCGGAATCTATATTACAATAGAGAAACATGGAGTATCAGGCTTTTTTAAGGGAGGAACCTCTATATGGACGGGATCAGGGAAAATTGGAATACCATCAAGGAAACGATTAAGACAGAATATGGACTTACTGAAATATCCTACCGGACGTGGGTGGAACCCCTTACTTTTCATAATGTAGTAAATAATGTGGTTAGGATAATTATTCCTGCAGAACAGTCCCATATGATTAATTACATTACTTCCAAATATAAAAGCTTTTTTCAGGTAATCATCACCGAGATGATGGATCACGATTATGATGTCCAGTTTATACTGGAAAAGGATATTATCCCGGAACCTTCTGTGGAAGCGGAAATTCCGGAGGAAACTACGGAAAATGCCAATTTGAATCCAAAATATAAATTTTCCACCTATGTAGTGGGGAGCAGTAATAAATTCGCCCATTCCGCCTGCCTTGCCGTTGCGGAATCTCCCGGACAGACCTACAATCCCCTGTATCTCTATGGAGGACCCGGGCTGGGCAAAACTCACCTGATGCATTCCGTTGGTCATTTTATCCTGGAACAGGAGCCGGATAAAAAAGTTCTCTATGTGACCAGTGAAGAATTTACTAATGAAGTGATTGAGTCCATACGAAGCGGTAACGCAGCTTCCATGACAAAACTTCGGGAAAAATACAGGACTGTGGATGTACTCATGGTTGACGATGTGCAATTCATCATTGGAAAAGAGAGTACACAGGAAGAGTTTTTCCATACTTTTAATGTACTTCATTCCGCCAGGAAACAGATCATCCTTTCCTCGGACAAACCTCCCAAGGAGATTGAGACTCTGGATGAACGCTTTCGCTCCCGTTTTGAATGGGGACTAATCGCAGACATTCAGCCGCCTGACTATGAGACCAGAATGGCGATTCTCCGGAAAAACGCGGAAGCCTGCGGAAAACCCATCAATGAAGAAATTATTAAATACATTGCCACAAATATTAAGTCCAATATCAGAGAACTGGAAGGTGCCTTTAACAAGATTATTGCTGCCGGAAGATTAAATAAGGTAGATCTGACATTGGCCCTTGCAGAAGAAGCCCTGAAAGATGTGATTTATCCTAATAAATCCAGAATGATTACTCCGGAACTGATCATTAATGTCGTTTCGGAACATTTCGGTATCAGACCTGAAGATATCTGTTCCAAAAAGAGAAATTCTGAATTTGTACTGCCAAGACAGATTGTCATGTATCTCTGCCGGGAACTGACAGCAACTTCCTTTGTCAACATTGGAAAGCTTCTTGGAAAAAAGGATCATACCACCATAATACATGGGGTCAATAAGATCACTGCTGAATTAAAAAACAATGAGGAACTGAAAAATAAAATTGATATCATAATAAAGAAGATAAACCCTTCTTAAACCTGTTAAAAATAAACCACAGGATAAACACAACGTGATATGTGGGAATTGTTGATAACCTGTTGGTCCGGAAATGGAGCTGAAAGGAAACCTGAAAACCATTGTGAATAACTTCACACCAAAAATCAAGTTATTCCGAAAATATTCACGCGTTTTCCATTCCCTTTTTTCCTGAAAAATAGTATAATAGAACCACTTATGCACTTATCAACAGCCCTTAATATGATTACTATGAAATTCTTTATAAATAAATATGATTTTGCCGAAGGGAGCTTTTTATATGAAAATCGTTTGTTCCAAATCAAATCTGTTAAATGGGGTGCAGATCGTATCAAAAGCTGTTCCCAATAAAACGACCATGTCTATTCTGGAATGTATCTTAATAGATGCATCCAACGAAATCATTACTCTGACGGCCAATGATATGGATCTGGGAATTGAAACTATAATAGAAGGTGATATTCAGGAGGAAGGTATTATAGCCTTGGATGCAAGGATTTTCCTGGATATGGTGAGGAAACTTCCGGATAGTTTTATTCGGATTGAGACAGATGCTTCTTACAAAACTGTAATTACCTGTGAAAAATCCAAATTTACCATAATAGGGAAATCAGGAGAAGACTTCTCTTATCTGCCGGTAGTAGAAAAAGAAGACAGTATTACCATAAGCCAGTTCACATTAAAGGAAATGGTAAGGCAGACCATTTTCTCCATCTCAGACAACGAAAACAATAAGTTGATGACAGGAGAGTTGTTTGAAATCAACGGAGATGAACTGAAACTGGTTTCCTCAGACGGACATCGTATCTCTATTCGTAAAATCCAACTGAAGGAAGTATATGAACATAAAAAGGTCATAGTGCCTGGTAAGACATTGAATGAAGTAAGCAAGATACTGCCGGGAGGGGCAGAGAGTGAGCTGACAATTTACTTTACCGCGAATCATATTGTATTTGAGTTTGATAATACAGTCGTAGTCTCCAGGTTGATTGAGGGCGAATATTTTAATATAGACAGAATGCTTTCCAGTGACTATGAAACAAAGGTAAAAGTAAATAAAAAGGAACTTCTGAATTGTATTGATCGGGCGACACTGCTCACAAGAGAAGGGGACAGGAAGCCCATTGTCATCAATATTACGGATGAAAGTATGGTGCTTCGGATCGATTCTGCTCTTGGAAGCATGAATGAGGATATTGATGCGGAGAAGCAGGGACGGGATCTGATGATCGGCTTCAATCCAAAATTCCTGATCGATGCCCTGCGGGTCATTGATGATGAAGAGGTGGAGCTGTATATGGTAAATCCCAAGGCGCCTTGTTTTATCCGGAATGAAGAGCATGGATACATTTATCTGATTCTGCCTGTAAGTCTTGTGGCAAATTATGGACGAAACTGAACTGTGTATGGTTCAGAATTATGATTTCGTCAGGAGTAAAGGATAAAATTTGGGCTGAAACAGAATGGAAAGGACAGCAGGCAGGAGGAAGGGAAAGATGGAAGTCATTCATCTGAGGGAAGAATATATCAAGCTGGGACAGGCTTTGAAGGCTGCCGGGTTGGTGGATACCGGTGCAGAGGCAAAGACAGTGGTTCAGGACGGTTTGGTGAGGGTAAACAGCCAGGTGGAGATACAGCGGGGGAAAAAGCTTACGGCGGGAGATGTTGTGGAATATAGGGGAAAAACCATTAAAATAGAAGCGTAAAGACGGTAAAAATATGATCATCAAATCGATAGAGCTGGCGGATTACAGGAATTATGATTCCCTTGTCATGCAGTTTGACAGGGGAACCAACATTCTGTACGGAGATAACGCCCAGGGAAAGACAAATATTCTGGAGGCAATTTTTGTTGCGGCTACTACCAGGTCACATAAGGGAAGTAAAGACAGAGAAATAGTCAATTTTAACAAAGAAGAAGGTCATATTCGGACATGGCTGGAAAAGGACGGTGCGGAGACACGGGTTGATATGCACCTGAGAAAAAGCAAATCCAAGGGGATTGCCATAGACGGACAGAAAATCAAAAGGGCAGCAGAACTCCTTGGATTGTGCAATGTGGTTTTTTTTTCTCCGGAAGACCTGGGAATTATAAAAAACGGCCCTGCAGAACGGAGACGTTTTGTGGATATGGAGCTCTGTCAGCTGGATGGTGTATATCTTTATAATCTGAACCATTACAATAAAATTATTAATCAGCGCAACAGGCTGCTGAAGGATATGTACCTGAATCAGGGGCTGAAGGAGACCCTGGAGGTATGGGACATGCAATTGGTATCCTTTGGAACTAAAATTATTGAGCGCAGAGCATTGTTTGTGAAACAGCTCAATGAAATCATATACGGGATTCACAGAAAATTATCGGGTGACAAAGAGGAGCTTCAGATTTGTTATGAACCCGATGCGGTGCAGGAAGCATTTGAAGAAAAATTAAGTTCTGCCCGGGATAGGGATATCAGGGCGAAGATGACATCCGTGGGACCCCACAGGGATGATTTTTCCTTTCTGGTGGGCGGTGTGGATATCCGGAAATACGGTTCCCAGGGACAGCAGAGGACAGCGGCTCTGTCTCTGAAATTGGCTGAGATTGAGCTGGTAAAAAAGATTACCGGAGATAATCCGATTCTGTTGTTGGATGATGTGTTGTCTGAACTGGATTCCAACAGGCAGAATTATCTGCTCAACAGCATCGGAGAGATACAGACTATTATCACATGTACCGGTCTGGAGGAATTTGTTCATCACCGTTTTGAGATAAACAGAGTCTACAAGGTTGCAGACGGAAATGTAATATGTATGAGTACGGAAGGAGAAAAGCAGACTGAAAGAGCCGCAGATATTCAGGAAAGGTCAGGAACAGAATGACAGAATTCGGATAGAGAAGATCAGGGACAGACAATGGAGACAGCTTATTGGCTTTGGGAGAAGGAAAGGAAATAGAATATGAGTGAAGAAGCAATCAGCAACACAACAGTGGAAAATGAATATGGCGCAGATCAAATTCAGATTCTGGAAGGGTTGGAGGCTGTCAGAAAGCGTCCCGGAATGTATATAGGAACTACGTCCAGCAGAGGGCTGCATCACCTGGTATATGAGATCGTGGATAATTCTGTAGATGAAGCTCTGGCCGGATATTGTGATACAATAGATGTGAGGATTAACGAGGGGAATACCATTACCGTCATTGACAACGGCAGGGGAATACCGGTTGGAATTAACCATAAGGCGGGGATTCCGGCAGTGGAGGTGGTATTTACCATCCTGCATGCCGGCGGAAAGTTCGGCGGCGGGGGATATAAAGTCTCCGGAGGTCTGCATGGAGTGGGTGCTTCTGTTGTAAATGCCCTGTCTGAGTGGCTGGAAGTGGAAATATGCCAGGATGGGAAGGTATATAAGCAGCGTTATGAGAGAGGACATGTGTGTTATCCTCTGAAGGAGACAGGTACCTGTCCTCTGGAGAAGACAGGTACAAAGATTACGTTTATGCCCGATAAGGAAATTTTTACGGAGACACTGGTATTTGACTTTGATATCCTGAAAATAAGGATGAGAGAGATGGCTTTCCTGACCAAAGGGCTGCGGATTATACTGAGAGACGGCAGACGAAATCGGGAGTCTGTGGAAACTATAGATGCTTTTGGAATCGAAAACAGGGCCGGAACGGGGAATAAGACAGGAACAGTCGGAGGGGAGAATTCTTTAGAGGCGCATTCAAATCGTCAGATAAACGAATTGCTGCAGCGGGCGGAAGAGGATAGAAATTTTGACATAGAGGAATCGGCAGAGGAGAATGAAGATAACGGGCTTACTCTGGCCGAGCGGGCGGAAATCAAAAAAGAGAGAACGGAAGGTTTAAATGATTCCGGGAAAGAATCGGTTTCCGAATGGAAGGAAAAGAAGGTTGAGTTTTATTATGAGGGAGGTATTAAGGAGTTCGTTACTTATCTGAACAGAAGCAAGGCCCCCTTATATGAGAATGTTCTCTACTTTGAAGGAGAGAAAAACAGTGTTTATGTGGAGGTGTCCTTCCAGCATAATGATTCATTCAATGAAAGTGTATTCAGCTTTGTGAATAATATCAACACACCGGAAGGAGGTACTCATCTTCAGGGATTTCGGAATGCATTGACGAAGACATTTAATGATTATGCCAGGGGCGCGAAACTTCTGAAGGACAATGAGCCGAATCTGTCAGGAGAAGATATCAGAGAAGGTTTGACAGCCATTATCAGTGTGAAGATCGAAGATCCTCAGTTTGAAGGACAGACCAAACAGAAACTGGGCAACAGCGAGGCCAGAGGTGCTGTGGACAATATTGTCAGTGAACAGCTGACGTACTTCCTGGAGTTGAATCCTACAGTTGCGAAGGCGATCTGTGAGAAATCCATTCTGGCTCAGAGGGCCAGAGAAGCGGCCCGGAAAGCAAGAGATCTGACCAGGAGAAAGACGGCTTTAGACGGTATGGCTCTGCCCGGCAAGCTGGCGGATTGTTCCGACAAGGATCCGAAGAACTGCGAGATTTATATTGTGGAGGGGGATTCTGCCGGAGGAAGCGCCAAGACGGCACGGGCCAGGGCCACGCAGGCTATTCTGCCTCTGCGTGGGAAGATACTGAATGTGGAGAAAGCCAGACTGGACAAAATTTATGCCAATGCGGAAATCCGGGCTATGATTACGGCTTTCGGCACAGGTATACACGATGATTTTAACATTGACAAACTGCGTTACGACAAGATTATACTGATGGCGGATGCGGATGTGGACGGAGCCCATATCTGTACGTTGTTGCTTACTTTTATTTACAGATTTATGCCGGATCTGATCAGGGAAGGACATGTATATCTGGCAAAGCCGCCGCTGTATAAACTGGAAAAAAATAAAAAAGTCTGGTATGCCTACAGTGATGAGGAGCTGGACAGTATCCTGCATGAGGTGGGCAGAGATCAGAACAATAAGATACAACGTTACAAAGGTTTGGGAGAAATGGATGCAGAACAGCTCTGGGAGACCACAATGGATCCTACCAGACGTATTCTGCTTCGGGTTAATTACGATGAAGAAATGGAGTCTGAGCTGGACCTGACTTTTACCACGCTTATGGGAGACAAAGTGGAGCCCAGACGGGAATTCATTGAGGAAAATGCCAGGTTTGTAAAGAATCTGGATATCAGTTAAGTGCTGAAAAAGAGCCGGAAACTTCAGATAATATTGTGTTTCCGATGAGAAGCAGCCAGAGATAATGCAGCGTAAAAACAGGTGCAGTATATTTCATTATAACATGAAAGAAGGTATATATGCAGGATGATATTTTTGATAAAGGGTCGGAGCTGGATAAGATAGAGGAAGTGGACTTAAAAGAAAAAATGGAGTCCTTCTATATTGATTATTCCATGAGTGTCATAGCTTCCAGGGCGCTTCCGGATGTGAGGGACGGATTAAAGCCTGTTCAGCGGCGTGTGCTCTATTCCATGATTGAACTGAATAATGGTCCGGATAAACCACATCGTAAAAGTGCCCGTATCGTCGGTGATACTATGGGTAAATATCATCCCCATGGAGATAGTTCTATCTATGGAGCGTTGGTGAATATGGCCCAGGAATGGTCTACCAGATATCCCTTAGTAGACGGTCACGGGAATTTTGGTTCCATGGACGGAGACGGAGCCGCCGCCATGCGTTATACAGAGGCAAGACTTTCCAAAATTTCCATGGAGCTGCTGGCGGATATTAATAAAGATACGGTAGATTTTACACCAAATTTCGATGATACGGAGAAGGAACCGGTAGTTCTGCCAAGCCGTTACCCCAATCTTCTGGTGAATGGTACCACAGGCATAGCAGTTGGCATGGCCACCAACATTCCGCCTCATAATCTCAGAGAAATTGTTGCTGCCATTGTAAAAATGATTGATAACCGGGTGAACGAGAACAGGGATACATCCATAGACGAGATTCTTCCTATCGTGAAAGCGCCTGATTTTCCTACAGGCGGTGTCATACTGGGGACCAGAGGTTGTTCAGAAGCTTACAGAACAGGCCGGGGCAAAGTGATCGTCAGAGCTGTGACCAATATTGAGAATTTGCCCAATGGGAAGAGTCAGATCATTGCCACGGAACTTCCCTACATGGTAAACAAGGCAAATTTGATCATAAAAATAGCAGAATTGGTGAAGCTGAAAAAAATTGACGGTATTACGGATATTCGTGACGAGTCCAACAGAGAAGGTATCCGGGTGGTAATTGAACTGAGGAAGGATGCCAATGCCAACGTGATTCTGAATCAGCTGTATAAGCATACTCAGCTGCAGGATACTTTCGGTGTCATTATGCTGGCACTGGTAGGGCAGCAGCCGAAAATCATGAATCTTCTGGAGATGCTGAAGCATTATATCCGGCACCAGGAGGAAGTGGTTACCCGAAGGACGAAATATGATCTGAATAAGGCGGAGGAGAGAGATCATATTTTACAGGGATTGCTGAAAGCGCTTGATTTCATCGATGAAGTGATCTCTATTATCCGCAGCAGTCAGAATCCTCAGATGGCAAAGGAAAGGCTGATGGAGCGTTTTGAGCTTTCAGAAGCCCAGGCTCAGGCTATTGTGGATATGCGTCTGCGTGCCCTTACCGGTCTGGAGCGGGAGAAGCTGGAAAATGAGCATATGGAACTGCAGAAAAGAATCACGGAATTAAAGATGATATTAGGGGATGAAAATCTGCTGCTTGGTGTGATACGCACAGAAATTCTGGCAATTTCCGAGAAATACGGAGATGACAGAAGAAGTAAGATCGGCTATGATGAGTCCGATATTTCCATGGAAGACATGATTCCAAATGAAAATACTGTGATTGCGCTGACCAACCTGGGTTATATCAAGCGTATGACGGTGGATAATTTTAAGGCACAGAACCGAGGTGGAAAGGGTATCAAGGGAATGCAGACAATCGATGATGATTTCATAGAGGATCTGCTGATGACGACTACCCATCATTATCTGAATTTTTTTACCAGCCTGGGAAGGGTGTATAGATTGAAGGCTTATGAAGTTCCGGAGGCGGGCAGGACAGCCAGAGGAACGGCCATTGTGAATATTCTTCAGCTGGCGCCTGAAGAAAAGATCACTGCCATGATTCCGATCCGGGAATACGATGATCACAAAGACCTCTTTATGGTAACAAAGAAAGGTATTGTGAAGAAGACATCATTGATGGAATTTTCCAATATTCGGAAGAAAGGACTGGCTGCCATCAGCCTAAAGGATGACGATGAGCTGATAGAGGTGAAGGTAACCGAAAAGGACAGCGAGATTTTCCTGGTAACGAAGCAGGGAATGTGTATTCGTTTCAAGGAGACAGATGTGCGGGCCACCGGCAGAAGCTCTATGGGTGTTATCGGCATGAATCTGTCTGACGGTGATGAGATCATCGGTATGCAGCTTCAGAGTCAGGGGGATTCTCTGCTGATTGTATCCGAGAACGGCATGGGTAAGAGAACTTACATGAATGAGTTTAATGTGCAGAACCGGGGCGGAAAAGGCATCAAATGTTATAAGATTACCGAGAAGACCGGAAGTGTTTTGGGTGTAAAGGCCGTGACGGATGAAAATGAAATCATGATGATCACGACAGAAGGCATTATCATACAGCTGCGGATGCAGGATATCTCCACCTTAGGACGAATTACTTCGGGAGTAAAGATGATGGATCTGGAAGATGGTATCAAGATTGCAAAGATTGCCAAAGTACGGGAGAAAATATCCAACGGTGAACAGGAATTCGATAATCTGGAAGATGCCATTGAGAGTGTGGAAGAGGAAATACAGGATGAAGGTATGCAGGATCAGGGGTTATTATAATTTGTATAATCTGCCGAAAATTATGGAAAAAATTTGTTGATTTGGTCTTGCTTATTTTGTGGGATATGATAAAATAGCGCGTAACGATGAGAAGAGGATAATGAAAAGAAGAGACGCGTAAAGAAGCGAATAAAAACTCAAAACGAATCCATAATAAAAAAGGCTTAGGAGGTTAGCCGAAAAGGAGGAGCAATGCATTTTTTAGACAAGAGAATTAAAGTCATCTGCGATGAGCTGAGAAGGCTGCAGAGAAAGCAGAAATTTCCGGTGACTGACTGGAAATACAAGGAGGGCAACTACATACACCCTCAGGATGCGGAAGCGGCCGGTGAAGAGTGGAAGGATTTCGACGGAAAGACCATGTATTGGTACGGACCGGACCGCCACTACTGGTTTAAGACGGTGTATAAGGTACCACAGGAGATGGACGGCAAGAGACTTTGGGTATATGTTATGACAAATATTAATGAGTGGGATGACGCTAAGAATCCCCAATTTCTTCTGTTTGTCAATGGCGTAGCCACTCAGGGAATCGATATGAACCACAGGGAAGTATTTCTTCGGGAGAAGGCTGTGGCAGGAGAGGAGATTGTTCTGGAACTCCAGGCTTATACGGGAACATTGCATGACGAGTTTAAGCTGGTGGCGAATATGTGTGAGATGGATGAACAGATTACAAAGCTGTATTATGATCTGTGGGTTCCTCTTGTGGCGTTCCCCAGAATGGATGAGGATGATAAGAACCGGAAAGATATTGAGAACATTTTGAACAATACCATTAATTTCCTGGATCTGCGGACTCCTTATTCGGATGCTTTCTATGAGAGTCTGAAGAAGGCATCAGATTATATTGATCAGGCCCTGTATTCCGATATGGCAGGATATCAGGATGTGATTGCTACCTGTATCGGGCATACCCATATTGATGTGGCCTGGTGGTGGACAGTGGAACAGACAAGGGAGAAAACTGCCAGAAGCTTTGCTACGGTGCTGAAACTGATGGAGGAATATCCCAACTACAAATTTATGTCCAGTCAGCCTCAGCTCTATGCCTTTTTAAAGGAGCGTTATCCGGAGCTTTATGCTCAGGTGAAAGAAAGAGTAAAGGAAAATCGTTGGGAGCCGGAAGGGGGCATGTGGGTGGAATCGGACACCAACCTGACCTCAGGAGAATCCTTAGTTCGTCAATTTATGCACGGCAAAAAGTTTTTCAAGGATGAGTTCGGTGTGGATAACCGGATTTTATGGCTGCCGGATGTGTTCGGTTACACAGGTGCCCTGCCTCAGATCATGAAGAAGTGCGGTATCGACTACTTTATGACCACAAAGCTGGCGTGGAACCAGTTTAATAAGGTTCCCTATGATACGATGAGATGGAGAGGAATTGACGGAACGGAAGTGCTGACTCACCTGATTACTACCCTGGATGTGGGACAGCCTGTTAAGAATTTCTTTACCACTTATAACGGAAGGCTGCATCCGGACTCCATCATGGGCGGATGGATGCGTTACCAGAATAAAGACATTAACAATGACATCCTCATCAGTTACGGTTATGGAGACGGCGGCGGCGGCCCTACCAGGGAGATGATTGAGACATCTATCCGTATGGAGAAGGGGGTAAAGGGAATCCCTAAGGTACGGCAGGAATTTGCAGGTGTGTTCTTTGACGAACTCAATGAGAGAGTAAAGGACAATAAAAGACTTCCTGTATGGGAAGGTGAGCTTTATTTTGAATATCACAGAGGTACCCTGACTTCCATGGGCCGCAACAAGCGTTCCAACCGGAAGACAGAGCTTGGTTTGATGGATCTGGAACTGCTGTCCGTATTGGCCCAGGATAAACTGGCTTATCCTGTGGAGGAATTGGATAGTATGTGGAAAAGGACTCTGATCAACCAGTTCCATGATATTCTGCCTGGATCTTCCATTCATCAGGTATATGAGGTAACCAAAGAAGAGTATGCTCAGATCAAGGAAGAAATGGATAAGCTGTCGGAAGAAAGAATCCATGCATTGTCAGGAGACGGCGAATCCGTGATGGTGATGAATACAACCGGACAGATGAGAGACGATGTGGCATATCTGGGAGACTGTGATGCAGATTATCTGTCAGATAACAGCGGAAATCAGTATCCTGTTCAGAAGACAGCGGACGGCGCTGTGGCATTTGTGAAAGAGATTCCTTCCAAGGGCTACCGCAGATTCCGGAAAGGTGTGTATGGAGAGGGAAAAGGAGAAGAATCAAAAGTATTTACTTTGGTAGATGAGAATACTTTGGAGACACCTTATTATATTGTACACCTGGATGCAAATGGAGAGTTTGACAGGCTTTATGACAAGGAAAATGAGAGGGAAATCGTACAGCCCGGTAAGACACTGAATCATATGTGTATGTATGAAGATAAGCCCATTTATTATGATAACTGGGATATCGATATTTTCTATACGGAAAAGAGCTGGCCTGTGAGCAATGTGGAGAGTATGAAGTGGACGGAAGTGGGAAGTGTCCGGGCAGTTCTGGAGATTACCAGAAAGGAAAGCAAATCCGCCATAACTCAGAAAATTATCTTCTATGCGGATCAGAAGAGAATCGAGTTCCAGACCCATGTGGACTGGAAGGAGCATCAGACGCTGTTGAAAGTGCATTTCCCTGTGGCTGTGCATACGGATGAAGCGACTTTTGACGTACAGTTTGGTAACCTGACCAGAAAGGTGCATACAAATACAAGCTGGGATGTGGCAAGATTTGAGAGCTGCGGCCAGAAGTGGATTGATCTATCCGAAGGTCATTATGGTGTGAGCCTGTTAAATGACTGCAAGTACGGACATTCTGTGAAGGACAGCAATATGGCTCTTACTTTGATTAAGTCAGGTATCGAGCCGAATCCTGTGACGGACCAGGAAGAGCATGATTTCACGTATGCTCTGTATCCTCATGCAGAGAACTGGAGAGCGGCAGGTACTGTAGCAGAGGCTTATAAGCTGAATCAGCCTTTGCTGATAAATGGTCATTCGGACAACAATGGAAAGGATAGTTTCAGCTTCGCCTCTGTGAATGCCGGAAATGTGATTCTGGAAACGGTGAAGAAAGCCGAGGACGGAAACGGAACGATTCTTCGTATGTATGAATCCGAAAATGCATTGACCAAAGCAAAGATTACCATAGATGCGGACTTTACGAAGGCATATGTATGTAATCTGCTGGAAGAGAATGAAGCAGAAGCGGAAGTAAATGGCAGAGAAGTCTCCCTAGTGCTGAAGCCTTATGAAGTGGTGACTGTGAAGCTTGTGTAAATGAATCGAGTGATTTTAAGAGCATACAGATCGTGCAGGAGGAGTTGTCACTTAGAAAGAATATCGGGAATCAATTGTGGCAGCTCCTTTCTGAATCATTTGTAGAGGTAACTGAAAGAGTCATTGCATTGGTTTCACTCATGAAACAGGTGCTGCAATGATATATTCTTTAAAAAGAAAGATATAGGTAAAGCTATGATCGTACCAAGACATTATGAGAATTTAAAAGTGCTGCATGAGAATACCATGCCTGACAGATCTTATTATATTCCTGCAGGCAGAAGAATGGATAATTTAGTGGAGCACAGGGAAGAATCTGATCGCTTTATGCTGTTAAACGGAAATTGGGATTTCCGATATTATGACAGTATTTATGATGTACAGGAAGAATTCTACGGGGAAACTTATGCGGAAAACGGAGACTGGAAACAGATTCCAGTACCTTCTGTCTGGCAGATGCATGGTTATGACAGACAGCAGTATACCAATGTGCGGTATCCTTATCCGCTGGACCCGCCCTATGTGCCTCAGGAGAATCCCTGTGGTGCTTACAGGTATTCTTTCCAATGGCACAAAGATGAGGCTGCGCCAAGGACTTTCCTGAATTTCGAAGGAGTGGATTCCTGCTTTTATGTATGGCTCAACGGCCGGTATGTAGGTTACAGCCAGGTATCTCATGCCACCAGTGAGTTTGATGTAACTTCTTTCTTAAAGGAAGGTGACAATCTGCTGGCAGTTCTGGTTCTGAAATGGTGTGATGGAAGTTATCTGGAGGATCAGGATAAATTCCGTATGAGCGGTATTTTCAGAGATGTGTACCTGCTGAACCGTCCGGAAGATTGTGTATATGATTATTTTGTGAAGACCAATTTAAATCTGGACACAAAAGAAGCAGAGGTGGAGATTACTTTTTCCTATCTGGATAAAGAGCTTCCTATACATATATCCATAGAAGATGCGGAGGGAAATACAGTTGCAGAGGCGGAGAGCGGCAGCCATGCAGTATTGTCTCTGCAAAACGGACATTTGTGGAATGCGGAGGATCCCTATCTCTATACTTTGATTATCAAGACAGCACAGGAAGTCATTGTAGAACGTCTGGGTCTGAGAAAAGTGGAGATAAGAGATGCAGTTCTGTATTATAATGGAGAAAAAATAAAGCTCCATGGTGTAAACCGTCATGACAGCGATCCTGTGACAGGATTTGTGATCAGCCTGGAACAGATGCATCGGGATCTGAAGCTGATGAAGGAATACAATGTAAATGGAATCCGTACCAGTCATTATCCCAATGCACCTCAGTTCTATCAGCTTTGTGATGAATATGGCTTCTATGTGATGGACGAAGCTGACAATGAAAGTCATGGTACAGAATGTGGTCATGGACAGACATATGAGGACAGTGCTGTCTGGATTGCAGATAACCCGGATTTCACAGAAGCTACGGTAGACCGTACAATGAAGTGTGTTATTCGGGATAAAAACAGGCCATGTGTTTTCAGCTGGTCTATGGGAAATGAATGCGGCTATGGCTGTACTTTTGAAGAAGCGCTGAAATGGACAAAATCATATGATGATACTCGTATTACTCACTATGAGAATGCTTATCACAGACCTTCGAATAAGGAATATGATTATTCCAACCTGGATTTGTACAGTACAATGTATACCAGTGTTCAGGGAATGGAAGCTTATTTTGCCTCTTCTGAAGATGTGGATAGTGATCACAAATATGCTGCTGTTGCAAAAAGGCCTTCTTATCTGTGTGAATATTGTCATGCCATGGGTAACGGGCCGGGAAATCTGGAGGATTATTTCCAGATATTCCAGAAATATGATAAGGCCTGCGGCGGAATGGTCTGGGAGTGGTGTGACCATGCTATTGATAAAGGCTGTAATGCAGAAGGCAGGAAAATGTACTATTATGGAGGCGATCACGGCGAATTTCCTCATGATGACAATTTCTGTATGGATGGACTGGTATATCCGGACCGCAGACCTCATACAGGATTGATGGAATTTGGTAATGTATTTCGTCCTGCCAGGGTAGTTTCCTTTGATTCTGTTTCCGGAATTGTCAGAATCCATAACTATATGGACTTTACAAATCTTAAGGATTATTGCAGTGTTTCCTGGGAAGTAAGTTGTGACGGTGTAAAGATGGCAGGAGGTGTGGTGGAATCTGCACTGTTGAATATTCCTGCTCACGGAGAAGGGGAGATCAGACTGGAAAATCTTCCTGCGTTGGAAGGAAGGAGTTACCTGAAGTTAACTTGGATTCTGAAAGAAGACAAAGGCGTATTGTCTGCAGGAAAGGTTCTTGGATTTGATGAAATAATGCTTTCCGCAGCAGATACTCCATGTGTTCTGACAAAACAGCTCCTGAAAAAACCGGAAGAAGCTTCGGCAGCAGAGCTCTGTGTGAAGGAGAACGATCGTTATCTCACTGTGGAATCAGACAGATTCTGCTATGTGTACAACAAGCTGACAGGAATTTTTGATCGGATGGTAAACGGTAACAGGAATTTACTGGAGAGGCCCATGGAATATAATATCTGGAGAGCACCTACAGACAATGACCGGAATATCCGACATGAGTGGGAAGCTGTACAGTATAACCATCCTGTCACCAGAAGTTATGAAACCTCATACAGCAAAGGTACAGAGAAGAACAGAGAGTATGTGGAAATCAGCAGTGATGTATCTCTGGCTCCCATCTACAGACAGAAAATTCTGGACATTCATGCAGTATGGCGTGTATGGGCGGATGGAAGTCTGGATGTATCTCTGCATGTGAAGAAGAATGAGAAGTTCCCCAGACTGCCTAGATTCGGTGTCCGTATGATGCTTCCGAAAGATATGGTAAAAGTGCAGTATTATGGTTTGGGTCCGGTAGAAAGTTATGCGGATAAATGTCGTGCTTCCTGGCATGGAAGATTTGAAGAGACAGTAGATTCTCTGCATGAAGATTATATCTTCCCTCAGGAGAATGGAAGCCACTGCGATGTGAGCTATGTGATGGTTGGAGAAGGAGACAGGGAGATTTCCGTAGTATCCGAAAAACCGTTTTCTTTCAATGCTTCCCGTTATACTCAGGAAGAGCTGACACAGAAGGCTCATAATTTTGAACTGGTTCCAAGTCCTTATACCGTTCTTTGTATTGATTTTACGCAAGATGGAATCGGGTCTAACAGCTGTGGTCCTGGACCGGAGGAACAGTATCAGTTTAAAGAGAATGAATTTACCTTTGCATTTGGTGTGCGTATGGGTGCTTTGAAATAATTGAAGTAAAAAAGTCAGTGTAAAAACCGGCATTGAGAAATCAGTGCCGGTTTTTAGATATGCTCTAATTATTTTGTCCTTGAAACAGACGAAAAAGTTAATTGTTTTATTTAGGCAGCAGATGTTTTTCATAATTACCCTGTACGGACACATTGTCTCCGAATATGGCAAATGCATTGGGTTCCACTTGTTCCAGTCGTTTTTTCAGCAGATTGGCTTCATATTTTGAAATGACTGTGAAGACAATAGATACATCATTTTTCGTGTAGGCGCCTTTTCCGTCCCAGAGAGTGGCGGAGTGGTGCATGCCATGGATAAAGGAAATCACATCGTCTTCTTTATGCGTAAATATCAATACCTGTGTATTGATATTCTGGGAATGTAGTTTATCCGTAGCCAAAGAATAGATAACGGAATAAATCAGGGAGTAGATTACGATTGAAATGTTATACATGAAAGCACAGCAGCCAAAAACAAAAATATTGACCAGGATACCGATTTTTCCTACACTGAAGGCAGGATTAATGCCGGTGAGGTACATACCCAGGATATCCTGTCCGCCGCCGGAACCTCCATTGATTAGTGTAAGAGCCGTTCCTGCACCGCAGATCATGCCTCCGATCAGGGCTGCCGTAAGGGTATCTTCAATCAGAGGTTTTACAGGTGCTTGAATGATCGTCAGGAAGATTGTCATGGAGGTGACACATATAATACTGCTCCAGAAAAAGGATTTTCCCAATTTCTTATATGCCAGAATAAACAGCGGAATATTGATAATATAGTATGCGATACCTGCAATATCAATATTGCCTACATTCAGCTGCAGAAAGCTGACAAAAAAGGTACGAATCAGCTGACCGATTCCCATAAAGCCGCCGCTGTAAAGTCCCAGGGGAACAATGAAAATATTCATGCCGACAGCATAGATCACAGTGCCGGCAATTGCGTAAATTAATCTTTTCTTTGATTTCATGTTTGTGTGTACCTCGTTATTTATTGTGTTTTGGAATCGTTAATTTCCAATCAGGAAACCATAGCGCAGTGGGTCTTCTTCGTCCAGCAGCCATTGGTTAAAGCCGGTAATGTAAGCACTGCCGGTTATTTTGGGAATAATAGCCGGTATTTCGTCTACCATAATTTCTTCCATTGCCATACCTCTGAACAGAGAACCGGTAATACTTTCATAAATAAATTCCTGTCCCAGGGATAAATTTCCTTTCCGATACAAAGCTGCTACCTTTGCGCTGGTTCCGGTACCGCAGGGAGAACGATCTGTCTGGGCATCTCCGAAGATAACGACGTTTTTCGCATCAGCTTTTGGATTGGTGGGCGGACCATAAATTTCTACCAGGTCAACGGAAGTAATGTTTAGATAAGGGTGATGTACCTCTATGGACTGGTTGATTTTTTCACGAAGGCGCATCCCCAGATCTGTCAGGGATTCCAGGTTTTCCTCACAAATGGTCAGCCCTGTTTTTGCTGAATCTACCAGGGCAAAAAAACTTCCGCCAAAGGATATATCAAAAGGAATGACTCCGTATCCCTCCAGTTCTAATTCCAGATTCTCTTTATACAGAAAAGAGGGGACATTTAAGATACTGACTTCTTCGGCCTTGCCGTTTTTCACTTTTACTCTGGCTCGAATCATACCAGCCGGTGCATCCAGTACTACATCTGTGTATGGTTCTCTTATATTCACAAAACCGGCTTCGATTGCCACAGTTGCACAGCCGATACTTCCATGACCGCACATATTCAGATATCCGCCACTGTCCATAAAGATAACGCCCAAATCGGCTTCGGCATGTACGGGAGCAGTCAACAATGCCCCGAACATATCTCGATGTCCCCGGGGTTCCAACATCAGAGATTTTCGATAATGGTCGAAATTTTTTTCCAGATATTCTTTTCGTTCCATCATGGTATCTCCGGGCAGCTCGGGGAAGCCTTCATAGATGATTCTGGTCGGTTCTCCCATTGTATGAGAATCTATGGCTTTAAAAATATGATCTTTAGGGAGAAGATTGGGTTTCAGTTCCATAGATGGTCCTTCTTTCTTCAGAGAATTTTCCACTGGATTTCTGTCATTTATTATAGATTCATGGTGGCTATAAGTAAAATTAAATTTTATAATTAATATCATGCAGAAATTTCATGAATTTTCCTGTATGTCTTCCTGGTCTTTTGATATAAAACAAACCAAATCTGATTGCGGCTGTCTATGCTATATGATATATTTAAATCAGGTATTTACAGGTGAAGTTAATATCCTGGTATTGTGGGAGAGAGAAGATGGATATCAAAAAGTTTCAGTTATTTGCCGATGTTGCGGAGACCAGAAATTTTACAAAGAGCGGGGAAAGAATGGGGTATACACAATCCGGTGTCAGTCATATATTGAAGTCTCTTGAGAATGAAATGGGATTTTCGCTGTTTGTACGAAACAAACAGGGAGTCAGATTGACAAAAAATGCGGAGGTTATACTTCCTTTGGTTCGATCTCTGCTTTCTCGATATGAAATATTAGAACAGACCGTAAATGATTTAAATGGTCTGGAAACAGGAAAATTGGTCATTGCTACTTATTCTAGTATATCTGTAAACTGGATGCCGCCGATTATCCATCGATTTGAAAAAGTTTATCCGGGAATTGATATTAATCTGATGGAAGGCGGTGCGGACGATATTATCGGATGGTTAAACGATGACATTGCAGATTTTGGTTTCGTGAGCCATCGGAATATGGAATCTATGGAATGGATTTCTCTCTGTGAAGATCCTCTGGTGGCAGTTCTTCCGAAAGATTATCCGTGTCCGATTTCCGGTGTGTTTCCCATTAAGGAATTTGAAGGAAAAAGTTTTATTATTTCTGCAATGGGAACTGATTATGATATTCATCATGCATTGGAGGCTTCCGGTGTAAAACCAAATATGCGTTTTTCTGCAACAGATGATCATACGATTATAGCTATGGTAGCGAATAAGCTGGGAGTCAGTATTTTGCCCCAGTTGATGCTTTATCATTTTGATGACAATGTTTCCTCTTATTTATTAGAGCCTTATTATTCTCGAGATTTGGGGATTGCTGTCAAGTCGAAAGCTAATATGTCTCCGGCGGCAATGAAATTTTTAGAAATTACGAAGCAACTTCTTCCGGAATTACATTCATGACATTTTATCATGGTACCTTCTTGAAAATTGCGTTTTACAAATTATGTATCTTCCTGTAAAATAAAATTAGATTAAGGAGGAATCTTATGAAAAGAGTGTATCGTTTTCCTCTGAAACAGAATATTGGTGAAGCAGCTGTTCCGGTGATTGTTGAAGGAGAAACAATTATCCGAGGGCAGCTTATTGCGTTTAAAGGGGAGAATTCGCTGGGAGCAAATTTATTTTCCAGTGTGACCGGTGTGGTTTCGGAGGTTGGAGAAAAAGAAATTACGATATTGGCGGAAGAGGAGCAGAGTCAGGATTATTTGCCTTTAAAATCGGATACGCCCTTGAAGTTGATTGAAGAAGCAGGAATCGTTGGTTTGGGTGGAGCCGGATTTCCTTCCTATGCTAAATTGAGAAAACCTTTTAACAATGGTGGAACCATAATTGTAAATGCAGCGGAATGTGAACCTGTTCTTTCGCACAATATTGTTTCGATTGAAAGGGACCCAGGAAAGCTGCTGCGTGGGTTGGAGATTGTCATGCAGATTACTCATGCTGATAAAGGGGTAATCGCGATCAAGGAGAAGCACCAGGAAGCTATAAAAAAACTGAATCATGCAATGCAGTCAGAAAAGGTAAGAATTGCTTTTTTACCTGACAGGTATCCTATGGGAGAGGAGAGAGCTGTTATTCGGGAGGTTTTGGGTCAGCTTCTGCCTGTAGATACTTTACCACTAGAAATAAATGTTATTGTATTAAATGCTGAAACGGTTTGTCGAATACAGGAAGCGGTAGATTTGAAAAAGCCCTTGATTGATAAAGATATAACTGTTGCCGGAAAGATTTACGGGAATGTAAATCTGATTCAGGTATTTCAGGATGTGCCTCTGGGGATGTCTGTGAAAGATGTGTTTGAGATGGCTGGCGGTATAGCAGAGGAGTATGGAGAACTGATTATGGGGGGGCCGTTTACAGGCAGGCGAACTGATAAGACGGAACCTGTAGTTAAGACAACGGGAGGATTGATTGCAGCAGAATGCTTTATGAAGTTTCCGGATAAAATTGGTTTGTTGGTATGTGCCTGTGGTGCAGATAGAGAGCGGTTGGAAGAATTGGCATACAGCATGGGTTCTGAGGTAGTGGATATTGCCTATTGTAAACAGGCAAAAGAAGTAAAAAATACCCGTAAATGTGAGAATCCGGGAAAGTGTCCTGGCCAGGTGCAGAAGATTATGGATTTAAAAAAATCAGGTGCAAAGGCAGTGCTGATCAGTAATTGTACAGATTGTTCCAATACTGTTATGGCATGTGCACCCAGAATGGGATTGTCTGTATATCATTGTACAGATGGTGCTTTGCGTGCTGTAAATTATCCGCTCATTCGGAGTATTCGCTGACCAGGAGATAAAAAAAGAAGAAAAAATATAAGAAGGAGGGAAATAACATGTCTATTACATTGGACACATTACAGACTCATTTAAAAGATCCGGCAATTTTCTGCTGCCGCAGGGAAAAGGGATTGGTCATCGGGGCTTCGGACTTGGAGGATCCTACTTTGTTTGATGATATGGTAGAATCAGGGCTTCTGGAGTTAAGTGAAAATGGTCTGAGAATCGAGCAGGTTTTGGGTTGTACTTTGCTGCAGGATGTGGAAGCATTGACTCCTATTACACATGAAGTATTGGATAAGGTAAACAGTGTGGAAAGTGAGGACAAAAACTCGCTTTTTGAAGAGAAAAAATACAAGGAGACTGCAGGAAGGACAGATGATTCAGGAATTGCAGTGAGAGCAGGAGGAAGTGGAATGATTCATATTGAGATAGGAAAAGCAGAGAAATTGGAAGGATTACGTCTGGATATTCCAATATTTGGCGGATGTGGTGAAAAAGCAGACACTATGTTGGATAAATCTGCTGTCATTGGTCAAACAGTATCTTCTGATCTTCATATGGCTAGGGAAACTGCTGAAGAGGTATTTTCCAAACAAAAGAAGGTTATTCGTACTCTTATAAAAAAGCATATTAAAATTACGGATGTTGAGTTGGGGACAGAAACTGCTATTCGAAACGGAAAAATTACAATTAATAAAAATATTACGGAAAAGGCTGTTATGGAGGATCCTCTCTGTAAGAGTATTGAGTTGTCTGTGATTCACCCAGAAGAAAGACATATTTATACGGAAACCATAATGGATGTATGTCCTATTGCCACGAAGTCAGAGGGAGAATTGGGAGAGGGCATTACAAAAGTTGCAGATGGTGTAGTCTTTATGTTGACAGGAGTGGACGAAGATGGCGTACAGGTTCATGAATTTGGTTCGTCAGAGGGATTTCTAGATGAGAAGATGTATTTTGGACATCCGGGATGTGCTGATGAAAATGATATTATTATTCGTTGCCATGTGGTAATAGAGAGATTGTCCGGTATGACCAGGCCAGGTCCTTTTGCAGCACATAAGTGTCAGGATTATATTATACAGTCTGTGCGAGATGAGTTAAAGAAATATGAAGGAGAAGTTATAAGGGAAGAAATTTGTGAGGATGTTCGTCGTCAGGGAAATCCACGCGTAGTACTGGTAAAGGAAATCATGGGACAGGGTGCTATGCATGACAATGTGATTTGTCCTACAGAACCCTGTGGTATACTTGGCGGACAGAAGAATGTAGACTGCGGAAATGTTCCTGTGATATTGACACCTAATCAGGTACGTGATGGTTCTATTCATGCATTGACATGTATAGGACCGGCTACAAAAGAAATGACCCGCCATTATATTCGTGAACCTTTGGTAGAGGGATTAGCAGCTGATATAGAACTTGATCTAGTAGGAGTTATTTTCGTCGGATCTCCTCAGGTTAATGATGAAAAGTTATGGGTATCAGAGAGATTGGGATCAATGTTGGAATCATTAGATATTGATGGTTGCATTATTACGACAGAAGGTTTTGGTAATAATCATATCGACTTTGTACAGCATATTGGACAGGCCGGCAAGAGAGGAATCCCGGTAGTAGGAGTATCCTTCTGTGCCTATCAGGGACAGCTTGTGGTTGGAAATCAATATGCGGATGCAATGATTGAAGATAACATGGATATGGGTGGTTTCGAAAATAATGTTGCAGGGTGTTCCTGTGTTACAAAAGAAGTAGCCGCGCGGGCAATACAAATGTTGAAAAATAAAATGGCAGGAGTGGCAATCAAGCCGGCACCAAAAAAATGGAGTAATGATGTTATAAATGCAAATAACAGATTGCTGGGTCTTCCGGAAACTAAATTAGTGGATAATGGTACATTGCATTGATGGATTATATAATTCAGCCGGTATTAATGAAGGGACTGATCAATAATGTTTCACATGGAATGGTAATGGTACACTTGCAGGGTAGATTAGGTGTCATTACGATTCCGGAACGACTGGTTAGAGTAAAAGAGAAGAAGATGATGAAACCAGGAGAGCAAGTGAAATTTTATTTCAGTTATATGCAGGTAGTAGAGAATCCTTATAATTATGACAGCGCGGCTATGGATTCTGATACAATTATGTATCCGGCTTTCCTTGGAGGAAAATTGATTGAGGTTAATGATACTGCTATAAAAGCAGAAATCATGGGTGGATTAGGTTTTGTATCAGTACCCAGACGTTGGGTATTTACGGATGTGGCTCTGAAGACAGGACTTTGGGTTGAGTTTTATCTTAGTTTTATGGAGATTGTAAAATAAATTTGAGTAAGCTTGTGTCAGTGTCGTGTCCACAAGTTTAAGAAGAAAATCGACACAGAAATGAGGATGAAAATGAAATTAACGACAATTGAGGGAATGCAGTCAGAAATATTTGTTCCGGTTACACCGAAACCAGTTTTTACAGAGTTAAAAAAGCCATTAAATGAATGCAGAGTTGCTTTTATCACTGCAGGTGGAATTCATAAGAAGAGTCAGACACCTTTTAATACATCAGGGGATTTCTCTTATCGCACTATTGAGTTTTCTACTCCTTCCAGCGAATTGATGGTGACTCATGGAGGATTTGATAATTCAGATATTAATAAGGATGTAAATGCCATGTTTCCTATTGATCGTCTTCATGAATTGGTAGAAGAGGGGTTTATCGGTTCTCTTTCTTACGAAACTTATACATTTATGGGGGGAGGAGGAAATGTTGAGAAGTTTAGTGGTGAGACAGGTCCTGAGATTGCGCGTAAGTTAAAGGATCAAGGCGTAGATATTGTGTTATGTACGGGAGGATGCGGAACATGTCATCGTTCAGCAACAATTGTTACCAGATGTTGTGAAGAGTTGGGAATGAGTTGCGTTGTAATTGCTGCATTACCTCCAATTGCTCGTCAGCAAGGAGCTCCAAGGATTACGGCACCTCATGTGCCAATTGGCTCTAATGCGGGAGAACCCAATAATACTGCTATGCAGACAGCTATTATAAAAGAGTCTTTGGAATGGGTGCGTGATTGTCCGGCTTATAATCAAATGAAAGTACTGCCATATGAATATCGGCATAATGTTTGAGTCTTAATTTATATTATATTTGTCAGAGTGGTATCAAATTATTTGTGGACTTAGATAATAAATTGAGAAAAGAGTTAACTGGAAGGAAATTCGGTTAGCTCTTTTATATGCTGCAATATATCTTTTTCAAATAAGAACAGGAATTTGTTTATATAATATTTGATAAGTGTTTTGTTTTCGGTGAAATTTTTATTTTCTGTAAATATAGTGATACTCAATTCTAAGTATAATATGTGTTTTCTAAGTTTTTAAGTAATAAGATAGATAGCCGCATTTGCCTATGTGCAATGTAGGCAAGTAAAGCATACTATTAAAATAATTGATCCTATAAAATGTTTCACGTGAAACATTTAAGTTTACAGTAGTAAATATTATAAAATGTTTCACGTGAAACATTTTATAACAAATAAAATTTTCCATCTTTAATTTGGTATTCGCACACAAGCATACAAAGAATTATAACAATGAAAATAAAAATATTCCAGTTATAGGTAGATATCTTTTTCGATAAGTGCTATAATAAAAAAGCTATGTGACAGTTCAATCCCTACATTTCTGAACTGTTATGCTGATACATACCATAGAGAAAAATATCCCAGGATATTCAATGTTTAATAAATATATAAAATGCGTTTAAATATCTGAAAGCTAAGAAAACAGAAAAAATAGATTTGAATTCATTAGACTTGAACGCTTAGCAATTGAACTGTTACAAAGCTATACTAAGGAAAGGAGAAACTATGGGAAAAACCATTGCAATTGCAAATCAAAAAGGTGGTGTTGGAAAAACAACAACATCCATCAATTTATCTTCATCACTTGCTACAAAAGATAAAAAGATTTTGGTAATCGACACAGATCCACAGGGAAATACTACCAGCGGGTTTGGAATAGATAAAAATAATCTTGAAACTACTATTTATGAATTGATTTTGGGGGAATGTTCCATTAGTGATTGCATAATAAAGAATGTAATTCATAATATTTCAGTTGTTCCTTCTAATGTAAATCTTGCTGCCGCAGAAATAGAGTTGATTGGAATAGATAAAAAAGAATACATATTAAAAAATGAAGTAGATTATATAAAAGAAGAGTATGATTTTATCATTATTGATTGTCCACCGTCTTTAAATATGCTCACAATCAATGCGATGACCACAGCAGATAGTGTATTGGTTCCGATCCAGTGCGAATATTATGCATTGGAAGGATTAAGTCAATTGATTCATACAATTAATCTGGTAAAAGAAAGATTAAATCCTGATTTGGAAATGGAAGGGGCTGTATTCACAATGTATGATGCCCGTACAAATCTTTCGATGCAAGTAGTGGAAAATGTGAAACAGAATTTAAATCAAAAAATATATAATACATTGATTCCCAGAAATATTAAATTAGCAGAGGCACCTAGTCATGGTATGCCTATCAATCTATATGATGCGAAGTCAGCAGGCGCAGAAGCATATATGTTACTGGCAGATGAGATAATCAGTAATATATAAAAAACAGCAGCCTCCTTTCAGTTAGAATAAGTAGAAAGCAGAGAAATAGGACAGTATAAAAATTTGACACTATAATGGAGGCTGACTAGTGCGGCGTGGATAGGGAGGAAGAGGAATGGCAACAAGATCATCAAGAGGATTGGGAAAGGGACTGGAATCACTGATACCAAATGCAGTCGGAGAAGCTAAAATCAAAAGAGAGATAACTTCAGAACAGACAGAAAATAGCAGCGAGGATAAAGCGGCGGAAACCAGATTAAAAATCACCATGGTAGAGCCAAATAGAAAACAGCCCAGAAAAAATTTTGATGAAGATTCCCTCCAGGAACTCTGCGATTCCATTAAACAGGTTGGAATGATCCAGCCTATTCTGGTTCAGAATAGAAATGATCATTATGAGATTATTGCAGGTGAACGTAGATGGCGTGCTGCAAAGATGGCTGGTCTGAAAGAAATTCCTGTTATTATACGTGACTATTCGGATCAGGAGATTATGGAAATTTCTCTCATTGAAAATATTCAGAGAGAAGACTTAAATCCAATAGAAGAGGCACAGGCTTACAAACGTTTACTGACAGAATTTAACCTGAAGCAAGATGAAGTGGCAGAGAGAGTGTCAAAAAGCCGTGCAGCAGTGACAAATTGCATTCGTCTTTTAAAATTAACAGACAGAGTGCAGCAAATGGTTATTGATGAAATGATAAGTACTGGACATGCCCGTGCTCTTCTGGCCGTGGAAGATCCGGAGATACAATATACACTGGCACAGCAGATTTTTGATCAGAAGCTTAGCGTTCGGGATGTGGAGAGACTGGTAAAAAAGCTAAATGAACCTGAAAAAGAAAAAAAGAAAGCAGAAGATAAAACTTTGCAGGTCATTTATCAGGATATAGAAGACAGACTCAAGCAAAGACTAAGTACAAAGGTGACTGTCAGTTCCAAAGGGGAAGGTTCTGGTAAAATTGAGATCGAATTTTATAATCACGAAGATTTGGACAGACTGTTAGATATCATAGGAAATAATTGATTTATGAGTATACAAAAGGAGAAGTATGGAGACACAGGTAAAGAGCGAATTCTTAAGCCAAATTGGACTCGATTCTTTTGATATAGGTTATGTGGTTGTAGGTTTACTTATTGTAACTGTTTTGATATTGATATTATTGATTATACAGATCAAAAGGACGGGAAAATTAAAGAGAAGACTGGATAAGTTTCTTCTTGGAAAGGAAGGAAACAGTCTGGAAGAAGATATAAGGGAATTGTATGAAGATAATAAGTTTTTGAAAAACAGTACGGAAAAGAATAGAGACGATATTCGAACAATTTTTAAGAGAATGGAATCTGTATTTCAGAAAATGGGATTGGTAAAGTATGATGCATTTAATCAAATGGGTGGACAATTGAGCTATAGTCTGGTATTATTGGATGAAAATGATAATGGTTTCATTATCAATTCCGTTCACAGTACAGAAGGATGTTATTCTTATTCGAAGGAAATACGAAATGGCGAAAATAATATTTCATTAAGTGCAGAGGAAGCAGAAGCATTAGCTATAGCAAAGGGAAAATAGAAAAAGAACGGCAGGAGGATATTTATATGATTGATATTAAATTTTTAAGAGAAAATCCAGATATTGTAAAGGAAAACATCCGGAAAAAATTCCAGGATCAAAAACTGGAACTGGTAGATGAAGTAATCGCACTGGATGCAGAAAGCAGGAAAGCAAAACAAGAAGGAGATAACCTACGGGCATCTAAAAACAAAGTATCAAAAGAAATTGGTAGTTTGATGGCACAAGGGAAAAAGGAAGAAGCGGAACAGAAGAAAGCGGAGGTGGCCGCTAATGCCAAAAGACTGGCTGAATTGGAAGCTCTGGAACCACAGCTTCAGGAAAAAATAACAAAGATAATGATGGTTATTCCAAATATCATTGATGATTCGGTTCCAATTGGAAAAGATGATACAGAAAATGTGGAATTGCAAAAATTTGGAGAACCGATATTTCCTGAATTTGAAGTACCCTATCATGCTGATATTTTGAACAGTATCAATGGATTAGATAAGGATGCGGCAGGGCGCACCAGTGGAAATGGTTTTTATTATCTGATGGGAGATGCTGCCAGAATCCATTCTGCCATGATCAGCTATGCCCGGGATTTTATGATTGATAAGGGTTTTACTTATTGTATTCCGCCTTTTATGATTCGAAGCAGCGTAGTAAACGGTGTTATGAGTTTTGCAGAGATGGAAGCGATGATGTACAAAATAGAGGGAGAGGATCTGTTCCTGATCGGCACATCAGAGCATTCCATGATAGGTAAATTTAAGGGGCAGATTGTCGAAGAGAGCAGTTTACCTGTGACTATGACTTCTTATTCTCCCTGCTTCAGAAAAGAAGTGGGTTCCCATGGAATTGAAGAGAGAGGAGTGTATCGTGTCCATCAGTTTGAAAAGCAGGAAATGGTAGTATTGTGCAAACCGCAAGAGTCGATGGACTGGTATCATAAAATGTGGTCATATACAGTAGAATTCTTCCGCAGCCTTGACATTCCGGTTCGTACTTTGGAATGTTGTAGCGGCGACTTGGCTGATTTAAAGGTGAAGTCCTGTGATATAGAGGCTTGGAGTCCCAGACAAAAGAAGTATTTTGAAGTAGGTTCCTGTTCAACCCTGGGAGATGCACAGGCGAGACGTCTTGGTATCCGGACCAGAGGAGAAAATGGTACTTACTTTGTGCATACATTAAATAATACAGTATTAGCCAGCCCCAGAGGATTGATAGCATTTTTGGAAAACAATGTAAACGAAGATGGCAGCATCAATATTCCTGAAGTTCTTCGGCCTTATATGGGGGGGAAAGAAAAAATCATACCTTAACTTATTCAAAGGATATTGAAGGGAAAGTAGGTGAAATTTTTGCATAAATTTATGCGTGCGATTGGATTCAGTACATTAGAAAACCGTAAAAAGCTCCAGGAACTTTTAACAGAAGTAGTAATTCATTCTGACCGACGTAGTATTACCAAAAATCAGGAGAATGTCATATTAGGTGAATTTTGCAAAGATTTTGCTAAAGGTATGGGAATTGCTGTTTGTGGTGAAATAGATGATGAAGAGCGATTTACTTATGAATATTATTATCCATATCTGGAAGGAAGCGGTATTACGTCTTATGAGGATGTGACTGTAGAGAGACACGCAGAGAAAGAGTCTTATGCCGGCGTATGTGATGATATGAAAGTTGGTATTTCGTTAATATTCTATTTAAAAAATAAAATGCCATATGTAATGGCACAGACTGAAGATAAATTGCCGATTAAAGGGACAACGCTGACGCTTTCAGCGTTGTCTGTGAGTGGTATGATCATTCTTCCAATTCAGAAAGATGCACAGCAGCAGCAGCGTGTAAAGCAGGATTCTGCTGCTAGAAATTCTCTTATGGCCGCTGCCAGGAAGGGAGACGAAGATGCGATTGAGACATTGACCTTGGAAGATATGGACATGTACACGACTATATCCCGGCGGATTCAGAAAGAAGATGTTTTTAGTCTCGTAGATACTTATTTTATGCCTTACGGAGTGGAGTGTGATCAGTATTCTGTACTGGGTGAAATCATAGAAATAAATATGACTACAAACTATGTGACAGAAGAAAAAATATATATTTTAAAAATTTGCACGAATGAGTTGACATTTGACGTCTCAATTAATATAATAGACTTATATGGTGAGCCGCAAGTTGGAAGGCGATTTAAAGGAATCATTTGGTTGCAGGGAAGTATTAATTTCCCGGAAGGTGCTTCCAAAGGAGACAGTACACATAGTCTTTCAGAATAATATGATTGATATCTAAGTATCTGGCAGAATATTTTGTATTTTTGAAAATAGGCTGATTTATTTTATAGGATACAACAGAATAGTGTGACCGCCTTTCTGTCAAGTATTTGGTTAATTTAGTAATAAGTTTCTGCAGCATAGAAGGATAGAGTGACTGCCTCCTAAGTGGTAGGTGTTCGATTGCCGGAGCAACGTAAAATCAACAATTTAATAGCTGAATGACTTGCGTATTAGCAAGTTTTTCATACAAGTCCTCGTAGCTCAGTTGGATAGAGCACACGCCTCCTAATATTCAGGTCATCCAAGTCCGTGGAGGTAAAAAAGCTCTTTTCATAAACTTCATATTGTTCGAGTCCTCGTAGCTCAGCTGGATAGAGCACACGCCTCCTAAGCGTGGGGTCGGAAGTTCAAATCTTCTCGGGGACGCTGGAATGCCGTAACTTCAAGGGTTGCGGCATTTTTGTTCCT
>CAJTXE010000017.1:0-5578 GCA_910580225.1 uncultured Acetatifactor sp.
AGATTATCAGCGCTGTTAAACGGCATCCATGTGGATAAAACTGCGGAAACTCAAGAATCAAAAATATCTTGACAATTTCTCCAAAAGAAAGTATGATTAGAAATCAATAGAGATATACAAAGGCATTGATGGCGTACAGTAGGGATTTATGTTCTTGCAGAGAGAGGGAGTCAGCGGCTGAAAGCTTCCTTAAGTTCAGATAGATCGCGAATTTCCCGCCGGAGCCGCCTGATAGAATACACAGTTGTTTTGGAGGGTTATTCCGTGTAACTGTGACGAGAGGGCAGAACTGCGGTTTTACTCTGCCCGGCAGCAATTGCTGAAAGTAGATCAGGACGTATCACACGCGTTAGGTGTAAAGAAGAGCCGGTGGTTCGGGATTTTGAATGGCCGGAAGAAGGGTGGTACCGCGGAAGGAAAATTTCGTCCCTTGCAGTTTTGACAGGAAAAGCTGCAGGGGATTTTTTATGTGCTCTTTTGGAAGAGTTTGGGCTGATTTCCAGAAGGGACCGGCCGATTGCGGATGGAAGTGTCTTTCAGGGGCGGGAAAATCTTCTGCAGCTGCAGGGTCTGTGCCTGCGCTGCGGCACAGATCAGCGTCTTATGGGGAACCTGTGTTCCTTTCGGAAGCGGTGAAAAGTTTCTGTTGCTCCATTGCAGGAGCCTTGCGTAATGGGTACATGTTGTCCACACCAGTACGGTGTTGCCGTCGGCAGGCGTGTCCGCCGTTCTGTCTTGGTACAGACATCAGGCGCTGATTACGCAGGAAGGAATGCAATGGTGTGCCGGCGGCAAAATAGTCTGGCTCAAAGGGGGAACCCATCAGAGTGTGTTGTTCCGGATCAGGCCAGGTGCATTACCGCAGAAAGCAACAGGTTTTGTCTGACAGAGATACAAGGCAGCGCAGAAATGAGGAAAAAGATGAAAAATAAACTGGAACAGATCAAAGAAAAGGCCATTGCACAGCTAAATGGCTGCGACACCGCTGACAAACTTAATGAACTCAGGGTCAGTGTCCTGGGGAAAAAGGGAGAACTGACGGATCTGCTGAAATCCATGAGGGACGTGGCGCCTGAGGAGCGTCCCAGGATAGGGCAGATGGTGAACGAAGCCAGGAGCGAGATCGAAAAGCTTTTGGAAGAGCGTAAAACAAAGATTGAGAGAGCCGTCAGAGAAGCAAAAATGAAGGCAGAGGTGATAGACGTAACCCTTCCGGCAAAAAAGGCCGAGCTTGGGCACCGGCATCCGGATACTATTGTGCTGGAAGAGGTGGAGCGGATCTTTGTAGGCATGGGTTACGAGGTGGTGGAAGGGCCGGAGGTGGAGAAAGATTATTACAACTTCGAGGCACTGAATATTCCGGCAGACCATCCGGCCAAGGACGAACAGGATACCTTTTATATCACGGGAGATATCCTGCTGCGTACCCAAACCTCTGGCGTACAGGTGCACGAGATGGAGAAGGGGAAATTGCCCATTCGTATGATTGCCCCGGGCAGAGTGTTCCGGTCGGATGAAGTGGATGCCACTCATTCGCCCTGTTTCCATCAGATCGAGGGGCTGGTCATTGACAGGAATATCACGTTTGCGGACTTGAAAGGGACGCTGGCGGTGTTTGCCAGAGAGTTATTCGGAGAGGAGACGAAGGTAAAGTTCCGACCGCATCATTTCCCGTTCACGGAGCCCAGCGCGGAGATGGATGTGACCTGTTTTAAATGCGGCGGCAAGGGCTGTCGGTTTTGTAAGGGCAGCGGCTGGATAGAGATTTTGGGCTGCGGGATGGTGCATCCCCATGTACTGGAGATGAGCGGTATAGATCCGGAGGAGTACACAGGATTTGCTTTTGGGGCGGGGCTGGAGCGTATTACTCTGCTGAAATATGAGATAGACGATATGCGCCTGCTGTATGAGAATGATATCCGGTTCTTAAAGCAGTTTTGACAGAACCATAGGCAAAAATATCCCGGCCGTGTTCGGCGGCACTATTTCTCTATCCGGAAAGCGACGGACGGTATTGCTGGGGGGGAGAGTGTGTCATAGCAGAAAACGGTATCAGAAAGGGTAATGCAGACAAAACGGAACATCAAAAGATGTTACAAATGTGAAAGTCAATGAATATAGATAGTGCCGCTGCGGCGAAAAGACAGAGAAAGGAAGACGTACATGAATACAGCATTATCATGGATTAAGGCATATGTGCCTGAACTGGAATGCACGGACCAGGAGTATTGCGATGCGATGACCTTATCCGGCACCAAGGTGGAGGGCTATGAGAGAAGAGATAAAAATCTGGAAAAGATTGTGGTGGGCGAGATTCTTTCTATAGAAAAGCACCCGGATGCGGAAAAGCTGATTATCTGCCAGGTAAATGTGGGTACGGAGACCATCCAGATTGTTACCGGAGCCCACAATGTGAAGGTGGGGGATAAGGTTCCTGTGGTTCTGGACGGCGGCAGGGTAGCAGGAGGCCATGACGGCGGGCCGCTGCCGGAAGAAGGTATCAAAATCAAGGCTGGGAAGCTCCGGGGTATTCCGTCTAACGGTATGATGTGCTCCATTGAAGAACTGGGTTCGGATCGGAATATGTATCCGGAAGCGCCAGAGGAAGGTATCTATATCTTCCCGGAGAACACAGAGACAGGCGCAGATGCGGTGGCACTGCTGGGGCTTCATGATACGGTTTTTGAGTACGAGATTACCAGCAACCGTGTGGACTGCTATAGTGTGCTGGGGATTGCCAGGGAAGCGGCAGCAACCTTCCGCAAGCCCTTTGTTCCTCCGGTGGTGAAGGAGACGGGAAACGGAGAGAATATAAAAGATTATATCAGTGTGGAGGTGCAGGCACCTGATCTGTGTCCCAGGTACTGTGCGAGAGTGTGTAAAAATATCAGAATCGCCCCTTCGCCGGAGTGGATGCAGAGAAGACTGGCTGCCAGCGGCATCCGCCCCATCAATAACCTGGTGGATATTACCAACTATGTTATGGAAGAATATGGCCAGCCCATGCATGCCTTTGATCTGGATACTATTGCAGGCCGCAAGATCATTGTGCGCCGGGCTCAGGATGGAGAAGAATTTCAGACGCTGGATGGGCAGATACGTAAGCTGGACAGGGATGTACTGATGATCTGCGATGCAGAGAAGGAGATTGCTATTGCAGGTATCATGGGGGGCGAGAACAGTAAAATTACAGATCAGGTTCATACGGTATTGTTTGAGTCTGCTGTTTTCAATGGACCCAGTATCCGGAAGTCGGCCAAGCGGATTGGCCTGCGTACCGATTCTTCCGGAAAGTTTGAGAAAGGTCTGGAACCTCACAATGCTGAGGCAGCAGTCAACAGGGCCTGTCAGCTTATTGAAGAGCTGGGCTGCGGAGAAGTGGTGGGCGGCATGGCCGACGCGGCCCAGCCCATGGCGGAGGCAAAGACGCTTTCCTTCAAGCCTGAAAAATATAACAGTCTATTGGGAACGGAGATTCCGGAAGCGGATATGCTGGATATGTTCCGGTATCTGGAAATTGAGTCTATGAAAGGGGAAGATGGTTCCGTCAGTCTTAAAATCCCGTATTTCCGTCAGGATTTAAACTGCGATGCGGATATTGCGGAGGAGGTTGCCAGGTTTTATGGCTATGACAAGATTCCTACTACGCTGCCGGCCGGAGAGGCTACTGCAGGAAAGCTCTCGTACAAACTGCGTATCGAGCAGAAAGCCAGAGACATCGCAGAATATTGCGGATTTTCCCAAGGGATGAGCTATTCTTTTGAGAGTCCGAAGGTGTTCGACAGACTGCTGATTTCCGGGGAGGATAATCTGCGTCAGGCGGTTACCATATCTAATCCGCTGGGGGAGGATTTTTCTATTATGAGAACCTCTGTTCTGAACGGAATATTGAGCAGTCTGTCGATTAATTATAATCGCAGAAATAAAAATGTAAGGTTATATGAGCTGGAAAATATTTATCTGCCCAAGTCACTACCCCTGAAGGAACTACCTGATGAGAGGATGCAGTTTGTCCTGGGATTTTACGGGGAAGGAGACTTCTTCACTCTGAAGGGCGTGATAGAAGAGTTTTTCGCGGTGGCGGGCATGCGGAAAAAGCCGGTGTATGATCCACAGGCAGGCAAACCATTCCTGCATCCGGGACGTCAGGCTCTGATAAAATACGATGATGTTGCAGTGGGATATCTGGGTGAAGTGCATCCGGAGGTGCTGGACAATTACGAAATCGGTACAAAAGCTTATGTAGCCGTTCTGGATATGCCGGTCCTGCTGCCATTCACTACTTTTGATCGGAAATACGAAGGCATTGCAAAATATCCTGCTGTGACCCGAGATATCAGCATGGTGGTACCCAGGGAAATTTTGGCGGGGGATATCGAGGGGATGATTCTTCAAAGAGGCGGAAAATTGTTGGAATCCTGTCAGCTTTTCGACCTCTACGAGGGAGCGCAGATCAGACAGGGATTCAAATCTGTAGCCTATTCCATTACCTTCCGGGCAAAGGACAGGACGCTGGAGGACAGTGATGTGAATGGGGCCATGAAGAAAATTCTGAACGGTTTGGAGCAGATGGGGATTGAACTGCGCCAGTAGACAGCTGTGGTAAGATTGGCACCGGAATCGTAAACGACTGCTTCTGTGCCGGAACAGGGAGGGAGAATGGAAAGTATTTTTCTGGTCTGCTGCGGCAGAGAATGCAGCATCATGCAGATTGGCTGAAAGGGTGAGATTTGCCGAATTTGCAGAATCGATTTCGGCGACGCTGTAGACAGGAGGATTAAACTGCGGTTTTTATTGACATTTTTTCGGGAACTTGATATGATATCGAAAGAGTTTTTAGAATTTAGACAGATTAAAATCAGGAAGAGAGGGGCAGGCTGGTGCAGAAAAAAGTATTTCAGCTTCTTGTAAACAATACCTCCGGCGTATTGAGCCGTATTTCAGGGCTTTTTTCCAGAAGAGGTTATAATGTGGAGAGCATTACCGCAGGTGTCACGTCGGATCCCCGGATCACACGGATTACGATCGTGGCTTCCGGCGATGATGAGATATTGGAACAGATCGAGAAGCAGGTGTCAAAGCTTGAAGATGTGCGAAATATCAAGGAATTAGAACCGGAAAAGAGCGTATTCCGCGAGCTGATCATGATCAAGGTAAAAGCTGCACCGGAGCAGCGCCAGAGTATTATTGCAGTAGCGGATATTTTCAGGGCGAAGATCATTGATGTAGCGCCGGAGAGCCTGATGATTGAACTTACGGGCAACCAGCAGAAGATTGAGGCATTTATTGACCTGCTGGAGGGATACGAGATTCTGGAACAGGCGAGAACCGGAATTGCCGGACTGGGCAGAGGTACAGAGCCCATTGTTACAGTTGATTAGCTCCAGGGATAACCTGTCAGTTATATAATCATTCTGCATATTTACACATTCTGCAGGATACAACCCGTCTGGGAGTTGTCAGAGCCAGAGATTTACGGGCAGATGCATTTTACTGCCATAAATTATTTTGCACAAGGGTCTGACAGTACACAGGCACACACAACCCTGCCGGTGCATGAGAGGGCCCGGAGGATTTC
>CAJTXE010000017.1:5678-83459 GCA_910580225.1 uncultured Acetatifactor sp.
CGGAAGCAGGTTTAAGCTACCGGAAATCGCTCCGCTAAATGGCCCTGTCATGTACAGGCACACACAACCCTGCCAGTGCATGAGAGGGCCCGGAGGATTTCCGGAAGCAGGTTTAAGCTACCGGAAATCGCTCCGCTAAATGGCCCTGTCATGTACTGGCATAAAATAGGAGGAAAAGAAAATGGCAAAGATTTTTTATCAGGAAGACTGTAATTTATCCCTTCTCGAAGGAAAGACTATCGCGATTATCGGCTACGGCAGCCAGGGACACGCACATGCGCTGAACCTGAAGGAATCCGGCTGTCATGTGATCATTGGTTTGTATGAGGGATCCAGATCCTGGGACAAGGCTGTAAAGCAGGGTTTTGAGGTGTTTACCGCAGCGGAAGCGGCAAAGAAGGCTGACATTATCATGATTTTGATCAATGATGAGAAGCAGGCTGACCTGTACAAGAATGATATCGAGCCCAATCTGGAGGAGGGCAACATGCTGATGTTTGCCCATGGTTTCAACATCCATTTCGGCTGTATCGTACCGCCCGCTTACGTGGACGTGACCATGATTGCACCTAAGGGACCCGGACATACCGTGAGAAGCGAGTACCAGGAGGGTAAGGGTGTTCCCTGTCTGATCGCCGTGGAGCAGGATGCCACCGGCAAGGCACAGGATATTGCGCTGGCTTATGCGCTGGGTATCGGCGGTGCAAGGGCCGGTGTTCTGGAGACCACCTTCCGCACTGAGACAGAGACGGATCTTTTCGGTGAGCAGGCTGTATTGTGCGGCGGTGTCTGCGCTCTGATGCAGGCAGGCTTTGAGACTTTGGTGGAGGCCGGTTATGACGAGAGGAACGCTTATTTTGAATGTATACATGAGATGAAGCTGATTGTGGATCTGATCTATCAGAGCGGCTTTGCAGGAATGCGGTATTCCATTTCCAACACTGCGGAATATGGTGATTACATCACCGGACCCAAGATCATCACCGAGGATACCAAGAAGGCCATGAAGAAGATTTTAAGTGATATTCAGGACGGAACCTTTGCAAAGGAATTCCTGCTTGACATGTCTCCTGCAGGACGTCAGGTACATTTCAAGGCCATGCGGAAGCTTGCTGCTGAGCATCCCGCTGAGAAGGTAGGCGAGGATATCAGGAAGCTTTACAGCTGGAATAATGAAGACGATAAACTGATCAACAATTAAACTTCCATTCTTCCATGCAGCGGGTCACATTGCCGTACAGGAAAGTCCGGGAGTTTAGGTGATGTGCCAAATGTGCAGGATAAGCAGGTTTGGCGCAGGACAGGGATGGCTGAGAGGCGATTTCCGGCCCTCTGCAGGAAGAAGATTCTTGCAGAGGGCTTTTTGGGTTGCTGTGCCATCGCAGAATGTCCTGCAGCGAGTCTTCTGCCGGGAACAGAGGATACGCCAATCTTTTGGGTGTGCACTACGCCATTCTGGCACCGCGAAGTGTTTTTGCGCTTCCTATGCGCAAAAACCGAGACAGCTGTGCGCCAAAATGAGTTTCTCTTGCTCATTTTGTGTGCATTACCTAAATTCTCAGACTTTTAGGTATGGTGGTGCGGCTGGCTGCATGGGAGTTTAGAAAGGAAGAGGAAAACAGATATGTTGTATCCGAGAAGAAATGAGAAGGAATTGACGGAGGCGTTGTTTCGGGAACCAACCAGTGAATATCGGGGAACGCCGTTTTGGGCATGGAACTGCAGGGTGACCAAAAAGCAGATTGAGGAACAGACGGAAAGTCTTCGGCAGATGGGCATGGGCGGAGCACATATTCATTGCCGGACAGGGATGGATATTCCTTATATGAGTGAGGCATTTCTGGAGCTGGTTTCCTATGCCCATGAACAGCTTGCAGAGAAAGGCATGCTGACCTGGCTGTATGATGAAGACCGGTGGCCTTCGGGCTTCGGAGGCGGCCTGGTGACCAGTCATCCGGAATACAGAGAGCGTTATCTGGTATTTTCTCCGGAGCCGGTGGAGGAGGGGATTCCGGAAGAGCGAGGGGTGGTTACTTCCAGGGCCACTGCGATCCGCAATGATTCCAGGATTTTTCTGAAAGCCTTTTGGGTGAAGTTGGGAGAAAGCGGCGAGATGGAGGATTATCATCTCATGGAGGATGAGGGAACCGATGGGGAAGGAACTGCGGTTTCTGACTATGCAGAAAAAGGGTATCAGCCCTGGTATGCTTACCTGGAGGTATCCGGTGACAGTGCCTGGTTTAACAATCAGGCGTATGTCAATACCCTGGATCCCAAGGCCATCGCATTTTTCCTGGAGACCGTTCATCAAGGTTTCGCAGGAAAGCTGGGAGAATATTTCGGTAAAGATATCCCTGCGGTTTTTACAGATGAGCCCCAGTTTGTGCACAAGGAACATCTGGGACAGGCTCATGAGAGAAAGGTGAAATTTCTTCCCTTTACAGATGATTTTGAGGAAAGCTACCAGGCGGCATACGGGGAATCTTTTCTGGAGCATCTGCCGGAAGTATTTTGGGAAAAAGAAGGAATGCCGGTATCCGTGACCAGGTATCATTACCATGATCATATTGCGGAGCGTTTTACTCAGGCTTACGCGGACCAGATCGGTGCATGGTGCGGCAGGCATGGTTTGGCCTTGACCGGGCATATGATGGAAGAACCGACCTTGATGAGCCAGACTGCGGCTTTGGGAGAAGCCATGCGCTCCTATCGCGGATTTCATCTGCCGGGCATTGATATACTTTGTGACAGGCGGGAACTGACAACCGCAAAGCAGGCCCAGAGTGCGGTACACCAGTTTGACAGAGAAGGGATGATCAGTGAACTCTACGGTGTGACCAACTGGGATTTTGACTTCAGGAATCATAAGCTGGCAGGGGATTGGCAGGCGGCTTTGGGCGTGACTGTGCGGGTGCATCATCTGACATGGATGTCCATGGAAGGGGAGGCGAAGCGGGATTATCCTGCCTGCATCGGTTACCAGTCGCCCTGGTATGAAAAATACAAACGGATCGAAGATTATTTTGCCAGACTGAATACGGCATTGGTGCGGGGGAAACCTATCGTAAAAATCGGTGTCATTCATCCAGTGGAATCTTATTGGCTGAAATGGGGAAGTGAGGAGACTACGGGAGCGGAACGAAGCGAGATGGATGAGCAGTTTGCGCGTCTGACAGAATGGCTGCTTTACGGTCTGCTGGATTTTGATTTTATCTCCGAATCCCTTTTGGAGGAAATGCCGGAGAAGGACGAGACTTCCGGAGCAGAGCAGGATGGGCAGAGCGCCGGGGAGGGGAAAGCCTGTTTTCAGGCAGGCGCCATGGAGTATGAGGTTATTCTGGTTCCCAATTGTCTGACGCTGCGGGAGAATACCGTAAAACGTCTGGAAACCTTTGCAGAAAAAGGCGGAAAGGTATTTTTTGTCGGACGGATTCCGGAATATATGGATGCCAGGGCCTTGGACAGCAGCCGGCTGGAACGGGCAGGAACAGTTCTTCCTGCGGCCAGAGAGGGTCTGTATCATGCTTTGGAACCCTGGCGCATGATTTCCGTTCGAGACAGGCAGGGGAAGAGAGCCTCCAATTTGCTGTATCAGCTGCGCCGGGATGGAGAGAACTGCTGGCTTTTTCTCTCTCATTGTGAAAAACCCCATAATCCGGACGATGTAACACCGGAATACTGGACTGTTCAGGTGCCGGGAAAATGGAGTGTCTTACAGTATGATGCCATGGAGGGAAAGATTCTGCCAATACCTACTTTGGCGGGCAAGGGAGGACACAGCACGGAATGGGAGGTCCTTTCCTATGCCCAGGATTCCTTCCTGTATTGCCTGAAACCGGGAGAAGCGGAAGAATGTGTCCGGCCGGCCGCGCATTTTGCGGGATGCTGTCCGGTTTCGGTTCCGGAGAAGGTCAGCGTCATATTGGAGGAACCCAATGTAATGGTGCTGGACAGAGCAGAATTTCGTCTGGACCAGGGGGAATGGAGAGAAAAGGAAGAAATTCTGCGTCTGGATAATGTGTTTCGCAGAGAGCTGGGGTATCCCAGAAGAGAGGATGCCTATGCCCAGCCCTGGATATACGGAGAAAACAAATACGAGCATCTGGTATCACTGCGCTATCGGATCTATTCCGAAACAGCTCGGGAGCAGGTGGAACTGGCACTGGAAAATGAGGATATTACGGAACTGATCTGGAACGGGGAGAAGGCAGTTCATGAAGTAACCGGTTATTATGTGGACAGGCAGATCAAAAAGATTGTTCTGGCTGGCTTGAAACAGGGGGAAAATGTGCTGGAGGCAAGGATTCCCTATCATTCCAAAGTCAATCTGGAGGCCATGTATCTGTTAGGGGATTTCGGTGTCCGTGTGAGCGGCAGTGAGGCAGTGGTCACGGTCTTTGATGGACAGCTTTGCTTTGGAGATATCTGCCATCAGGGACTGCCCTTTTATGGCGGCAATCTGGTGTATCGGATTCCGGTGGAGATGCCGGAGCAGGGAGAGCTTGCCGTGCAGGTGCCGAAGTTCAGGAATCCGCTGATCGAAGTGATACTGGACGGCAGGGAGAGCAGAGATTTGTTCAAAAGCCCGTACAAAGTCACCTTTTCCCAAGTGGAGAAAGGGGCACATCTGTTGGAATTGAGGGCTTATGGAAATCGGAGGAATACTTTTGGGCAGCTGCATAATTGCAGTGAGGAGATTGCCTGGTGCGGGCCGGATGCCTGGAGAACAGTGGGTGTTAACTGGTCTTATGAGTATCAATTGACCAGGACAGGGATTTTGGTAAGACCGCTTTTGGAACGTTCATAGCTTTTGGGGTTGTCATGTCCCCCCCTTTTTGCTGACAGAGTTGTAATAATCTGTCGGCAGAGGGGATTTTTCTTTTTTTATCTGGATTGTCCCAGGGCTGTCTTCTGGGATACTTCCGTTTTCTTTTCGTAGCATGCAAAGGCATTGTCCACCAGCTTTTTGTCCGGCCCGGGGGTGAAAAGACTTACCACAGGCACGATAACCAGTCCGGCGAGCATGGCAATGGCACCGCAGTTAATGGGCGACTGCATGATGGCCGGGAAGGAAGAACGGAAGAAAATATTGGCAATCATCAATACGGAACTGAACAGAAAGCAGACCCAGCAGGAAGCCTTGGTCACCTTCCTGGAATACAGGGAATACAGGAAGGGAGCCAGGAAGGACCCAGCCAGTGCACCCCAGGATACACCCATCAGCTGGGCAATAAAGGTCACGGAGCTCTTGTACTGGATCAGCGCCAGAACAGAGGAAATGGCGATGAATACCACAATGAGGATCCGCATGGTCAGCACCTGCTTTTTCTCCTCCATTTTCTTGAAAACCAATACCTTCAGAAAGTCAATGGTCAAAGTGGAACTGGAAGCGATGACCAGAGAGGACAGGGTGGACATGGAGGCGGACAGCACCAGAATCACCACCAGTGCGATGAGCATGGGGGAAAGTCCGGACAGCATGGTGGGGATAATGGAGTCAAAGCCATTGGCAGCCACGTCGACCTGATCGGAGAACAATCTGCCGAAGCCGCCCAGGAAATAGCTTCCCCCGGCCACAACCAGGGCAAACAGGGTGGAGATGATGGTTCCTTTTTTGATGGACTGCTCGTTTTTGATAGCGTAAAATTTCTGGACCATCTGGGGCAGTCCCCAGGTGCCGAGAGAGGTCAGCAGCACCACAAAGAGCAGGTTTAAGGGATCCGGCCCGAAAAAGGAGGCAAAAATCCCCGGTGTGGAGGTCACGGATTCGTCCGTCACCCTTGCCAGGTTATCCAGGGCAGCCATAAAGCCTCCCTTGCTTTTCAGCACGGCAGCGATGACCGTGACGATTCCCACCAGCATAATGATGCCCTGTATAAAATCATTGATGGCTGTGGCCATATACCCGCCTGCGATGACGTAGACTGCCGTCAGAACTGCCATCAGCAGAATACACACGGAATAGTCAATGTCAAAGGCCATGCCGAAGAGCCTGGAAAGGCCGTTGTAAAGGGAGGCGGTGTAGGGAATCAGAAAGATGAAAATAATGGCGGAAGCTCCGATTTTCAAGGAGCCGCTGCCGAAACGTTCTCCGAAAAACTGGGGCATGGTGGCGGAATCCAGATGCTGTGTCATGATGCGGGTCCGGCGTCCTAAAATGACCCAGGCCAGCAGAGAGCCGATGACGGCGTTGCCGATGCCGGCCCAGGTGGCTGCGATACCGTATTTCCATCCGAACTGTCCTGCATATCCCACGAATACCACTGCGGAAAAATAAGATGTGCCGTAGGCAAAGGCGGTGAGCCAGGGCCCCACGGAGCGGCCGCCCAGGACAAAACCGTTGACGTCTGTAGCGTGTTTGCGGCAGTAAAGGCCGATGGCGATGAGTACTGCAAAGTAGATGATGAGTAATAGTAGTTTCATAATGCCTCCTGTATGTAGGTTTGATTTCACTGCGAATGCCCTTTTCCAAATGAGGTTTCCTGTGAAAAGAGCTGACAGCAGTATTTGCCCTGTGCGGCGGCAGAACAGACCGGAAAAGAGAACTGTCGCACACTGCAAGTTTAAAGCGCTAAAGCAACTATAGCACAACCGGGAAGAATATGCAAACATATCTTTTTCCAATCTGTCAAAAATTCAAATTGTAAACTTTTTTGTTACCAAATGGGATTGTCAAATGAGCGTCCATCCTGTATAATTTCAGTATGGCCTTTACTGGTGATAGAAAGGGATGGAAGAGAACATGAACAGGAAAGAGACAAACATAACGAAATCGGAACAGAAGCTGCTTCATCTGCTCTGGAGGGAAGGCCCTATGTCCGTCATGCAGATCACAGGGCAGCTGGAGCAGGAGACAGGATGGAGCAAACAGGCAGTCATCTCTTTTTTGAAACGAATGGAGGCAAAGGGACTTGTCACCTATGAACAGAAAGGGCGGACCCGATACTATCTGCCGATACATTCGGAAGAAGCCGTTGCAAAAAGGGAGAGAAGTACATTTCTGCAGAACTTTTATCATGGCAGACTGGGATTGATGATTTCTGCCATGGCTCAGGAGAATGCGCTTTCCCAGGAGGATATTCAGGAGATACGAAAGGTACTGGATGCGCTTCAGCCCCGGGAAGACGGGGAGAACACCTGAAGGGAGGATGTATGAAATTATTAGAGTTAAGCCGGATTACGGCGGAAGCGGCGGTTCTGACGATTCTGATCCTTGCAGTCAGCCGGGTGCTGCTGCGTCGTCTGAAGCCCGGAATCCGGTATTTTCTATGGATTTTTGTGGCCCTGCGGATACTGGTACCAGTCAGAATAGAGTTTTTACCGGAAGTGCCGGATGCCTTCGGGTTTGTAGAGCGGTACGGGCAGGAAACGGCGGCAGAAGAGCTTTTCCGGGAAAGCGCTGTCTTCGGAGAAAAGGCAGAGAGAACAGAAACGGAAGCGGGGAAGCAGGGCTGGAAGGCAGGAGGGCAGGCGGAAAACGCAGCACCGGAGGAAACAGGAATAGGGGCAGGGCAGAAGCACGCGGAACAGACGGAAACCGTAGAATTGCAGGAAGCAGGAATAGGGGCAGGGCAGAAGCACGCGGCACAGGCGGAAAACGTAGAATTGCAGGAAGCAGGAATAGAGGCAGGGCAGAAGCACGCGGAACAGACAGAAACTGCAGCATCGGAGGAAGCGAAACAGGGGGAAATTGCCGCCAGGCCGCAGGCAACGAATACTGTCCGGCACCTGCTTATCCTTCTGTGGCTTGCGGGTGCTGCGGCCATGGCTATCTATTTTACGGCGAATAATATACGGCTTTCCATGATTCTGAAGGTTGGAAGAAAGAGGGCAGGGACGCTTCCGAACGGAATTCCGTTATATCATATGCCCGGATATAATTGCCTGGCAGGTGTTTTCTCGCCGGCAGTTTATGCGGATATGGACGGGCTGAAGGATCCGGATGTGATAGAGAATGTGATCCGGCATGAACTGCAGCACCTTAGGGCAGGAGATCCGTACTGGCAGCTTCTGCGGGTAATCTGCCTGATTCTCCAATGGCACAATCCTTTTGTATGGTGGGCCTACTTTGCTTCCAGGCAGGACGGAGAACTGGCCTGTGATGCCGGAGTTGTCAGAAAGCTGTCGCCGCAGGCAAGATACCGGTACGGGGAGAGCCTGCTGGCCGCGGCCGCATGTGTCTGCAGAGACCGGCCGGCCGGAAGCATGGCATCATCGGCGGGAGGCGCCCGGAGATTCCTGGAGAAAAGGGTAAAAGGAATCCTGCAGGACCGGCGGGGATATGGCGCATGCCTGTCAGTCCTTGTAGTCTGTATTCTGGGAGTTGCCTGCTTCGGGGCTTTTCGGGAGACGGCATTTACTGCAGCAGGGGAGAATCAAAGGAAAGACACTGATAAGCGATTATCAGACACGGATAACAGGGACAGCTCTCTGAAACCAGCAGAAAACGGGCAGACAGAGGTGACTGCAGATTCCGGATACAGAGTGGAACTGGACATTGGGGAGCATTATATCACGAATACCGGAACCCCTTTCAATCTCTATTATATTGATGAAGATCAGGTCTTGTGGGGATGCGGAGAAAATTTCTATGGGCAGCTGGGCCAGGGAACTGAGGATTTTGATTTTCATAAAGATATGGTAAAAATAGCGGAAAATGTCATTCATGTAGACTGTTCCCAAAATGGTTTTACCATATACCTGACAGCAGATCATAAACTATACGGTATGGGAAACGGCGGAAGCGGTGCGCTGCCCCGGTATGAGAAGGAAGAATGGATGAAGCATGTCAACAGGGAAGCGCATAATGTAACAGAACCATGTCTGCTTATGGAGGATGTGGCCTATGCCCGCTGCGGCCGCAGCGACGTGGCCTGTATGAAAAACGATGATTCGGTCTGGGTTTTCGGTGTAGTGGGATATGGCCGGGATCGGGAGGTTTTCTATCCCTATCCGGAGAAGGTGCTTGAAAATGCAGCGCTGGTGACAGGAGGATCCTACAACCATGCGGCCTTGCTGCAAGACGGAAGCCTGTGGACATGGGGAGATAATTATGCGGGAAACTGCGGAACCACAGGGGTGGTGGTCCCTGTTCCCACACTGGTGGCGCAGGATGTGGCCATGGTCTGGACAGGACGTATGAGCTATCAAATGGACTGCCGTGATATTCGGACCTTCAAGGAGAATTTTGAAAGGGAGTATGAGAATACCGTTATTATGACCAAAGACGGCTCCTATTATATATGCGGTGCCAATGTGGGAACGGAAAAGACACTGCCGATTTATTATGAAGCGGGAAATTATCCGCTGGTGTACTCGGATGAATTTCTGCCATGGAAGCGGTAAAACAACTGAAAAGATGCGGAATATCATTAATTGACCTGTATTTATTTTGTACATTTATACAGGAAAAAGCTTGAAATGTATGGCTGTTATGGTATAATGTGACTAGATTGAACGGGAACGGCAGGTGTGTCCCTGTAATCGAAATGATATTCCAGGCAGAGGGAAAATCAATTCATTTTAGAGGAGGTATATTTTAATGGCAGAGAACAGGTTGATTGGCGATTATCCGGTGATTGGTATCCGCCCTACCATTGACGGCAGAAGAGGCGTGCTGAAGGTGCGGGAATCACTGGAAGATCAGACCATGAACATGGCAAAGGCGGCAGCCGCCCTTTTTGAAGAAAATCTGCGCTACTCCAACGGTGAGCCGGTGAAGGTTGTGATTGCAGACACCACCATCGGCCGGGTGGGAGAGACCGCTGCATGTGCGGACAAGTTCAGGAAGGCAGGCGTGGACATTACCCTTACCGTTACTCCCTGCTGGTGCTACGGCGCGGAGACAATGGACATGGATCCCAATACCATCAAGGGTGTCTGGGGCTTCAACGGCACGGAGCGTCCCGGTGCAGTGTATCTGGCCTCCGTACTGGCTACCCATGCCCAGAAGGGACTTCCGGCGTTCGGTATCTACGGACATGACGTACAGGAAGCAGACGATACCTCCATTCCTGAGGACGTGAAGGAAAAGCTGCTTCGCTTCGGACGGGCGGCAGTGGCAGTAGCTACCATGCGGGGCAAATCCTACCTGCAGATCGGTTCCATCTGTATGGGTATCGGCGGATCCATCATTGACCCGGCCTTTATCGAGGATTATCTGGGCATGCGCGTGGAATCCGTGGACGAGGTGGAGATCATCCGCCGCATGACGGAAGGCATTTACGATGAGAAGGAATACCAGAAGGCTCTGGCCTGGGTGAAGGAGAACTGCATTGAAGGATTTGACAAGAATCCGGAAGAGATCCAGAAGACCAGGGAGCAGAAGGATCAGGACTGGGAATTTGTAGTTAAAATGATGTGTATCATCAAGGATCTGATGAACGGCAACAAGAACCTGCCCGAGGGAAGAGAAGAGGAGATGGTGGGGCACAATGCCATCGCCGCAGGTTTCCAGGGCCAGAGACAGTGGACGGACTTCTACCCCAACTGTGACTTCCCCGAGGCCATGCTGAATACTTCCTTTGACTGGAACGGGGCAAGGGAGCCTTATGTTCTGGCAACGGAAAATGACGTGCTGAACGGACTGGGCATGCTGTTCATGAAACTGCTCACCAACCGGGCCCAGATTTTTGCGGATGTGCGTACATACTGGAGTCCCGAGGCTGTGAAGAAGGCTACCGGCTATGAACTGGATGGCGCGGCAAAAGAGGCAGGAGGCTTTATCCACCTGATCAACTCCGGCGCGGCATGCCTGGATGCCAACGGACAGGCCAAAGACGCCCAGGGCAACGGGATCATGAAGCCCTGGTATGAAGTTACCGAGGAAGACCAGAAGGCCATCATGAAGGCCACTACCTGGAACTATGCTGACTGCGGCTACTTCCGCGGCGGCGGATATTCTTCCCGTTTTGTGACTGAGGCGGAGATGCCCGCTACCATGATCCGTCTGAATCTGGTGAAGGGACTTGGCCCCGTGCTGCAGATCGCAGAGGGCTGGACCATCCATCTTCCCGAGGAAGTGACGGATGTGCTGTGGAAGCGCACGGACTATACATGGCCCTGCACCTGGTTTGCGCCCAGGACAACCGGCCAGGGTGCCTTTAAGACTGCATACGATGTGATGAACAACTGGGGTGCCAACCATGGTGCCATCAGCTATGGCCATATCGGCGCGGATCTGATCACCATGTGTTCCATGCTTCGTATTCCTGTATGCATGCACAATGTGGATGAGGACAAGATTTTCCGTCCCGCCGCATGGAATGCTTTCGGCATGGATAAGGAAGGACAGGACTACCGGGCATGTGCTGCTTACGGTCCCATATATAAATAAGCTGGATAAGGGAAAGGCATAGAGATGGAAATAGGGGACGGCAGGGCGACGGGACAGGTGCTCTGCCGTTTCCGCTCATATAAAGCGGATCCCGAATCGGAAAGTTTACTGGAGATGAAAACAGATTTTCGGCATTTGGGGGAATATGCAGAGCAGGGGTTATGAGATAAATCGAAAAGGAGTTGCGGAAAATGATGCATTTATTTGGGAAAAAGGAAGGTTCTCCAGAAGAACGCATAGAGCAGTGCATGCAGAAGCGTGACTGGGCAGGGATGGTGAAAGTTTATTATCAATTAGGAGTGGCTGCCATGGAGGAGGGGAAGCTGAACCACGCACAGTTGTGGCTGAGCCGGGCGGACACAATTTACAGTGCCGATGATGCAGTATTTAAAAAGGTAGGAGAAAAGCTAATGGATGATTGTTCTGACCGCATCGGGGAGCTGGAGGAGGAACCCACACTGTATCATGACATTCCAGAACGGATAAGTGAGATTGCAGAGAATTTACAGGATATTCAGGTTCGGGTCTGGGGACTTCTTTCCCTGGCCAGACTTGTGAAACTGGGTGAGCGGCTGGCTGTTCTTCCAGGATGTGAAGTGCTGGGAAAACTGGGATGGGCAGTTGATATGGTGCTGAAATCGTTTCAGATACCTCCTGCAGAGGAAGAATTCAACGGGCTGAAAGATTTATGCGGTGAACTATATGAATTTGGGGATGCTTCGTCCTTTTGGGGATCCAAAGGCGAGATTGAGGTTTTGGACAGGGCGCCGTTCCAGGTGTTTGACTTAAACGGGCTTATGGGAGTTCATTTGGAGATTGACGCATATATAGACGGACATTTGCGGATGCTGTGTGCCCTGAGTCAGGGAGAAGAAGTGCCGGATCCGGAGACAGGCATTATCGCTCAGCCGTTGCTGCCGGATTACCATGTGCGCACCGGTGAAGGCAAACTTGAGGAGATGCCTCTGGTCAAAGCGGAATTGGAGCGGATCTGGAATGATTATGAATTTGTGGCTTCCGGGATGACATGGGAGCTGATTGGTCAGAGAGTGGCAGAGTATAAGCAATTGGATATTCTGGCATAAATGTTTTCAGCGTAGATATGCCTGCCGTCGTTGGTTACATATATTGATGGGGAACAGTGCCATAATACAACAGGACCGGACAGGAAGTTTTATTGTAGAAAAATGATTGTAGGACTACCATTTGTCCCCCATTTAGTGTATAATAAATTTTAATAATGGCAGCAGAAGAAACAGGAAAACTGCCTTTGCCGCTTTACGGCAGAACATTTTTGGCAAGGAGGAGCAGACATGTTAATCGGAGGAATCGAGGCAGGCGGGACGAAAATGGTATGTGCCGTAGGAGACGAGAACGGGGTGATCAAGGACAGAGTTTCTTTCCCTACCAGGCAGCCAGAGGAGACTTTTGAAGATCTCATAGGCTATTATCGGAACTGGGATATCGAAGCCCTGGGAATCGGGTGCTTTGGCCCGGTGGATTTGAATAAGGAATCGGAAACCTACGGATATATTACGAAGACACCCAAGGCAGGGTGGGAATATTGTGATGTGGTGGGAACACTGAAGAGGGCCCTGAATGTACCTGTGGGATTTGACACAGATGTAAACGGCGCGGTTCTGGGAGAGGTGACTTGGGGAGCCGCAAAGGGAGCGGAGAGCGCCATCTATGTGACCATCGGCACCGGAGTGGGTGTGGGGGTCTATGTGAACGGAGGACTGCTTCACGGTCTGGTGCATCCAGAGGGCGGTCATATCATGCTTGCAAGACATCCTAAGGATTCCTATAAAGGGAAGTGTCCTTTCCATGGCAATTGTATGGAAGGACTGGCTTCCGGTCCTGCGGTGGAAGAGCGTTGGGGGAAAAAGGGTGTAGAACTGGCGGACAGAGACGAGGTCTGGGAACTGGAGGCCTATTACATTGCCCAGGCGGTGATGAATTATATTATGGCATATTCCCCTCAGAAAATCATTCTCTGGGGAGGCATTATGCATCAGGAGAAGCTGTTCGGGATGGTCCGGAAAGAGGTGCAGCGTCTGCTGAACGGATATGTGAGCCATAAAATGATTCTGGAAAATATAGACGAATATATCGTACCACCTGCATTGGGGGAGGATCCCGGCATCATGGGTGCCATAAAGCTTGGCCTGAATGCGCTGTCATAAAGCCGGCCTGACCTGATGCCCCGGGGTTTGACAGAGCCTGTAACAGGCAATATTTTGCCCGTAGGGTATGCCTGCAGGGTAAAACGTGGCAGTAAAAAAATTTCGGAGGGAACATTTTATGAGCAAAGAAGGCAGAGAACTGTTATTCCTGGATCCGGTGTGCACCCATAATATCTGGGGTGGCTCCAAACTGCGGGAGGTGTTCGGCTATCCTGTGGAGGGAAATGACTTGGGAGAGTGCTGGGGGATTTCCGCCCATCCGGAGGGAGACGGAACCGTGCGGAGCGGAGCTTATGAGGGATGTAAGCTGTCGGAGCTTTGGGAGAAGCACCCGGAGCTGTTCGGGAATCTGGGCTATGACAGATATCCTTTACTGACCAAGATCATTGATGCCCAGGACGATTTGAGCATCCAGGTGCATCCTGACGATACCTATGCAAAGGAGCATGAGAACGGAAGCCTGGGTAAGACCGAGTGCTGGTATATTATGGACTGTAAGGAGAATGCCACCTTGGTGATCGGCCACAATGCCGGAAGCAGAGAGGAATTGGAGGAAATGGTGCATGGGGGAAAATGGCAGGAGCTGATCCGGGAGATTCCTATCCGCAAGGGGGATTTTATTCAGATTGATCCCGGCACGGTACATGCCATCAAAGCCGATACGCTGATCCTGGAGACCCAACAGAACAGCGCCATTACCTACAGGCTGTATGATTACGGGCGTCTTCAGAACGGCAAGAGCCGGGAGCTTCATATCGACAAGAGCCTGGACGTGATCACCGTGCCGGCAAAAAGTGCGGAGGATTCCGTTAAGTCCATCAGCGAACTGTCGGAGAACCAGTTGAATCAGATCTATACCTGTGAGAAATATACGATTTTTAAGTTGGATGTAAACGGAAATATGTCATTTGAGCAGAAATGTCCATTCCTGGCAGCGTCGGTTCTGGAGGGAGAGGGCACCGTGGACGGCGCAGGGGTGCGCACAGGGGACCACTTTATCATCCCCGGCGGCTATGGAACAGTGGAGATGACAGGCAGGATGAGTCTGATTTTATCTACAGTGGAGCGCTGACTTCTGACCCGTTGTTACAGAGGAAGGCGAAGATTGATGACAATTTGCTGCACATGAAGCTGTCGCATTGAGGAGTTGACCTGCAGGATACAGGAAAACCTTGATGGGGCAGCTTTTGCCTGTGGCTGTCAATCTTTCGTGTCGAATTATGTTTAACATTCGTTTTGATATGCGGAAAACCAGTTCTGTGGCAGAGTCGGTTTCCATGTATGATGAGTACCAAGAACAAATGCTGGTAGAATCTGATGACTATTATTTTACAATCATAAAATTCCGTGTCCGCCGAAAAGGACAGAAAGGGGTAAAATGAGTTTATTTCGTTATGCCATATTGGGGGCCGCCAAAATAGGCGCAAAGTTTTGCCAGGCCGCAGGGCTTATTGAGGACTGCCAGGTCTGCGCGGTGGCCAGTAAGAGCCTGGAACGGGCGGAGGAATTCGCGGAAAAGAACGGGATTTCCAGGGCCTACGGCAGCTATGAAGAGCTTCTGGACAGGGAAAAGCCGGACTGCGCCTATATCGCCGTGACGCCCCATGACCATTACCGCCTGTCCAGGATGTGCGTGGAGCGGGGGATTCCGGTGCTCTGTGAAAAGGCCATGTTTCAGAACAGCGGGGAGGCGGAGCGCCTGTATGCCCTGGCAAGGCAGCGGGGGGTATTTGTCATGGAGGCAATGTGGAGCCGCTTTCTGCCAACCATGAAGAAGGTGAAGCAGTGGCTTGGGGAGGACAGAATCGGAATGCCGGAGATTTCTCAGCTTTCTATCGGATTCGCTGCGCCGGAGGGCGCGGACAACCGCTATTTTAATCCGGCGCTGGGAGGCGGCGCTGCCCGGGACATTACGGTTTATGCCTATGAGATTACCACCTATGTTCTGGAACAGAAGATCCGGAGGATGGAAGTGTCTGCGGTAAAAGGGGAGACCGGGGTAGACATCAATAACCATGTATCCATTGGGTTTGAATATACACTGGCAGATCTGGCCACAAGTTTTGTGACGAAGATGAATGCCGGGATGATCTTATATGGAAGAAAAGGGAAAATCGTATGGCCGGAGCCCCATCATTCCCAGGAATGCTTCCTGTATGATCAGAACGGAGAGCTTGTGGAACATTTCGTAGATCAGGAGACGAAAAACGGTTTTGTGTACGAGTTGGAAGAGGCAATCCGCTGTATCCGGCAGGGGCTTCTGGAAAGCCCGGTGATTCCCTGGCAGGATACCCTGGACTGTGCCAAATTGTTTGACCGGATAGACCGGTGCTGCGGGGAGATAAGGTGACAATGTTCCTGAGACGTTAATTTGATTTGAATAGAAAGGAAGTATCCCATGGGAATGGCTGAATTTGAACGGAAAAGAGAAGAAAAAATAGACGGTGTAATTTATGCTATGTCACCTTCCCCCGATTATCGTCACGGAATTATTAACAACAACATTAACAGAAGCATCGGATGCGGATTAAAAAACAGCCTTTGCCTTGTCTTTATGGAAAATCTGGATTTCAAATACCAGCCGGAAGTAAATGACGATTATGTCTGTCCGGATGTGATGGTAGTCTGTGACCGGAAGCGTTTAAAAGGGGGAGCTTACAGCGGTGTGCCCAAATTTATTGCGGAGACATTGAGCCATTCCACGGCAAAGAGGGATCGGACAGTAAAAAAAGATATATACGAAAAAGCGGGGGTTGAAGAATTCTGGATTGTTTCTCCCCAGGGATCCGTAGAAATATATTATCTGCAGGATGGAAAATATGAGCTTGAGCAGAATTATATGCTTCAGAAGGAGATGGGGGAAGCGGACTATAATGCGGATACGGAGATTGCATTGAGAGCGTTTCCCGAAATCAGCATGACTTTGGGTGAAATTTTTCAAGGTGTGTGAAAATAAATCATAGGAAAACAGTTCGACTTATGCTATAATGCATGCACAGGAAAGAGGAAAAAACCCAAGGCATCGGTTTCAACCGGATATGCCTTTTGGGCTTTCTCCTGGAAAGGGAGGAAAAAGATATGGGAATGACAATGACGCAAAAGATTCTGGCTGCGGCTGCAGGCCTTGACAAGGTGGAGGCGGGCCAGCTCATTGAGGCGAATCTTGACCTGGTACTGGGCAATGACATCACAAGCCCTGTGGCTATCAAGGAAATGGACAAGTTTACGGCAAAGGGCGTATTTGACAAGGACAAGATTGCTCTGGTGCCGGATCATTTTGTGCCCAACAAAGATATCAAATCTGCGGAGCACTGTAAATGTGTCCGGGAATTTGCCCGTAAAAATGAGATTACCAATTATTTTGAGGTGGGTGAGATGGGCATCGAGCACGCCCTGCTTCCGGAAAAAGGCCTTACCGTAGCCGGAGACGTGATTATCGGCGCGGATTCCCACACCTGCACCTACGGCGCGCTGGGGGCTTTCTCCACAGGGGTGGGCAGCACGGACATGGCGGCGGGGATGGCCACAGGCAAAGCCTGGTTCAAGGTGCCTTCTGCCATCCGATTCATTCTCACGGGCAAACCCGCCGAATGGGTCAGCGGCAAGGATGTGATCTTACATATTATCGGCATGATCGGGGTGGACGGCGCGCTGTATAAATCCATGGAATTTGTGGGAGACGGTATCGCAAATCTGACCATGGATGATCGCTTTACCATTGCAAATATGGCCATTGAGGCAGGCGGCAAGAACGGAATCTTCCCTGTGGACGCCCTGGCGGAAAAGTATATCAAGGAGCATTCCGATAAGCCGTACACCATTTATCAGGCGGACGAAGATGCGGTTTACGATGCGTCCTATACCATTGATTTGAGTCAGCTGCGTCCTACGGTGGCATTTCCCCATCTCCCGGAGAATACCCACACCATTGACGAGATCCGGCAGATGGAAGCCATTGCCATTGACCAGGTGGTCATCGGATCCTGCACCAACGGACGTCTGGATGATCTGCGTATCGCCGCAAAAGTGCTGAAAGACAGGCATGTGGCAAAGGGCATGCGGTGCATTGTGATTCCCGCCACCCAGGCGATCTATATGCAGGCTATGGAAGAGGGGCTGCTGAAAACCTTTATCCAGGCAGGAGCCATTGTCAGCACGCCTACCTGCGGACCCTGCCTGGGCGGCTATATGGGCATCCTGGCAGAGGGCGAGAGATGCGTGTCCACCACCAACCGCAATTTCGTAGGCCGCATGGGGCATGTGTCCTCGGAGATCTATCTGGCCAGCCCGGCGGTTGCGGCAGCCAGTGCGGTTAAGGGCATGATCTCCGCACCGGAGGAACTGTAAATCTGTTGAAGGAAAGGAGGCTCCCGCTGAGGGCAGGGCTTCGAGGAGATGCGCGGAAGCTGTCTGAGGGCGGGGGAGGTGAATATGAACGCAAAAGGAAGAGTTTTTAAATACGGAGACAATGTAGATACAGACGTAATCATTCCGGCCAGATATCTGAACACATCGGATCCCGGAGAACTGGCGGCCCATTGCATGGAGGATATTGACAGGGAGTTCATAAAGCAGGTGAATAAGGGCGATATCATTGTGGCGGAGAAAAATTTCGGCTGCGGTTCCTCCAGGGAGCATGCGCCCATTGCCATCAAGGCCGCGGGAGTCAGCTGCGTTATCGCGGAGACCTTTGCCAGAATCTTCTATCGCAATGCCATCAATATCGGGCTGCCCATCATTGAGTGTCCGGAGGCTTCCAGGGGAATCCAGGCGGGAGATGAGGTGGAGGTGGATTTCGATTCCGGCGTTATCACCAATGTGACCCGGGGCACAAGCTTCCAGGGGCAGGCTTTTCCGGAATTTATGCAGAAGATTATTGCTTCCGAAGGTCTGATCAATTATATCAATAACAAGTAAAAATTCATTCATACAACCGGCCTCGCAGATCACGGTTTCTGAGACTGCGGGGCTCTTTTTTCTGTCATATAGGATGTTTTCATGAACTGGGCGCTGCTGCCCGTCCATTAGGGCAGCGCGTTTGTGACGGGGGATTCTGAACGGGATCAGAAGAGGATATTGTGCACATTGCAGATGGGGGATGTATTTTGTGTGGACAGTGAGGGAAAGGAAGTCAGGAGAGCCATGGAAAAGGGAGCATCAAAAAAATACGAAATAGACATGTGTAACGGTCCGCTGTTGGGTAAGATTATGGTTTTTTACATACCGCTGATGCTGTCGGGAATTCTGCAGCTGCTTTTCAATGCGGCGGACATTGTGGTAGTAGGACGTTTTGCGGGAAATGAGGCTCTGGCGGCGGTGGGTTCCACCGGCTCCCTGACAAATTTGATCGTGAATCTGTTCATCGGACTGTCTGTGGGGGCAAATGTTCTGGTGGCCAGATTTTATGGGGCGGGGCAGGACGGAGAATTGAAGGAAATGGTGCAGACAGCCATTGCCACAGCCCTTGCAGGAGGTGTGATTCTGGTTTTTCTGGGGTTTTTTATCTCCGGTCCTGCTTTGGGCTGGATGGGAACACCGGAGGATGTAATCCAGCATTCCGTTCTGTACATGCGGATTTATTTTGCCGGTATGCCGTTTATGATGGTATATAATTTCGGAAGCGCTGTGCTCCGGGCCGTGGGCGATACCAAGAGACCCCTGTATTACCTGCTGATTGCCGGTGTGGTGAATGTGGTGCTGAATCTGATCTTTGTGATTGTGTTCTCCATGGGGGTGGCGGGAGTTGCCGCGGCTACGGTGGTCTCTCAGGCCATCTCCGCCGCATTGGTGGTGCGGTGTTTGATTCTAACTGACAGTGCTTACCGCCTGGTGCTGCAGGGCATGAAGATTGCGCCGGACAAGCTGATAAAAATGGTGCAGATCGGCGTTCCCGCAGGAATGCAGGGCGCTCTGTTTTCCATCTCCAATGTACTGATTCAGTCCTCGGTGAACAGCTTCGGCTCCGTGGCCATGGCGGGAAATACGGCGGCCAGTAATATCGAGGGCTTTGTGTACACTGCCATGAATGCCTTTCATCAGGCAGCCATCAGCTTCAGCGGCCAGAATTACGGCGCCAGGAAATACAAGCGTATTTTCAATGTCCTGGTGATCTGCGAGGTTATGGTGGTGGCGGTAGGGGTTCTGATGGGAAATGCAGCCTATTTCTTCGGCGGAACTTTGCTGAAACTGTATACCATAGACCCGGCGGTTATCCAATATGGGATTCTGCGTATGCGGATTATCAGCGTACCGTATTTTCTCTGCGGTGTAATGGATGTGGCGGTAGGGGCGCTCCGGGGAATGGGATATGCCATCATGCCCATGCTGGTTTCCCTGACCGGGGCCTGCCTGTTCCGGGTGGTCTGGATTTATACCATATTTCAGAGCAACCGCACATTGGAATGCCTCTATTTTTCCTACCCCATCAGCTGGACGCTGACTTTCCTGGTGCATTTCGTGTGTTTTGCGGTGGTTTACCGGAGGCTGCTGAAGCGGGACCCCGGGATTGAATGAGTGTAGGAGGCGGAGGGAATGAGAGCAATATGATAGCATATGTAAAGGGAACAGTAGAAGACATAAAAGAAGACAATGTGGTAATCGGAGTGGGAGGCATGGGCTACAATGTGCGGATATCCGCGGACACGGCGGCCAGGCTTCCGGGTATCGGGGAGACGGTCAGGCTGTATACCTACACCAGTGTCCGGGAGGATGCCATACAGCTGTTTGGTTTTCTGGCGAAAAATGACCTGGAGATCTTCCGGAAGTGCATTACGGTCAGCGGCATCGGCCCCAAGGGCGCGCTGGCCATACTCTCCGTTCTGGATGCGGATTCCCTGCGGTTTGCCATTATGACAGGGGATGTGAAGGCCATCTCCAAAGCGCCCGGAATCGGCGCAAAGACTGCGGAGCGTCTGATTCTGGAGCTGAAGAGCAAGATCAAGATTGACGACGCTCTGATAGACAGGGAGATCGAGAGTACACGGACCGCTGCCCAGGGCATGGCGGATACGCCCCAGAAGCGGGAGGCCGTGGAGGCGTTGGTGTCTCTGGGCTATGGGAACGCGGAGGCTGTGAAGGCCGTGAACGCCATTGAGGGAATTGAGACAATGGATTCCGGAGCAGTACTGAAGGCAGCGCTGAAAAAGATGTTTTGATTCCTTTCATAAAAGGATAATAAATTCATGGGCCTCCCCTTACTTATTCACAGATCTCTGCCCATAAAACGTTTGAGCTCTCCGCCGGGGTTGACTTCCATGACAGCCTGAAGAATTTCTTCTTTGCGGTTTTCTGCGTCAGGCAGATTGCAGACGATATCGTTCAGATCATAGGGACCATACCGGAAATGACCCACCGCTGCTCCGCAGATCCTGCCGTCTATGAGCAGATACTGCAGGGGCTCGCAGTCATAGGGGAGACCTTGGGTCAGGTCCTTGACCATCTGCTTCAGTGAGGGTTCCTGTATTTTATAGAGGAAGTCGTTCCGATGGAGGGCATAGACGGAGCGGAGCTCTCTTGGTTCATAATGTTCCAAAAGTACCAGGTCGCTTTTCAGCAGATAGCCGGACTTGCGGGGAACCAGAATGCCCTCTGCGGTCAGTTCTTCTGCGGCCATTCGGATGTCCTTTTCAGGTACACGATAGAAAGCCTTTGCCATGGCGGTATCAAACCACACGGTCCGGCAGGCGAAGCGCTGCAGCAGGATTTTCAGTGCCTCCGTTTTGGTATATCGCTGCGTATTGACCTGCGGAAACATTTCCCCAAATCGATACCAGCCCCGGTCCCACTGGCCATCATATTGATCTTCGTAGATCAGAAAGGCTTCCTGAAGCCGGTGAAGGATGGGAGTGAGCTGTTTCACCAGGAGACCGGTCTCTTCCTTCAGCTGCTGAATATTGAAGGGACCGGCAGTCTCAATAAGGGTGAGAACCTCTGTCTGTTCCAAGGTGGGCTTTGTCAGAGGTTTGCGGTAAAGAGAGGCGAACAGATCCATATCCTGGTCCATAATCCATCCCAGGTTACCTCCGGCGAACCGTCCCTTTATGAGCTTTCGATCTAACTGACGCTGTCTGTTGAATTCCATGTCGTCAAAGGCGGTGCGGAAGGAGAGGACAGGCGGCTCTCCAAAGCCGTGCCAGTATACGTTCTGTCCGGGCTGTGTATCTCGATACAGAGCTATGTATTCGGTTTCTTCTGCTTTTTTCAGGAGACACTGCCGTTCCATACGCAATGACAGGATATTATGTTCCATTTGATTTTTCCTTCTGTTGTATTATTGGTGGTTTCCTTCCTCATCCTGACGCCAGATTCTGCATTGTTCTATCCGGGCGCCCTGGGGTGTGTCGCCGTGTTCCGGGTCACAGGAGTATCCCGTCAGAAGATTGCAGGGAATGTCGGGGCATTGGCCGCAGTGCAGGAAGCCTTTTTCCTGGCAGCAGGCGGCAACAGGGCATTCGCCGTGGAATGGACGGCCCATTGTTTCAATACATCCTCCGCAGCCGCTGCTTTCTTTGTATTCACATCCGGTGCAGTGCAATCCGCATCTTGAATCAACCATGTTCGATACCTCCGCTTTTTATCATATTGGTTATCTGCCCTGAAACGCATATCGTCCGGCAGGGCTGAGAGCGACTTTGGTGGTCCGAAAAATCAGCTCGTTCCCTTACGATAGCATTGTGAACATGCCAACAGTATGTCATGTTTACAGAAATCAGCAAATATTTTCATGGGGCCAGACAGATCTGTCAGGGAGAGACTTGCTGATGCCGAAAACAAAAGCTTTGGATTACAAGTACAGACTTCGGGCAGAGTCTAAGACAGCTTTCATCCGCTCCACCATTTCCGGAGGAGCCAGAACTTTCACTTTGTCACCGAAGCCCAGGAACCATGTCACTGCCTGTTCCTTCGTGGTAAAGCCCCGTTTTGCATATAATTTTCCGTCTTCCCTCAGGGTAAAGCAGGTTGGGCCGTATTCTTCCACCAGGCGGTATTTTACACAAGGGTCATAGACTGCGGAGACAATGTAATCGTCTGTCATATGGGAGCCAAAGCGTCTTTTTTCCTCCGGAATATCTCTGGGAGAAAAGGTTTCTTGTGCAATCTGCAGGTCCCACAGGCGTCTGAGCTTAAACATACGGAAATCCTGCCGTTGTCTGCAGAAGCCGAATACATACCAGTCAGACCACTTAAACACGGTGAGGCATGGTTCGATCAGCTTGTCGGCTTCTCCCTTCTCATAATAATAGCGGAAAGAGATGCATTTTGTCTCCCGGATGGCGTATTGAAGCAGATCCAGTTTGGATGCAAGGTCCTCCTTATAGTGAGAGGCCAGGTCGATTATCATATGGTCTGCAACTTTAACGGCTGGATGGCCGCCGATTTTCCGGGCGAGATTTTCTCCTGAAGCAGAGTGTGAAACGCTGTCCAAAGATTTTAGTCCTGTGAAGATAGCTGCCAGTTCCTGTTGGGTGAAGACGGTGGTATCCAGAGAGAAGCCCTCCATAATGGAAATACCGCCACCTGCGCCCTGGGTGGTGATCAGCGGTATGCCGGCTTTGCAGATGTCTTCAATGTCCCGGCTGATGGTGCGGCGGGATACCTCAAATTTCTCCGCCAGGTAGGGAGCAGTAACAGTCTTTTTCTGCTGCAGGGTGGTTATGATGCCGATTAAACGGTAAATTTTCATCTGTATGATTCCTTTTTGCGGACTTTGGCAGCATGGACGTTTTCCTTCTTTTTCGAGGCAGAGATTCTGCCATGCTCCCATGTACTTATTGTACCAAAACGGTGCTGCGTCAGCAAGAGGAAAGAGAAAAAGGGTTTCAGGGCTTCCTTTTTCTGTCTGATTATGATACACTATATTTAAAGTCACCCAATGTTTGCCAGAGGGATTTTACTGTAATCCGCTGACAGTGTTGGAGGGCTTTTCCTATGTCCCTCAAACAGTTCCCTGTTGTGCGGGGAGACAGAAAAGAGACAGCAGAATGGATTTGGGAAAGGTGGATTTCCGAAACGGGAGAGGAAGACAGATATGAAAATGAAAAGAAGCCTTAACGGAAGAATATTGACAAATACGATTCTCAGCATTTTGGTCTTGGTGATCGTGTGCTGCGGGATTATGGCTGCAGCCATGCAGTCTCTGGCCAACAATATTCTGTTGGACAGTCTGCAGCCTATGGCAAGGCAGTCAGCCAAGACAGTGGAGGCCAATATTCATATGCTGGCAGACAGAATGATGGAAATTGCAGGCGATTCCCGTATAAGCGGGGAGACTGTCGGGGAAAGCGGGACAGGAGACGCCGAAACGATGAGGGCAGTCCGCAGCCAGGTACTGGCTGAAGCGGCGGAAATCTATGAGCTGCACACCATTGGACTCTACGATCTGGAGGGGGAGCTGCATCTGGGGATCAGCGACGCGCCGGAGCGTTTGGAGAGTGGCTTTTTTGCACTCCTTCAGGAGACGGATAATCTGACCATTGATACCTCCACCAGATTCAGGGATGAACTTGGCATTACCATGGGTATGCCGGTGAAGGAGGGCGGAGATACCGCCTTATATGTGGTTGGTGTCTATAAATATGATACTTTGAATGATGTCATTGCAAATATCAATCTTGGCAGGCACGGCATGGCTTATATGGTGAATCATGCAGGTGTGGTTGCCGGACATCCGGAGCAGGACATGGTATTATCCGAAACCACCATGGAGCAGCTCTGCGGAGGAAATCAGGAAGCGGTAAGCCGGGTTACCAGTGATGAAACCGGTGCTGCAGAGTTTGCGGTGGAAGGGGAGACCATGCTGGTGGCATTTTCTCCCGTTCGGGGCACCAGTTGGTCACTTGTGATTCAAGTTCCAAAGGCAGACTATGGTTCCTATATTAACGGTGCGATGCTGGTGGCAGTGTCTGCTACGTTTGTGGTACTGGTGCTTTCTATTTTGGTGGTCCTGCGCCTGTCCCGGTCGATTTCCCGTCCTGTGAAAAATGTGACAGAGCGGATGGTGGGGCTGTCCGCCGGCGATCTTCATACAGAGGTGGTTCAGATTCGTTCCAGAGATGAGCTGGAGGTGCTTACCCGGACTTTGGGGGCAACCGTGGAGAGTATCAACCGCTACATATCGGATATTCAGCAGGTATTGACCCAGGTGGCGGAGGGAAATCTTCAGGCAGTGCCTCAGGTGGACTATAGAGGCGATTTTACTCAGATTCGGGTAAGCATGGGGATCATTCTTCAGTCACTGAATGAAACCATTCTGGGCTTTCGGTCTGCAGCGGGCCGGTTGGCAGAGATGGCGGAGGAACTCAACGGTCAGTCCGGTCAGCTTCATCAGGCTTCTGTGGAGCAGACCCAGTCTACCGAAGAACTGGTGGAGGAGGTGTCTCATGTGAAGGTACGCCTTGACAGTGTTACAGAGAGCAGCAGCCAGACCAGGGCGAAGACAGCAGAAATCGTTCAATGTATCCAAGAGGCCAACGTCCGAATGGATGCTCTGTCCAATGCCATGGATAATATCAGCGGCAATGCTCAGAAAATTACACACATTGCTAAGGATATTGAAGACATTGCCTTTCAGACAAGTATCCTTGCCCTGAATGCTTCTATTGAGGCGTCACGGGCAGGAAATGCGGGGAAAGGCTTTGCGGTAGTGGCCCAGGAGGTACGGCAGCTGGCGACGCGGAGCAGCGAATCTGCCCAGAGTGCTACGGAGATGGTGGATAATACCAGAGCAATCATACAGAACGGGGTGGAGATTACGGCTGCCGCCGTTGGGTCTCTTCGGAATATCTCCGCAGTATCCGGACAGATCGGCGGAATTACCGATAAGTTGGTACAGGCGGTTCAGGAACAGGAGCGGGCTCTGACCATTATGGAGGAACGAATCGGGATGATCTCAGTTCTGGCGGGAAAGAATCTGCAGAATGCAGCAGGTACAGAGCGGTCCAGCGGGCTTCTGGCCAGGGAGGCGGAAGCGCTTCGGGTTCAGGTGAAGAAATTTGTGGTGAAGGAGGAGAGAAACCCATGAGAAAGATACGACATATCATTCTGGTTCTGCTGACGGCAGGAATCCTGGCAGGCTGCGGCAGTGAGGAAACGGTTCTTCAGGATGGTTATTATACCGCCCAGGCTGCTGAGTACAGCCATGGATGGAAGGAATATATCACGATCATGGTTAAGGATGGGAGCATAGTCTCTGTGGAGTACAATGCGGAAAACGCCAGCGGCTTCATTAAGAGCTGGGATAATGCTTATATGCAGGCCATGTTTCATGTACAGGGCACATACCCTAACGAGTATACCCGCTATTACGCAGGACAGTTGCTGGAAAAACAGGGGGAAGAAGGCATCGATGCTCTGACAGGGGCAACTTCTTCCTATGGCTCATTCCGGAAACTGACGGCAGCCGTACTGGAGCAGGCCAGAAAGGGGGACTCCAGTATTGTGCTGGTGGACACGGCGAACTGAGTTCGACAGAATACCGGGTGCTTGGAGCTTTCCCGGGCACCCGGCATTGTTCTTGCTATTCAAATAAATCATTTTCCCGAAACTGAAGAGAATACAGTTGTTTGTAGGTACCGCCGGCTTCCATCAGTTCTTCATGGGTTCCGCGCTCCTGAATGCGGCCATTGATGACTACGGCTATTTCGTCTGCGTTGCGGATGGTGGAAAGCCGGTGGGCTACCACCAAAGTAGTGCGGCCTCTGCATAATTCATCCAGAGCCTGCTGAATGAGCACTTCGGTAGTGTTGTCCAGTGCACTGGTGGCTTCATCCAAAATCAATATGGCAGGATTCTTCAGGAATACCCGGGCAATACTCAACCGCTGCTTCTGTCCTCCGGAAAGTTTAACACCTCTTTCGCCGATTTCCGTGTCATACCCCTTTTCCAGGGTCATGATATAATCATGAATATTGGCCCGGCGTGCTGCTTCACAGACCTCTTCCTGGGTGGCATCAGGTCGTCCATATAGAATGTTCTCCCGAATGGTGCCTACAAAGAGGAATACATCCTGCTGCACAATACCGATGTTGCGGCGGACAGACTCCATGGTCAGACTACGTATATCCTGGCCGTCAATGAGGATGGAACCGTCTCCTTCCTGGATTTTGTAGAAATTGGGCAGCAGATGACACAGCGTAGTTTTTCCGCCTCCGGAAGGGCCTACCAGTGCCAGTTTTCGGCCCTTTTCCAGGCGGAGGTTTATGTTGTGGAGTACTTCTTTGGAGGGATCATAGGCATAGGTGACGTCTTTAAATTCTATGACACCCTGGACATTTGTGAGTTCCTTTGCATCCGGTGCATCCGTCTCGGGAGCTTCGTCCATAATCTCCACAAATCGTTTGAAGCCGCTGACACCGTTCTGGAACTGCTCCATAAAGGCGATTAAGGTGTTCACAGGATTGATGAACAGGTTGACGGAGACGATAAAAGTGGAATAATCCCCGAAGGAGATCCTGCCGCCATACAGAAAGAGGCCCCCCGCAATGAGGATGAATACGTTGAAGATATCCGTCACGAAAGCAGTGGAAGAGTGAAACTGGGCCATGGCCCGGTAAGCACGGCGGGAAGCGTCCACAAACTGTCTGTCGCCTTCTCTGAATTTTTCCACTTCCCGGGCGCTGTTGGTATAGGCTTTGGTGACGCGGATGCCGGTGACACTGCTTTCCACTGCGGCATTGATGGTGGCATTGCTTTTGCGGCGGTCATCAAAGGCCCGGCTCATGGCCCTGCGGAAATACAGAGTAACCACCACCAGAACCGGTACGCAGGCAAAGATGATCAGTGTCAGGATGGGGTCGATCAGAAACAGGTAGGTGAAGGAAAGGAGGATCATCACTGAGCTGATCAACAGGTTTTCCGGACCATGATGGGCAAGCTCGCATACTTCAAACAGGTCGCTGGTGATACGGGTCATGATACGGCCCGTTTCGTGATTGTCATAGAAGCTGAAGGGCTGCTTTTCCAGATGGGCAAACAGATCCTGCCGCATCTGGGACTGCATCTGTACGCCGATCAGATGACCGTAATACTGTACGAAGTAGCGCAGCAGCATACGTACTATGTACAGTACCAGGACGATCAGGCCTGCAATGACGATGGTGGTATACATTTTCTCCGGAATATAGATATTGAGCATCTTGTTGGTCACAATGGGATATACCATGCCGATGACCGAGATGAGCAGGGATGCAAGCATGTCCATGGCGAGCATTTTCTTGTGCGGTTTGTAGTAATGGATAAAACGTTTTAACATGAACTTATTCTTCCTTTCCTCTTTTTTCCGGTGGTACATAGGATTTGCATCGGAGGTATTCCGATTCGGGACAGCCATAAAACGGGCCGTCACAGGGTCTGCGCTGTACAGTTCGAAGCAGTTCCAGTTCTGAGATGACTTCTCCCAGGGCTTCTTTGTCCAGGCAGTAATGGGTGTAATAGCCTTTTTTGATGCCGCATACCAGACCTGCTTCCCGCAGGATTTTCAGGTGCTGAGACACTGCGGACTCGGACAGGCTGCTTCTGACTGCCAGCGCGCGGACGCAGTAGCTCCGGCTGGACATCAGCTGCAGGAGCTGAAATCGCTTGGGTTCTCCTAAGGCTTTCAGTATTTTCTCGTTCACATTTTATTTCCTCCAGTCTGTAAAAAGATGAAGAGATGACAGGAGCTGCGGAACAGTTCCTGTCATACGGTCCTATTATATCAAATCCGGTAAAATTAACAAGTATTAAATTAGCATATACTAAAATAAATAAGTAATGACGCATTTAATATGCCATGGAATTTTGGTGGAAATTGACAAAGAGACCACATCGTGCTATAGTGAAAAAAGAGCAGATGTTTTGAATTCAGATTGGAGGACCCCATGTAATACCGTATTCCGTAAATGTATGGCAGAACCGCAGACGCAGGCGATTCCGGAGGGATTGACAGCGGCTGTAGTTTTTGTACCCTGAGGAGCCTTTAGCAGGAGGCTTCCGTTTTGGAATACGGCCGGCAGACAGGGGTCCTGTTTCGTTTCCGGCTTTTGAAGAGAGGAGATGGAAAACAATCATGATAAATCAGATTTTGAAATATCCCCGTACCCGTCACTTGGAGGGATCCAGAGAGCAGGCGGGAGACGAGGATTTGAAGTGTGTCAGTTTCGAGGAAATCCGGGGGAAATTTCTGGTCCTGGAAGAGAAGGTAGACGGTGCGAACTGCGGAATCAGCTTTGACACTTCCGGGAAAATGCTGCTCCAGAGCAGAGGGCATTACCTCAACGGCGGATATGGGGAGAAACAGTTTGATCTGTTCAAGTTGTGGGCAGGCTGTTTCGAAGACAGGCTGAGGCACCTTCTGAGGGATAGGTATATACTATATGGGGAATGGCTGTATGCGAAGCACACGGTATTTTATGACAGACTTCCTCATTATTTTATGGAGTTTGATATTTATGACAGGGAAGAGAGGCGTTTTTTCTCTACCCGGAAACGGAAGGAATTTCTGGCAGCAGCACCTTTTATCTGTTCCGTCCGGGTACTTGCGGAGGGGTATTACAGCAGTGTGGAGGAAATTTCGGCGTATATCGGCAAAAGTGCCTTTCTGTCAGAAGAAAAGGAACAGAGTTTTGAGAAGCAGTGCCGCAGAGCGGGGGTAAGAACGGAAGAGGCCCGGAGACAGACGGATTTAAGCGGAATCATGGAGGGCATCTATATCAAGGTGGAAGAGGGAGATTATGTGACGGACCGCCTGAAATATGTGCGGGGATCTTTTCTGAATACCATACTGAATTCGGAGAGCCATTGGGTGAAGCGTCCAATTGTGGTGAACTGTCTGGCAGAAGGTGCGGATCTCTTCGACGCAGGGGAGGGAGGTGCCGGCAATGAACGATAGGCATCAGACTTTTATCAGGAAAGAGCTGTGCCGAACGAAAGAGATTGATATTCTGGCGGGTCTCTTTTCAGAATGCTGTCAGGAATTTCGTCTTGAGCGTTATCCGGAGCTTTGTCAGCTGAAGGGAGTACTTCAGGAGGAAGCATTTCATGGCGAGGGAGATGTGTACCGCCACACGGAGATGGTTTGTCAGGTACTGACAGAATTTCCGGAGTGGAGTGTCCTGAGTGCCGGGGAGCGGGAGGTTCTGTTTTCTGCGGCGGCTTATCATGATATAGGTAAAAAGAGTTGTACAAGGCAGGAGGAGGGAAAAATCCTTTCTCCCAGACATGCTCTGGTGGGAGAGAAGATATTTCGGGCCCTTGTCTACAGGGAAAACGGGCAGTTTGGGCTGGACTTTGCCCAAAGAGAGCAGGCGGCGAAGCTGATCCGGTTCCATGGCCTGCCGTTGTGGTTCGCGGAAAAGCAAAGGCCCGAGGCCGAGCTGCTGAAAGCGGCTGAGAGTATTCCTCTGAGGTGGCTGTATCTGCTGGCCAAAGCGGATGTATTGGGACGGATTGCAGACGACAGGGAGGCGTTAGCAGAACAGGTAGAGTGGTTCGGCGAGTTTGCCAGGGAACTGGGGGTGTGGGAAAAACCACATATATTTTATAATTCATATACAAAAGAAAGATTTTTTCGTACAGAAGACCTGGGTAAAGATGCACAGCTTTACGATGACAGGACATTTGACATATATCTCATGTCAGGGCTGCCCCTGTCCGGAAAGGACAGCTGGATAGCGGAGAAGGGGGGCGGCCTGCCTGTGATTTCCCTGGACCGGCTTCGGGAAGAGATGGGAGTATCGCCCGCCAAAGGCTCCGGAAGGGTGGCATTGGCAGCGCTGGAGCAGGCCAGAGGTTTTCTTCGAAAGAAACAGCCTTTTATCTGGAATGCCACCAATATCATCCGGGAGACCCGCAGAAAACTGACATCGCTCTGCGCAGGATATGGTGCAAGGGTCCATATCCTTTATCTGGAGGTTCCCTACCGGGAGCTTTTGAAGCGGAACAGCACAAGGCAGCGGCATATTCCGGAACATGTATTGGAGGAAATGATCGGGAAACTGGAGGTTCCGGCGCCTTGGGAGGCGGAGGAGGTACGGTATCTGACCACTTCTTAGAGCGTGTATGAGAATTGCGTTCCAGGGGTTAAAAATTATGGTAAACAGACAATTGGAAATGATCTATATTCTTATGAAGAAAGACAGTGTGACGGCAGAGGAGCTGGCGGCTCATTTTGAGGTATCCACACGTACCGTGTATCGGGATATTGACAGTCTGTCCATGGCGGGAATCCCGGTCTATGCCAGCAGAGGCAAGGGCGGCGGCATTCGGCTGATGGAGCGTTTTGTTCTGGATAAGCGATTGCTGACCCGAGAGGAACAGAGCAGAATTCTGGCGGCCATGGCCAGTCTGCGGGTCACAGGGGCTTTCCAGGATGAGCAAATTCTGGAAAAACTGGAAACTTTTTTCCACACAGAGTCCCAGGACTGGGTGTCTATTGACTTTTCAGACTGGAGCGGCAGACGGGGGAAGCTGTTTGGGCAGATGAAAGAGGCCATTCTGAGCAGGCGTGTGATGAGATTTGACTACTACGGTCAATACGGAGATATGACTTGCAGGGAGGTAGAACCTGTTCAGCTGCTTTTCAAAGAATACACATGGTATATGAGGGCCTACTGCCGGGTCAGGGGTGCCATGCGGCTTTTCAAAGTGCTTCGGATGAAACGGGTGGAAATTCTGGAGGAAGCTTTTGCGCTTGGGGAGCGGCACAGGGAGGAGAGGTCTGGAATTGGGAAGGAAACGGAAGAAACATCCGGGGAGACGAAAAGGCATAAAGCAGAGGAAATTATTTTCCGCATAGACAGGAAAGAGGCTTACAGGGTCTATGACAGATTTGAGGAAAACGAAATCAGGGTACTTTCGGATGGAGATTTTGAAATTCGGATGTGGTGCGTTGTGGACGACTGGGTATACGGATTGATACTGTCCTTCGGGCCTTCCGCCAGGGTACTGGAACCGGACTGGGTGCGGGAGGAACTGGGAGGAAGAATACGGCAGCTGGCGGAGATGTATGGCACCTGATTTTGCGGCAATTCGCTGAGTTCTCCTATTTGGCACATATGAGTAGAGAAGTTAAAACCGGGTTTGGTGTCTTGACAAGCCTGCCGATAGTATGATATTATAAACATACCGTTAGTATGTTAAAGGAGTGAAGAAAGTGGCAAGGAATAAGCATCCGGAAGAAACCGTTCATCTGATATTGGATGTGGCTTTCCGTTTATTTATGGAAAAAGGGTATGAGCATACGTCCATACAGGATATCATTGACCGGTTGGGGGGGCTTAGCAAGGGTGCCATCTATCACCATTTCAAATCAAAGGATGATATTCTGATAGCCGTTACAGAGAGAATGACAGCGCAGTCCAATGCAATGCTTGCCCATATCCGGGACCGCCGGGACCTCAATGGCAGGGAGAAGCTGAAGACGATTTTTAAAGAATCCATCAATCGTCCGGTGCAGAACGAAATTTTTACGGTGGCTCCGAATTTTCATAACAACCCCAGGCTTATTTTCAGTCTGCTGCATGATACCATTGACCAGGTGGCTCCAAATTATATTCTGCCCATTATACGGCAGGGGATTGGAGACGGTTCCATTGAGACGGAGTATCCGGAGCAGCTGGCAGAACTGATTCTGCTTGTGGCGAATATATGGATGAATCCCATGATATTCGACAGTTCCGTGGAAGCGTCCTGCCGGAAATTCATGGTATTTGCCCAGATGCTCCAGGGGTTCGGACTGGATATTGTAGATGAGGAAATTCTGGAAAGGCTTCAGGAGCTGACTGCTATTTACCAAAAAAACAGACAACAGCAATGATGAAAAGGCAAAGAACGCTTAGTCGGCGGCTGGCCTCGAAAAAGCATGGATTACCAGGCATCAAAACAGAAAACAACAGCAAATGTCTCAAAGCAAAGTGACAGCAGGGGCTGCCGCATTGAGTGCGGTAACCCCCACTTTTAAAACTAGTTACATACCAACGGACGGTATTAAAATGAAGAGGGAAAGTCAATTGACGCCTATGGAGAAAAGAGCGGTTCCCTGATTTTGTAAACAAGATTGAAAATATGGAGGTATGAAAATGAAACAAAAAATGTTTTCCAAAGATTTTACGTTAGTAGTAATCGGTCAGATTATTTCCCTGTTCGGCAACGCAACGGTCCGGTTCGCTCTGCCGCTGTATTTGCTGAATATTACAGGCTCCTCGGCGCTTTACGGAACCGTCATGGCTTGTGCCTTTATTCCGGCCATCTTGCTGTCCCCTGTAGGCGGTATCGTGGCGGACAGAGTAAATAAAAGGAATATCATGGTGATATTGGACTTTTTCACGGCAGCAGTGATACTGTCCTTTTCTCTGTTGATGGACAGTGCCCATCTGGTCCTGCTTCTGACGGTGACACTGATGCTGTTGTACGGCATTGCAGGTGCTTATCAGCCCTCTGTACAGGCAAGTATTCCCGCGCTTATCGGTCAGGAGCATTTTATGGCCGCCAATTCCATTATCAATACCATCAGTTCCTTTGCCTCCTTAATGGGGCCTGTGCTTGGCGGCGTTCTCTACAGTGCATATGGCCTGAGACCGGTTTTATGGGTCTGTATGGTATGCTTTATCCTGTCGGCAGTTATGGAACTTTTTATTCACATACCGTTTCAGAAGCAGGATTCCCAGGGGGGTGTCTTTCTGACGGTGAGAACGGATTTTGCCCGGAGCATCCGCTTCATTCGAAAGGAGAAGCCGGTGATTGGAAAAGGGCTTCTGGTAGTATGCGGAATCAATCTGTTTCTGTCCGCAATGATTATGGTGGCATTGCCGTATCTGGTGACGGAAATACTGGATCTAGAGACTTCCCAGGCCAACAGACTTTACGGGTTTGCGGAAGGAGCACTGGCAGCGGGCGGACTTGCCGGCGGAATCGGCGCGGGAATGTTCGCAAAAAAACTGGCAATCCGCAATGCCGGCAGACTTATCATTATTTCTTCCGCATGTGTTTTTCCCATGGGAGCCGCATTGCTGCTGTCTTCTTCCGGAATGGTAAACTATGTGGTTCTGACGTTATGCTGTTTCGGGATTATGGCAAGTTCCACCATGTTCTCCGTGCAGATGATGGCCTTTATCCAGACGGAAACACCCCGGGAATTAATCGGGAAAGTAATCGCCGTGATCCTGACTGTTTCCATGTGTGCGCAGCCGTTGGGCAACGCACTGTATGGCGTATTGTTTGAGATCTGCGCAGGGGCTGAAGCTGCAGTGGTCCTGTTTTCGGGTGTTGTATCCCTTGGCATTGCCCTTGGGGCTGGAAAGATTTTCAGGGCGATAACATCGGAGTAATTTTTACACCGGATAATCGTGTAGGAAAATACAAAAGGGTGCACCCGGTATATCAGGGACAGGGCTTAGAGCTCCCTATCTTTTTATCACAGGAATCCATACCTCGTATTGTGCATTTTCCGGGTCCGGATTCAGGTAGACTTCCACATCGGGAGCGTTGCCGTATTCGTACCCTGAGGTGGGCAGCCATTCTGTCACAATGCGCCGTTCCAGTTCCTGGATCGACTGATTGGTGCCAGTGCCGGGGAAAATTGCCCAGGTGGCTGCGGGTATGGTGTATTCTTCCAGTCCCTGTGCAGTCTGCGAGGTGGAGACGGCAATGAAGTACCGCCAGGGCTCGATGTCGTTGCAGGTGCTGACGCCCAGAACACCCATGGGAGGTGTGTCCATCAGGCCAGTCAGGCGCTGCAGTGTACCGTTCTCGGCGATTTCTCCCCATTTGGCGGGAATCACTGCAAAATTTTTCTCAATATCCTTTTCCAGAGGTACGGATACGCCTATGATGCGGAATGCTGCCTTTGTTTCAATGCGATAGTTCATTTCTTCCACTCCTTTTACTGTGATTTTGAAGACAATGGGCGGAAAGGATTTTACGGACACCCCGTCCTTTTTCAGGGCCGAGGGTGCGATGCCGTGGACGGACTGGAAAGCCCTGTTGAAGGCGGTTGGAGAACGATAGCCGTATCTGCCTGCCACATCGATGACTTTCCTGTTCTCTCCCTGCAGGTCCACGGCGGCAAGGGACATTTTTCGTCTTCGGATATATTCAGACAGGGGAATTCCTGCCATATAGGTGAACATTCGCTGAAAATGCCAGGAGGAACAGCAGGCAATCCGTCCCAGCTGATTCAGGTCAATTTCGTCTGTCAAATGTTCCTCGATGTAGCGGATAGCCTCGTTCAGTCTCTCAACCCATTCCATAGTAAAAATCTTCCAATCCTTTCGCCGGTTTTCAGTGCCATGGATACGGATGTATCTGACAGGATAGGCTCCGTCAGCCTCCTGCATGGCTTAGTCAAATAGTATCACATTTTCAGGGAGAAAACCTCTCTGTTTCTGCACGGAAAAGAGAGCCATAATTTTTTATTGTTTCATCAGCAGAATAAAATTATAAAAGACGGATAAACGAATATCAACTATTTATTTAGGTTTATGGTTCATTTTTGGATTTCTCAAGGGCGCAGTTGTGAAACGTAAGAAAAAGATTTCTGTTTACAGGGGATGTGGGCAGAAATGATTGACAAACCCGGTTCTATCCCGTATAGTTATTTCATTGTGTGAACGATCGAAAAAAGTCGCATTTTGGAACATACGGGAGGCGCTGTCACAGTGCAGTGAGGGCGCCGCCGCAAAGGAGAGGCTATCTTTGAAAAATACAATTATTTCCTTGGAAAACATTACCGTTTCTTATGACGGGGAGCAGGTACTGGGGGGATTTCATCTTGGGATTCATGACGGAGAGTTCGTGACGCTTCTGGGTCCTTCCGGCTGCGGCAAGACCACTGTTCTGCGGACCATTGCGGGATTTATCCGGCCGGATGCAGGAGATGTCTTTTTTTATGACAAAAATATCACAGGACTGCCTCCTCATAAGCGGGAGGTGAACACGATTTTCCAGAAATACGCCCTGTTCCCCCATCTGAATGTCTATGAGAACATTGCATTCGGCATGCGGTTAAAGGGGCGCAGCGAGAAGGAGATTCGGCGAACGGTACAGGAGATGCTGGCCATGGTGAATCTCACCGGATATGCTCACAGAGGGATCGGCCAATTGTCCGGCGGACAGCAGCAGAGGGTGGCCATTGCCAGAGCGCTGGCCAATGAGCCAAAGGTTCTGTTGCTGGACGAACCTTTGGGTGCACTTGACCTGAAGCTGCGTAAGGATATGCAGGCCGAGCTGAAGAAGATTCAGCAATGTACAGGCATTACCTTTGTGTTTGTCACCCATGACCAGGAGGAGGCTCTGTCCATGTCCGATACGGTGGTGGTAATGGACGGCGGTGTGATTCAGCAGATCGGCTCTCCCACGGATATCTACAATGAGCCCGAAAATGCTTTTGTGGCAGACTTTATCGGGGAGTCCAATATCCTGGATGGTGTCATGCTGGAGGATTATTCCGTGAAATTTGCAGGCCACACCTTCCCCTGTCTGGACAGCGGCTTTGGCAGGAACATCCCTGTGGATGTGGTGATACGACCGGAAGACATCAAGGTAGTAGAACCGAACGCTACTTTGATCGTAGGGGATGTGACGGCAGTGACCTTTAAAGGGGTGCATTATGAGATTATCGTGGATGTGGCGGGCTTTAAGTGGATGATACAGTCCACGGAATGCCGCCAGGTAGGGGATCATATCGGTCTGGCACTGACTCCCAATGACATCCATGTCATGAAGAAGTCCGAATACTCCGGGGTGTTTGGGGATTACAGTACCTTCAGCGATGAGATGGAGGAGGATATGTCCGCGTCCGGAGAAGAGAACATGCGGGAGGAGGGAAGCGCCGATGAAATCTAATTCCAAGCTTCTCTCTGCGCCGTATACGGTGTGGATGACGATTTTTATTGTGATCCCCCTGCTGTTGGTGGGATATTTTGCCTTTACGGATAAAGCGGGCAGTTTTACCATGGAAAATATTTTGAGCGTGGGACAATATTCCAATGTATTTCTGCGCTCCATCTGGTTGGGCGCTGTAGCCACTGTGATTTCTCTGGGACTTGGTTATCCCTTTGCCATGATCATTGCCAAAATGAGTGCCAAGCGTCAGAATGTGATGGTTATGCTGGTTATGCTGCCCATGTGGATGAATTTTCTGCTGCGTACCTATGCCTGGATGACACTTTTAGAAGACAATGGATTAATCAATTCAGCCATGACCGCCATCGGTCTTCCCCGGGTTCATATGATCAATACCGCGGGAGCTGTGGTTCTGGGAATGGTCTATAACTACATTCCCTATATGATTCTGCCCCTGTATTCTGTTTTGACCAAAATAGACGAGAGCGTCATTCAGGCGGCCCAGGATCTGGGGGCGAACAGTGTGCAGGTTTTTCTGAAAGTGGTGGTACCTCTCAGTATGCCGGGGATCATATCCGGGGTAACCATGGTGTTTGTGCCGGCGGTGAGTACCTTTATTATCTCAAAAATGCTGGGCGGCGGGGGCAATCTGCTCATCGGTGACCTGATTGACATGCAGTTTCTGGGCAGTGCTTATAATCCCAACCTGGGTTCCGCGGTATCTTTGGTGCTGATGGTGATTATCCTGATCTGTATGGGCATCATGAATCAGTTTGACGATGGAGAAGTAAATGAAAAAGGGGGGATGCTGTTGTGAAAAAAGCAGGAGGACGTATTTACACCTTTCTTATATTCCTTTTTTTATACGCGCCGATTCTGGTGCTGATTGTATTCTCCTTCAATGACACAGAGACAGGAAGCCGTGCGGTTTGGGGAGGTTTTTCTCTGCGCTGGTATCAGAAATTATTTGAAGACAGATTGATATTGGAAGCGCTGCGCAATACACTGCTGATCGCCGTGGTGGCGGCAGTGGTGTCTACGGTGCTGGGCACTGTGGCTGCCATCGGAATCAATGGTATGAAGCGGCTGCCCAGGCGGATTATGATGAATATAACGAATCTGCCCATGGTGAATCCGGAAATTGTCACAGGGGTATCTCTGATGCTTTTGTTTGTGTCTGCCGTGCGTATCCTGGGAGGACGCAGTTTGGGAATGGGATCTTTGATGGCTGCCCATATTACCTTTTGCCTGCCCTATGTGATTCTGTCGGTGCTGCCGAAGCTGCGTCAGATGGATCCCAATCTCTATGAGGCGGCTCAGGATCTGGGATGCCCGCCGGTAAAGGCTTTCTTTAAGGTGGTGCTGCCTGAGATTATGCCCGGAATCGTGACAGGACTGATTATGGCGTTTACGCTTTCCATTGATGACTTTGTGATCAGCTATTTTACCAGCGGAACCACCCAGACTCTGCCTATTTATATCTATTCCATGACCCGTAAGCGTATCAGTCCGGAGATCAATGCCCTGTCCACCGTGCTGTTTGCAGCTGTGATGGTCTTACTGATTGTGGTGAATGTACGTAATCTTAAGGAACAGGGAGAGGCGGGGAAAAAGCTCCGGAGGGAGGTGTGAAGCGTTATGAACAGAAGGGAATTTCGTAGAGGCAGTACTTTATCAGTGTGGGATGCAGTCAATAAAAACAGTACGTCTGATACAAAGCATGCAGTTTGTGCAAGGAGCCTGTTTTATGGAAAGATCCTGGCAATTCTTCTGGCACTGATGCCGATACAGAATGTCAATGCCCAGGAGGCTGCAGGTCAGGGTGTGACCATAAACGTATATAATTGGGGGGAATATATTGCCAACGGCACTGACGATTCCATGGATATCAATGCCGAGTTTACCAGGCGTACCGGCATCCGGGTCAATTACACTACCTTTGACAGCAATGAAGCGCTGTATTCCAAGCTGGTGGGCGGCGGGGCAGACTATGATGTGATTATTCCCTCGGATTATATGGTGTCAAGGCTTATCGACGAAAATATGCTGGCGGAACTGGATTTTTCCAATATTCCGAATTACCAATATATCGATGACAGCTTCCGCAATGGGGATTATGATCCGGAGAACCGTTATTCCGTGCCCTATACCTGGGGCGTGGTGGGACTGTTCTACAATACGGATTACATTCAAGAAGAGATTACAAGCTGGTCCGCACTGTGGGATGACCGTTATGCGGGGAAGATCCTGATGTTCGACAATCCCAGGGATTCTTTTGCCATTGCACAGCTCCTGCTGGGACAGTCGCTCAATACGACACGGGAGAGCGACTGGATGGAAGCGGCAGCTCTGCTGAAGCAGCAAAAGCCCCTGGTGCAGGCTTATGTGATGGATCGTATTTTTGACAAAATGGAAAGCGAGGAGGCCTGGATAGCGCCTTATTATTCCGGGGATGCTGCCATCCTGGTGGATAACAGCGACCATATCCGGTTCGTGGTGCCGGAGGAGGGAACCAACTATTTTGTGGACGCCATGTGTATTCCGGTTACTTCCAGCCACAAGGCGGAGGCGGAGGCCTATATCAATTTTCTGTGTGACCCGGAGATTGCCGGAGCAAACATGAATTATGTAGGCTATTCCACGCCGGAAACTGCCGCCAAAGCCTATATGGATGTGGAAATGGTGGAGAACCCTGTCCACTATCCGGATGCGGAAATCCTGGCCCGCACCCAGGTGTTTGTCAATCTGCCGGAGGATACCAGTAAACTGATTGACAAACTCTGGGCGGAAGCAAAAATGGGCGGTCCCGGTGAATCTGCCGTGCTTGTGGCGATTATCCTGGGATTTCTGGCTGTCTACATCGCCATCTTGGTCTATAAAAGGCGAAAGCGGCAGAGGGAGCTGGCGTAATTCATGATATAAGAGCCTGGAGAGATGCCATGCCCGATAAATCAGTTTTCTTTAAACTGAATTAAGACATCACAATAACAGTTGAGTGAAGGCATTTTAATTGCCCCGGTTCTCTGTGCGTAATGGATAACAGTTTCGTACAATCCCAAAAACATATCCTGGCAGGCGCGGTCCGCGTCGTCGCTTAAGTGCTTCGGAAACAGCTTCTTATACCCGGCGATAAATCTGTCTACGATTTCAGAATATGCCGGCATGAGGGGGGCAAGGTAACGGTCCGTGATGGTGTCAAACGCTTCTTTTTGCATTTTCGTGAAGAAGGGAGTCGTAACGAAGAGACTGCCGTCCTGCCTTTTTACGATGTATCCGTCCTGAATTGCAGCGGCGGCGGAATCTACATCACAGGTTGTGCCGTCACACAAAATATCCACACAGGAATTGACGTAATTATTATACATCATTTGCCGGAATGACATACCGGTAATGGCAGTATATACCATATGGCTGTAGCCTCCCCGACTTCCCAGAGAGGTGTTGCGCTGTATGCCGATTTTGGTTCTGTGATGTGTGCCAGTTTCCATGTTTCCCACATAGCGCCACTTAAAACCGTCATATTTCTTCTGCATCCCGGGCCAGGGCAACTTGCAGTAGTGTTCCTTTGCATAGGTAAATGCCATGGCTCCATAGAGGTAGAATAAGTCTGATTCGGTTTTTTCGGCCGGATAGAAATCGATTTTAGCAGCATCATTTGCTATATTATGGAGTGCTTCCAAAAGCTTGTCCATGATGGGCATCAGTTCTTTTTCGGCATTTTTCTCACAATAGATGCCGTATTTGTCTGACCAGATGATAAAGTCTGTCTGGTATTTGCTTTTGGAGACTTCAATTACAGCATCCCGCTGCAGCAGATTTGCAATCCGTTCTTCAACATAATATGCCGGAACGCCGCACAGCTTCGCCAGTTCTTCTATACTGTTTGGCTGTTCATAGCAATGATACAATATGCTTTGGGAGAGGGCATCGTTGATATACACGGAGGGAAAGGGAATTGTTTTTCCGTTATAATTTCCGCTTCCACAAATGTCCAGATGCATTTTCACAGGCCTTAAAGCAGTTTCTTTCATTTCAGTATACTCCTTTTTCAGTTTTCTCCGGGCCTCCGTAAGGCGCCATCTGACAGTGCCTTCCGGAATGTTCAGCTTTTCGGAGATCATTTTTGTAGGAAGACCGTCGTAGTAGTAAAGAACGATGATTTCACGGTATATGGAGGAGAGCATGGCAATTTTCATCCTCAGGGAATCGTAGAGTTCTTCCTGTTCATCGAAATATGCATCCTCATAGGGCAGAGCTTCAAGGGCGTCATAGGAATACATCGCGCGCTGTTTTCCCAGCTTACGCCGGAAGCTTTTTGATACATTGTTCGCAATCCCCCAAAGCCAGGGTTCAAATCTGCTTTCGTCCCGAAGTCCGGGCAGTTCACGGACAGCAGTAAACAGGATTTCCTGTGCCAGTTCGTCCGCTTCTTCGCGGGAATAGGTACGTTTGACCGCATATCCGTAAACCTTCTCAATGCAGCTTTCGATTTTGGTGTACTTCATCGCAATACCTCTTTTGTTTTGACGGATGTAAAACTTTTCGTCGGTCTTCGTCTATAAAGTGCCTGAAGGAGTTGTTTTGCTTGACAGTCAGAGCAATTATTCCTATCAAAAATATTGTAGCAGAAAGTTATGAATTTTTCTATGCAATCGTTCTTGCATCCCAAAGGAAAAACAGCTAAAATAGAATTTGCAAAAATGCCGAAGGGAACGCACGAAAATGCCAAAGCGAACGATCGAAACCAATATCACGGAAGAGGATATCAAGATAGAAGGGTCTCTGCGCCCACAGAAGCTGGATGACTATATTGGTCAATCAAAGGTGAAGGAGAACCTGAAAATATATATAGAGGCGGCTAAGCTGCGGGGGGATGCCCTGGACCATGTGTTGTTTTACGGACCGCCGGGATTGGGCAAAACCACCCTGGCGGGCATTATCGCCAATGAGATGGGGGTTCATCTGAAGGTGACCAGCGGGCCTGCCATTGAGAAGCCCGGGGAGATGGCTGCGATTCTCAATAATCTGGAGGAAGGGGATCTGCTCTTTGTTGACGAGATTCATCGTTTAAACCGCCAGGTGGAGGAGGTGCTCTATCCGGCCATGGAAGATTACTGTATTGATATCATGATTGGTAAGGGCTCAACGGCCCGTTCTGTGCGGCTGGATCTGCCGAAATTTACCCTGGTGGGGGCCACTACAAGAGCAGGGCTTCTGACGGCACCTCTGCGGGACCGTTTTGGTATGATTCATCATCTGGAATTCTACACCGTGGAGGAGCTGCAGCTGATCATCCTTCATTCTGCCAGGATTCTGGAGGTGGAGATTGAACCCGAAGGAGCCCTTGAGATGGCAAAGAGGAGCCGGGGAACTCCCAGACTTGCCAACCGTATCTTAAAGCGGGTGAGGGACTTTGCACAGGTGAAGTATGATGGCATTATCACTGGGGAGGTGGCCCATACTGCCCTGGATCTGATGGATGTGGACAAGCTGGGACTGGATCATATAGACCGGAATCTGCTGTTGACTATGATTGAAAAATTCCAGGGAGGTCCGGTGGGGCTGGATACTCTGGCGGCGGCGATTGGGGAGGATGCAGGCACCATCGAGGATGTTTACGAGCCGTATCTGATCAAGAACGGTTTCCTGAACCGTACCCCCCGAGGCCGGGTAGCCACGGAACTGGCTTACCGGCATTTGGACTGCGGAATTTATAAGCAGGCATGACCAACACAGTAAGTCTGCTGTGAAACAGGAGAAGGCGTTATTGCCGCATGAAAAAGGAGTGCAGACCAATGACGAAGATCCGGTGTGTTGTGGAGAGAATTACATATCAGAATCCTGAAAACGGATATTCCGTTCTGAAAGTGCATGTGAAAGGCTATGATGACCTGGTTACCGTGGTGGGGAACCTCCTGGATGCCAACGTGGGTTCCGTGCTTCTAATTGAGGGAGAGTGGAAAGTGGATTCCCGGTACGGACGCCAGTTTATGGCAGAAAAATGGGAGGAGACGCTTCCGGCCACTGTCTATGGCATGGAAAAATATCTGGGCAGCGGTCTGATCAAAGGAGTAGGGCCAAAGTATGCCAGGAAAATCGTCCAGAAATATGGTGTGGATACCTTTGCTGTCATTGAGGACAACATTGAGCTGCTGGTGGAGATTCCCGGGATCGGACACAAGCGGATCCGTATGATTGCAGAGAGTTGGAAGAAGCAGAAGGAAGTGAAGAACATCATGTTGTTTCTCCAGGAACATGGTGTGAGTACAGCTTTTGCAGCCAGGATTTACAAGCAATATGGAAATGAAAGCATCTCTGTCATGAAGGAGAATCCTTTTCGGCTGGCAGATGATATCTGGGGCATCGGGTTCAGGACGGCGGATCACATTGCGGAAAAGCTGGGATTCGGAAAGGAAGCATATGTTCGGCTGCGCAGCGGTATTATGTATACGCTGAGCGAACTGGCAGATGAGGGGCATGTCTATGGGGAGAGGGAACAGCTGACCGAGAAAGCGGCTGCCCTGCTGGAAGCTGATGATGGATGTATCGTTATGACCATGGATCAGATGCTGAAGGATAAGGATCTGATTCGGGAGGAGGATGCCATATACCTTCCGCCTTTTTACTATGCAGAGGCGGGGACGGCAGGCAAATTAAGGAAGCTGGCGTCTGCACCGGCAGGGGACAGACTGTGGACCCGGCTGGAAAAGGCCCGGCGGGAGACAGGGAATGACAGTCTCTCTGTGGACGTGGAGAGGATCGAACAGGCCGTGGGCATGCAGTATGACGAGATTCAGGGGGAGGCTATCCGGCGGGCAGCCCTGGCGAAGGTGATGATCCTGACCGGCGGGCCCGGCACGGGCAAAACAACTACCACCCAGGGAATCATAGCGGCATATCGGGCGTATGGACTGAAAATTCTTCTGGCGGCACCTACCGGAAGGGCGGCGAAACGCATGTCTGAGGCCACAGGCCTGGAGGCGAAGACAATCCACAGATTGCTGGAATGTAAGCCTTCGGAGGGTTACGGGAAAAACGAAGAGAATCCTCTGGAAGGTGATGTGTTGATCGTGGACGAGTGTTCCATGATCGATATCATAATGATGAATTCTCTCCTGAAGGCGATTCCTCCCGGCATGCGTCTGATTCTGGTGGGGGATATTGACCAGCTGCCCTCTGTAGGGGCCGGAAATGTGCTTCGGGATATGATTGCATCAGGGAGGTTTCCGGTGATTCGTCTGACCAGAATTTTCCGTCAGGCACTTGCCAGCCGTATCATTCGAAATGCCCACCGGATCAATGGGGGCCAGATGCCGGATCTGTCCAACGGGAAGGATACAGATTTTTTCTTTCTGGAGAGAGAAGAGCCGGAGGCTGCCGCGGCGGAGATCGTGAAGCTGGTAAAGGAGAAGCTGCCCCGCTATTACGGGATGCAGCCCTCCATGATTCAAGTGCTCACTCCCATGCAGCGGGGGGTTGCGGGAGCGACCAACCTGAATCTGATGCTTCAGGAGGCAATCAACCCCCAGGGAGAGGGACTCCGCCGGAGCGGTTTCATTTTTCGGCCCGGGGACAGGGTTATGCAGATAAAGAACAATTATGACAAAGATGTCTTCAATGGAGACATTGGAATGATTGAAACAGTAGATTTGACAGACCGTACCCTGTCTGTGGCGTTTGATCAGCGGAAAATCATTTATGATGCCACAGAGCTGGACGAGCTTGTACATGCCTATGCCACTACCATTCATAAAGCCCAGGGATCCGAGTATCCCATTGTGGTCATGCCGGTGCTGATGACCCATTTTGTGATGCTGCAGAGGAATCTCATCTATACGGGTATTACCAGAGCGAAGAAGGTTCTGGTTATGGTGGGGACGAGAAAAGCGCTTTCCTATGCTGTGGGGAATGTGACCGTGACGGAGCGCAATACGATGTTGGCACAGCGTCTGGGCGGCAGTGAGGTCTTATGATCTGCTGAAGAGAGCAGAGATGCGCCGGCAGACAGGAGCGTATTTCAGGGTGTGCGGGCTTCTGCTTTAAAGTGGGCGATCAGTGCTTCCACTTCTTCCAGGCATGCACCGCACACCGTGCCGGCGCCTGTGGCTTCCTGGACTTCTTCTAAGGTACAGGCGCCGGATTCCACGGCGTTTTTGATTCTTTCGCAGGTGACGCCCATGCAGTTACAGACTGTTTTTTCCATATCCATATCATATACCATCCTTTCCGTAATTAGGATGTACGGAGCAGCGGATTTTATACGGTGGAAATCTTGAAAGAGAACAGGAAGAGAAAAACATATGACAAAGAAACAACTTGCACTGGAAATCATTGAACGACTGAAAAAGGAATATCCGGCTGCAGACTGTTCGCTGGAGTACGACCAGGCGTGGAAACTTCTGGTAAGCGTACGGCTGGCAGCACAATGCACGGATGCCAGGGTAAATGTAGTAGTGGAGAAACTTTATGAGAGATTCCCGAATGTGAATGCCCTTGCGGATGCAGATGCAGACGCTATCGAGGAAATTGTGCGTCCCTGCGGTTTGGGGAGAAGTAAGGCAAGAGATATCAATGCCTGCATGAAGATACTGCGGGATGTATACGGGGGAAAGGTTCCTGATGACTTTGACAAGCTGCTGGCGCTGCCGGGGGTGGGAAGGAAGAGCGCGAACCTGATTATGGGGGATGTGTTCGGAAAACCGGCCATTGTAACAGATACCCACTGTATCCGCCTGGTGAACCGTATGGGGCTGGTGGACGATATCAGGGAGCCAGCCAAGGTGGAGAAGGCTTTGTGGAAAATCATACCGCCCAGGGAGGGAAATGACTTCTGTCACCGTCTGGTAAACCATGGCAGGGAGGTCTGTACGGCGCGGACGAAGCCGTACTGCGACAGCTGCTGTCTGGCGGATATCTGTAAAAAGGTGGGAGTCGCCCCTCAGCGGTGAGCAGCCGGCAAGTTGGTTATGACCAGGCGTGGTCGGTGGAAGACAGGAACAGACAGGGCAGTTCCACCCGGATATCGGCAGAGATCTCGGCGGAAGACAGGTTTGTCATGTCAGAACGGCAGTCTAATTCCGGGATTCCATGAATATAAATTTCTGTAGAAAGGAAAGATGGGAGCCTGTCAATGGAAATTTATGTGGTAAAGCCGGGAGACAGTGTGGACAGCATTGCACAGCAACTGGACGCGAATGTAGAGCAGATCATTTTTGACAATCAATTGGAATACCCTTACAAACTTGCCCTGGGGCAGGCCCTGCTGATCAACCGTTACACAAGAAATGCGGAGCGGGCAGCAGCGGTGAGCGGTTATGCCTATCCTTTTATCGGAGAAAAGGTTTTGGAGGAAACACTGCCTTATTTGTCGGAACTTCGTGTTTTCTCATATGGTTTTACGGTGGAAGGAGAGTTGATTCCGCCGTCTTACGGGGAGGATGGGTGGATGATTGCAGAAGCAGGACGGTTTGGCACCAGCCCCATACTGACGCTGACTCCCTTCGGGCCGGACGGTAATTTCAACAATCAGCTGATCCATTCCGTGGTAAATAATGAAGCCTATACAAAAACGCTGATTCAAAATCTGCTGATGATCATGGAGCAGAAAGGGTATAAAGGGGTGGATATTGATTTTGAATACATTCTGGCGGAGGACAGGGATGCCTTTACCGCATTTGTATGGCAGGTAGCAGAAACCATGCGGGCCTTGGGATATCAGACTTCTGTTGCCCTGGCACCGAAGACCAGCAGCCGCCAGAAGGGGCTGCTGTACGAAGGAAAGGATTACCGCGCTTTGGGAGAGGCGGCGGATCATGTACTGCTGATGACGTATGAGTGGGGCTATACCTATGGGCCGCCTATGGCCGTGGCTCCCATCAATCAGGTCCGCAGAGTGGTGGAATATGCCCTGACGGAGATTCCGGCCGAAAAGGTGGATCTGGGAATTCCCAATTACGGTTATGACTGGCCGCTTCCGTATGAAAGGGGTACCACGAAAGCCGTAACCATAGGCAATGTACAGGCGGTGCGGATCGCCGTGGAACAGGGAGCGCAGATTCTTTTTGACAGTCTGGCAGAGAGTCCTTATTTTACCTATGTCAGCGGTGGTATCTCTCATGAGGTATGGTTTGAGGATGTGAGAAGCCTTGAGGCGAAGTTCCGGCTGATTCGGGAATATAATCTTCGGGGATGCGGATATTGGCAGATTATGAAATGGTTCCGGGCAAACTGGCTCCTGCTGCATGATCGGTTTTATATTTTGAAATAGCAGATTCCATAAAACCAATGAAAGCGCGTACATTGTCAAGCGGGAAGAGAGGAGAAATGCATATGAGAATGTATGATATCATCATGAAAAAAAGGAACGGGGGAGAACTGACAGAGGAGGAGATCCGATTCTTCATAACAGGTTACACCAGGGGGGAGATTCCTGATTATCAGGTCTCCGCCCTTATGATGGCAATCTATTTCCGGAAGATGACGGAGGCCGAGACCCTGGCGCTTACCATGGCTATGGCGGAAAGCGGTGACAGACTGGATCTTTCTGGGATTCAGGGCATCAAGGTGGACAAGCACAGCACAGGTGGTGTGGGGGACAAGACTTCCCTGGCGCTGGCGCCCATGGTGGCGGCCTGTGGTATTCCGGTAGCGAAGATGAGCGGACGGGGGCTGGGGCATACCGGCGGAACCATTGATAAACTGGAGAGTTTTTCCGGATTCACTACGGCCCTCACCCGGGAAAAGTTTATCGAAAACGTGAATCGCATCGGTATTGCCATCATGGGGCAGACGGCTGATCTGGCTCCGGCAGACAAGAAGCTTTATGCCCTGAGGGATGTGACAGCCACAGTGGACAATCTGTCCCTCATTGCCAGCTCCATCATGAGCAAAAAGCTGGCGGCCGGAGCAGACGCCATTGTTTTGGATGTGAAAACAGGAAACGGTGCATTTATGAAGGAGGAGGCAGATGCCAGAGCTCTTGCGGAGGAGATGGTGAAGATCGGCAAAAATGCAGGTCGGAGAACCATTGCGGTCATTTCGGACATGGATCAGCCGCTGGGCTATGCGGTGGGAAATGCACTGGAAGTGAAGGAAGCCATTGATACCCTGAAAGGGGAAGGGCCTGAAGATTTCGTGGAACTGTGCCTGACTTTGGGAAGCAGGATGCTGCTGGCCGGTGGAAAGGCAGAAGACAGCGGCGAAGCCAGACGGATGCTGGAGGAAGTGATCGCTGACGGCAGGGCACTGGAAAAGCTGGCGGAATTTGTGGAAGCACAGGGCGGCAGCAGGGAATCGGTGTATCATCCGGAACTGCTGCCCGGTGCGGCGATTACCCGGCCTGTGACAGCGCCCGTCAGCGGGTATCTGAATCATATCGTGTGTGAGGAAGTGGGAATCTGTTCCCTGATGCTGGGCGGCGGCAGAGAGACCAAAGAGAGCGGCATTGACCTGTCCGTGGGGCTGGTATTGTGTAAAAAGGCCGGAGATTATGTCATGGAAGGAGAAACACTGGCAGTGATTCACGCCAATGAGGAAGAGCGGGCGGAAGCGGTAAGCAAGCGTTATCTGGCAGCCTGCCGCATCACAGACACTCCTCCGGAGAAAAAGCCCTTTATCAAAGGAGTTATCGAATAAAATGATATCGGATGCAGAAGGAGGCAATCCCATGCATAGTTTCTGATCTGCCGTAATAGAATGAAGCATGAGGAAAAAGAATGACTGTATTCGCGAGACGAAAAAGGAAGCATTGATTGAATCTCTGAAATTTCCGAAAGATATCTGCATGGGAGCGATGAAGGTGACCCTGACAGGCAACCGGGAGGCCTGGATCGAGAATTACCGGGGGATCCTGGAATACACACAGGAGCAGATTTTGCTGCAGGGCAAGTCCTGTCAGGTCTGTTTTGAGGGAAACGGGCTTTCTGTGGACTACTATACCAATGAGGATATGAAAATAAGCGGCTGTATCCATTGTGTCAGATACAGTTGATACATGCCGTTTTAAAACCGCAGTTTAGAAAATAAAACAGCATCTGGGGGTACGGCGCGGCCAGACTGGCGGCCGTGCCGGGGAAGGGTGCGGAACTGGATGAATATGATCAAATTTCTGAAGTATGTGAGAGGGTATCTGCGCATCCGCCTGTGGGGGTTTTCACCGGAACGGTTTATGAATCTGTGCAGCAACAGAGGAATCCTGCTGTGGGATATCGTCCGGGAGGGGGATGCCTATTATATGTGCATCAGTCTGAAAGGATTCTGGGAGCTGAAGCCCATACTTAAGAAAACGGGGACAAGGGTAGCCATATTGGAAAGATATGGACTGCCCTTTTTCATTCCCCGTTTATTACAGAGGAAGATATTTATACTGGGTTTGATTGCGGCTATCGCATTCTGGATTATTTCCTCTTTTTACATATGGGATATAGAACTCACAGGAAATCTGCGTATCACAGAGGATATTTTTCAGAGCTTTCTGAAGGAAAATCAGGTGACGGTAGGCATGCGCAGGGATGAGCTGGATATCGGTGAGCTGGAAAAGGAGATTCGAAGGCAATTTCCGGAGGTTACATGGGCATCCGCAAAATTGGAAGGTACCAGACTGAAGATCGATATCAAAGAGAATGATGCCCCCATTGTCGTTGAAAAACCGGAAACGACTGCAGGAACCGATCTGGTTGCGGAGTGTGACGGCACAGTGGCGGCAATCATTGTCCGCAGCGGTGTTCCGCTGGTTTCCATAGGGGATGTGGTAGAGGCGGGGACAATTCTGGTGGAAGGCAGGGTTCCTGTTTTTAATGAAGACAAAACCGTGCGGGAGTATACTTATGTGGATGCGGACGCGGATATTTTACTGGAACATACCAGGTATTATACGGAAGAACTGCCCATTGACTATATCAGAAAGGAGTATACGGGCAGACAGAAGGAGCATTTTTATCTTAAGCTGGGAAGCCGAATCTGGAAATTACCGGAAGAGCCGCCTTTCCTGGTATATGACAGCGTCATGAAGGAGACCAGGCCGCTGGCGCTTGAAAAACTGAATATATCTGTATTTTGGGGAACGGTGACGCATCGGGAATACCAGAATACGGAGCATGACTATACCAGGGAAGAGGCAGAAGCGCTTCTTAATCAAAAATTAATGGATTTTCTTGCAGATTTAGAAGAAAAAGGGGTACAAATTATTGAAAAAGATGTTAGAATAAATAAGAATGACACATCATGGGTCATGGAGGGAGCCTTTCTGGTGCGTGAGCCTGTTACCGGGCGTGAGGAGACGACAAGGATGGATATGGGAGAAACGAATGAATGATTTTGTGATGAAACTGGATATGTCTACAGAACATATGCAGAAAATATTCGGTATGCAGGATGCATACGTGAAGAAACTGGAACGGGATTTCGATGTGGCTGTCATAGACCGCAACGGATCTATTATGATCACAGGCGCCGAAGAGAACGTCAGGAAAGCGGAAAGTGTTCTGCGGGAACTGGCGGTGCTCTCCGGCCGTGGAAATGAGATAGAGGAGCAGAGTGTGGATTACGCGATTACATTGGGAATGGAAGAGAAGGAAGGCATGTTGACGCAGATGGATGAGGACTGCATCTGCCATACGGTGAACGGCAAACCGGTGAAGCCCAAAACGCTGGGGCAGAAAGCCTATGTGGATGCCATCCGGAACAATATGCTGGTGTTTGGTCTGGGGCCTGCAGGAACGGGGAAAACCTATCTGGCTATGGCTATGGCGATCAGCGCATTCAAGAATGACGAGGTGAGCAGGATCATCCTGACCAGGCCTGCCATAGAAGCGGGAGAAAAGCTTGGTTTTCTCCCGGGAGACTTGCAGAGCAAGGTGGATCCGTATCTGCGTCCCCTCTATGATGCGCTGTATCAGATCATGGGAGCGGAGAGCTTTACCAAAAATATGGAGAAAGGCCTTATCGAAGTGGCGCCTCTGGCCTATATGAGAGGACGTACTTTGGATAATGCCTATATTATTCTGGACGAGGCGCAGAATACCACGCCTGCCCAGATGAAGATGTTCCTGACCCGAATCGGCTTTGGGTCCAAAGTGGTGGTGACAGGGGATAATTCTCAGAAGGATCTTCCCGTGGGAACAAAATCGGGCTTGGATATTGCGGCGAGGGTGCTGATGGGAATTGATGACATCGCGTTCTGCACCTTGACCAGCAAGGACGTGGTGCGTCATCCGCTGGTGCAGAAGATCGTCCAGGCCTACGAAACATTTGAGGCCAGGGAAGAGCGGGGCAGGCAGCGGGAGAAGGAGCGGACGGGACGCAGCGTGAGGTACGGAAGAAAGTCCTGAATAATCTATTTTTCGGAAAGCCGTGTAGGGGGGCATTACAGTCCGGATGCGAAATGTCAGGAACCGTTTTTTACAGCATCTGTCCGGACCGTATCTGGAATAATGCCCGGCTGTGTTTTTCAGCCAGGTATTGTTCTGCTGATCATGGTAACAGGAGAGCGGAGACAGATTGAAAACAGGAGGTTTGACATGACTTTGTATGTGGAAAATGAGACACAGAAAATACTTCCTTTTCCCGTGGAGGAGACGGTGTCTCTGGTGTGCGGAGCTGTTCTGGAGGAAGAGAACTGTCCTTATGAAGTACAGGTTAATGTAGTGATCACGGACAATGACGGGATCCGGGAGCTTAACCGGGAGTATCGCGCTGTAGATCGGGAGACAGATGTGCTGTCTTTCCCTAATGTGGATTTTTCCAGGGAAGGAGTCTTTGAGATTGATGAGGACAATGAGGCGGACTATTTTGATCCGGACACAGGGGAACTGATTCTGGGGGATATTATGATCTCAGTAGACAGAGTTTTCAGTCAGGCAGAAAGCTTCGGGCACAGCGTCAGAAGAGAATTTGCTTTTCTTGTGGCACATAGTATGCTGCATTTGTGCGGGTATGACCATATGGAAGATGACGAACGTATAGTTATGGAGAGAAAACAGGAAGAGATATTGACAAAACTGGAAATTACAAGAGAATGATCGAGGGATAACGGATGAATCAGGCGGAGATAAAGAGACAGCAGACGGAAGAGATGGCCGGTATACTGACTCTGATCACGGTATTTATATTGGGAAACCGGATGCAAGAAGGCGGAATTACGTACATGACGGCAGCAGTTTCCATCTGCATGCTGGCAGGAATTGCTGTCTGCGGTCAATTGTCAGACGGATTGGGCAGAATCCTGAGGAGCAGGAGAAATAAAGGGCAGTATAAAAGTGTATTGATGATACGGAAGAGTACCCTGCTTTTTCAGACAGCTTTGGGACTGGCAGGAATGCTGGTGGTGTTGTTTCTGGCCAGGAGTATAGCGGATGCTTTTTTCCGGATTCCTTACAGCGCGTTCATCCTGATGTCACTGGCTCCCATGGTGTTGCTTCGGACGGTTTCCTGTGTACTGCAGGGATATTTTCAGGGGGAAGGTGCGGAACTGCCAAGAGCTGTGTCCGGGATTCTGCGGCAGATTCTCATATTGGGTTTTGGACTATTGTTTTCTAATTTAACTGGCGGCTATGGAGCAAAAGTCAGTAGGCTGCTTCGGGAAGAGAACTATGCGGTTATGTACAGTTGTATGGGAATTGCACTGGGGGTCTGTGTGGCGGAAGTGCTTATCCTTTTGTTCCTGACCGTCCTGTTCAGGGGAAGCCGGAGCAAGGAGAAAAAACTGAAACGGGACGGCATGTACGCCGGGGAGTCCTGGCGGGACTGTGTCTTTGGCCTGTGCACTGCCAGATGGCCCAGGTTTCTGACGGAGCTGTTATCCTTTCTGCCGCTGGTATTGGGCCTGTTTTTCTTTGGAAGGAAGGCAGGGGAGGTCACGGTGTCGGAAGCGGGTTTTGCGGGGAGAGTGATGGGTGTCCTGGAAGCTATGGGTGCGCTGCATGCCTTCGGGGCAGTGCCGGAGACAGATTTTATGGGGAGAGCCTTGGGGGCCCTGGAGGCGGTGGGTGCGCTGCATGCCTTCAGAACAACCGTGCCGGGTTCCGGAGCTGCAGTTGATACTGCCGCTGCATCTGGTGGGATATTGGCACCATATGATACTTACATAGGAAAATATCTTGTCATCTGCGGTGTTCTGGTGTCAGTGCTGTCCATTTTGGTACTGCCGGTTCTGGGGAAGGTTTTTCTGTCGCTGCGGAGAGAGGAAAACCGGTTTGCAAGAACCGCTTTTCACAGCGGTTTCCATATCTGTCTGGTTCACGGGATCTTTCTGGCGGTGTATGTGGCAGTGATGGGAAGTCAGATTTCCGGTCTTTTGGGAGGAAAAGAGGAAGAGCTGGTACAGCAGATGCTTCAGGGAGGTTCGGCAGTGATTGTTCTGGCACCGCTTTCCGCTTATTTTGCCAGATTCCTGCTGGTTATGGGAAGAAAATATCTGCTGCTGGGTGCCGTAGGCATGGCGGATGTGGTATTTACAGTCATCATGGTACTGTTTTCCGGGTCTGGTATTTTATCACTGGTTTACGGCGGCGTGGCGGCAGCACTGGTATTGAGTATTACGCTGGGTGTGCTTTCCTACAGGCAGCTGCGGCTGCGTATGGACTGGATGGGAGGACTGGCTGTGCCGTTGGGGGCGGGCGGGGTGACCGTTCTGCTGTGCATGCTGTTAAACAGGCTCTTTGGTGCTGCTCTGGGAGGGCTGCCGATGCTGTTGATTGTCTTGATTGTTTCTGGTGTCGTGTATTGGGGGATGCTTCTGGTACTTCGGAATTTCAGGGAACCGGAGCTGGAGATTATCCCAGGCGGGCAGTTTTTAAGCCGGCTTGGTCAGCTTATGCATCTGTATTCATAAGCTCAGGGGTGTTTGGGTGCTGCACTGCATTGGAAAATATTCGAAAAATTGAATAAACAGGATAAAAAAGGCTGATACTGAAGAATACGAAGAAAGAATGCCGGGAAGACGGCATGGGGGTCAGTATGAAATTAGTTAAAAGTATCAGCTTATTTATCCTGTATCCGTTGTGTATGCTGGGTTTGGGGTTCTATGCAGGCGTGGAGACATCCCGCTTCTTTTATCCGGCAGAGCAGGACAGTGAGGAATCCTCCCTGTTTGAAGGACTGCCTGTGGCAACCCGGGAGCCACAGGAGCAGGAGGAACCCATACCTGTGACGGATGATCAATTTGATTACGGAATTGTGATGGAAGGAGAAGAGGATGCCGGGGAGGCAGCGGAGGAAGCGGCATTTTCTTCGGAGACCCTCTGTGTGGATACGGATTATGTGCTGGAGGAGACAGATATTCTTCAGCATACCGTTGTGGAGACTACGTGGCGTCTTCCAGATAAATATGTGGGAATGAACCGGGAACAGTTCCTGCAGGCGATGGAGGTGTATGCGGCGTTTCCTCCATTGTCTGAACTGGAACGCGGGTTTGTAGGGCTGGAGGTACTTTCCTTTTCCAGGGAGCGGGTGGTAGTACAGATGAATTATAAATATATCCAGCCCAGCAGCAGTTTTTATCTGGCGGCATATGACAATAAAATCATCGTTTATCTGGAAGACAGAAAGACCGTATATATCGAAACAGGTATTCCGCTGGATTCACTGCCGGTCAAGCTACAGCAAAGCATTATAGATATGATGTGGATTGAGAACGAGGAGAAGCTGTATGATTTCCTGGAAAATTACTCCAGTTAAATGCAGCTGTTTCCAGGGGCCGGACACAATGTTTTTCAGCGTGCTGTCCGAAGGATCCAAAAAGAGGAAAAACAGATGAAACATACGGTTGGGATTGTGGGAGGCGGTGCTGCCGGAATGATGGCGGCAATTACGGCGGTGGGTCAGGGAGCGGATGTGACACTGCTGGAGGGAAACGACAGGCTGGGGAGAAAGCTGCTGTCCACGGGAAACGGAAAGTGCAACCTGGGAAATGAAAAGCTGGGTTTGGACAACTACTACACGAAGTCTCCGAATATTTTAGCCAATTGCCTGAAGCGATTTGGGACGGAAGAGACGCTTGCTTTTTTTCAGGAGATCGGTTTGCTGGTGAAGCGCCGGAACGGATATCTGTATCCCATGTCCGAACAGGCGTCTTCCGTGCAGGATGTATTGCGTTACCGGCTGGGACAGCTGGGGGTGGATGTGATTACGGATTGCAGGGTTCAACAGATCGGGATTTGGAGAAAGGCCGAAATCCGGTTGGAGACCGGGAAGAAATCATTTACTTTTGACCGCGTTATCCTGGCGTGCGGCGGGTGTGCGGCGCCGAAGACCGGTTCTGACGGCAGCGGATATAAGCTGGCGGAACAGTTGGGGCATCACTTGGTTCCGGTGGTGCCTGCGCTGGTACAGCTGCGGTGCAGGGAGGATTATCTGAAAGCCGTAGCAGGGGTCCGGACGGATGCGATGCTGACTGTCACGTCGGGCGGAAAGTGCGTGGCGCGGGAGCGGGGAGAGCTGCAGCTGACAGAGCATGGGGTTTCGGGTATTCCGGTATTTCAGATCAGCCGTGTGGTGAATTACATATTACGGGAAAATAGAAAAGCGGAAATCACCATGGACTTTCTGCCGGAGTATTCGGCGGATTCGTATGCGCGTCTTCAGACAGAAAGAGCGTCGCTGGAGAGAGGGCGCACTGTGGAGGAATTTTTTTCCGGTCTGCTGAATAAGAAGCTTATGCTTTTGTTTTTCAGACTGGCGGGACTGCGCGCAGCGGAAGCTGTCTCGGAGGCAGATCCGGAAAAGATAAGCCGGGTATATGGTCTCATGAGACAGTGGACGGTTCATGTGACAGGCAGTCATCCTTTCGAGAATGCCCAGGTGTGTGCCGGGGGTGTACCCCTGGAGGAAGTTACGGAGCATCTGGAATCACGGAAGGCTCCCGGCATCTATTTTGCAGGAGAACTTTTGGACGTAGACGGTAAATGCGGAGGGTATAATCTCCAATGGGCCTGGTGCAGCGGCTATATTGCCGGAACGGCGGCGGCCCGGCTATAAATCAGGAATCCGCCGCAGTACCGGGCTTTAGGTATGCCCCAGGGAAAGGCAGTTGTGGATGGTTTCTGAAAAGACTTCTTCAAGGGTAAAGGAAATGGATATATGCTTAGAGTCAATCAGGTAAAAGTAAGGCCGGGACATTCCGATTCGGATTTGAAACGGAGTGCAGCTGAATTGCTGCGGGTTCCGAAACAGGATATCATGGCGTTGAAAATAATACGGCAATCCGTAGATGCCAGAAAGAAGCCTGAAATCTGGTTCCGTTATTCTCTGGATGTGACTGTCCGGGATGAGGAAAAAGTTCTCCGGAGATTTCGGGGAAAAGAGAATCTGGTATGCAGGACACAACAGAATGAATATCGATTTCCGGAAGCGGGGAAAGCCAGACAGACATGGCCTACGGTTATTGTGGGTACCGGTCCTGCGGGTCTGTTCTGCGGCTACTTCCTGGCACTTCATGGTTACCGGCCCATTTTGCTGGAACGGGGGAAATGCGTGGAGGAACGCTGCAGAGATGTGGAGGAATTCTGGGAGAAAGGCAGGCTTTGGACAGGGTCCAACGTTCAGTTCGGGGAAGGCGGAGCCGGTACTTTCTCGGACGGAAAGCTGAATACGCTGGTGAAAGACCGGGATGGAAGAAACCGGGTCGTACTGGATACCTTTGTGAAATTTGGAGCACAGGAACGTATCTGCTATGATGCCAAACCGCATATCGGAACAGATGTTCTGCTTGGTGTGGTAAAGGGGATGCGTGAGGAGATTCTGCGCCTGGGAGGCCAGGTGCATTTTGAAAGTCAGGTGACGGATGTGGAAGTGAAGCAGGGCCATATCACAGGGGTCATCGTCAACGGGAACTGGAGAATCGACTGCCGGCAGTTGGTGCTGGCCATCGGTCACAGTGCAAGAGATACTTTCGCCATGCTGCATAAGAGACAGATTCCCATGGAGGCCAAAGCATTCGCAGTGGGGCTGCGGGTGGAACATCCTCAGGACATGATCAACGAAAACCAGTATGGAGCGGCGGACCCGGGCAGCCTGGGGGCGGCCTCATACAAAGTGGCTGCCAGGGCGAAGAACGGACGGGGCGTTTATTCTTTCTGTATGTGCCCGGGGGGTTATGTGGTGAATGCTTCTTCCGAGGAAGGATATACGGCGGTGAACGGGATGAGTTACAGCGGACGGGACGGTGTGAATGCCAACAGCGCCGTGATCGTGACAGTGACACCGGAAGACTACGGCGAGTCCGGGCCTCTGGCCGGGATTGCCTTTCAGAGGCAGCTGGAGAGGAAGGCTTATGAAATCGGAGGAGGCAGGATTCCGGTTCAGCGCTATGAAGATTTCAGACGTCATGTGACAGGCAATGACAGGGATGGGAATCCGGATGGAATGGAAATTCGAACCAGATACGAAGATAATGATGTAGTCAAAAGGAGCGGACAGAGAGAGGGACTTGGAATCATACCCCAATGCAAGGGTGGATACCAATGGGCTGACGTGGACAGGATTCTTCCGGAGGCCTGTAATCTGGCCATTGTGGAAGGGATGGAAGCCTTTGCCGCACAGATCAGAGGATTCAACAGGCCGGATGCCTGCCTGTCGGGAGTGGAAAGCCGTACGTCTTCTCCAGTCAGGATTCTGCGGGGGGAAGATATGCAATCCAAAATCAGAGGTTTATACCCCTGCGGAGAAGGCGCAGGCTACGCGGGAGGGATCATGTCTGCAGCCATGGACGGGATTCGGGCGGCAGAGAGGATTGCAGCAGAATATACACCCGGGATCTGATCTTTCCGGTTCCGGTTTTACCGGATACAGTAATGTCTGAGCCGCTGCAAAACCGGAATAGAATGCGATTGGGACTTGCGCGAAGAAAGGAAATATGGTTTAATAATATCAGGTTGTATTGTTAAAAAAATATCACACAGGAGAGGTAGCCTATGAGCAGTATGAGAGGAATCGATACCCCTGTCCGTCAGCGGAGGAGAAGGGTTTTCAAGGAAGTGGCCAATCTGGCATATAACTCAACCAATCTGAAAGACGATATGGAAGCGCTTCCCTATCAGATCGTGGATTACGAAGAGTCCATGTACCGGGAAAGTGTTTACCGTGACCGGGCCATTCTACGGGAACGGATCCGTCTGGCCATGGGCATGAGCCTGCGTCCGGAAAACAGAGAGCGGCCCGGGCATCTGACCCAGGGACTGGAAGAGAGCAATATTAACGAGAAATACTATGAGCCGCCTCTGATGCAGGTGATTCCTTCGGCATGCAATGCCTGTCCGGAGGATCATTACGAAGTGACAAACTCCTGCATGGGCTGTGTGGCACATCCCTGCCAAAGCGTCTGCCCCAGAGGCGCAATCTCCATGGTAAACGGCAAGTCTGTCATTGATCAGGAGAAGTGCATCAAGTGCGGGAAATGTAAGGATGTCTGCCCTTATGATGCGATCTGCCACAAGGAACGTCCCTGTAAGGCGGCCTGCGGTGTAAATGCCATCAAATCGGATCGGTACGGCAGGGCCTATATAGACAACGATATGTGTGTATCCTGCGGCATGTGTATGGTCAGCTGCCCCTTTGGTGCCATTGCGGACAAGTCCCAGATCTTCCAGCTAATCCGGGCCATGCAGTCCGGAAAGACCATTATCGCCCAGGTGGCGCCTGCTTTTGCAGGGCAGTTCGGTCCCAAAGTTACGCCGGAAATGTTTAAGACGGCGCTGAAGGAACTGGGATTTGCAGATGTGTATGAGACGGCCATCGGCGCCGACCTGGGCTGCATGGCAGAGGCTGAGCATTATGTGAAGGAAGTGGCCACAGGAAAACAGGCATTTGCCCTCACATCCTGCTGTCCCTCCTGGTCTGTGATGGCCAAACATCTGTTCCCGGAAACCATAGACAAGATCAGCAACGAGCTGACGCCCATGGTGGCCACAGCAAGAATCATCAAGCAGGAGCATCCGGAGGCCTCCGTGGTCTTCATCGGCCCCTGTGCGTCGAAGAAGCTGGAGGCAAGCCGCAGGACCATTCGTTCCGATGTGGATTTTGTCATCACTTTCGAGGAGCTGACGGGAATGTTTGAAGCCAAGGGGATTCTGCTGGAGGAGATCAAAGCCATGGACGAGATGCAGGATGCCACCGGAGCCGGCCGGGGATACGGCGTGGCAGGGGGTGTGGCAGGCGCTATTGAGGAATGCATCAAAACCTATTACCCGGAGACGGAAGTGAAGATCGAACATGCCGAAGGCCTAACGGAATGTAAGAAAATGCTTCTCCTGGCCAAGGCAGGGAAAAAGAATGGCTGCCTCATCGAGGGAATGGCTTGTCCCGGAGGCTGTGTGGCTGGTGCGGGAACCAATATTACCATTGCCCAGGCAGCTAAGGAAGTGGCTAAGTTCAAAGCCCGGGCCAAAGAAACTGTACCGAAGGAGATCTGATATGTATTCGTTTCATGTTCCGGCGGCGATGACGGCCGCCGGTATGTTTTTGTCAGAATGGACAGAAATGCAGGGGGAAGAATGTAATCGCGGATATAACAGGAGGAAAATATGGACATCAAAGAAAAGATGCATGGGGGGGAGCTGTATCTGCCTAATGACGAAGAACTCTTGAAGGAGCAGTTCAGTTATCTGGATCGCCTGTATGATTTCAATATGACCCGTCCCACACAGCTGGAGAAGCGTCAGGAGATGCTTAAGGATATGTTTGCCGAGATCGGCGAGAACTGCTATATTGAACCGCCGCTCCATACCAATTTCGGAGGTCATCATGTTCATTTCGGGAAAAATATCTATGCAAATTTTAATCTGACTCTGGTGGACGATACCCATATCTATGTGGGGGATTATACCATGTTTGGGCCCAACGTGGTGGTGGCCACGGCGGGACACCCCATATTGCCGGAATTGAGAGAGCAGGCGTATCAATACAATGCCCCGGTGCACATCGGGAAAAATTGCTGGATTGGAGCAGGCGTCATCATTGTCCCCGGCATTACAATAGGAGACAATGTTGTAATCGGAGCGGGCAGTGTGGTTACTAAGGATATTCCTTCCAATGTGGTGGCGGTAGGGAATCCCTGCCATGTGCTGCGGGAAGTGAATGAGCATGACAGAAATTACTATTTTAAAAACAGGAAAATTTCCTTATAGGAATTGGCGGCAGTGCAGCAATGGTATTGAAAGAAAAGGGAGCGTATATGAAAAGAAATGGTTTGCTGCTGCTTTTAATGGTAGTGTTTTTGCAGGCGGGATGCGGAAAAGCGGAGGAGGAATCAGGGGAGATTCCGATCAGTACAGTGCTTTTGGAAGAGGAGACAGGGGAAGAGACAGCTGTCATGTCTTCGGAAGAGGGCGCGGAAGGATCACAGAAGGAAACGACACAGCAGGGAACTGATGACGCAGCAGAAGGACAGACACCGGCCGGTGCGGGGGAAGCGTCAAAAGAAGAGCCGGAAGAAGGAACAAATCAGTCGTCAAAAGAACCGGAAGCCGGACAGTTAACGGGCAGTGATGAGACATTCGGGTTTGCAGCGCTGACAGGACGGTATTTTTATTTCAGCAGCGGTGCCGGAGGGTGGTCTACCGAACTTCAAATTGACAGTGACGGAACCTTTGCGGGAAATTATCATGATTCCGAGATGGGAGATATCGGAGATGATTATCCGGAGGGAAGCGTGTACTGGTGTGTTTTTACCGGCAGGTTCGATGAACTGGAAAAAGTAGACGATTTCACCTACCGCATGAAACTTGTTTCCCTGGAGTATGATGAAGAGCCGGAACAGGAGAAAATAGAGGACAATATCAGATGGATCTCTTCCAAAGCGAATGGTCTGGAAGACGGAGAGACCTTCTATGTTTATCTGCCGGGAGCGGCCTTGTCCAAGCTTCCGGAGGACTATCTGAGATGGGTTGGCTATTTTGATCTGGAGAGTATTGCAGAGACGGAGCTTCCCTGGTATGGGTTGTATAATATCAATACCGGGGAAGGGTTTTCCAGTTTTGAATATGAAGATTAAAATTGAGTAAAATGCGGCAAAAATCTGGAAATATCTGTTGACAAACTTTGTGCGGCAGATTATAATAAAGCAGTATGTGAAGCGAAAGAGTTTCGGCGTGAAGAGAATTCGTGCCCATATGACACATAGGAGCTGCCATGTTAATCAACTTATCTGATGTATTGACATCTGAAGGGATGCAGATTGAGAGGGAGATTCCCCTGGAGCTGACGTGCTTTGAGAGCAGAATGGGAAGGTTTGCGATTACAGCCGCCACACCGGTATCCCTGCGGTTTCAGAATGCGGGACGGGGCAGAGCAAGGCTGAAGGGCAGCATTGGTCTGACTTTTCAGGCGAAATGTGACCGATGTCTGACAGAAGTGCCTGTCACGATGGAGCTGCAGTTTGATCGGACTGTTGTTTTAGAGGCAGAGGATGAGGAAGCGGACGAATTGAGTCTGACGGAAGATCGTCAGTTCGATGTAGAGACTTTCGTGCACAACGAAATTTTGGTGAACTGGCCGGGGAAGGTTCTCTGCAGAGAAGACTGCAGAGGGATATGTCCCGTATGCGGACAGGACCGGAACAGGGAAGAATGCGGATGTGATACTTTTGTTCCGGATCCCCGTATGGCAGTGATACAAGATATCTTTAACAAGAATAAGGAGGTGTAACGATGTCTATTTGTCCTAAGAATAAATCTTCTAAGAGCAGAAGGGATAAGAGGAGAGCAAACTGGAAAATGAGCGCTCCTACTCTGGTAAAGTGCAGCAAATGTGGTGCATTAATGGTGCCTCACAGAGTATGCAAGGCCTGTGGTTCTTATAACAAGAAGCAGGTTATCACTGTTGAGTAATTAGAGCCCTGAATCTTTTGCGCAGATCGTAGAGGAGACAGGTCTGTTTTCGGCATCAACAGGGAAGAAGGGCGTTCTGCGGAGCGCCTTTTTTGTGTAAAAAAACCTTGCTTTTTATGTCATATTCCATTATAGTTAATGTAGTTGACGGTTTATTTTGTCTGCATGACAGCCTCTGAAAGTACAGATATGCATGAAGTGGGAAAAGCGGGTGGAATGGCGGCACAAGAGGCCTTGCCGAAGTGTCCGGAGAGCGGAAGCATATCTGGGTGGGCGGCAAAGGTATGGCAGATTACGGAAAGGAAGTACTATGGCTGAGATGGTTCATGTGGCGGTAGATGCAATGGGCGGTGACAATGCCCCCGGGGAAGTGGTTAAGGGGGCCGTTGAGGCCGTGAATGCTGACAACAAAGTAAAAGTATTTCTGGTTGGCCGGGAGAACGTGATAAAAGAGGAGCTGCAGAAATATACTTATAATGCACAGCAGCTGGAAGTCGTGCATGCGGAAGAGGTTATCGAGACGGGAGAACCGCCTGTGATGGCTATCCGCAAGAAGAAGGATTCCTCTATTGTGAAGGCCATGTATCTGGTGAAGGAGGGCAAGTGTGATGCCCTGGTGTCTGCCGGCAGTACCGGTGCCGTTCTGGTGGGCGGGCAGGTTATCGTAGGAAGGATCAAAGGTGTGGAGAGACCACCACTTGCACCTGTGATACCCAATATCAATGGCGTGAGCCTCCTTTTGGACTGTGGGGCCAATGTGGATGCAAGACCCTCTCAGCTTCTGCAGTTTGCGAAGATGGGAAGTGTCTACATGGAAAGCGTCATCGGTATCAGAAACCCCAGGGTGGGTCTGGTAAATATTGGTGTGGAAGAGGAGAAGGGAAATGCTCTGACAAAGGAAACCTATCCTCTCTTACAGAATTGTCCCGAAATCAATTTTATCGGGAATGTAGAGGCCAGAGAGATCCCCTATGGAGGGGCGGATGTGCTTGTATGTGAAGCCTTTGTGGGAAATGTAGTCCTGAAGACGCTGGAGGGCATAAGCAGTGCGTTGATCGGGAAGATCAAGGCCGGAATGATGAGTACAGCCAGGAGCAAGATGGGCGCGCTGCTGGTGAAACCTGCTCTGAAGCAGACTTTGAAGGGATTCAGTACAGAGGAGTACGGCGGCGCACCTTTGCTTGGTTTGAACGGCCTTGTGGTAAAAACCCATGGCAGCAGTAAAGCTATTGAGATCAGAAATTCTATTCTTCAATGCATTGCATTCAAAGAACAGAAGATAAATCAAAAAATTAAAGAACAAGTGGTTCTGGAGAATTAAGGAAAGGCGGAAAATGTTATGGAGTTTGAAAAGCTGAAAAAGGTAATTGCAGATGTGCTGAATGTGGATCCGGACGAGATCACCATGGATACCACCTTTGTGGATGATCTGGGGGCGGATTCCCTGGATGTATTCCAGATCATTCTTGGAATTGAGGAAGAGTTTGATATTGAGATTCCGGCTGAGAAGGCGGAAAAGATTACCACGGTGGAAGAGGCGGTAGAATTGATCAAGGCTGCAGTGTAGAGCGGAAGACATAAATTGGGCAGGTATGGTCAGTCAGATCGCTATATCCGGCCATATGGATTTTGATAAGAGCAGTCTGCGATGCGGCTGCTCATTTGCGTTACGGAGGCATCTGCCTGAAGAGAGCCAGAAAGGACCTGACGAGAGAGTCTGTCCCGAAACCTTCCAACAGGCGGTCAGACAGATGCCGGGTTAGATTTATAAAACAGGATGCGGGACTGGAATTATAAAAATGGAAAATCAATATACAATGAAAATGCTGGAGGAGCGGATCGGTTACCGATTTACCAATCAGGCCCTGTTAAGGCAGGCGGTGACCCACAGCTCTTTTACCAACGAACAGAGGATACGGAGGAACAGGAATTACGAGCGTCTGGAGTTTCTGGGAGATGCAGTGCTGGAATTGGTGTCAAGTGAATTTCTCTTTCAGCGAAACGAACATATGCCAGAAGGCGAATTAACGAAAATGCGTGCATCAATGGTCTGCGAACCGTCCCTCGCTTTCTGCGCCAGGGATCTGGACTTGGGGAAATTCATTCTTCTGGGAAGAGGAGAGGAAGGTACGGGAGGCCGGGCCCGTGACAGTATTGTTTCCGATGTGATGGAGGCTGTGATCGGTGCCATCTATCTGGACGGAGGCATGGAACCGGCGAAGATATTTATCAACCGCTTTATTTTGTCTGATCTGGAGGATAAGCAGCTGTTCTATGACAGCAAGAGTAATCTGCAGGAGCTGATCCAGGGAAAATTAAAGAAGGAATTTCATTATGAGCTGTGCTCCGAAAGCGGACCGGAACATAACAAGGTATTCTGCGTGGCGGTCTATATGGAGGAAAAACTTCTGGGCACAGGCGAAGGAAGGACGAAAAAGGCGGCGGAGCAGCAGGCAGCTTATCAGGCATTGCTGCGTTTGAGGGGTAAAGGATGTATTTAAAGAGCATTGAGGTACAGGGATTCAAGTCGTTTGCTAATAAGATCAATTTTCAATTTCATAACGGGATTACAGGGATCGTAGGACCCAACGGAAGCGGAAAAAGCAATGTGGCAGATGCCGTCCGCTGGGTTCTGGGGGAGCAGCGTGTAAAACAGCTGCGTGGTGCCAGCATGCAGGATGTCATTTTCTCGGGCACGGAGAACCGGAAGCCGTTGAGTTACGCCTATGTGGCCATTACATTGGATAATGCGGATCACCAGCTTGCAACCAGTTTTGACGAGGTGACGGTGGCGAGGCGTATTTACCGTTCCGGAGAAAGTGAATATCTGATCAATGGGAGTTCCTGCCGATTAAAGGATGTGAACGAGCTGTTCTATGATACCGGTATCGGTAAGGAGGGGTACTCTATCATCGGACAGGGCCAGATCGACAAGATTTTAAGCGGAAAGCCGGAGGAACGCAGAGAGCTTTTTGACGAGGCAGCGGGAATTGTGAAATTCAAGCGTCGGAAAGCAGCGGCTCAGACCAGGCTGGAGAATGAGAAACAGAATCTGGTCCGCGTGAATGACATATTGTCGGAACTGGAAAAACAGCTGGGGCCTCTGGAACGCCAGTCAGAGACAGCCCGAGTCTACCTGCGCAAGCGAGAGGAACTGAAGAATCTGGATGTGAATGTGTTCCTTCTGGAGAACGCCAATCTGCGGGAGCAGCTGCGGACAGCGGAAGAGAAATATGAGATCGCCGACACGGAACTTTCGCAGACAAAGACCTCTTACGAGAGTGCCAAGGACGAATATACCAACGTTCAGGAGGCGTTGGAGAAGCTGGAAGCCGAAATTGAACAGGCAAGGAGTACGGCGACGGATGCAGGGCTTACCAGAGGACGTCTGGAGGGGGAATTGAATGTCCTGAAGGAGCAGATCAATTCCGGTAAGGGCAGCGAAGCTCATTTGAACAGCCGGCGGCGTACGCTTCAGGAGGAAATTGCTGCCAGGGAGAGAGACAGAGAAGTTCTGCTGCGGGAGAAGCGCGACACCGATACACAGGTGGAGGAGATTACGGTTCTGGCCGATACAGCCCGCCAGAAGCTGGAGGAAATCCAGAAGCGGATCGAAAGGCTCAACAGCGGTGTGGAAGAAGGCAAAAATACCATTATCCGGGAACTGGGGCAGAGAGCGACTATTAAATCCAGACTGGGACGTCTGGATACCATGATGGAGCAGGTAAATATCAGAAAGGCGGAGCTTAATTCCAGGCTGCTTCGAATCAAATCAGATGAAGCGGCGCGGGAAGAAACTCTGCGCGGACTGGAAGAGGCATTCGAGAGAGTGACAGAGGAGATCCGGGCACTGACAAAACAGGAAAAGGATATGGAGCAGGAGCTTGGAACGTTTCGGGAGGCTTTGACCCAGAAAGATGCCAGACTTCGGGAGGCTCAAAGCGCTTATCATATGGAGCGGTCCAGGCTGGAGGCACTGGCAAATCTGGCGGAGCGCTATGAAGGCTATGGCGGCAGTGTGAAGAGGGTCATGGAACAGCGGGAGAGAAACCGCGGTATCATCGGTGTGGTAGCCGATATCATTCAGACGGAGAAGCAATACGAAACCGCCATTGAAACCGCGCTGGGCGGTAATATTCAGAATATTGTCACCGACCACGAGGATACGGCCAAGCAAATGATCGCCTATCTGAAGACAAACAAGCTGGGCAGAGCGACGTTTCTGCCCTTGACAAGCATTAAAAATCCCCAGAAATTTAAGAATCCGGAAGTCCTGACAGAAAAAGGTGTGATCGGTACGGCAGATTCTCTTATACGGATAGACGATAGATATCGGGATGTTGCAGTTTCTCTGTTGGGCCGTATCGTGGTGGCGGACCATGTAGACAATGCGGTAAAGCTGGCGGCAAAATACAGACATACGCTTCGTATCGTCACGCTGGAGGGGGAACTCCTGGTTCCGGGGGGTGCTATCAGCGGAGGCGCTTATAAAAACAGCAGCAACCTTCTGGGGAGGCGGAGAGAGATCGACGAGCTGGAAGGAAGGGTAAAGAAGCTGCAGGCGGTCATTGACGAGACAAACAGGGACATTGAAAATACGAAGGCCAGACGAACCAGGCTAAGGGTGGATGTGGAGGCAGTCAAAAACGAGATTCAGCGCAAATCCATCGAACAGAATACGGCCAGACTGAATATCAGCCAGGCCAGGGAGCGCATGGAGGAAGAGGCCGGGAGTGCCGCTTCTCTTCGGGCGGAAAGTGCGGAGATCGAGGCGCAGATCCTGGAGATACGAAAGGATAAAGACACCATCCGTCAGGAACTGGCGGACAGTGAGACCCTTGAGCAACAGACTCAAGAGCAGATTGCCGGGTTTGGCCAGGAACTGGAGGAGGAAAGGAAACTGGAGGTTTCCGCTGCTTCGGCTGTTTCTGAATGGGAGCTGAAGGTGGGGAACATGCGCCAGACACTGGATTTCAAACAGAGCAATGTAGATCGAATCACCGGCGAGATAGAGAAATCAGGAGAGGAACTTTCTGAAATTCTAAAAGCACTGGAGGAGAACCGCCGGGAAATGGATCTCAGAGAGTTAAAAATTGCTGAGATAGAGAAGACAATAACAGCTTCGTTTCAGGCCCAGAACACATCGGAAGAGCTGCTGAAAGAATCCATGATGCATAAGGAAGAGCTGTCATCTCGGCAGAAAACTTTCTTCACCAGACGGGAGGAGCTGTCCGAAAAGCTTTCCGCTCTGGACAAGGAGACCTACCGACTGAATGCACAGAGAGAAAAGCTGGAAGAAGCGCTGGAATCTCAGATCAATTATATGTGGGATGAGTATGAGATCACCCTGACCGATGCCGCAGTCCTTCGGAATGAGGAGATGACAGATTTATCTGCTATGAAGAAGGAGATTGCCTCTCTTCGGGATCAGATCAGGAAATTGGGAGATGTGAATGTCAATGCCATCGAAGATTATAAAAGTCTGCTGGAGCGTTTTACCTTTATGAAAACCCAACGGGATGATCTGGTAGAGGCGGAGAAGACGCTGGAAGGCATTATTGATGAGCTGGATGCCTCCATGCGGAAGCAGTTCACAGAGAAATTCGCAGAGATCAGCAGAGAATTTGATAAAGTGTTTAAGGAACTGTTCGGCGGCGGCAAGGGCACTCTGGAGCTGACACCGGATGAGGATATTCTGGAGGCGGGCATCCGTATTATTGCCCAGCCGCCTGGGAAGAAACTTCAGAATATGATGCAGCTGTCAGGCGGGGAGAAGGCGCTGACTGCCATTGCACTGCTGTTCGCCATTCAGAATCTGAAGCCGTCGCCCTTTTGTCTGTTGGATGAGATAGAAGCCGCTCTTGATGACTCTAATGTAGGCAGATTTGCAAAATATTTGCATAAATTGACAAAAAATACACAGTTCATTGTGATTACACATAGAAGAGGTACGATGGAGCAGGTAGACAGGCTGTACGGAATTACCATGCAGGAGAAAGGTGTATCCACACTGGTGAGCGTCAGTCTGATCGATAAGGATTTGACGAATTAAAGGGAGAGTGATGAAACATGGGCGAAGGAAAAAAAGGATTTTTTACCAGATTAAAAGAAGGACTTGCCAAGACAAGGAATAACATCGTCCGGGGAATCGATTCCCTGTTCAGCGGATTTTCTGCCATTGACGATGATTTCTACGAGGAGCTGGAAGAGATACTGATCATGGGAGATATCGGTGTGAATGCCACTGCCGAAATCGTCAGCCGTCTCAAAGACCAGATCAAAGAGCAGCATATCAGGGAACCGCAGGCCTGCAAACAGCTGCTGATAGACGGTATCAAAGAACAGATGCGAGTAGGAGAAAATGCCTATAATTTCGAGAAAAATCAGTCAGTGATCATGGTGATCGGTGTGAACGGTGTGGGCAAGACCACTTCCGTGGGCAAGCTGGCAGGGAAATTCAAAGAGGCTGGCAGGAGAGTTTTGATCGCGGCAGCTGATACGTTTCGTGCAGCGGCCGGAGATCAGCTGGCAGAGTGGGCCAGACGGGCTGATGTACCCATGGTGGGCGGCAATGAGGGTGCAGATCCGGCAAGCGTGGTCTATGACGCTGTCAATGCGGCAAAGGCCAGGGGGGTGGATGTCCTTCTGATCGATACGGCAGGCCGCCTTCATAATAAGAAGAATCTGATGGAAGAGCTGCGCAAGATGAACCGGATCATAGACAGGGAATTTCCGGATGCACACAGGGAGAATCTGATTGTTCTGGATGGAACCACCGGGCAGAACGCACTGGTACAGGCAAGGGAATTCGGTGAGGTTGCCGATCTGACAGGCATTATTCTGACCAAGATGGACGGAACGGCCAAGGGCGGCATAGCTGTGGCTATCCAGTCTGAGCTGAAGGTTCCGGTGAAGTATATCGGAGTGGGGGAAACCATCGACGATCTGCAGAAATTTGACTCAGATGAATTTGTAAACGCATTATTTGATGTGCGTACAGACAACAGTGAGAGGTAAGCAGTTTCTGACAGATTTTAACGGCCTACAGAACCGTTCCGGTACAGGCAGTGGGAACGGAGCCTGTTGACGGACAAAGGAGTGAGAAAAGAAATGGCTGTGATCAGGGACAGTTAGTTCATTTTACGTATTATGGAGCAAAAACGATATTGTGCACAAAAAGGAGGAACAAAATGGCAAAAGAGGTGCAGGCAAATGAAGTTGCAGCAAAGGAGGGAGCTGCCCCCCAGGAGAATGGTTCTCAGATGGAAGAAATCGTGCTGACCAGCGAGGAAGGACTGACTCTGGAGAAATTTGAGGAGGCTTCCGAGGTGGTAAAGAAGGTTACACTGGAGACAAAGCTGGTTTTCAGCGAATATCTCAGTGCCCAGACAGGGAATAAGGTGTATCTGAAACCCGAGAATATGCAGCTCACAGGTGCATATAAGCTTCGCGGTGCATATTATAAGATAAGCACTCTCTCGGAGGAAGAACGGGCCAAAGGACTGATCACCGCATCTGCCGGAAATCATGCTCAGGGTGTGGCCTATGCTGCGAAGGCATACGGTACGAAGGCCGTTATCGTCATGCCTACCACCACTCCGCTGATGAAGGTGAACCGTACCAAAGGATATGGTGCGGAAGTGGTACTTTACGGTGATGTATATGATGAGGCATGTGCGAAGGCATATGAGTTGGCGGACGAGAATGGCTATACTTTTATTCATCCTTTTGACGATCTGACTGTTGCTACGGGACAGGGCACCATCGCCATGGAAATTGTGAAGGAACTGCCTCTGGTGGACTATATCCTGGTACCTATCGGCGGAGGCGGGCTGGCAACTGGAGTGGCAACATTGGCAAAACTTCTGAATCCCAAGATAAAAGTGATTGGGGTAGAGCCTGCCGGGGCAAACTGTATGCAGAAGTCCCTTTCGCAGGGGCATGTGGTAACGCTTCCAAAGGTGACCACCATTGCAGACGGTACTGCGGTTAAGACACCAGGTAATAAGCTTTTCCCCTATATTCAGAGGAATCTGGACGGCATCATTACAGTAGAAGACCACGAACTTGTGGTTGCATTTCTGGACATGGTGGAAAACCACAAGATAGTAGTAGAAAATTCCGGACTTTTGACCGTGGCGGCTCTGAAACATCTGGATGTAAAGGGCAAGAAAGTGGTATCTATTTTAAGCGGCGGAAATATGGATGTTACGACCATGTCTTCCGTTGTTCAGCAGGGGTTGATAATGCGCGACAGAATTTTCAGTGTGTCTATTCTGCTGCCGGATAAGCCCGGTGAACTGTATCGTGTATCCGGCATCATTGCCAAGGCAAACGGTAATGTAGTGGAGCTGGAGCACAACCAGTTCGTTACAACGAACCGAAATACTGCTGTAGAACTACGTATTACCATGGAAGCATTTGGTACAGAACATAAGAATCAGATTATGAAATCCCTGGAAGAGGAGGGGTATCGTCCCAAGCTGGTGAATGCCAGTTTCTGATGACAGAGCCTGCTGCGGACGTGGGCGAAGCGGTTGGTAAAGGATGAGAAGAGGGTTTGGAGAGAATGGTTAATAAAGAGCAGGAGAATGAAATCCAATATGAAGCAGAGAAAACTTTCTGCCGGAGATGTATGGACTATCTGACTATCACAGTGGCGGCGGTAATCTATGCCGTTGCTGTCAGTCTGTTCCTGGACCCTAATTCCCTGGCGCCGGGCGGTGTCACAGGCATCGCTATCATCCTGAACCGAATCACCGGTCTGGAGACCGGTACCTGGATGTTTGCCGTTAATATTCCTATATTGATTATTGGAATGTGGAAATTTGGATGGCGTTTCATTCTGTCTACTCTGTACTGTACGCTGGCGATGTCCTGTATGACGAATTTACTGTCTCCTGTAGGAGCGCTTACCACGGATCCTCTGCTGGCGGCGTTGGTGGGCGGTTCCCTGATGGCGGTGAGCCTGGGACTGGTTTTCAGGGCAGGGGCTACATCGGGAGGGACGGATATCATCGTAAAATTGCTGCGGCTGCAGTTTCCGCATCTGAAGACGGGATTGCTGTTTCTGCTGACAGACGCGGTGATTGTGACGGCATCAGCTTTCGTGTTTCAGGATATTGATACGGCATTGTATGCGGGTCTGGTGGTGTTTGTGAATTCTATTCTGCTGGATTTGGTTCTGTACGGCAGGGATGGTGCAAAAATGTTCTTTATTATCAGTGATAATCATCATGTGATCGTAGAACGGCTGCTGAAGGAATTGGACATCAGCGCCACCTATATTTCTGGACAGGGTGCTTACAGCGGGGTGTGTAAAAATGTCATTCTCTGTATTGTGAAAAAACATCTCTCGCCAAAGTTGGAGGAGATCGTCCGTCAGGAGGATCCGAAGGCTTTCACCATTATAACCAGTGCTACAGAGATTTATGGAGAAGGGTATAAAAATATTTTCAGTGAAAAGTTATAAACAGAGGATGTGTGTTCCTTCTGATTTCTGCATCTGCTCCGGAATATCTGATTTCCGGAGCAGATGCATTTCTTTTTTGACTGTTTTTTGACTTTTTTATGGGATACTGAATTGATTTCATGATTTTGACAGGGGGAAAGAAGGTAATGACATATAGAATTCTGATTGTAGACGATGAAAAGATGATGACCGAACTTCTGACCGATCATCTGCAGGACTGCGGCTATGAAGTATTGGCGGCAAACAGCGCCGGAGAAGCCATGGCGCTTCTGTCCAGGCAGCCGGATCTGATCATTTTGGATATTAACATGCCGGGAATGGACGGTCTGGAATTCTGCAGAAGTATACGAAGCCATATTGTTTGTCCCATTTTGTTTGTGACTGCGAGGATCACGGAGCAGGACAAAATCAATGGTCTCACCTACGGCGGAGATGATTATATTACCAAGCCTTTTAGTCTGAATGAACTTTCTGCCAGGGTTGCGGCTCATCTGAGGCGGGATGAAAGAAACAAAGGCAGAATGTCCGTTCTGATTTCTCATGAATTGATTGTCAATCTGTCGGAGAGGACGGTATCCTGGCATGGAGAAGATATTTTTTTCTCCAGGAAAGAATTTGATTTAATTGAATTCCTGCTGACTAATGCCAACCAGGTATTTGATAAGGAGAGAATCTACGAAATGGTATGGGGCTATGACGCGGAAGGAGATAGTAATGTGATAAAAGAACATATTCGGAAGATCAGGGGCAAACTCAGGGAAATAACCGGGTATGACTACATTGAGACTGTCTGGGGAGTTGGATATAAGTGGAACCGATGAAGGAGACACTGGGTGGTATTCAATGCAGAAAGTTCGTGTTTGGGAAGGAGCTATTTTGAAAACAGGAAAAAGAAGATGGAGAACCGCTGATTTATCGCTTCGCGGTTATTTTATGCTGACAATTTTTTTAACTTTTTGTACTGTTGTGTTGCTGTCAGGGGGGACGATCGCGGGTTGTACGGCATTTCGCCATTATCTGATGCCGGATCCTGATGCAGCATATCTGACGGTGGACCAGGTGCTGGAAGATGGTTCTGCCTCCAGTTTTACCTATCTTCTGAACTTTGGAGAGGAAACAAAACTGCCGGATATGGTCGCGATGACCGTGGAAACCGTCACGATGGATGAGGGCGCTGATACGGAGGTGCAGGATGAGCAGAAGACAGATTTATATACCCGCAAAACGGTAGTTCATGAAAATGCAGTAGATGAGACTTATTCCATCAGGAAAATCGAGAGCAGTTATGACACGTTGACTCCGAAGCGAAAATTGGCATATCAGCTTTGCGGTGCTGCAATGGTAGCTGTTCCGGCAGTATTGTCCATCGGAGGAATTCTGTTTAGCGGTTTCTGGTTTTATCGCAGGCGGCTTTCGCATCCGCTGCGGCTGCTGTCAGAGGCAACGGAACAGATTGCGGCGCAGAATCTTGACTTTTCTCTGGAATATGTCTGTGAGGATGAAATGGGGGCACTGTGTCGGTCTTTTGAATCGATGCGGAAGGAATTGGCCGGTAATCAGAAAGCCATGTGGGAAATGCTGGAGCAGAGAAAACTGATGCAGGCATCCATTGCGCATGATCTGCGTAATCCCATCGCGATAATTCAGGGATATACGGAATATCTGCAGATCAATCTCCCGACAGGAAAGATAAGCAGGGAAAAGGCGGAGCGAATTGTGGGAAATCTGCATATGGCAGCGAAGCGGCTGGAGCAATATACGGAATCTGTGAGAAAATTGAATCAGCTGGAAGATATGGAGGTGAAGCGGGAAGAAGTGTCTGCCTGCAAATTTATAGCGGATATTCGGGATGATCTGGAGATAATGGCCAAGGGAGCGGGAATTCTTCTGCAGCTGGAGTGCCATTCTCCTGGGTGTAAACTGGAGACAGCATGTCCACAGGATACGTTGGGAAGGAGTGGGACAGGCGCGCCGAATCTTGAGGGTGCTTTGCCGAAAGAGAGGATGAGTCAAACAGATGCCCTGAGGAAGGGTAGGGTGGCTTCAGAGGATATCCGGGAGAGATGGGGACTTATTCCGGCAGATATTCTTAGTGTGGATAAAGTGATTGTGTACAGGCTTATGGAAAATATAGTTGAGAATGCCGTCCGATTCGCACAACATAAAATAACTGTTGTATTTACGCTTCAGAAACCGGCACTGGAGATTACGGTAACAGATGACGGCAATGGGTTTCCTGACGAAATCCTTCGCCGGGGAAGAAAGACATTTCTTCCAACCGGGCAGGACGGCCATCTGGGAATGGGACTGGCCGTCAGTCGGATCCTGTGTGAAAAACATGGGGGCAGTTTCCTGTTTCAAAATGCTGTTCCTCATGGTGCAATCGTAAAAATAAAGCTGGAAGTTTGACAGAAATTTGACTTTTCCATAGTAAGATCTTCTTATTATCAAAGGATAACAAGGAGGTCTTTTTATGTGGAAGAAAACAATTGCATTTTTGATTTCTACCGGTATGGTTCTTTCGTTGGGAGCATGCAGCGGGACAGAACCTGGGAATGATTCTGCCGGACAAAGGATTGAGGCCGGCGGAGCTGTGGAAGACAATGACGGCATGACGGGAGAAAGCGGAGAAAATAACACAGAATGGGAAACGGAAACAGGAAACAGTCAGGAAAATCTGACAGGAGAAGAAGGCGGGCTTCGACAGCTTGTTTCCGAAAATATGGAGGGATGCCTTACCGAAAACGGTTACTATTATCTCACCACTGAAATGGAAGAACTCTCTGACGGCAATTTTGGTACCCACTTGATGTACATGGATTTTGCCGCACAACAGGAAATTTATCTGTGTAGTAATGCAGGCTGTACCCATAATTCCCAGGATTGTCCGTCGGTGTTTCCCTGTGATGATTTTCCGCTCTATACGACGATTCTTTTTGTCTGGAAGGATTCTTTGTATGTCCTAAGCAAGAAGTCCGATGATGACGGCTCCAGCATACAGTTTTTTGGAGAGAGAATTGGGGATTCCGACTACATGGAGGAGAGGTCTGCTGTTCTCTACAAGATGAATCTGGATGGAACCGGCCGGGAGAGATTCTATGTTTTTGATGCTTCTCTGACGTTGGAAGATCTGGTTTTGTGTGACGAAACCGGACTATATGTAGTGACGAAGAAACTGTCTGCGCAAGAGGAGGAAGAGGGAACTTTTATCAATTCGGCTGAGCGCAGACTGGTTTATCTGGATCCGGAATCCAAAGAGATAAAAGATATCTGTAATCTGGAATTTGGAGATTCCATTTCCTGGCATCTGGCAGACTGCTATGGACGTACACTTGTTTTGGAGGGAATTGATTACAAGAGGGAGGTATCTAACGAGGAATTGTATGATGACGACGCATATAAGGATATATTTGATAATTCAGAGGAAATTGTTGCAACACTTTCTATAGATAACGGTTCGCCGGTTGTCCGGTATCGTATGAGCAATCAGGCTTTGAATTCTTCTGTGATCGATAGAAATATGCTATATGTGTCAAGTGAAGCTGACGGTGTAGTCAGAAGTGTTGATTTAATTACCGGGCAGGAGAAGGAGCTTTACCGGGCACAGGAGGGCGCCTGTTACCTGTATCAGAAAATCGGCGATAAATTATGCTGCGAGGAAAAGCTTGAAGGTCATGAATTTTCCTACATAGATGTGGATACCGGGGAAATCTGCCGATCATCGCTGGTGAACAAAAGTTTGGGATGGAGACTGGAATTTCGCGGTGTTCTTGATTCGGATGTGCTGGTGATCTATGATTATGAGGCTACACCTCTGTATGGAGAATCCTATGAAATTACACGCTATCAATTCGGATTGATTTCCCAGGAGGATCTGTTTGCAGGAAATGATAATTTTCGAAGGATCAACATGATTGGGAAAGGAAGATGAAAGATGCTGCAGCTTAATATAATTACGAAAAAATACAAAGATAAAACGGCTTTGGATCAGGTCAGTCTGGAAATGAATTCCGGTATTTATGGTTTGTTGGGGCCGAACGGAGCCGGGAAATCTACCCTGATGAATATTATCACAGGCAACTTGATGCCTACATCCGGTACTGTCTGCTGGAACGGAGAGGATATCAGGAGCCTTGGTGCGTCTTATAGAAGTCTGCTGGGGTATGCACCTCAGCAGCAGGGGTTGTATGAACATTTTTCAGGAGTCCGTTTTCTGTCCTATATGGCGACTTTGAAGGGAATTCCGAAAAAGAGGCAGTCAGAAGAGATAGAGCGTGTACTATCATTTGTCAACCTGACAGATGTGAAAAAAAGAGCTGTGGGCACCTGGTCTGGCGGAATGAAGCAGAGGCTTCTCATTGCCCAGGCCATACTGGGTGACCCTAAGTGCATTGTTCTGGATGAACCGACTGCAGGGTTGGACCCCAAAGAGCGCGTCCGAGTCAGGGAAAGTATCCGCGCTCTTGCCGGTGACCGGATCCTTCTGGTATCTACCCATGTGGTATCCGATATCGAATCTGTGGCGAAGGAAATCCTGCTGCTGAAATCCGGCCGTCTGGCGGATCGGGGAACTGTGGAGGCGCTGTGTGAAAAATACAATACATCCGGCGGTTTGGAAGAAGTGTATTTGAAGGTATTCGGAGAGGAGAAAAGCATAAGGGGGGAAAACACATGTTTCGTCTGACAGGAATGGAATTGGGGAAGCTATGGGGAAAGCGAAACTTCCTTCTATCCTGCCTGGCCCTGTTTGTATTGGACCTGTTTCTTCTCTGGTATACGAATCTGCCGGGGGAGGAGAAGCCAGGGCTGGCTTCCTACGGCTGTTTTCAAAAAGAAATTGCAGGAATGACCGAACAGGAAAAGGCAGATTATCTCATGGAGCTGAAAGAGACCATAGACGGTGTGGGCTTTGTGCAGGAGATCATATCTCTCCAGAGCTTGCAGAATACCACGGGGGAGACACTGGCAGCACAGTACCGGGAAAGTGCGCCGGGGTTGTTTGAAGCCTACTATGACAGGTATCAGGACGGAAGCTATTTAAGACTCACAGATTCTTACTGGAAGGAGAGACAGCTGATAGAGGAGTTCTATGAAGAGTGGGAGCAATGTGCAGGCTATGAACAGTACCTGCAGTCTGTACAGGAGACAAAGAATACTCTGAGTACCATTGGGATCTTTGCCGGGACACAGCAGGACTCCTTTTCCGCTCGAAATGTCCGAAAGAGTGCAGAAGATTACGCCGGACTCACAGGAGAGAATATCTGCTGGATGCCGGGGCATGGAATTGTAAGGGCAATGGAGAATGTCTGGACGGATATTTTATTATTGCTGTCTGTTTTTTTCTTTGTGGGAAGCCTGATTTTGGGTGAAAAGGAAAAAAAGCTGTTTTATATTACCAGAAGCACCCGATATGGAATGGGAAGAAGCATTGGGAGCAAACTGGCGACACTTTGGATTCACTGTATGACTATGACTGTTCTGCTTTATGGAATGAATCTGACCTTTTTCGGAAGTCTGATGGGATACGGAGATTTGGGGGCAAGTCTTCAGTCCGTAGCTGCCTGGCGTGAAAGCCCTCTGTCAATAACGATTTTGTCCTATTTACTGCTGTCCATTTTTACCAAGGGTATTGTTGTATTTGGATTTGGGGCACTGCTGACAGCATTCTGTATTGCGGCGGATACCGTCTCCCTTCCTTATGGGATAGGGCTGCTGCTTTGTGGCGGAAGCTGGTTTTTGTATATAGTCATTCCGGCTGCGTCTAAGGGGAATCTGTTTAAGTATCTGAATTTGGCAGGGATTCTGAAGACAGAGCATTTTTATGGGGCATATTTGAATTTTGATTTGTTCGGATACCCACTTTCCCGAATGCTGCTTACCTGGATTCTGATTCTTATGCTCACGGGGACAGGCATTCTGGGAAGTGTATATTTCTATCTGCGGGGGAACCATTTCGTCCTGCGGGAAAGAGGGTGGCCATCTTTGACCTGTTTCAGACCCCATGCCAGTTTGGCAGGACATGAAGGATATAAAATTTTCATCACGAAAAAGGCACTTCCGGTTCTGCTGGTATTTGGATTTCTGGCAGCTTACCGGGAATGGGAGCAGGTATATAGGATATCCGTGCAGGAAGAATACTATCAGAAGCTGATGCTGCATCTGGAGGGAGAATTGACCCAGGAGAAAGAGGCCCTTATTCTGTCGGAACAGGCACGTTTTCAGGAGGCATTTGACCGGATTGCGGAGATTGACGAAATGGTTGCTGCCGGGGAGATCAGCGAAAGGGCAGGTGAAGACTGGAAAATGGAATACAGTGCTGTGACGGCATTTTATCCTTCTTTTACAAGGGTGCTACAGCAATATGAACAGGTTTGCCATGACGGCGGGCAATTTGTGTATGACACAGGATACCTATATCTTTTCGGAGTTATGGGGGAGGATGGTCTCGTGGATTTGCTGTTACTATGCTGTGGTGTGGTTCTGGCATTTGGGGATGTAGCTGCCATGGAAGATGTAGGCGGTACCTGGAATCTGCTGGGCAGTACAAGGAGAGGAAAGCGGAGTATTCTGGTCTGTAAGCTGGGGCTTTCCATGGGGGCTGCAGGGGTACTGGCACTGGTTCCCTTTTTCAGCAGGGCTGTTCGTATTTGTTCTGTTTTTCCCATGGAAGGTGCCGGAATAAGAGATATTCCCTGTTTCCATGGGTTTGCGCTGGCTCTGCCCATATGGGGATTTGTATTGCTGGCTGCGCTGTCCCAGGCCGGTGTGCTGGCCGGAGCCGGAGCCTTGATATTTGGTCTGTCCTGCTGGAGAAAAGAACCGATGCAGGCCTGTTTCTTTGGAGCGTTGCTGCTTCTGATACCACTTCTATTACTGCAACTGGGATTTTCTGCAGCGGAGATGTTTTCCATATATCCCCTGTATTCCTGGATTGCCAGAGGGGGAATAATGTGAGGGATTCTTGATTGTATGAGAATGAAAAATATGCGTGTTGTATTTTTCAGATTTTGTATCATTATTCAGAAAAAAAGGTTCGTCTTATTTGTAAGTAAGGCGAACCTTTTTTTTCATAGAAGCATAAATATAAAATCTTTTTCCTTACTATGAATGAAAAAACAGATTAAAGAAGTTGCAAACTGTGGAATACCCGATAAT